>JBOEFW010000041.1:0-9445 GCA_050633105.1 Aureispira sp. | reverse complement strand
GAACAAAAAGGCTGCTTGCCCAGCTCCTTCCTTTTAGCCCTAGACCTTTTTAGCTCCCTTCGGTCGTGAGCGCTTCGCTTAAGAGTTGTCGACTTTGTGTGGCACCACGAAGTAGCAGCGGAGCTAATGACAAAAAGTAAAACCCAGTCCACTTGAAATCTTAATAAACTTCTGTTACAAGGTATTAAATAAGTAGAGTGATTAGAAAAAGAAAGCAGGACTCCAATGTAGGTAGTTAGACTGTAGTTGGATCGTAAATTACTCCTTTATTTATCGAATGCGTTTCTTGCGATTTTGTTCGTAATCTTTAAAAATCATTTCTCCCAATCCCTTCAAGCCAGTATAAAAAGCCTTGCCTTGATTTTTTTCTGTGAAAGTTTCTACAAATTGACGGAGATAAGGATCTTGTGCAATCATAAAGGTCGTAATAGGCACATGCAATTTGCGTGCTTGGGCAGCCATATTGTAGCATTTATTAACAATGTATTCATCCAAGCCAAAACTGTTTTTATAATAAGTGCCATCGCGCTCGCGAATACAACTTGGCTTACCATCCGTAATCATAAAAATCTGCTTATTGGTATTGCGTTTTCGGCGCAACATATCCATAGCCAATTGCAATCCTGCTACTGTATTGGTATGATAAGGGCCTACTTTGAGATAGGGGAGATCTTGAATACTAATGCGCCAAGCATCGTTTCCAAACACCAAAATATCCAAGGTGTCCTTGGGATAGCGTGTCGTGATCAATTCGGCTAAAGCCATTGCTACTTTTTTGGCAGGAGTGATTCTATCTTCACCATATAAAATCATACTGTGGCTGATGTCAATCATCAAAACCGTACTCATTTGTGCTTTGAAAGTAGTTTCCTCCACCACTAAATCATCTTCCGTCAGGTTAAAGTTGCCGATTCCATTGTTGATTTGTGCGTTGCGCAAACTTTCGGTCATCGCAATACGCTCTAGCGAATCACCATATTGATAATTGCGGTATTCTCCATTGTGCTCGTCGCCTTGTCCACGATGTTTGGTTTTGTGGTTGCCTGCTGCACTGCGTTTGAGTTGTCCAAAGATTTGGTCGAGTGCCTGTTGGCGAATCGCTCGCTCTGTTTTAGCGGTAATAGACAATTTTCCAGAACCGCCTTCTCCTTCGTCGCCATCACCACCCTCTTGGTCAGGATCAATTTCTTCCTTGACATATCCCTTTTTCTTCAGGTCTTCTATAAAATCGTCTAAGGTATATTCTGGCGTACTAAGATTGTATTCTTTGTCTAGCTCATACATCCAATCCAAGGCTTCCTCCACATCTCCTGAAGTATGGGTAATCAGTTCCTTAAAAATGTCAAATAAGCGGTCAAACGGTTCTTGTTCAGGCGCTTCGTATGGTTTGAAAAGAAATCCTTCTCTATTGGTCATAGTATAATGGCTTTTTAGTTGCTTTAGTACTACAAAAAAATCGAGATTATGTTCTTGTTGAAGTTGCTAAGGAGTTGTTAAAGCAGGATTTATTTTTAGAGGTATTTTTTAAGTTCTTCGACTAAATGAAAGACGGTTGTACTAGATTCTGCTTGGGCAGGGGAGTTGTTGTTGTCTTACTTCTTTTGCATTGCCAAAAAAACGTTAGGGCTAGATGACTGCAAAAGGGCAAACAGCCTTCCATTCATATGTCCACCCTAGTAGCGGGCATCTCTTGTTTATTCTAGTACTTAAGGGATGACTTTTGTTTGTTCTATTCTGAAAATAGGCATACTATAATGAACTAATACTCCTTAATAGACAAGGTAACCATCGTCTGATTCACTAAGATATAAGCTATTTCCCCAAAAGTAAAGGGACCTCTAAAATCACCTGCAAATTTCTTTTCCATTTCAATATGGACGTAATTAAGAATGCAATTGCAAGAAAAGATGACAGCGGAGCTATCTTCAGGCAATTCCTTACAAAAAACAGTATACAGATCCTCAATCGGTTGAGCGACTTTGTATGCTCTGCCTTTAAGGACAGGGGCGAAGAAAGCAACATGGTGCTCTTCTTCATTGATTTGTTGAATGCTGACATTAATAGAAGCGCCTGCATAATTGGCGACTAGGGGCAGATCAGCATTGATGTTATTCTCTTTATAATAATCGGCTAGATTCGCTGGTTTACCATTGATGAGGCAAGAGGTACAGCCAAAACCATCTTCTTGAAACGTGAAAGTATCTCCTTGGCCTTGTTGGTAAATATTAACAATATCAATCTCTGCATACTGAGTAGCAGGTAATGCTCCATGAAGGGTACAGCCTCTATTCTCAAAGAACATTCCTGTACTGCCATCGATTACTTTTGGTGTGATTTTTCCAATTTCGTCTAAATGTACGCCTGCAATCCAACCCATCAATGGGCGATCAAATAAGGTGGATTGTTCTCCTGCTTGGAGACCATAGGTTTGATGAATAGAAGCAAAAGCAGGCAGAATAAGATAAGAAAAACCATTCTCATACCTATCTTCTAAAAGGTCTGTGGTAATGGTTGCTTCTTCGTAGGCTTTGATTTTAAAACTAGTGACAATATCGGTTAGGTCTGTTACAAAGATCTTTTCGTGATTGACTCCTCCTCCCTCTTTATCCATGAAGTAGGTCGTTGTCCCTCCAATCCAGTTGCCTTTTTGGAGTTGTTGTAATAGCTCTTCATGTCCTGCAATAGTTAATACATGACCTGCTTCAATCAATGCATTGGCAGCATCTATTGCCATTAATTTATTCTTAGTACTCATTGTTATAGTGGTATTTTTCCTTTTTCAGAAACGTATTCATTTTATTGACCAAAGAGGTTTTCTAAATCTGTGGCATACATTTTTTCATTGGCTGCACAATAGTTGTGCAACTGTACGATAGCTTCTGCTACCGTCATGGTTTCGATCTTAATGTTGGCTTTTAGAGAAGCTAGCTTGAGTTTTAAACTCAAACTTTTTAGAGGAGGAATTTCCTCCGTCATTAATAAATCGTGCCATTCTTTTTGATCAGAACTAGGTATCATGGTTCGTTATTGTATTATAGAATAGGATCATAATAAAAGGACTATATAGAAGTAGAGAGGACCTAAAGCATAGAATACTGTCCCCATTAATACAGAAAAAAAGTTATAGTATCTGTGCAATAGCCATCTTATAAGAGATAAACATTGGGGCTTAAGGTACTATCAATATAGTGAAAATTAGTTTGAAGTAAAAAATTGTGACACCGCTATTTTTTGTCTTTATACAAAGGAAATCAAAGAAAAAGTTGCTTTTTTGATACTCAAAAACAAAATGGCGTAAAAATAAACTTTATGAATAGAAAAAGGGATTAGCCAAACGACAACTCCCTTTCTCTGTAAAAATGTGAAGATAAGATTTAGCGCGGTCCACGCCTTTGATTGGCAAAAGGATTGCTGAATTTTTCATCTCTTTGAATTGCCTCATCTGTTAAGGTGTTTAGGTAGGCAATGACATGGGTGATTTCAGTAGGGTTAAGTCCAAAATTATGCTCTGGTGTTTGCAATAAAGCTTGTAGACTGGCAGCAGAACCATCATGTAAATAAGGCGCCCGTTCCGCAATGTTTCGCAAACTTCCTACTTTGAATTTATTTCTATCCGCAGGGTCATTTGTTGTCTCATAAACACCCAAGTCCGATGGATCGTGTGGGTATACCTTGGTAGCAACTTGTCCCAAGTGAAGGTGGGTGGAATGAATATCAGTTGTGCCTCCTCCGTGGCAATCCTGACAACTTAATAGCCCATTAGGGCCCTGTCTTGCAAAGAGTTGTTGTCCTGCTAATTCTTGTGCTGTAAAACTGGCGCTTCCTTGTTGGACTAGATCGTATTTGGATTCGTAAGTCACCATACTGCGCAAGTACTGGGCAAGGGCTTTGGAAATCCCCTCTTCGGTAATAGTGTTGCTGCCAAAGGCATCTTGGAAAAGAGCAGGATAGTAATCAACGCCTTTTAAGCGTTCTACTAAATCTCCTAAATCCATTCCCATTTCAATGTGGTCTTGAATGGGCATTAAGACCTGCTCTTCTAAGCTAGCGGCCCGCTCATCCCAAAACATTTTTCCACTCTTGTAAAACAGCGCATTGAGCGTTGTCATAGAATGACGACGGGTGTCTTCTCCATCAAATCCTCGGCTGAAGCGACGGTCGTCTGAGAAACCATCTTGACTGCCATGACAAGAAGCGCAAGATACACGGTTGTTGCGAGATAGATTGTTATCAAAAAATAAAACCCGCCCAAGCGTCGCCCCTGCATCGGTCAATTGATTGTTAGCAGGGGTATTGTCCAAGGCCGCAATGGCCTGTTGTATGTGGGCTGGGTAGCTCACATTGGCGTAATTATAAGGGGTAGTAGGTAAGTTTGGAGTAGGATTAGGGGCAGCATCTTCTCTTTGGCACGAGGGGAACAAGGTTGTAGCAACTGCTAAACCTACCATGATTTTTTGGTACAACTTCATGTGATTTGTTTTTTGTGTGTGGTTAGCTTGCTTTACAAGCGATATATAGGAGTATGGTTTTGTCTATATAGGAGTCTATTTTAATGCTGTGCGAACCAAAGTAAGTGGGAGGGAAGAAGAGGCGTGTTGTTAATTAAAACGAGTACTTCTAGATTTTGGTATAGTCTAACGGACATTTTTATGACAATTGATAAGGGAAAATTGATGAAGCCTGATTAAAATGGATGATGTTTGCTTTGGAGTTGTTTGAAAATCAGTTGGTTGTATCTTTGTGGGCTTTTGTTGGGAATTATTGATAGAGCATAGGAGCTTACTTTTGTATTTGTTCTAAGAGCCAAGCACGTTCTGTTAAGGGCTTGGTTTGTTCTATTTGTTGTTTGATTTTTTGGAGACCAAGGTGATCGAATTTAGGGGTGTCGGCTAATTTTCGAGTGAATTTGACCAAGTTTTTGTAATTCTCTTGATGATAACCCATAATTTCTTTGCGTTGCAAATAAATGTAGAAGCTATTCAAAAAAGCATCAAGTACCGTTGTGGTATCTTCCTCATAATAAATTTTGAGGAGCATAACTTTGGCATCTATGTTTAGAAATAGATCATCAAACTCTACCTGATGTAAGAGCTGTATGGTTTGTTGGTAAGCCCCTTTGGTGAAGAGTAGTTTTGCTTGGGCAAAATGTTGGTAACTCTTTTGATAAATTGGTTCTAGGTAGGGCGTATAGTGTTGTATAAAGCGAGCCGTCCAAGTTGTTTTTTTTAGTCGTAAAGCAGCGGTAATAATATTCTTATAAGTAAAACGACTGAGGAGGTTGTTTTCTATGAGAATAGCTTGTTCTAAACCATATTGAAATAATTCAAAAACTTCTTGAACGTAGGTTTCGTTGCCTGTATTGAGCTGTTTGATGCAGAAATTGAACGCAATGATATGAATTTGCTTGATCTCTTGTGGAGGAAGGACTGTTGCTTCTTCTAATAAGAGTGTTTTGAGTTGCAAAAAGTAGCTAGATTCGTTGGGGTGAGCAAGGGCTAGGTAACTGTAATAATAGAATTGAATGGCAATTATATCTTGGTATTCTCCTGTTTTTAAAAGTGCTAAAATGTGTTCTAAAAAAAGAAAATTACAGTGATTTTTCCTGTTTAGGTTTTGATAAGCCAAGGCTGAACAAGCCATTTTGAGTTGCTCAATAATAAAAGCAATCGTATAGCTATCCGTGATGTTTTGGATGTTGGGTATTTGTACCCTTTTGTGTTTTTCGTTGCTTTCTAAAAGAATGGATTCTAATTCATATTCCTTGTAATAGAAGGTACTATTTTGGACAATTTGTTGCTCTTGGTTTTGTTTGGCTTTCTGGATGTGTTGTACCGCAAATTTTTCTAAATTTCTGTTGGTATAATACCGAATCAAGCTTTTTTGTTGCAAGAAAGAATCTTCTTTTTGCTCTATAAAACAGACAAAGTTCTCCAACAATTGTACCCCCAAAGATAGAATATGTCGCAACCTTAAGTCATCATAAGGTTTTTGAGGATAAATAGCTTGAAAAAGTAGCTTCTTTTGAAAAGTTCTAGGCGTTAGACGTTTTTTAGAAGCCATAAATACAAAGAGTTGTGTCACATCTTTGTGTTTGTTGTGTACAGGAGATTGGACCCATTTTTTGAAAAGAGCGCGCTCTTTATCCGTAAAGCTTTGGTATACTAAGAGTAGTTTACTGTTGTGCATGACATGAAGATAATAAACTTCCTGAAAAATCAGACAAACTAGTTTATTTGTAATTGAAAAGAAATAGAAGAGCTTCTATCTTTGAATAGTTGACTGAAAAATTAGAAAATCCCTCCCTAGAGTTCTTATCAAAGAGCTTTAATAAACCATAAAGAAAGTGATGTATTACCTCTTAAAAAGGAGTAGCCTTGTACTCCACCTATTCGTTGTTATTTTTCTATGGAACGCTCCCGAACTGACAGCGCAAACAACAGCGATTCCTGATACTGTTTTTGAAAAAAAATTAATCTTTCTAGGAATTGATTCTGATGGCTTGGTAAATGGTCAAATCCTTAATAGTGATGCTGCAGGAGTAACGAAATTGTTCTTTCAGAGAGATACCATAAGAAGCCTAGAAGGAATAGAGGCTTTTGTGAATCTAGATACGCTTCAAATATTTCAAACACATTTGGATAGTCTTACCATTACCAATCATGCCGCTTTGAAGTATGTGGATGTTGTTGAAAATCCACTGTTAAAGTATCTTAACCTTTCCCAGAATCCTTTATTATATAGTGTAGCGTATGTTATGAATGATAGTCTGGATTATGTTAATTCTTCGGATAATCCAAGTTTGATAAATTTGAGTCTTTCTAGGAATGCGTTAGATAGTTTGAAGATGTCTAACCTGCCTGCTTTAATTTCTTTGGATTGTCCTGAGAATAATTTGTCCCGTTTAGATCTTGCGGGTAGCCCTTTGTTAGAATGGTTGGATTGTGATTATAATCGAAGACTTAATGTCTTAGATATTTCTAATAATACAGCTTTAAGGCACGTAGATGTAGAAGGGAATGGGCTGACTGATTTGTCCGTGACGCATTTGCCTGGTTTGATCTTTTTAAATTGTTCTAACAATAGAATAATAAACCTAGACCTGAGTTCCAATATTAACTTAATACAATTAAGGGCAGGCTATTGCAGTTTGCAAACATTGGATTTGTCTAATAATCCACGTTTAACGGATTTGGAATGTGAGTCAAATGATCTGAGAACACTTGATTTTTCTAATAATTTGGATCTAAGGTCTATCATCTGTTACAGTAATCAGTTGTTTCAGTTAGATGTGAGTAACCTACCTTTATTGAAGGAGGTGCTTTGTTATGAGAATCAACTGGCTCGTCTGGTATTAGGAGATACGACTGTTAGAATGGTAAGTTGTTCTTATAATCCTCAATATTTAAAAATATGCGTACCTGATTCTTCAGCAGCAGCTAGTAAGGATGGTTTATTGAGTGGAGGAACTTGGCATAAAGATCCTTGGGCCATTTATACAGAAAATTGTCCCTCTAGTATAGTGGAAGGGCGCATTGCGATGGATTCGAATAACAATTGCCTTGTCGATTCTACTGAAAGTGGTTTGAAGAATCAATTGATACAATTTGAGGATCAAAACAATCAATTTTTTTATGCGAATACGGTGGATACGAATGGCAATTATGTTGTGTACTTAGACACTGGTTTATATACAGTTAGTATACCAACGTCTAGCAGTTATTGGCAGGGCTGTCCAAGTACTCAAACCATCTATGTTGATACCAATTATGTCGTTCAGCGGCTGGATTGGAGTATTCAAGCAGTGGTCAATTGTCCTTTACTGACGGTTGATATAGGGGCACCTTTTTTAAGAAAAACAGGAGGCGGGAGTGTGTATACTATTACGTATAGTAATCAGGGAACCGTCCCTGCATTAGGCGCATATGTAGAAGTAGAGTTAGATACTTTTCTGAATGTAATAAGTACTAGTCTTCCTATTATTAGTCAAGTAGGAACGATATATCGATTTAATATAGGAAATGTTGCGATCGGAGCTGCTGGAGCTTTTAATATGCAAGTGTTGGTCGATACCAGTGCTTTGTTAGCGCAAACGCATTGTACAGAAGCCCGTATTTATCCAGACAGTCTTTGTTTGCCAAACCCTTGGACAGGGGCCGATATTCATGTTGTTGGACAGTGTACAGGCGACAGTGTTCTTTTTACGCTTCAAAATGTAGGGAATAGTATGGCGCAGCCCTTGGATTATTTTATTGTGGAAGATAATATTATGATGCGCCAAGGCAATTTCAATTTAAACACAGGAAGTACTATACAAATTAGAGAAGCGGCAAAAGCAGGACGGACCTATCGTATCTGGGCCAAACAAGAGAATGGTTATCCCTTACTGCTGGGCTATCCATTTGCAACCATTGCTATAGAGGGCTGTGTTTTGGATAGTTTAGGTGGCTTTAATACAGGGTTTATTCTTCCTTATGACAATAATAATGGGTCTCCCTTTGTTGCGGTAGATTGCCAAGAAAGTATAGCGGCCTATGATCCCAATGATAAAGCGGCTCAGCCAGCAGGCTATGGTGTCCCTCATTACATTTATGATTACACGACATTGGATTATAAAATTCGTTTTCAGAATACAGGGAATGATACTGCTTTTACGGTTGTGATTAGAGATACGCTGTCTGCACATCTTGACCCTACTACTTTAGTAATGGGGACCAGTAGCCATGTTTATACTTGGAATTTGTCGGCACAAGGTATCTTAGAAGTACGTTTTGAGTCTATTTTATTGGTGGATAGTTTGACCAATGAACCTGCTTCTCATGGTTTTTTTAAGTACACCATCCAACAACAACCGAATAATCCATTAGGAACAGTTATCAACAATACAGCAGCGATCTATTTTGATTACAATCCCCCTATTTTTACCAATACAACCTATCATACCGTAGGAGATAATTTTATCCCTAGATTTTTAGCCGTAGGCCGATTGTCTAATCAACCAGCAGCAATTCAGGTTTTTCCCAACCCTTTTACCCAACAAACAACCTTAGAAATAGTGGGAGATCCTTACGACAAACTAGTATTAGAAGTAGTTGATGTTGCTGGGCGTGTTGTGGTGCAGCAAATGGCGCAACAAAGCAATCAATTGATGTTACAGCGCAGGCATTTGCTGCCAGGTTTGTATTTCTATCGACTAATCGGTGATGGGGAGTTGATTGGTACAGGAAAGTTGCAGGTGCGTTAAAACAGTATCTATAATTGTGGCCCCAAAAAGCCTTTCTATTCTAATAATTACTAGAATAGAAAGGCTTTTTGTGCATTGAATGTTTTTCTTACTTTTTATTTTTTAATAAATTTCTGTTACAGTGTATTAAATGCCGTGTAACAGAAGTTTATTAAAAGCACAATCACCAAAAGCTTTAACACCTGCGACGGTTTTTGAAGGGTA
>JBOEFW010000040.1:0-29155 GCA_050633105.1 Aureispira sp. | reverse complement strand
GTATAATGCTTAGGAAATTTTCAAGTACTTATATCCTAACTTTATTAAGTTTTAGAGATGTCCTTATTTCAGTAAAAATTAATCCCATTATGACCAACACATTACTTAATCATTTTTGTAAAAAAATAGCTTGAAAAGCACTTGAATAATCACTATCTGGTGCCCCTTATAAATAAAAAATTCATTAGAAAGTAAATTTTAATCATGAAAAAAATAATTCTAGCCCTCCTTATAGGGTTACCTTGTATTTCCTTTGCACAACAACAAACAGTAGGAGTATTTCCTTTTAGTTATTCTCAAGGACAAGCAGATGCAGGAGATGCATCTACAGCAACTGAAATTGTTACTGATGCTTTAGTATCCACAGGACAATTTAATATTTTGGATCGTGCTAGTTTTGCTACAATAGCTACTGAAAAAGAACTTCAAAAAACGGAAGACTTTATTGATGGTGAAGTAATAGAGCAGGGAAAGTCGCTCGGTGCTCAATATATTATTTCAGGAAAAGTTATGAGTGCTACCTGTGGTGTCACTCAATTATATGGAGGAATACAAACTTCAACTTGTAAAACAGTAATAAGTATTAAACTGATTGATGTTTCAACATCAAGCATCAAAGCGGCTCAAACATTTAATACAAAAGGGAGTGCCTCTCGAGCAAGCGCTGCGCTAAGTAAAACATTTGAAAAACTAAAGCCCGAAGTTCAAAAATTCGTTGTAAATAATTTCATGTCTTCAATTCCAGTAGTGGAACTCGCAAAGTCTAAGAAAGACGAAGCAACTGAAATCGTAATTGCAGCAGGGAGTTCTATTTTATCAAAAAAAGAAAAATTAGATGTCGTTATTGATACTGAAGTTGAAGTAGGAGGAAAAATAATGAAACGCCAAAAAGTGATTGGATCTGTGATTGTATCAAAGATTGAAGATAAAAACTTTTCAGTGTGTACAGTGAAAAAAGGAGGAGAGGTAATAAAAGCAAAATTAGATGCAAACATCAAGATTGGTGTTAGAAAACCAAGTGATGACTAAAAGTTAATGCAAACGGGCTGTTTTTAAATGCAGATTCTGGCTTTGTTTCCCAAGCATTTAGGAATTGTTGCAAACTTCATGGAATGATTCCTAATGTTTATTTTAATAAACAAAACGACCAAGATACTGGCAATCAAGATCTTTTGAATGAACAGTTGTACAAGGAATGATTTTCAGTAAAGTGCACCAATGCTTGGTTAGATGCTTTTAAAATACTTTTAGTCCGATTTGAACAGCAAAGCCCTCACGAAGTAAACTACTGTTAGAAATTGGCAAAGTTTCCATTGTGTTGTCTTTGTTCTTATTTTAATTTGCTCTAAAACAAATTATTTTTAAACAACTTTAAAATTATGAAACCTATTAAGATCATCACATTTTTATTTATTTTATCCTTTTTGGCTACAAGTTGTGCAATTACTCCAAAAGAGACAGTCGATTATTTAAGTACACCATCTCAAGGTGTGGTAGTTCTAAGAGCAAGTGGCTCAGGTATAAACTCTAGTACAGCAGCACAGGATGCTTCTTTAAAAGCTGTTAAAAAATTACTTTTTATTGGTCTTCCAAATTCGCCTCAACAAAATGCAATGGTTGAAGGGGGAGAGTCCTCCTTTAAAAAAAAGAATTCAAGATATTTTAAAGAATTTATGAATTCTGAATATAAAAAGTTTGTCATGACGAATGTACTTGATGCCAAAATTGCTGAAAAAAATAGTTATTACGAAGCCTTTTATGAAGTGAAAATCAATGTAAATGCATTGCGAAAATCTCTAGAAAAAAAGAATGTAATTCCAAAATTTGGATTTCGCTAAAAAATGAAATATAAAATGAGAAATATACTACTAACCATCGTTTTATCAAGTATGGTTTTTACCTTGAGTGCTCAAGAAGAAGGAGTGACAGTTGTCCAGCCTGATGTAATGATTATACCATATACCAAACAAGGACAAGATATTAGGACAATATTGGATAACAGTCCAAATCTTCGAATTGCGATCACGAAAGTAAAAGAAGGATTTGATCAAAGAGGATTTAATACAATTGATTTCCTAGGGAAGTTAAAAGCTGTCACAACTGATCAAGCCTTTGAAATGACAAATCAACAGAGTCTTAAGCAAATGTTAGTGGAGAATTCAGGAGCTGATATTTATGTTGAAGTTGACGGAGTCTATAATGAAGGTCCATCTGGTTCTGAAGTAACGATAACTTTAAATGCTTATGATGCATTTAGTGGAGAATCTATGGGAAGCAAGGTTATGTCTTCAGGAAAGTTTTATACTACTGATGTTACAAAACTTACTACAAAAGCTGTAGGTAAGGCTATAGATCCCTTTCTCAATACTATGCAAGAGAAATTTGAAGATATAGTAGAAAATGGTCGTGTAGTAACAGTGAGCTTTACTTTTGATGAAGGATCTGAATATAATATGGATTATGAAATAGGAGAAGATGAATTGCCCCTCTCAGATGTCATAGAAGAATGGTATTCAGAGAATTCTTTTAAAAATTCATTTAGTATTCGTGGTGTTGTTTCAACAAAAATGCAAGTAGAGGACAGAATTCCATTAAAAGATGATAGAGGGAGAAATTATAGGCCAAGTAAATACGCATTGAAAGTCTATAAGTACATTAAATCTTTAGGAATGAGTTGTAAGAAAGACGTAAATGGAACAAAAATTTACATCACAATTAATTAAACAACATAAAATAATGAAACATATATATATTATCTCTTTTTTGCTGTTTTTTTCTTTTTCTCTAATGAAGGCCCAGAATCTAGAAAATATAGATATACCTATTGGTGTATGTATTCCAGATTCGTATGATGGACTTACTGTTGCACAGCTAGTGAAACTGGGAACAAAAGTAGAAAAAATTGTCACAGCCAATGGAATGGCTGCATGGGGTTCAGGAGATTTTGTACTTTTCCCAACTTTTGATATTTATGATCAGAGTGTTGTCGAAGGAATGAAAAACATTTATGTTATTAAAGCTGAAATGACCCTTTTTATCAAACAAGTTGGAACTAATAAAGTATTTGGGTCTATTTCAAAAACTTTAAGCGGTGGAGGAGCTAACTATAAAGCAGCAATTACAAATGCAATTTCGAAGGTGAACACAAGAGATCCAAAATTCAAAACATTTATAGAAGATGGAAAGAAAAAAATAGTAAAATATTACAATGACAATTGTGATAGAATCTTAAACAAAGCAAGGGATTTTGCAAAAGTCAAAGAATATGAAAAAGCACTTGCTCATTTAGCTGTCATTCCTGATGTCACTTCTTGTTATTCAAAAGTGAGAACGGAATTGCTTGAAATTTATGTAAAATACGAAGCAGAGTTATGTGAAAAACTTTACATGAAAGCAAAGGCAGAGGCGGCAGCAAACTATTATGAAAAGGCTCTTTATTATTTAAGTTTAATAGACCCAAAGTCTCCTTGTGAAAGTAAAGTAAATTCTTTAATGACAAAGATTTCTTCAGAAGTTGATGAAGAAGCAAAGCAAGAGTATGAATTACAAAAGCAAATGTATAGTGATGAAGCTAAATTGCAACAGATGAAAATGAAAGCTATGGTTGAAATTGCAAAAGGATATGCAGCTTCTCAACCTGTTAATTACACTGTAATTTCTAAGTAAGTAGGACTTGCTTGTTTTCTATAAAAATAGGAGTCATCCCGAATTTTAGTTTCGACTAGGATTCGGGATTTTTTTGAGTAGAAAAAGAGCACTATTTTAGCATAAAAAAAAGAATGTTTTATAATTTCAATCAACAATCAATGCTTAATTTTAATTCATCTAAAGTTTCTAGAAAAAATTAATAAAAGATGACACATAAAGAAGTATCAAAGAATGCTTTAAATCTATTGCTGACGAGCATAAAGGATTTTAATGATTGAAGGATCGAGAGTCCTGAGATTCGACTTGATTTCACAAAGAGTGACTTTAAATTAGAAAATTTTGAGGGGGCTTATTTGTTCAATGTAGATTTTAGTAACTCAAAGTTCGATGAATGCATATTTGACAATGCAATATTTTGCTCATCTAATTTAGATAATGTTAAAATAATTAACTCGCGAGCGATAGATACTGTTTTCGGAGTGCCAGAGCTTATAAATTCAATCTTGAATAAACGTATTCAATTTTTTTACTTAAGCCAGCAAGCTTAAAGAATGCTTTTTTGAGAGCAAATTATTTTAAAGGTTCCGTATTTAGAGAGACGGATATAGAGGGGGCTGACTTTAAATTTACAACGCTGGAATACAGTGATTTTAGAGATACTAATTTCCATAAAGCGAACTTTGAAAAAGCACGTTTAGGGAAAACTATCTTTAAAGGAAAAATAATCTAATAGTAATTCAAAATTTCATGCTAAATGCACTGTAACAGCAGTTTACTAAGAACGTAATCACCAAAAGCTTTAACACCTGCGACGGTTTTTGAAGGGTATAGNNCCGCTTTAAAGCGAACCGCTTTCTTGTAAGACGCTATTTTGGGCTTTGCCCAAAATAAAGCAAAAAATCGCAAATTTTGCTAGTTCCCTAAAGTCAAATTACTACCAAAATCTGTGATTTTGCTCAGAGAAAAGCTTATGTTTACAGCGCATAGCTTGCAGTATGTCATAGACACACACGTTATCTACTATTCGTCAAAAATCGTGTAGAGTTCACTCTTAAACACTTGAGTAGTAAAGTTAGCCGTTAATTTTGACAAAGTTAAGTTCCCCCCAGCCTTATTTTAGTTTTTTGGAAGAAGTTGAAAGCCTTCTTATTAAGCCACAATTTTGTCACAGTTCCTATATCAGTGTATAAAAGCTATCTCGAAATCTAAAAGGCTTCCTACAAGTTGTTTTAGTACGCTCAAATAAAGCCAAAGCGTGAGAGCCGTTTTTTTTCCAACAGGGCTGTTTAGCTAGATCCTTATTGAGCGAACGTACATTCAAACAATACACATATTAAGTGTTCATCAAAATCCCTTTTCAAGTTTTTTGTACGTTATTTATACTTTACCGTTGGTTTTAATGCAAAAGTAAGTTTACGGAATCAGAATTTTAAATGAAAAACAGAACAATAGATATTAAATATTTCTTAGAAACTGGAGAAATCATTACTAAAAAAAAGAGTGCTCGAAAAATTAATGAAATAAAAAAATATAGTAACGAGAATTGGAATGATATTTCAACTTTTAATTATGACGGATTTAGTATCGAGTTTATTATTGACGAAAATAATAATGAAATAAAAGGAGAACAAATAAAAGTTTGGAATACGCCAAATGACTTAACCTTAAATCGGATTTATCTTTTAACAAATGCAGAAAAAAATCTAAAAGAAGTTTGTGCTATATATTCTGATAATACAAATGAGACTGTTATTTTTTTAGAGAACGGAGTTAATATTCACTATAATTCAGGCAAACTGTCACTAATTACATCTAAATCAGAATCGACTAGAAAATTGGTTTCAGAAACAATGATACAAAAAACATAAAATTTCACTAAGTGTTTAATTAAAAGTTCAACCCTTTTAATTCCCGTACAAACCATAGCCGAGACGTTATGCACAAGCAGCAATTTTGAAAACTCATTCTCAAAGAGAAATTTCAATGATTTTTAAAAAATAAAAATGGATGTCAGTTTTAATTTAAAAAAAGTCTTTTAACAGCTTATATACAGATAGTGGATTATTATTTTGGATTTATTTAGATAATTATGGCCCTTTTTCTCAACAAGTTTATCTAAGTCAAAATTTTTCCAATCAGAATCCTATAGAAGTATCCTCTCTCCGGTGCAATAGATATACTTTGTAAAGCACTTATAATAGAACTACTATTCTTCTTATCATAAGGCAATTATTTTCACAGCACAGTATTTTAAAAACAGGCAACAAACTCTTTTCCCTTCAAAAAATCAACAACTCCACCGCCTCTCCAACAAGCATAAAATATTAATTGTTTATTTAGTCCTCACGGAGAAGTTATTCTCCTTGGAATTTCTAATTGGAATAACGGGGTAATATAATTGGGGTTAGGCCTATTTCACCTTAGGCTCTCCCTGTCTAAATTAGCAATTCTACCCTTATTTATCCTCCAATAAAAAACGAGCGCCTCTTGCTGGCATCACCTCATAATAGTTCTTAATTTTTGCCTTCGTTTCCGCTGAAAAATTATTGCCAAACACCTTCACTTTCCCATGAATAATGGAGTAAAAATTATAAGGCTGTTGTGGCAAATCGGTCAACTGGTTGTAACTCAAATCTAGATCAAGGTGAGCGATCCAATAATCAAAATCTAAGGGCAAATACTTCAATTGATTCTTCGACAAATCCAATACTTCTAATGCTGGCCAAGTTTCTTGGTTAATGGCGACTGGAAAACTATCTAATTGATTGCCTCTTAGTTCTAGTTGCTCTAACTTGTTCAAAACTTGCATTTCTAAGGGCAGGGCTTGGATATTGTTATAATTAAGATCTAGTGATTCTAGGTTTTTGAGACACTTTATTTCGGGAGGAATAGTGGCTATTTCATTGCCTACCAATATAAGCCTTTTCAGTTTTTTCATACAAAAAACACCCGCTGGAATCTCTCTAATAGCACTGTACATAAAATTAAGCCACTCTATTTTCTTTAAACGACCTAATGTAGCTGGATAAGTCGCTATAGGACAATGTGAAAAAGAAAGCGACCGCAATCTTGGTAGACGAATTAAAACTTCTGGGAATTCTTTTAATGGATTCCCTGCCAAATCAATTAACTCTAGCTTCTTTAATTTTTTTAAGAATTGTGGTAATTCTGTTAGTTGATTATGATTCAGGTATAAGGATTTCAAGTTTTTAAAGCGTACAATTTCCTCAGGAAGTGTCGTTAAGCTGTCATTCCATAAGTCTAAGGTTATCACTTTAGTAGGATCTTTCAGCCCTTCTTCTATAGAAGTATAACGCCCCTCTTGTGCAATAGATCTATTTTGCAAAGCACTTATTATCAATAATAGAACTACTATTCTTCTTATCATAAAGCAGTTATTTTTACAGCACAGTATTTTAAAAACATAGGACTAACTTTCGGAAACTTCTTATTTTTATATTTCTCTTTAGTGCTAGCCTCTACATTATGAGGATTATGTAAAGTTATTACTTCATCTGTGTCTCCTGCTTTCTCTAATTTATCATAATCAACATCTTTAATAACATAAGCATGATTACAGTATATTATATCTCCATTAAATTTCATGGATTTACTTTCTGTTAAATTTTCAGATTCCCCTACCCCTTCAAGAACAAACAACCCAGCCCTACTCTCCTCAGGGGTCTTAATAGACACTGTGATCAACTTTTCACGATTATCTTTTAACAGTTGGATGATCTCCTCCTTTGTAGTGATCTTAACTTCTGACTGCCCTGCTGGCTGCTCCCCTTGTATTTTGGCTTCTTCAGGGAATTGGCCTGATAGCATCCTTAATACTGTTTCTGTATTTCCTCCTGCCAAGTCTTCATAACTCCCCAACACTTTAGCCATTGCTTTTTCTATTACTAGTGGCCATAACTCCCCTTGGTCCCCTTGCGCGGCATAAGCAGATTCTCCCGCACTATCCACCATAAACTGATTATCAATATATACTTTCTGTGGCACTAATTTTTTATTATCCTCAGGATCTAACAAATAAAGTGTAACGGCATACGTCACGTTATTACCTGTTTTTTTCTCCTCGATGGCATTTCTAATAATAGTTGGATATTTCTTTGCCAAACCTATCAAGGACGCCATCAAATAACAATCCCCTAAGGAGCCTTGCAAAACATCATTATCTGCAATGAGTGGCTCTTCTTTATCCTCTTGAGGTCGATCAAACAACTTTCCGTTGATCTTTTTCAGCATATAGTTATGACCTGGGTGTTTTTTAGGTTGTATAGTAGGATCTTCTAAATTTTCAGTAGTACGTTCTAAGGCTAGATAAAGTACATTTAGATGGTCATCAGCAAATTTTAATAATTTGCTTTGTCGCTTTGATAAGTAACTAGGCAACTGTTTTAGGTCCTTTTTATAGGTTTTAAATTCTTGTATTAATGCTTTAATTTCGGCCGTTTTCTCTCGGCTAATCAATACTAAATCATCTTCACTATTGTTAATTCCCAGTGCATTTTTGGCAGCCTGAATATCAATCCGTTTTACTTCTAGCATTTTCCCTAATTGTACCGTATCAAACCATTGCTGCACAAAAGGTTTTATTTTTTTATAGTTCTTTGCTAATTTAGCCAGTTCCTTATAAGGCGCACGCTCTACGCCTCGTAACTGTTGATATTCCTCAAAAAACAAGGCAGCATTACTTTGGGTGGTAGGTGCTAAGAAGGACTGTGCTGTCTTTATATATTTATAAGCCGTTTTATAAGCATCAACATCCTTAACCCATCCTTTGTAATCTCCATCAATGGCGGTGTGCAACGCTAATAGACATTCTAATTTTTCGGCTAAAACTGCTATTGTATTTTCTTCTGTAGTTATATTTACAACTGCTTGTAGCTCTTCCTCCTTCTCAAAAGCACTCACCACCTCCAAAAACACCTTCGGTTTAAATTTTTTTAGCTCTTTTTGAAGTGGTTTCAACAGTTTTTCTTGGGTCAATTTACCCTTGATGGGTAAGAGCGCAATATAAATATGAGCACCCTTTTTAGTCACCTTACAAGTCCCATAAGAGTAATCCTGCAGGGGCATTTCAGCATGCCCATTCAGTTCCATCTTCCATTTGGTCGTAGGCCCCACATAGAGCAAAGGCTGTTTGGGAAGTAGCGCTGTTTTGGTGTTTTTCCAGAAGAGGTATTGCCCTGCGACTAAGGCATAGCCTGTAGGTGCTGTCACTGTTAATAAATTCTCCCAAGTGGCTTTGGCTAATTTTTTATAGCCGTTATAATCCAACTTACTGGTACTCTTTAATTGCTTTAATTTTAACTCCATGCGCTTGCTTCAACTATTTTTAGGGCAACATTTGCTTTAATAGAGCAATGATACGGCTTTAAAAGCGATTTTCATAGGGCAATTGTCTATTAAGTTTCTACTAATGGAAGTCATCTAGAGCTAGTACATTTAGAAAATTAACAGTGTTCTAAATTCTGCTCCATCAGGCCGTTCTCCTTTTTCTACTGCATTGTTTATCGCTTTCATTTCTGGGCTTCTATTCATAATAGCCAGCACAGCTTTTTGGGAAAACAAGTGTTGGGCAGCATCTCGTTCTGCCAATTGAGTGGCCCATTTGTAAACAGGATCGTCTACAAAAGGATACAGTTGTTTTTTATCATCAATGTGATACAAAGGACTAAAGCTTAAGTCTTGGTAATGTTGTTGTAGGTAATACCGTGCAAAAGCTAAAGGAACCAAAACAGCCTGTCTCCCCGCTACGTCCTTACTCCATCCATACGCTTCGATCAGTTCTTCAATTAAGATCGTATCAACATGAACTTCATTTTGCAAAAACAATTCCCCGTATCGATAAAAATTATCCACAGCACTCACGCCTGTTTTTTGCTGTCCAAAACGATCTTTTATCACCGCTAAGCTTTGTATTGCTCCCCAATAGCCTCTTTTGCTAGAAGCAACCAAGTATTGGTAGGCTTCTGGCGCAGGTTCTTCGTTGTAAATCCCTACGACAGGGTCTATATTCGCCAATAAAATAAACTGTACATACAACGCAAAAGAATCGCCTAAAGCGACTAGAGAATCGGTTTCTGCTTTTAGAATACTGGCTCGTTGAGCACAATGTTGCGCTTGTAAATAATGCTCCTGATAAGCAACCTTCCAGTTCTCCTGAAAGGGCCTATAAAGCGTACAACTATTGTCTATTGATGGACTTTCTTGCTCCGTGTTATCACACGCTATAAAGCTTCCTAAACAAAGTATCCATAGTGCTAGTCTTTTCATGCCATTTTTGTTTTCATTGTTGATGCTAATGGGCGTTCAAGATACGATAGATTTTGATAGGGTCTATTGTTGTTGCTCCCAGAATACAGGGTGTTCTTATTTTTGTTTTTTGAGATTATATTTCCTATGGAAGGTGGTGGTTTCAGTGCAAATAATTTTGTCATAATATATTTTTAGTTAGATTTTTTATTCAAAAAAAAATCTAACAAGGATTGCTTATGTTACATTAACATTATATAATTGTTATGCAGTCAATTCATTAACAATTCCCATCTTTTTATTCTTATTTTTTTCGTATAATGATATTTGCCGAATCACTAAATTAGTCCTCTAATCAGATCAACTTGGACAAGAATAGAGTTATAAAATTTATTTTTAAAATAAAAATCACCTACCAATGAATACAAATGAAATTGATTACGTTTCTATATACCCTCCTATTGGGATAGCACGAATCGGAAACGCTCCAACATATTTTCTAGCATCTGAAATACCAGGTATTGCGCCAAATCCACTAGAAGGCTATAAAGATGCTGACGGGCTAATCAAAAAACAAGCGGTAAAATTTAAAGTTTATGCCTTTGATAAAGGAGGAAATGTATTAGGCGAAATCACTAGTGAAGTCGCAACCATCAACTGGCATATACATGTTGCCAATGTAAAGGCAGCATGGTATAAGTTCAATAATGCATTGGATTTACCTCAAGCTGGAGTTCCTTCTAAATATAGAAATTTTTCTGAAAGTGATAGAGCGCAATTAGCAATCACGCCTAGCCCAATTGAGATTACTGGTGAAAGCATAATCAGCGATAACTACAACTTTAATGATGGTAAGTTTTATGGCAAAGAAGTAAATCTTGGAAAAGTAGAAACGGATAATAAGGGTAGGGTTATTTTTATACCAGGTGATGGGGATGCCCACTCAAAAGACAATAAACCACCAATCACCTTTGCCAATAATGAAGGTTGGCATGACGATACTTGTGACGGTATAGTGCGAGCAACAGTAGAAATTAGTGGTGAATCATTCGAAGCTAAACCTGCTATGGTGGCTGTAACTCCTCCAAATTTTGGTCAAGGTCTTTTTGGTGTAGTTACCATGAATGATGTTGTTCAAAATCTTTTTATTAGAGAAATGAACTACCCAGATTCAGCTGCTAAAGGAGTCGTTTTTTATGAGCATATCTATCCGATGTTGGAAAGGATGACTAATACACAGTGGGTCAATGAAGGTTTTTCAGTACTTTTTGGGCACAATTCTCCTTCAGATTTTACGAATCCTTCCCTATTAAAAATACTAGAAGATCCATCAGAGGATTGCAGAAATGTTCGAGAAAAAGTATTTAAGTGGTTTAGAGATCCTAATTCTCTAGCATATGAACCACAACAAGTACCTGCCTTCTATGGTGATGGATTTGGTGAATACGAAGAGCTGGCTATTGTAGACCTTCCTATTACACCAACACAATATGAACGCTTAAGAAAATGGGCGCAAGGAGCATTTACAAAAGGAACACCAGCAAAGAAAAAAGTATTTGAAGAGCTTAGTCTAGAAGAACAAATTGATGCCCTCAACCAAGCCCCATTGGAAGAATGTTTAGGAGGCCCATTCCATCCAGGCATTGAATTAACATGGCCCATGCGTGTAAAAACAATGTGGGAAGAACCTTATAGACTAAAGGTGGTAGGAAAAGGAGAACCTACGGACTTAGAATTTGGTCCACTTCTTTCTCCTCAGATTGCATTAAGTAAAGATGGCCCCTTATCTAAAAGTGGCCCAGGATCTTTAACAAGATGGTTAGGGGTGCCTTGGCAAACAGACGAGGCCAGTTGTTTATCGGGCTATAATCCTTCTACTTATCTTCCGCTACCTTCTTTTTGGGCGGCACGCGTTCCTAACCAAGTACTTAGTGAAGATGGTTTTGAAAGAGTAAATGATGAAAATGTTAATATTGCGCAGCGACTAAAACATTTTGATTATAGACAAGATTGGTTAAGAGATTTAGGTCCAGATTATTTAAAAAAATTACAAAAAATGGTCAATGATTGGCACCACCTAGGCATAGTTGCTAAACAGGAAGATAGTACTCAAGATAGTTCAGGTTTCTTGCCTCAAGTAGCCTGGGTGGAGTCCGGTAGGGCTTTCCCTGAACGTGATCCAAGTTTTGAGCAGGTAGAGTATGCCGAAGAGACTATTCTTGAAGCGGTCAAACAACAAGGTAGTAGTGAGGAACCTATTTCAACTAGAGCATTATTATCTACAAAAGATAAATCTAAAGTGCTCAGAAGAACAAAAAAAGCTACTACTTACAGACGTGACGAAATGTAATTTTTTCATGCAACATCCAATTTATCAAGTTATTATAGTAGGAGCAGGCCCAGCAGGGCTTGCTGCTTCTTTAACCTTATCTGCTTATAAAATTTCGCACTGTTTAATAGATGCCAATACTTCCGCCATTCAAAAATCAGGGGATGCATTACCACCCAATGCAAAACCATTACTCCGACAACTAGGAATTTTATCTTTACTAGATAGTGCAAACCATATTCCTTATTATGGTAATAAGAGTATTTGGGGGACAAATATAGTGCAAGAAAAGGAATTTCTAGGAAGCATTCACGGTCATGGTTATTTACTAGATCGTTTACATTTTGAAAACCAACTTAGACAACTGATACAAAACCAACTCACTTCTTTTTATAAGGGATATAAATTAAAAAAAGTACACGATAAAGGCAACGTAGTGGAGATTGCTATTCAAAAAAAGTCAAAAAACATCAACATTCAAGCTCCATACATCATTGATGCGACAGGAAGGAAAGCTTCTGTCTGTCGACACTTAGGGGTAAATAAAAAGAACTTAGATGTTCAACTAACTGTTTCTTTCTCGCACCAATTAAAATATAAAATACCTCGTCAAATATGGGTAGAAGCTACCGAAAATGGCTGGTGGTATCTTGCTCCCAATACAGTAAATGAAGTTAATTGCATGTTCTTTACATTAAAAGAATTAATTCCTCCAAAAAATAAAATAATCTCTTTCTTAAAAGAAGAATTACAAAAAACACTCCGTATCAAAAATATAGTTCAACCCACCGAACAAGAGCTTTCAAAGAATAGCCTCATGCCAAGTGGAACAAGTTATTTGGCACAACCTTATGGTAAAAATTGGTTAGCAGTTGGAGATGCTGCCTTCTCATACGATCCTATTTCTTCTTATGGAATAACTTCTGCCTTAGCAACAGGTCATTATGGCGCTCATGCTATAGCAGGGAAATTAGCTAAGAAAGAAGATTCATTTTTAGCTTATCGTTATGTTTTAGAAAATGGAGCTAGGTCTTACCTTCAAAAACTATCTCATCAATATAATATAGAAAAACGATGGAGCAGCAGCTATTATTGGGAAAATAGATTTGCAAACATGTGAAAATTAAAATACATTTTCTTCTTTCAACTATTTTTACAACATTCAAATTTGGATAAAGCCTCTTCTATTTTCTGCTCCCACAAAAAATCCCAAACCTTAGCACACGCTAAAATTTGGGATTCTTATCGAACATAAAATCATAAGGCACAACCCTTCTCTAATTCTGACGCTTCGCACGCTCTCCATCTACACTCCAACCACTGTTTTTTGTATCTTCAAACAAACGCAACAGATTAGCGCCATGAGCAGGATCATTGTTCCAGCGCTCTTTTTGTTCCAGTGTTGTACGTACAATATCAAACAACGCTTGTTGCACATGGTCTACGATTTGAGGATTGATGTGGGCAGAACGCATGCCGCTAATTGGATCATGTCGGCGCCAATTATAATATGAAACGGTACTCGCTAAACGCCGCAATTCATCCTCTTGACGCATACTAAAGCGACTCTCTCCCTTCCAAGCCATTTCATCAGGATTTTCCATACAATTGCTCAAGGCCTGTGCCGCATCTGCTACAATCGCACCCTGCTCGGCTTGTACACCAAATGGGCGATCATAATTCTTACTAACATACTGCAGCATCGCTCTATAAACACGGGTCACTTGAATGTTATCAGGGTCCGTCCAAGGTGCGCCTTCTTCTTTGTCCCGCATGTAATCTTTCCAAATAAAAAAGATCTGTTGAGCATCCGTGCTCTTTGCGCCCAAATCTTTGAGCTCTTCGATCGCATTAGAAAACTTATTACCTCGTATTGCTTTAGCAATTTTCTTTAACTGATTGCTGTGTTTTTTGCCAAGTTGAATACTCAACTCCTCTGCATAGCGTTGCATACTCTCTGTAATCGCTCGATAGTTATCCCGAGTATAGGCTTCTCTATCAATTTCTTTGGTGGGAGTTTTATCACTATTCATCAGCTCAGCTCCCCCCAAAATAGCAGTTAAAGTTTTCTCATACTCTGCCTTCACTTGGGATTCTTTTCCATTTGGCGTCGCCAAAGGGTAGTGCCCATTAAAACGTAGTTTTTGAGCGAAAGTCTGCTGCGCAAAAAGTAAGAAAAACAAAGTAACGATGCTGAAGGTGCTTAAACGCTGTATCATATTAGGGGACCGTATTAATGCCAATAAAATAGATCGTGAAGTTATTATCCCAACTTCCATGGTCTTGTGTTGGTTGAGTCAATACAAAAAGTAACGGGTACCATTGCATTGCTAACGCTAGTAAGACTTATAAAATTGTGCCATAAATAACGGCATTATTACAGGCACCGCCAAAAGTCGCTTTATATTTAGTCCATATTACCAATAAATTGGCGATAAAATCCCCTGTCTAGCACATTTATTAGTCTTTTATAACTAATAATTTTTTATCTAAAGAATCAATTTCTTGATACAACGTAGCAATAAATGATTCTCCATAACGGGTATAAAATCCTAAAAAATTGTCATACCGTTCTTGCAATCCTTGCTTAGGGAAAAGCGTGTCTTTTATTTTTTCGATTTGTTGAATACTACTTTCATTCTTCTGTTTTTCTGCTCGAATTAGGCGTTGTTCGAGTTTATCAATGGCCTTTTGGGTATTCACTTGCTGGGCAATCACTCCTTTCTCTAAAGAAGGATCAACCGCTACAGTTTTGGCAGCCAACTGTTCAAACAATTGGTTCAAGGCTGCTCGTTCTTGCGCAAAAGATAACTCTTCGCTCGCATTGTTCAACACATACTGCTTGATGAGTTGATGTCTCTCTACAAAAATATCCTCTACACTAAAATCGAGTTTCCCCATCAGTTTAGAGATTCCTTTAGGAATCCACAAAACGGAAGCTCTACGCACCAACATCGGATAGGGGATTTTATAATGGGCAAACTGCGTTTTGCGCTCCAACCAATACGCCAATTCTCCTCCTCCTCCAATATAGGCTAAGTTTGGAAAAATCAATTCTTGAAATAAAGGACGCAAAATAACATTGGGGCTAAAACGCTCTGGGTATTGGTGCAGTTCTTCTAATAAGGCCTCTTTACTAAACGTAATATTGGTATCTAAGACTTGATAAACACCCTCTTCTAATACAATTCTACTGCGCTTTTGAGGGGTTAAATAAAAAACATTAATTTCTCGCGCATGGGCTTGTTGGCTATAACCAGCCGCTTCTAAATCTTTGACCGTTTGCTCAACCAATCCTTTAGAAGTATGCTCTATTAATTCCTCTTTTAAAATTGGAATCAATTGTTTTTTAAAGGCTTTGGTGCCTGCATTCGCTATGATTAATCCATAGTCTGCAAACAGCCAATTTAAAAGCTCGCGAACACCTTCTCTGTACACACGCGCTGTCCCAAAAAAGGCTTCTAGTTTTTTCCCAAGGAGCTGGGCCCGTTCACCATTCCCCAAAATTTCTTTGGTTTGATCCAAAACGGCACGCATAGAACCTGTTGTATAGGCTCCAACAGATCCACCTTGTTTATCTTCCCAAGTAAGGGTTTTCCCAAACAACTGTAGATGATTCACTTCTTCAAAATCATGGTCTTCTCCTCCCATCCAGAAGACAGGAACCACTTGTACAGCTGGATATTCTTGGCTTACTTTTTCTGCCAACTTAATAGCACTCAAAATCTTATAAATGGTATAAAGTGGCCCTGTAAATAAGTTAGGTTGGTGGGCAGTAATAATGGTATAACAATTATCCTGACGCAGACGCTCTATATTATCCAAGGTAGCGTTAGAAACCTCTACCCCTTGATATTGTTCTAATAATTCTTCTGTTAGAATAGCTCTTCTAGTTACTTCAAAACTTTTTTTGGCAGCAATAACCGCCTCGAATTGCTCCAAAGTAGGAGCATGCGTATAAAAAGGGCGCAAAGAAGCTTCCTCTGCCGCATAAGCTTTGTCTAAGGTAGAAAATTCGGCTATAGCCGCATAATCAAATCGCGTGATCTCCATGAGAATATACTAGTGAACTCGATAATAAAATGATCAAAATAAAAACAGTAGAACAACAGTCCTTCCTTGATTTAGTTGCGAAAGAAGTCTGGAACTTCTTTATTTAGTAGGATTAAAACAAGCAGCCAATAAGTTCTTCCAAGTTGCTAATGTTTTGCTATTCGCCAAAGCGATATTGCGTTCAGGAATTCCCTCTGGATCTTCATAATGCTCCAAGGCGCGTTCGATGCTTTCCTCTCTCAATAAATGCAACATTGGATAAGGAGAACGATTCGTATAATTAGAAGGATCTTGAGGGGTACTTCCTCCAAATACATAGTCAGGATGAAAACTTGCTACTTGATAAACTCCAGTATACCCCATCTCTTCTAGCAAGTTTTCAGCCATCTCCACTACCCCCAAATAGGTCTCAAATTCTTCTAATCCTTCTGGAACGATTAACAACGTCGTTTCTATCTCATCCTGCTCCTCTAATTCTTGACAAGCCTTGATAAATGCCTGTAAAATAGCCGCTACATCTGTTGTTGGACAGACCTGATAAAGTACTTTATTTTGCAGCCAAATGCGTCGCGCAAAAGGGCAAAAATTAAAACCAATAACAATCTTTTCTAACCATTTTTTGGTCGTTTGTTGTATAGGAGAAAGCGTTGTTGCCATATTATTGTTGTTCTGTTGTGGAGGCAAGGTCTACTTTTTGATGGACTTTTTTATGCTTTGTTCTAAAAAACAAATAGTAGGTGCTATTCCTTTTTAAAATAAGACTAATTTTGTTGCCATTCTATTCAAAACCGTAACAATATGCTCTACCAATCTATTCAAGAACTTTACCCTCTTCCAGCAGAAGAAGTAGCTCTCTTCCAGCAAAAATGTAAACCACTAACTTATAAGCGCAAGGACTTTTTATTGCAAGCTGGACAAACTTGTAAGGGGGTTTACTTTATAGAAAAAGGCCTCTTGGGGTTATATCAAATCAAAGAAGGCAAGGAAGTTTACCAAGATTTTTTCTTTGAAGGCAATTTTGCGACGGCCATTATTAGCTTATCAAAAGGAATTCCTTCCGAGCAATTTTTAGTAGCCTTAGAACCAACTACTATTTTCTATTGCTCTAAGGATAGTTTATTAGAACTGTATGCTGTCAGTCCTCATTTTCAAGCTTTTGGACGGGCTTTATTAGAACAATTATTGGTTGCTAAAACCAGCTTTATTGCTTTACAAACAATGCTTTCAGCTAAAGAAAAATACCAATACATCTTAGAAGAAGAACCACGCTTAATCCAAGAAGTGCCTTTACAATACTTAAGTTCTTACTTAGGCATGGCTAGGGAAACACTGAGTCGCATTCGGAAAGAAAAATAGTTCTATTAATATTTTGTGACTTAAGTCAAAAATTGGGTCTAGGAGTTGTAGGATATTTGTACCCATTAGTTCAATTCAAAATTATCATACCATGAAATTAATGTCCAGTAAACATTTATCCTTTTGGGCCATCGCATTATTATTAATGAGTTGTTATGCCTTCACTCCTCACACAAAAGATTCCACTATGAACAATGTCATTCAAGAAAAAGTCCAACAGTTCGCGACTGCTACAGCACAACATGATGTCAAAACACTACAGCAACTTTTAAATCCTGAATTTAGAGCGATTGTCAATCAATACCCTAAACCAGAACAAACAACATTGCTTCCCAAAAAGGTGTATTTGGATATGATTGGGAGTAAAAAGATCGGTGGGAAAATGTATACGGTTCGGATTGATCAGATTGTCATAAAAGAGCACTCTGCTACTGCTATTGCAACCTTCAAAGGTAAGAATTCTAACATGCATGTTACCTTACTCTTAGTTCAAGATTTAGCAGGTGTCTGGACCATCATTAGTGATATGGCTCTTATTCAATAAGGGGTTGTTTTCTGTAGGGTATACCAACATTTACTCTACAGAAAACCATTCAGCCTTGCCCATAAAATGAAGGGTAAGTTTGACCAATGCAACAAACAAAATTAAACCTCTAGCCCCTTCAGAAAAAATGAATTTTGATGTTTTTTTTCGCAAGAGGAATCACTCATAGGTACCGTTATAAATTAAGAGTTAGAAAGCATTATTCCTTACATGGATCCTAGCATCATCAGGGTAAATAACATGGATAAAACCACTACTACTATCCACATTAATCCTTCTTTGAGTTTAGAAAGAGGCGTTGGAGGAAGGATTTTTTCTTGAAACAAAGCTTCCGCAGCCGCTTTTTGCTTTTCATAGGCTGCCACTAATTGATCCGCTTGCTCTTTTTCTTCTTCTTTGATGTGTACTAAAACCTCTAACTGGTTTAATTGCTCTGAATTAAGATGAGCAATACTAATGCCTTCCGCCAGTTGCTCTTGGCGTTGTAAAGCATAATCCAACCCTGCCTCTTCAAACAAAGGGCAGAGTTCTCCAATAGAGTCCGCATCTAAAATTAAATAAGGAATCTTTCCTTTGAATTTTGCCAAATGACTTGGTACAATAGGTTCTTTATATTTACCAAAATGATCATCTAATAAGTCACTCATGGGTAGGATAATTAGGGGCGAACAGGAGCAATAATTTTATCGAAAATAAGCGTATACAATTACTACTAAAATAAACCCAAAACTCCACCAATAAAGAGTCTTGAGACTGGTTGGATCTTTCTCCTCTGTAGTTGCTGCGACCTTTGCTTCATAGTTGGCGACCAAAACATCTGCTTCTGCCTTGCTTGCTCCTTTGATATAAACCAGTGTATCCACCATATTCAACTGTGTACTCGCCAGAGGAATGATTCCAGTACCATTGGTGCTCGCTTGTTGTGGTTGTAGAGCATAATCTATTCCTGCTTCATCAAACAGCACACAAACATCGGCTAAAACATCTCCTCTAAGAATACTATAAGGAATTTTCCCTTCTAGGGTTTTAAGGTCTTCTGCTGAAAGGGCTTCTCTATAGGGTTTATAGGCCCCAAATTCATCATCTAATAAGTCATTCATAGTATAGGATTTATTTAGTTCAAGTTATGAAAAATAGCCCACAACTAAAAATGCTGCTCCAACACGTTAGTTGGAACAGCATTTTATAAGTACGGTCAATTCAGGAAAAAACCCTAGAATTGTTCGGTACCTGCAAAGTGGAAGTCACCTTCGATTTTTGCATTCTCATCAGAATCAGAACCGTGTACAGCGTTTTCACCAATGCTTTTGGCATACTTAGCACGGATTGTACCTTCTGCGGCTTCAGCTGGGTTAGTGGCACCAATTAAGGTACGGAAGTCAGCTACAGCATTGTCTTTTTCCAAGATAGCCGCTACAATAGGACCAGAAGTCATGAACTCTACCAATTCGCCAAAGAAAGGACGCTCACTGTGTACAGCATAGAATTTCTCTGCTCCAGCTTGTGTCAATTGTGTCTTTTTCAAAGCAACGATTCTAAATCCTGCTTCATTGATTTGATTCAAAATAGCGCCAATATGTCCATCTTTTACGGCATCAGGCTTAATCATGGTTAACGTTCTATTCGTGGCCATTGTGTTGTTTATTGTTGTAATGGTATAATCAATTTAATAAGGCGTGTCAAACACGCGCGGCAAAACTAAGAAAATTTAAGGTTTTGTTTGTTGTTTACCCATTTATTTTTGAGGAGGACTCCAAAAGGATAGACGGAATACTGTTGCTAGAGTTTATTTAGAGAACAAAAACCTTATCCCAAATGATTCTTATTTTATCAATAACCACATGCCTAAAAAACTTAGGGAAGGCAACAAGAAGTACCATAGCTACACATTATTCCTAAGCCTCTCCTAGAAAACTTCTTCACTAACTAATACTTGATCACAAGTAGCTCTCTAAAAAATCACCAAGCCTTCCTCCTCAACATTCCAATAGGAGGTGCTTTCACCTTTATTGGATTGTACCGCTTCTCCTCCACCTTATACCCTGACTACACCGCGTATTTTCTTACCTAGTTACCTCTCTTACAAAATCAGCTTTGCTATCCTTTCAATTTGGATACGTCGCTTAATATCGTGTAACAGAAGTTTTTGTCAATTTTAAAACGCGTCATTTTACACTTTTAATTGTTAGACAATCGCCGTTTTAGCTAAGGTTACAAGGTTTTTTTCTACCTACAAAAACATTAAAAATGCGCTGTAGAAAACATAATTAACTTCCGTTACACGGTACTTGAATTATGAGCTTATTAAAACGTGTAAAACCAACATTGCTTAGGTCTCCCAAAAAAACTACTACATTCCACAGGGCGCTTTTGAAGGAACAAGTACGTTCTTAATATTGAAATTGCGGCAAAAAGATTTCATTTTTAGAATTTCTTTTGAGCTTGTAAAGCTCACTTACCTTATAGAGACTTCTATTGTTCCTGTTCTACAAAACATCTTATTGAACTAGGAAACTTAGTATTTTATAGAAGAGCTGTTCAAAAAGCTGCCAAAATATTGCTAGTCCTCTATATAATTGAGATATTCGTAAAACTTTTGGAAAGAATCCTTCAAAAACGAAAGCAATACAAAAAGAACAATATGAACCATAATCCAGAGCTGTCAATTATTATACTTTGTTATAGATCCGAAGAAGGAATTATTCCTTTCTCTCAAAAGGTAAAAGAAGTGGTATCACAACTGACTGATAGCTTTGAGATTGTCCTTGTGGGGAACTATATAGAAGGTTCAAACGATCGAACGAAGGAGATTATTGAAGACTTAGCCGCCAAAGATCCTGTATTCAAGACAATTTGCAAGCCTAAGAAAGGTATGATGGGTTGGGATATGAAAGAAGGGCTAGCTCTTACTACAGGCAACTACCTTGGTGTTATTGATGGCGATGGACAGTTCCCAGTTGAAAGCATCGCAGGATGTTACAAACACATCAAAACAGGCAATTATGGTTTAGTCAAAACCTATCGCGAAAAACGCAACGATGGATTTCAACGAAAATTCATTTCAGTTGTCTACAATTTGGTATTCAAAATTTTATTCCCTGGAGTAAAGGCCAATGACATTAATTCTAAACCTAAATTATTCAGTAGAGCGGTTTATGAAAAAATGGAACTAACATCTGATGATTGGTTTATTGATGCGGAAATAATGATAAAAATAAGTAAAATGGATATTCAGTTTCATGAATTTCCTATTGAGTTTTTAGAGTTAGAAGGCCGAAAATCTTTTGTAAATGTTTCTACTATCTTTGAATTTATCCGCAACCTAATTTCTTTTAGATTAAGAGGTAAATAATAAAATACCATGAAGAAAAAAATTGTCATTACAGGGATCTCTTCTTCTATTATCCAAAAGTTGGCGGCACTAATAGATTTTTCTAACTATGAAGTCATTGGTATTAGTCGGAACCCATCTTCTACTTCATTAGACAACATTAATGTTGTAAAGGGGGATTTACTTCATATCCAAGATTTCGAGGCCCATTTAAAAGATTGCTACCTGCTTATTCATGGAGCGGCAATTACACATTCTCAAAAAGAGGCGACTTATTATGAAATCAACCTAGAAGCAACTAAAAAACTAGTTGATTTAGCCAATGCTTGTGCTGTTGAACGATTCGCTTTTATTAGTTCTAATACCGCAGGAAAAAATAGTGGGGCTTATGGTCTAACAAAATTACTAGCTGAAGAATATATTCAGAAGCATTTTAAAGGGTGGACAATTTTACGGCTTTCTGCTGTTTATGGTGATAATAAGAAAGAGGGTATTGAAAAGTTAATCCATGAAGTGTTAGACAAACGGATGGTATTATGCCCTGTCGATATTCCTTGCAAGTTATACCCTATCCATGTTAGTGATGCAATTACAACAATGTTCCATCGTATATTTGAGGAGAAATACCTAAATAAAGTGTCTGGTATTAATGGAGGACAGGGCTTTTCTTTTTTTGAAATTATTGAATTAACTAAACGCATTTCAAAACGAGAAGTTCGGGTCATTTTTTTAGGTAAAAGAATCATGTCTTTTATTAAAATTATAGCCAAAATCTCTCCTATTAATCTTGGAATTGCCCCTGATCAAATTGATCGCTTATATACTCAAAAGTATATTGAGCAAAACAGTATGTCAACAATGAAGCTAGAAGATTATATTCAAGCAGTGGTTAATACTAAAAAATAAAAGTACTCTTTTCTGTTTGTATCAGTGTATAAAAATATTCTCCTAGAAGCTTCTCGTCATCTCAGATTAGATCTTCCAGACGCCTTGCCTATGGCATATAAGAAACTACCCTTTACTTACTTGGATCAATAAACGATATACACAGTGCTAGTTTGTTCGTTCTAATACAAATAGAATTCAAACGACTTAAAAACAAACAATGAAACATTCTGCTTCATTGTTAAGAAATGGAACTATTCTCAGCAAAAAACCTGTTATCCTGTCATAGTTTTTATCTAAAAACAATCCAAATAACACATGCTGGTAACAACCACTGAAACAATCCCAAACAAAGAAATAGTAGAATTATTAGGTATCGCTAGAGGAAGTACCGTGCGATCCAAAAGCGTCGCCAGTGATTTCATGGCAGGACTTAAAAGTATTGTTGGCGGAGAGCTAGACGAATACACAAAATTACAAGGGCACTCTAGAGAACAAGCCTTACAAAGAATGATAGCAGATGCTAAGAATTTAGGTGCTGACGCTATTGTAAATGTTCGATTAACCACTTCTACCATCATGCAAGGCGCCTCAGAGATTCTAGCCTATGGAACCGCTGTAAAATTGAAATAACATGGATATTCTACCTTATCTTATGATTTTTCTTTACGCTGCTTTTTTCATTGTATCTTGTGTCATCATCATCTATTTGATCATAAAGAGAATTAAGAACAGAGGAAAAGAAAGTTTTGAACAACGTGATAATTAATCACTCACCATAATACCATCGTCACCCTCTCTCTAACTACTTTTTACTAAAAAGGTCTCCATTAGATAGGAAGACGTACAAGCACATCAATCATGGTTATTATCGTTGGAGCAGGATTATCAGGACTGTTAATGGGCTATCGTCTACAACAAGCGGGTATTCCTTTTAAGATTTTGGAAAGTAGAGCACGGATAGGAGGCAGAATTCATACGGTATATGGACAGCAGGAAACACCTGTTGAAATGGGCGCTACTTGGTTTGGAGACCACCATACAGCTCTTATTCAATTGTTAAACGAATTGAAAATAGGCTACTTTGAACAATTCATGACAGGAGTTTCTTTTTTTCAACCCTTATCTACCTCCCCTGCTAGCGCCATCACTATTCCTAGCCAGCCCCCTAGTTACAGAATCGCAAGAGGCAGCGCTACCTTAATCAACCAATTGTACCAAGCATTAGATCCTACGTCCGTTTTATTAAATCAAACGGTTAAAAAGATCACCTTCCAGGACCATACGGTTCAGGTCACCACCTCCAAAACAACTTATGAGGGAACCACTGCGGTTTTAGCGCTTCCACCTAAATTATGGGCACATAACATTACCTTGCCCCCCCAACTGCCACCACAAGTGCAACATATTGCTCAATCTACTCAAACTTGGATGGAAAGTTCCATTAAAATAGCCATTACCTATGCTCAACCTTTCTGGAAAATGCAGGGACAATCAGGCACCTTTTTTAGCAATACAGGGCCTATTGCCGAATTGTATGACCATTGTAATGAAGAAGCCTCTACTTTTGCCCTTTGTGGGTTTCTAAATACCTCCTTTTCTACCATTCCTTACGAAGACAGGAAAGCACAAGTCATTCAACAATTAACAACTGTATTTGGCCCCTCTGCACAAGCGACTAAGGATTACTTAGAAGTGATTTGGAGCAATGAAAAAGAAACTTTTTCTCCTTCTAAAGAACCACTCTTCCCGCATCAAAACAATGGACATGCGGTGTACCAAAAATCGTTTTATCAAGACAGGCTGTTTCTATCCAGCACCGAAACCTCCTCTAAATTCCCTGGCTATATGGATGGTGCTATTCGCTCTGCCCATTTGGTTGTTAATAAGCTCCTCCAACAATTTAAAAAAGAAAGCTAATACCAATAGGGCTATTTCTTCACAACCTTAAGAGTCGCTGTTTTTTCGTTTGTCCTAATTCTAACCAGATATACGCCACTAGGATAAGGGCTTAGGTCAAGATCAAAATAGTTATCGTTCAAAGGGCTTCGATAGAAGGACTGTCCTTTAGTATTTAGGAGCTCAATCGTTCCTCCTTCTATGATTTCTTCACTGTCTATCCGAACCGTTCCTTGTGTAGGATTAGGATACAATTCAATCCCTTTTAGGCTTTGTAAATAAGGAATAGCAATATTTTGAGGCGCTTGTTTTAGAATAAAGCCCCCACGCTGTCCTGTGGCGCGCAAATAATAGGTCCCTGCTCCTAAATCAAAATCTACGATCCCTTCAAAATAACCGACTGTATAAATATCTTCAGAAGGTGTAACAGCAATCCCTAAGCCTGCATCTTTATAAGATGAAATAATTTGTTGCGTCCAACGTAAGTTTAAGGTATTATCCGTGTCCCATTTTTGAATAATAACATCGGTATTTCCTGTATTTATCCCTACCTCACCTGTCGCATATAGATACCCATTCTGACTAGCATCTAAAGCAAGTATATTCTGATGGATAGGCTGAAAGACCAATTCACGTCCTTGAGCAGAGTGTTTGCGTAGATAATAAAAAGGCCCTCGGTCAACAAAATTAGTTGCTTGCACAAAATAAACCCCTGTGGTATAAATCATACCTTGAGCATCAACACTTATTCCACCAGTATGCTCTCGGTATTCGTTCCCAAAAGAATTGGCCCAAATAAAATTTCCATTAAGATCTAATTTTAATAAGAAATTATCTGCCTCTCCATTGGATTGCACCATAAAACTACTATTAGGAGACGGATCTAAATCGACTGTTCCTTCATAATCCCCTATGATGTAAAGGTAATTGTCATCAATAGCAATGTTATTCGTGTGATAGTAAAAAGAATTATAGATTGAAATAGGTCTACACGTTCCTAGTTCATGCTTCCAAACAAAATGTCCTTGTGCATCTATTTTTTCTATAAAATTAATTCCTCCAGCAACTCCTACTACATAAACGTTGCCTTGGTTATCCACTTGGATAGCATCCGCCTGCCCCCTTTGTTGTCTATTAAGAGTAGTTCCCCAAACAAATTCGCCATTACTAGTTAATTTTAGAACAAAACAATTGCTATTAAAACTAAGCTGGTTAGGAGGATTATGAACCCAAAAAGTGTCATTGGGATGAGGAGAAGGGTCTAAATCAATCGTACCAGTAAAGGCACCGACCATATAAACATTGCCTTGACTATCATGGGTAAGGATTCCTGAATGAACCCGAGAAGCAAAGTTTTTCTGCCAAAGCACTGTTCCTGTAGCACTTACTTTTCGAATAAATTCATTAGAATTTTGCCTGCCTGAAATGTAAATACAGTCCTGTATAGAATCATAACTAATACTTTTACAAGTAGAAGGGTAACTCCAAGTTGTAGAAACGACTTCTTGTGCCCAATCAAAGCGCTGTGCTTGAGAAGAGTAAAAAAAAACTGTTGTAAAAATAAGGGATAAAAGGTATGGGTTCATTTCATGGAGGTTTTATGGAAAAACAGAATAGAAAAATACTATAAATTTTTCATTTATCCTAATACATTTCCGCACGAACATTAAACCTGTAGTTTCATTTTTTTCACAAAATAATTTCATAATATTATTTAAATTATAACAAATAATAAAAGTCCGTTTATGATTTCATTGGTAGAAAAATTATCTTTAATTGCTAGAGCATGCTCTCCTTTCTATAAACAACCACCAAATGAAATCTTCTGATACAGACGCTACGAATAAAAAAAATCTTGAACTGTTTAAAACAACTAAAAAGGAAAACATCAAACTCGCAACAGCATTAATCAAGAGCCAAAAGATTAAATTTGATTATAGTTCTTACTCCTCTTTATATGATTGATTGCTGGAGCAAAGGGTTTTCAAGATGATTAAGTTGGAGAAAGATAAGTTAATCAAGTTGTTTGAATTGACAACGCTCGACTTATACACAAAAGTATTCGTTGCAGTGAACATTATCCCCTAGCCTTCCTTGGCATTTTTTGAATGAGAATCAAATTCTTCATTTGTCCTACTGTTTTGCAATAAGAACATCTTTTTAATTGTAAAAAATACGAATCACAAAACGAAGTTTATGGAATAATAGATTTATAGAGAACAGCGAACTCCTCTCAAAGAAAAATTGTATATTTTTGCATTTACCTTATTCAAGAATAGGCAATTTTTCATAAAAAGAGTCGTTTTTTATTCTTTAAAAGCCCCTCCTTTTTCAAAACCAAACACAAATGTTGACTAATATATTAATTGGACTAGTTGCAGCGATTCATCTTTATATTTTATGGTTTGAAATGTTCGCTTGGGAGTCTAGAGGGCCAAAGGTCTTTAAGCAATTTCCAAAAGATCTATTTCCACAAACCAAAGCTTTAGCAGCCAATCAAGGTCTTTATAATGGTTTCTTAGCAGCAGGATTAATTTGGTCTTTGTTAATCCAAGATATCCAGTGGGGAGAGAATGTTAGTCTATTCTTTTTAAGTTGTGTAGCAATAGCTGGTATCTATGGTGCCTTGACAGCCGAAAAAAAGATTTTTTTCATTCAATCCTGCCCTGCTCTAGCGACTATTATTTTACTGCTATTAAACTAAATTAAAAAGAACCAAAAGAGTTTTTAGCCTAGTCATTAGACATTTTTTAACGCCATTTTATGAATAGCTCTACTTCCATAGAGACTGTTATTGTGGTGTCCCAAATGATTAACCTTACTTATGCAGAAACCACAGAAAAGTTGATTGATATCAATAAAGATCATGTCCTTGATGTTAAATGTATTTCCGAACAAGCAATCCTCTCTATTATCATAACGTCCTTTTGTCTATCACTGAAACAAGTTGTGATAAAGCCGCTATTATTCCATAAACATCTCAACTCTTCATCCTACTTCCTAACAATATAAACAAGCTCTATTCCATGAAACAAATTGTGACAACATTAGTCCTTCTATCTTTTTTCGCTTGTGGACAAACCACCAAGAAGCCTTCTCCTATCAACCTAGATCATCAACCTAAAACAGTGGAAATTTTTGGACAGGGAATTGTTTCAACTAGCCTTTATGAAAGAGATATGGCGATCTCACCTGATGGAACAACAATCCTCTATACCTTGGGGGATTATCAGCAAAAGAAAAGAGGCCTAGTTGGTCTACAAAAATCCGCAGAAGGTTGGTCAGAGCCTGAGTTATTAGAAATATCAGGAATTTACCAAGACATTGAACCGTTCTTTTCCGCAGATGGAACCCATTTATTCTTTGCCTCTAATAGACCTATAGGAATTGATTCTACTACTGATTACAATATTTGGTCCAGCAAAAAAACAGCTACTGGTTGGGAAGAACCTATAGCCTTGGGCCCACAGATTAATACCCCTGAAGATGAATTTTACCCCTCTTTAACCAAAAATGGAAACTTATACTTCACGGCTACTAGAGAAGAAGGAAGGGGTAAAGAAGATATTTTTGTCTCCAAATTAGTCGATGGCGTTTATCAAAAAGCAGTTCCTTTAGATTCTACGATCAATACAAAAAACTATGAGTTCAATGCCTACATTAGTCCAGAGGAAAATTTAATCATTTTTAGCTCTTATGGACGAGCAGATGATTTAGGGCACGGAGATTTATACTACAGTATAAAAGATGAAGCAGGGAATTGGGCACAATCTGTGAATATGGGCAATCAAATCAATTCTGAAAAATTAGACTATTGTCCCTTCATAGATTATCAAAAAAAGTGCTTCTACTTTACCAGCGAAAGGATAAAGGTCGTAGAACAATTTAAGACCGCAGCTGACCTTCGAGCCTATGCCAATAGTATTCAGAATGGAATGGGAGATATTTATGTTGTAAGCTTTGATCAATTGGGCATCCAATAATCCCAGCATCACTTTCTTTTAAATCACCATTTTTATGAAATAAAAAAGTCACCCAAATAAGCAACTGTTCTTTAACAGAACAAGGCTTCTCTAGGCGACTTAAAAAAGAAAACTCTATTTCTAATCCACAACAGCAATAAATAAAGCGCTTATAACGCCTCAGCCATGATAAGCTCTACTACCTCCGGATTGAGTAAGGTAGAAGTATCTCCTAGGTTGCTGGTGTCTTTACTGGCAATTTTTCTTAGAATACGGCGCATGATTTTCCCAGAGCGTGTCTTGGGCAAACCGACTGTAAATTGAACCTTATCCAACTTAGCAATAGGCCCTATATGTTCTGAAATAATTTGATTAATTTCCTTTCTTAAATTATCGTGTCGGCGTGATTCTCCTGTTTCTTTAAGCGTTACATAACCATATAAAGCATTTCCTTTGATGTCGTGAGGAAAACCAACAATGGCTGACTCGGCTACTGCTGGATGCTCATTAATGGCATCTTCAATCGGTGCGGTTCCTAAATTGTGCCCAGACACAATAATAACATCATCTACACGCCCTGTAATTCGATAGTAACCTACCTCATCTCTCAACGCGCCATCTCCTGTAAAATATTTACCAGGGAAAGCAGAAAAATAAGTCTCCTTGTAGCGTTTATGGTTGTTCCAAATGCTGCGTGCCATCGAAGGCCAAGGAAACTTAATACAAAGGCGCCCTTCCACAGAATTGCCTTGAAGCTCCTCCCCCTGTTCATCCATCAAACAAGGCTGAATGCCTGGTAAAGGTAACGTCGCATAAGTTGGTTTAGTAGGCGTAGCAAAAGGAATGGGAGATACCATAATTCCTCCTGTTTCAGTTTGCCACCA
>JBOEFW010000039.1:60250-60444 GCA_050633105.1 Aureispira sp. | reverse complement strand
CTGCTCCAGCTCATTTTTATCACTTTGTAATACCCCCAAATTATTTAAGGTAGTAGCGACATTTGGAAGATAGGTTTGAGGATTTACCTCTGCCAATTTTTGATATATCTCTAAGGCTTCTTGATAACTACTCTCCGCCTGCTCCAGCTCATTTTTATTACTTTGTAATACCCCCAAATTATTTAAGGTAGTAG
>JBOEFW010000039.1:21429-60170 GCA_050633105.1 Aureispira sp. | reverse complement strand
GCTCATTTTTATCACTTTGTAAAAATGAACTATCTCCTGTTGTGATTGTCTCCTGTCCCAAAAGAAAGAAAGAATGTAATAGTATTACCACATACAGGAGTATTTTATTTAATATTGACATCTCTTCCAGTTTTTACATCTTTTAATATTACTACTCTTGAACCATTGCCCGCCTGAACAGAAGGTTCTGCTTTTCTACTAGTAGATTTTCTAGGAACTATAGGTTCTTTCTTTGTACTCTTCTCTTCAACTAATAACTCCTTTATCTCTTCCCTATATACTTCTAGTGCTTTTAAAGTTTCTGATTTAAGTTGATCATCATTTCTTGCACTGTGCTTGCATAAGGTAATATATAGGGCACAGAAGTAGACTCCATTTATCTTAGCTAGGTACTGTGGTTTTAGTAGGTTTGGGTGATTATTTTGCATATACTCTACAGTCCTTCTTGCAGAGGTTTTATAGCCATCTGCACTGGCTTTTATTTTGCCTTTAAATTCTAGTTCCACTATCTTCTTCAACTCTCCAGCAATTTGTCCTTCTCCTTCTAGAAATGGTGGATTAATCTTTTCAATACTACTAGTACTATCTGTAGTCATATATTCATCAGGCATAGCAGGCCGCCAGTTGACCTCAGTCACAAAAAAGGAACATTTTGTATTACTCACAAGCTCCCAGTCCAAAATTTTCATTTTTTTGCCTTGCGCTTTATTGAGAGTTACTTGAATCAAAGGAATATTTATGTGAACCTGGTCTCTAAGTTTCAAGATGCTGGGGTCGAATTCCAATCACTGCAAGATAATATTGATACCACAACACCATCGGGCAAATTAGCTTTTCACATGTTTGCAGCTTTGGCAGAATTTGAAAGAGATATTATCAGTTCTCGAACCAAAGCTGGCTTAGAAGCTGCCAGAGCCAGAGGACGGAAAGGTGGCCGTCCCAAGGGCTTATCTAAAAAAGCACAAGATAAGGCACGTTTGGCCGAGAGTTTATACAAAGAGAAAGAGCGCTATATTACTGAAATTTGTAACCACTTACATATTTCTAAGCCTACGTTGTATCGGTATTTGAGGAGCCGAAGGGTGAAGGTTGGTGAATAGTGAATAACCAGAAAAAGAAAAGAGAGACTTGATGTACCTTTCTCTACCTGACTGAGCTATTTCCCCAACACTACTTTTATTTTTTTGTACCCATTTATTGAAAAATGATGTCAATTTAAGATATATTCAATTCTTACTTGGACGTAAACACATAAAAATAAACATGAAAAAAAAATACATTAGAAATATAATTTTTACAAGAACTCCCCTTACTGGTGTTTTTAGATATAAAGATGAATTTCAAGTCTACCCACTTAATAAAAAAAATGCTCCATATAGCTCAAAAGGACCTGAATTTCCTGTGATAATTGAATACAGTTATGATAAAAACGATATCAAAAGCATAGAAGCTTTTGATGATGAAGCCGTTGATAAAAAAATGGCTGAAACAACTCTTCAAACAAACAAATTAATTCAATTAACAGATTTGTTATCTGCAATAACGAACCACCGATTCTTTTTTTATCGTCATCCTGAAAAAAAATGGGCTCTACCAATTCCTGAAAAATTTGATGATTCAAATCGAGAACAATTAAACAATAGTTCCAGTACTAAAGCAATACTTATTTATTACTACCCAAACATAGGAGCAGATATGCAAATATCAAGGCTCTCAACTCCTCTTATTTCTGCAATACCCCAAATTGAACCCCGCAAATATTATTATTTTAATCCTGTTGAGAGTGTAAACAAAGTAATTACCTTCCCAAATAATATCCACAAAGTATTGGGTAAATATTACTGCCTAAATGCAAAAGAACATAAAATTGTGAGCTCTGCAGTTTACCAAATCTGCAATGGTCTAGACTTGCAAAAAAACATGAAAAGTTTATCATTTTTCTCTTTCGTCTCAAGTATAGAAACATTAATCACTCACGAATACCAAGGTGAAAAACTAGAGTTTGCCTGCAAAGAATGTCAAACCCTCAAATCTTCACCAAGAGTCTGTAGAAAATGTGGTAGCCCAAAGTGGGGAATTGCTGAAAAATTTAGAGAATTTTTATTAAAATATGTATCATCAGCTGAAGGTGCTCGAAAGATGTATAGTAAAATCTATAGTATTCGTTCTAAAATATCCCATACAGAGTATTTGATAAATGGAGAAAATTTCCTCAACTGGGATTTTGATGATAAATCTCAAGAGGTAAGCATGAAACATCTTGAGGTGGTACAACTAAGTCGAAGAAGCTTAGTGAATTGGCTTTTGAAAAAAGATGAACCTTAATGAGTATGCTTACATACTTAAAATAAAACTGCAGGTACACAATGGGTATATATTCATGCAGGCCATCGGTTTACTTTTACCCTCGCCAAATCATAGATTTGGCTATTTTGAAAAGCTCGGGTTCACCTTTCGTTTTCTCTGCACGCTATATACGCTCACGTTAGGCACAAGCTAAAAATGGACAGATTAACATCTATATTAATTCAATTACAGTCGAAAAAATTAATTATTGCTAAAGAAATAGCTGACAGATTTGAAATAAGCCTTAGAACAGTTTATAGAGATATTAAAAAGCATCCAAGATGCAGGAGTTCCAATAGGTTCTGAAAATGGAAAAGGTTATTTTTTCGTTAGTGGTTATCACTTACCTCCTATTATGGGTATTCATCGATATAGTTGCAAAAAGGTAGTGCGACAAGAAGTCGCTCCATATATTGTCAACTATCGAAATCAAAAAAAGATACGTTGACCTATTATGTTACTAATAGTTCCCTACTTCAATGCGCGTTGTTGGCAACGACAGGGTGCAAAGCTTGAAGTACAATGTAACCACAGATGAACCCGTGAGGAAGTAATCATATAGCTAGTACTAGGCTATTAGGTGCTAGAGAGGATAATAAGGAGAACATAAGTGAACTTCCGATAAAGATCGTCATGTCAGAACAAGCTTAAAGTACTCAAAGGCTTAGACCAAAATGGTAAGGGGGTAAGGTTCCTATTTTTGCTTTTAGTAGGACATAACCACTAATTCCCTCGGTTGATAGGAAGCTCCTAAGTTGTTCGTTAGTATATGGAGTGGAACTTGGTAAGCCCCTAGTTGTCCATCATAGAATGGTAGGAAAGGAGTAATTCTTGGCGAATGGGGGTAAGGGAGGATGGAAAAAGCGAATGCCAGTTGGTAATGAATTGAATAGGAATACTGTTCCGAGTCGAAAGATTGCCCACTTCCATCTGGTGTACTATTACGAAAAATTTGTAACTACTTTTAACTTGGAAATGACGGAAGTGTAAGGTTGCCAAATAAATGGCCTTCCTCTCTAGGAATTATTTGGCACTTTAACCAAAAATTGGCCTATGCAATAAAAGTGTAAAATATAGCTATCTTAATGGCCGTTAAGATAGCTATATTTTTACATTCAAAAATAAGTTTTAAGAAGAATCAAATAGAGAGTTATCTGTTCTTGTAAGCAGCTCTATGAAACATTTTTGACTTTTGTTCGTTTTTACCCAAGAAGATAAAACATCTAATCAACTATAAAATGTTCTTGTTAAGAATGGTGTGTTCTTTAGATTAAGCCTAAGCTTTGAGTTAAGTCAATTATGTGTTTTGCTTTTAACGCATTTACTAATGAATGGTTCGAACTTGTTTGGTATGTAGAGGTCCATATTTGATCATAACCATAATTATTTGCAATATTTCCAACTGCTTTTACCGTTTTGCCCCTAGTTCTTGTTGCACAATAAATAATATCACAATTATATTTATTTACAAGTTCTTCTAATCGCTTTTCTAGATTAGTTTTTGGGTCTCCCTGACTTTCAAGTCCGATAATTTTCCCATTAATTTCAATAATCAACCGAAAATCATCTTTTGGATGAACTATTGCTGGATTTGGATATATTGCTTTAAAATTCGGATAAATTTTCATTAAATTTTTAGCTATCTCTCGAACAGTTTCAGTTTTTCCTTTTCCTTCAGAATGCCAAATTGCTAATATTGTTTTCAAGTTTTTTTTGTTTTTGTCTAATATTGAGTAATAAAGTCAGAGACAAGCCATTGTTCTGGGGAGTCCATTTAGCACTTCTCCAAGGGAGTACTCCCTAAAAAAATCTCTGCATATATGTCGTTGGCGGTTCTTTTTCTGATTTTTTACAGTATTCTTTCATTTATCTGCAAGTTTTCCGCAATAGATTTCATTGTGTACCAATCTTTTTTAGAATACGTATTACTTTGAGTTACTACGGGAATATTATAATCACCGATTTTCTGCTCTATTAATGAAAATTTTTCTTTTTGCTGGTATAGTTCCGTCCCTTTCAAAAGCATCAAAGGAAAAGCTGTTAAACCTTTACATCCATGATTTATAGAAAAATCTATACTTGCCTCGAATGAGCTTACAGTTTGTAAAGGTAATCCATAAATTAGACTTATTTCATAATTGATTTGTCTTTCTTTTAATTTTTTCATTACCTTTCTAATCTTATCAGGATTATTTTTTCTGTTGATAATCACACTTTCTTCTTCTATCGCCGTTTGTAAACCGAACTCTAAATTGAAATTCAGTTTTTCGCACAAGTCAAGAAATTTGTCGCCTTTATTTCCTTGTATAGTTTCAAATCTTGCTTGTACACTCACTAATGATGATAAATTAACTCTATTCATCTCTCCCATAACTGCCAAATAATCATTACCTGCATTAAAAATAGGATCAATTATGTTTATTTTTCTAACTTCTTTTTCTTTAAAAAGCGATATTTCCTGAAATACCTTATCTAAATCATGCTTATAAATTTTGTTAAAAGTTAAATCTCTATGAGCACAAAAACTGCAACGATACGGGCAACCTCTTTTAGTTTCAAGTCTAACTTTTTCTTGTTTATATGAGGTTGAAATTTCTCCAGTTAGATATGGGGATTGAATTTTTTTAAAATCAACGATTCCTTGAATTTTAGATTTTTTCTCTTTACCCGTTACTATGTCTAATAATGCTTTTTCTGCATGGCCGCTTATAAAATATTGAACATCAGTGTATTCTTGCTCTGGATTACTTGAGTAAGATATTTGATAACCGCCTAAAATTATACTTCCTATAAAGTCAAATTCCTTTCTTAAATATTTTATCAAATCGTTCAACAAAAATTCGTTCCATACATAAGCAGATATGGCGATATAATCAATTTCTTTAAAATTATATGCTAATAATTTTTCACGAAAATCTTTGACTTTGCTATCTTTTGAAAGATTGAACATATTCAAAGAAAGATTTTCAAATGTAAAATCAACCCCGTATCGTTCGTCACTTTTAAGGTATGAATTTATTGACCCTATCGCCAGAGATGTTTTGCTTTCTCCTTTTCGAATTAAATCAAAAGATATTATTAGTAGTTTCTTCAAGGGTTATTTTTCTTTTTTAATGACTGCCATACTGAGGCTTGGCGCGGTTGAACAATGGCGTTTAGCCATTGTTCTGTGGAGTGCAAGCTTCGGCCTTCCCTACGAACAGAGTCGGGGATATCCTCCATTATTTTGTTGTGTGTGCTAGCGCACACAACAAAATAATGGAGAGTATTCCTAGTTCTGGTCTGTGCTCCCGAAGGGAGGATGGACTCGAACATCTGTATATCCGCCAGTAGTTTAAAATTTAGTAATTCATTTCAAAAGGGTTTGGATATCCACCCAAAACAGTAGTGTAGATAACTAGCTATCTTGGAGTTATACTAGGCTAACTAACAAAAATCTACCTTAGTAAATTCTAATATAATAAAAGAATCATGAATTTTTATTATTTAGTAAAAAAAACTACAATGTTTTTCATAATCTCTACAGCCCAACTCCTAGAAAATAGATAACTAATAAAAAAAGCAACAAAAAACGACCATTTATTTTTCATTAGAATTGGCTATTTACCAATATCAACACCTCTACTTCTCAAGTATCTATACAAAGTAGGTTTTGAGATATCCAGATGCTCACAAATTTCAGTAATAGAACGTTCCTTCTCTTTGTATAAACTCTCCGCTAAACGTGCTTTATCTTGGGCTTTTTTGGATAAGCCCTTGGGACGGCCACCTTTTCGTCCTCTTGCTCTGGCAGCCTCTAATCCCGCCTTTGTTCTAGAGCTAATAATATCTCTTTCAAATTCTGCCAAAGCTGCAAACATGTGAAAAGCTAATTTGCCCGATGGTGTTGTGGTATCAATATTATCTTGTAGTGATTGAAATTCGACCCCAGCATCTTGAAACTTGGAAATTAGATTCACCAAGGCGATCCGATTTCGCTCCACTGATGTGTTCACTAAATATTGTTTCGCATCCTACTTTCTCTAAAGCATCTTTTTGAAGGTTCAAAGATTGTTCTTTGGTCGAAACACGTGCATATCCTATTTTCATACTCAGAAGTTATATTAAAAGGTATTATAAAGGTATAAATATTCCTTTGATTCGCGTAACCATTTTATGTAACTCTCAATAAAGCGCAAGGCAAAAAAATGAAAATTTTGCGGTGGGAGCTTATGGGTAACACAAAACGTTCCTTTTTTGTGACTTGATAGAACTAGACTAATACTTGAGAAGCCTCTCAACTTATATTGTTGAGGGGCTTCTTCTAAAATATCTCTGTGTTCAATTTTTTGCGTGCAATCCGCTTGCACTTGAGAATCTGTCCCACCTTAGTTTTGTACTTTCATCACTTTATAATGACCTACGCCCTTTGGAGTAACTACTTCAAGCAGATACATACCAGTGTCCTCAGGCAAAACCACATGTTGTAGTTGACCTTTTAGATGCTTGTATTGTTGAATCAATTTTCCATCCATACTGTATATGGTAAGAGAGGCTTGCTGTAGTTTGCCTATATCTATAGAAATGTTCCCTGTGGTGGGATTGGGATACAGAAGAATGGTGGGACCAGAAGCAAGTTGAGCAACAGCGATCACTGTTACCGATACACAAGCCGAGGTATCTAAACAACCATTTTGTGTAATGACCACTGCATAATCTCCATTTTGGGCAGGTGTGAATTGTTGGTTTGTTTCGGTAGCAATCGCAGCCAAATTGTTATTACAGTCAAGCCATTGGTAAGCCACCCCAGTTGCGGCTGCCGAAAGAGTAAGCCCCGTTAAGCTTATATTCGTGTCTACGGTGTCAATGGTTAAATTAAGGGTGATTACTGAATCACAACCCATAACATTAGTTAAAGTCACTGTTGCAATATTATTATTGCTGATGTAAGTATTTCCGTCTATCCAAGTATAAGTATTACACGCAGTTATGCTATCTACACTTGTAGTTGGCTGATTAATAACTAATGCTATACTTACGATCGAGTCACAACCTCCTTCATTGGTAAGTGTATCTTGATACATACCTGATTGAGTATACAGTTGTCCATTATAAGTATAACTTCCACAAGCAGTATCGCTAAAAGTAGAAAAGTTGACAACACACTGCTCTGAAAAACAGGCTAAAAAGGCATCAGAGTTACCACCCAAGGTGTTTTGATGTCCTCCAGTACCAATACCATTGGTAGACTGCGTCATGCCAGCTATATAAATTTGGCCGCGAGTTGTATCAACAACACAGGCATGACCATAATCGGTTGCTGCCCCACCATAGTATCGTCCCCATTGAAGCTGTGCGTTGGAATCAAATTTTACTAAAAAAGCATCATAAATACCAGCATTGCTACTACCTTGTCCACCTGTTGCTATGCCTGTAGTAGAAAATGTTTCGCCCGTTATATAAATAGCCCCTCCTTGTCCAATCGCACAGTTGCTTTTTCTTTCCTCACCTGGTCCTCCATAATAAGTTCCCCATTGCCGTACTCCATTGTTGTTGAACTTGGCTATGAAAACATCAGATACTCCATTTAAACTATCTTGATATCCACCTGATGCTATATTATTTGCAGAATAGCTTTCTCCTACTAAATAGACATGGCCCAGTCCATCTGTTTGACAACCATAGCTGTATTCAATATTAGTTCCCCCGTAATAAGTCCCCCATTGACGTAATCCACTACTGTTATACTTTACTAAGAAAGCATCTTCATTGCCACCTAGACTATTTTGATGCCCTCCTACAGCGATTCCTGCAGGAGATGTAGTCTGTCCTGCTAAATAGACGTTGCCATTGTTATTCACACTACAGCTGTAACCATATTCTCTCCCCGTACCACCACAATAGGTTGCCCACTGCCGCACTCCATTACTAGTAAACTTGACTAGAAAAGCATCAAAGTCTCCAGCTAAACTATTCTGCTGCCCTCCTGAGGCAATTCCTGTAGTAGAGGCAGTCTGTCCTGTTAAATAGATGTTGCCACTAGCATCCAAGCTACATCCAAGGCCACGATCGGTATTTGCTCCTCCATAATAGGTTCCCCACTGGCGTACTCCACTACTGTTAAACTTCACTAAGAAAGCATCTTGAAAACCCATGGATCCCCCTAGACTATTTTGGTGCCCTCCTGAAGCAATTCCTGTAAATGATCTTGTATGACCTACTAAGTAAACATTATTGTTACGATCTACTTTACAATCTACTCCAAAATCATATTGAGCTCCACCATAGTAAGTTGCCCATTGACGCACTCCATTGCTATCAAACTTAGCTAGAAAAGCATCAACTCTTCCCCCAAGAGTATTCTGATGTCCTCCTGAAGCAATATTCATGGAAGATTGATTGACATATCCCGCTAGATAAATATTTCCCATACCATCAAGACTACAACTAAGGCCAAAGTCAGGGCCAATATCTCCATAATAGGTTCCCCAAACTACAGAAGGATCTATGATTAAATCCTGACTCTTATCGTAATAGTCTAATTCAAATCTAAGTTGATTTCCTTCTAATTGAAAGGAGGTTTTTACCTTTTGATCTCCTTGAAACGATACAGGCGCTTTTTCTGTCAATTGCCCCATGCTGCTCAATATGGTCAAACTGCCATCTTTATTAAGATGTATATCTTTGTGGTGTGTGAATGCCAATTGTATTTGTTCAGGGTTGGCTCCGACATGCACGACAAAATCGTATTTCAATCCTTCTTCTGTTGTATAAATTACCCAATCTATACCAGGGTATACGTCTTGGTAGGTTACTTGCTCGTAACTGTACACTTCTAATGCATTTCGATTGTAGTAATGGGTATAGTCTTGACTCTTGCCTGTGGATATAATAGTAGGATGGGGGTTAGCACCCACTAATGTCATATCAATTCTATAGGTTTCTACACGAGTTTCTTCCTCCCAAGCAATCTGTTCCGCCTTCGTTTTCTGTTTCTCCAATGCGCCCTTTGGGGAATGGATTTTGGTAAGTTGATAAGCTAATCCTGTAGGCAAAAGATATACATTCATGCCTTTGTTTTGATAATGGTATTGAACAGAGGCAGCTACCTCCCCTTCTGTATCCAAAATCTGACCATTATTCTTTTCAAATGCAGTTGGTGCTTGGTTGTTATAAGTTTGCGCTAGCGTTAAATTGGTAGCGGGTTGTGCGTATAGTGAAGTAGTTAGTAAACTAATCCAGTATAATAAAAATAGTTTCATATTCATTCGGTTTTTCAAAGAGGTTAAGTTCTTAGTGCACTGTTATTAACAAATAGTCGAAAGGGAATAACAGGCTATGATATTTTGTCTGAATAAAATAACGAAGTAGAACTAGGAAAATTTGGACTAATGGGCTTTCAATCTGTTGTATTATTTCGCTTTTTCTTTCTTTTTCTAATTAGAGAACAAAGATACTTTTTAATCTCTATTTTGATAAAATGGATGTGTTTTTTAATTTCATCAGCTTTCTACTATATCATTAAAAATATCAAAGAAGCCCTTCAATAAATAGTATTGAAGGGCTTCTTCTTAAACATTTCTGTGTCCAGCTTTTTGGGTATACTCCAACTACTGGCGTGCCTATGGACTGACTACTCCCGAGGAGGAACACTACTTTACCTTTTACTCTTTTTGTTGTTCATTGATACAAGTAATGATGTTTTTTAAGTCCTTTTTAGCATCCTCTCTAAGTTTTCTTAGCATTGGAATAACTGCCGCTAATGGCATGCTTTTAAACATATATATATCCCATTGCCTTTTATTAGGGTGGCTAATGTTCTTATTTGTTAATAATGGTAGAATGCAACTTTTTTTTTCCATGAAACTTTGTAAAAAATTGTTTGTACTGTCCAGTTTCTGCTTTAAAATAACAGCCTTATTCTCTTCAAATAACACCTTTTCAACAACTATTAGATTCCATTTTCCAATTGGTTGTCCCTCATCGTCTACACCACCACTACGTCTATATAGCTCATTTTTTAAATCCTCACAGAATCTATCAAGTTGATATACAATACTTGAGGCTTCCTCAATACTAACTTTGTTAGTATTTTGAGAGAAGATAGGATCAATACAAATGACTAAAATTAGAACAATTATTTTTTCTTTCATTTAAAGGTTTTTATGTAAAAAATACACATTAAAACAAAAAAGTGGCTCTTGACTTTTTTCCTAAGGATTATCAAAGAAAGTATGACAGAAGGCAGCAACTAGCAACTGATAGTTTTTTTACTACTGGTTACTCCCGAGGAGGAACACCGCTTTCTTCCTTTCTATGGCTTTATATTTAAATTGTAAAGATATTCTCTTCTTTTAATTATTTTTTCCATGACATCATATTCTGCTTTTTCAGAGTAATACTCTTCTAATATTATTTTGTTATTAACTTTATCAATTGAAAATTGATAATCAAATGTTTCTAATATAGTATCACACGCTAAATTATACGCTCCAATATCAGGAAATAAGCATAGCTTGGATATACTACATGAATTAAAATTGAAAACATAAAAAACTGTTGCATCTGTAGCTATTCCCATATCAAAAAAGCGAACTGTCATAGAAATTAAGCTATGATTTGGATCTAATTTTTCCATTTTTACAGTATGAGGAGGCATAGCAAATCGCCCAACAAATCGCCCTAAATTTTGTTCTGATGAACAAATTCCATCGTGATTTAAATATGTTGTATCATTTTTTTTGTTAAAATAAATCAAAAATGATTCATCTTTAAAAAGTGTAATTGTATCTTCCTGTCCAATAGTGTTTGAATAGAAAAACAGCATAATAAATATGCTTAATAGATATTTTATTATCATTTTTTCTGGTGTGACTTTTTATAATATTTTCTATATTTTGCCCCTATTTCTCCTGCTGTAATAATTCCATTACCGTCAGTATCTAAGGCAACATTTGCAGAATATTTTTTACCACTTTGAGCTTTTGTATAAAGTCCTGTATTAGGAGGACTCCCCATATATGCAGGTGCAAATGTAGCTAAAGCATAATCGCTTAAAGTGCTAAAGTCCTTATGATTATACATTTGATAATACTGCTTTACGACATCTAACTGTTCTACTTCCGTCATTTGAGAAAGTCCTGTTTTGGTATAATCAGTTTGATAAACTTTATTCATTTGATTAATAGCAGCTTGTGTAAACTGTATCAAGCCAACGGCTCTAGTTCCTGTGCCCAGATCCCATTGACTAGCACTAGGAAACTTAGCACCATTCTCTTGCCTCATTACAGCTACTAATTTATTAGGATCATGCCCTAAACCATAACTGACTTGTAGAAGCTTATTTTTAAAATTAGCACTCATTTTATATTCAAATAACAATGTTTTTTCTTTATACTGATTTCCTTCGCTGTCAAAATATCCAATAAATGTTGTTTTATAATCATTATTAGGGTCGCTACTAAACCTTGCATTATAAGTTTTCCCTCCAGCTGTTAATGTTTTTGATCCTCTTCTATCTCTACTTGCTTCTACATTGCTCCCAACAACAGTATATTTAAATGCGCCTGTTTCTGCTGTTCCTGTTGGTCTCCTTATTACTTTTGCATCATCTGGAGGGTCTGAGTTATTTGTATTTTGAGCAGATAACCCTAAGTAATCTATATTAACAACAGGAGAGTTAGCAGCAAAGGCATAAGGTGATTCCCATGGTGAACTTGATGTCATAGGATCTATAGATAAAAATCGATTTGTTCGAGAATCATAAGTTCTAAATTCAAAAACTACTTTACTCCACTCTTCGTCATCTTCTTTCCCATTAAAGCCAAATCGAGCCCGTTCAGCGTTAACACTTCTTCCAGGCATATTCCAGCCAAAAGGAAAATATTGCTGATAGGAGAGGACTTGCGCTTGAATATCATTGGTAAACAAAGTCCCTGTTTTTCTATCAGACAATTGAGTAGTAACATTACCTAAATGATCGGTTAGATCGTATTCCTTCCGTCCAAGCAAGCGCCTACCTGATACAAATGGATTGGTATTGCTGGCGTAGAGCTTCGTACTAATGTCCCAACCTGCATAAGATTCCTCAGGTAAACCTGTGTAATTATTGTTGAACAACCTTATGTTTTCCTTCCTACTCCCTAAACGATCAGAACCGTATAAAAGTAACCTTATTCTCTTCACTTTATAACTAAAACACATCAAAGAAGCCCTTCAATACCATTTGTTGAAAGGCTTCTTCTTACATACTGTCTGTGTCCAATTTTGGAGATAAGCTGCACACAAAGAAATCCCTTCACGCATTCTTACTGTGGAGTGGACAAAGTCCATCCTACAGCCCTTACTAGTCTGCTGGCTTCTGAGGAGGAACACCGCTTTCCTAAATATTAAAATGACACTTTGCAATGTTGTTTCAATCTTGTAAGATATTCTTTCTGCTCTTTGCTAAAAAAAGATTCATCTTCACTTTCGACTAAGAAATATTTTAATCGTTTCATTGAGTCAATATTGAATGGAAATTTTTGTATGTAATTTCCATTACAATTTAAAGACTCTAAATGAGATAAAGAAGATATACACTCAGGAATTTCATGTAACTTATTATAAAGAAAATTCACCTCTTTTAGTGAATCCAGCATACAAAAATTAGGAGATATATAGGTCAAATTAGAGTATGAAATTATTAAAACTTTTAATTTTTTTAATTTTTTAATTTCATTGGGTATGCTGTCGATTTTATTCATACTTAAATTTAAATATTCCAAATTTTCCATGTAGAATATTTTTTCAGGTATTTTTTTGTACCCTTTTTCTTTTAGAGAAAGAGCAAAAACAGAATCTAAAATTCCTACTGTTTTTGACAAATCTTTGAATAATGTATCTTGATAGTTTGTTAGTATGTTAGTATCCTCACTTATTTCCTTTCCAACCTTTTTATAATTACAACACATTAAAATAAGCATTGAAAATAAAAGAATTATATTTTTTATTAGCATTAGTTTTAATTATTATCCTCCTCTAGGGTGTTATTTGCATTTGGAAATGTATAGTTAATATTATAATCTTTTGCTGGAGCTAAATCTATAAGTTGACTTTTATATTTTCCTTTATCATAAGTATAAGTCTTTGCTGGCGGCAAGGAAGGAGCTCTACTTTCAGTGATTTGTAGAAGAAATTTATCTCCACTTAGTTGATCTTCATAAGTATCATATAAGTTCCTTATTTTAAATAATGTCTCAATAGAATTACTTTTTTTAGTAGAAAAACCCCAGTCTTCATCTATTTCATATTCAGTACAAACACCTCTACAACCAGAAACCCAACTTATATTTCTAGCTTGATGGATAAATACACCATCCTCTGTAACTCTTATTGTATTAACCCAATTAGCATGCTCACTCATTTGATCATATCTAAGCTTATAAAACTCCTTCTGTGTTAATCCATTATCATCTCTATCATTATGACCAGCATTATTTAACATATATACTACCTCTTCATTAGGCAAACTCAATTTGGTTTCAACACCATTTTTAATGATGTAGAAACTCAATTCAGATACCTTTGCAAGGTCATCAGATAAGGAAACAATATGAGCTGAACGTCTAACTAAAAATGTATCTCTACCATCTGGGTCGATAATATTTATAGGATTATTTGTTACAAAGTTATATGGTGACCATTCTGTAAATTTCTGACTTAAAGGATCTATCCCCCACCATCGTCCAACTCTTGCATCATAATAACGGGCTCCAAAATCTTGACTTCCATTGCTTAATTCCTCATCATCTTCTTTTCCATTAAACCCAAATCGAGCCTTATCCGAGTTAACACTTCGCCCAGGCTGATTCCAACCAAAGGGAAAATATTGCTGATAGGAGAGGACTTGCGCTTGAATGTCATTGGTAAACAAAGTCCCTGTTTTTCTATCAGAGAGTTGAGTAGTAACATTACCTAAATGATCAGTTAAATCGTATTCCTTCCGTCCAAGCAAGCGCCTACCTGATACAAATGGATTGGTATTCGCCGCATACACCTTGGTATTAATATCCCAACCTGCGTACAATTCTTCAGGTAAACCTGTGTATTTATTATTAAATAATCTTATGTTTCCTTTCCTCGTTCCCAAGCGATCAGAACCATATAAAAGTTGTTCTTTTAATCGATAATAAGTTCTATAAGCATTTCTGTGACCTGCTCTGTATTCATACCCTCTTTCATAGATACTCATTTTATTGCCACTAACATCATTGACATAATAGGTGTTTTGCCAAGTCACTGGATCTGATACATCTGCCTTCCAAAGCTTGGCAACTCTATTTCCTGTGGCATCATAAAGATATTCTAAATGACTTATTTCTACTAGTGTGCCATTTACTTCTTCCTTAATGGAAACGGTCTTGACCTTACCTGTATTAAGCCACGTAATGTCTGTGGTTTTGTTATTGGTACTATTGGGTTCTACAATCTGAATAATAGAACCTCGGGCATCATAAACGTAACTTTGGTTATCAATATCGCCTAAATTAGTCGTACTTCCTACGGCATCTTGGATCGAGGCTAATTGATTGTTAATTAATTGGCCTGCTCCATTGGTATTGTACTGATAGCTTAGGTCATCAATGAGTTGCCCATTGTTATTACCATCATAACGCTGTAAGGTGTTTATATTTCCATTAGCATCATAACTATAAGCCGTTCTAAATTGATTGGTAGTCGCACCAAAAGTAGGACTGTTCCCTAAGTTAACAATATTCAGCGTACTACCTAAGATTCTATTCAAATTATCATATGTAAAACTACGCTGGGTTAGCTTTTCCTGATCACCCAAGACCAAGCTGTTTTGGCTTGTACCATTGGACCAATAAGTAATATTACCATTGTACAGCTCTTGGCTATTGTAGTTAATGGCTTCACTAATGCTGTTGTAGTTACCTGCCCCTTGGGTGCTTTGACGAGCATAATCTCCTTGATAGTAGCCCAATGAGAAGCCCCATACATCTTGCAGCACCTCGTTGTTAGGACTAGTAGCATAGCCATCCTGTCCTGGATCGTTCAATTGGTTGTTGGTGCTATTGGCATTTTCATATTGAGTGAGATAAGGATGATTAATCGCTTTTAGCCAACCATGTATGGTGTAAGTATAATCCAAGCCCTGTATTTTATCCTCTCCCAGTTCTTTTCGCTTTAATGGCCCATGTTCATAATAGGCATATTGAGCATCACTATCCCAAACTAAATCATTGTTAGACGTCTCTACCTTAGTGATACGATTTTGCTCATCGTATTCATAGCGATGATAAAAGCGGTCTAGTGCCCATTCATTGTAACAAACCTTATTCACATTTCTAGAAATGAGATCGTATTCTAGACGTATATAATTGTCTCCAAGGCCTGGAACATAGTTTCTAAGCCACTCCACATTACCATGGGGATCATAGCTGTAAGTGGTGGTAGTAATCGCATTGGTGTTGCTTCCTCCATTCCATGTTTCCGTATAACTGACTCGATTTCTTAAATAGTTTTGCTCTTCTGTTCCTAGACCATGATAAGTGGCATAGACTGTTGGAGCACTACTAATAACATGCTTCTCGCTATAATGTGTTTTAACCCACTCTGTTTTGATAAGCGTAGCAATGTCTTGAGGAAAATCTAAGGTGTTTTTATCTATTTGTCCTTGACCAGCTATATAGGCGGTATATGTTAGTCCATTGGGCACTTCTAGTTCTCCTTGCTCTATGACTCTATTCAAGTTATCATATTTGATATAGGTCATGCGCTCTGTTGCAAAAGCCTTTTGGCGCGCATCTTGAGAAAAACGTACCAGTCCATCTGAACGGAATGTTTGCTCCACCAGACCTGCATCAGGAGAGACGGAGGCTATACTTCTTCCTGCTGCATCATAGTGATAAGTTGTTATTAACGTATGTTGCGGTAACTCTTTGCTAGGTAGGGTAGTAGTTTGGTTGGCTCGGTATTCCTTATGAGCATTTACTTCTGCGCTGGTCAAAAAATCCACTCCTGCTGGTGGAACTGTTCTTGTCAGCTCTCCTCTACGGTTATAATAATAGAGGGTATAATGATGATATTTTAACGCATAACTGAGCTTAGTGGCATCGGCAATATTGTCTACTTGATCACAGCTATTTTTATTCAAAGCATCAGAGAATTGATCTACTGCTGCTTTGATTTGTGTTTCCATGTTATCAGCAATGACTTTGGCCTTTTGTTCTGTACCATCTGCTGTAGTAGTAGTACCAATGACAAGATCTCCATCGTCCTGCTGTTGTTCCCATCTAAAATACATGGTAGGTAGGGCAGTAGTTTGTGCAGCAATTTCTATCGTAAAGGTACTAGCGATTTGACAGCCCTTGTTATCCGTTACAAGAATAGAGTACACTCCTGGTGCTAATTTATTCTCTATAGTATTAGTTCCTGCTTGTGCTATTTGGGTATGGGCCGTCTCTATTCCTCCAATAACCACATCCACTAGATTACCTGTTCCATCGTCTTGTTGCTCTATTTGTAATAATTGCCAAGCCACTACATAGGGAGCTGTCCCTCCACTTACTTGCACTTCTCCACCACAAGTTATTTGTGGATCGGTTCCACCATAAGGTTGGAAATTATTTATAAGTAGTGCAGTGGGAGTATTGATTGTAGCGCTAGAAGTTTGGGTACAACTATTAGCATCTGTTACGGTCACGGTATAAGTTCCCGCAGATAGGTTATTCTGATTGGGACTATACACCCCATTAGACCAAGCATAACTAGTAATTGGTGCTTTTGTATTGGATACCAAAGCGCGCACTTTACCATCATTATCTCCGTTACATAAAACATCTTCCGCATTGGTTACCAAATCAAAGCCTCCATGGATGGTATATGATTGATACAAAACACAGGTTCCATTTCCATTATTAGCGCCTGTTATGGTCACCTCATATTCTCCAGGAGAAAGTCCACTAATACTACTTCCACTGGCACCATTGGACCAAGTATAGTTCACCGCACCTACATCATTAGTGGTTAAGCTAATACTACCATTAGCTCCTGTACAAGCAGGCACAATAGCTTCATTAGTAAGTATTAGTGGATTGTTGACGACAAGAAAGGTGGCTACACAAGGGACACCATTACTTTGGGTAACAGTAATCGTATACGTTCCTTGTGTTAAATTATTATTGACTCTATTTTGAATACCATTGGACCAAACAAAATCACTATTGTTAGCTGGTAAGGCCTGTCCATTAGCATCTTGCAAATCTACTTCTAAAGCACCACCTGTACCACAAGTTGCGTTTTGTTGGTTGGTTACGACTAGTTCACTGCGTTCTATGGTAATAGAGACAGATTTAGGTGGACAATCAGGATTCCCTGTATTTATGGATACCGTATAATTGCCAGGAGGCATATTTGTAAACACACCATTACTACTTCGTGCCAGCACCAAATTGGTTTGATCATCCGTTACAAGGTATTCATAATTGTGATGCGTATTTTCTAAATTGGTACTTACTCCAAATTCTCCCTTTCCTCCACATCCTTCATTTTGGATATAGTCTATGGCTAATGTAGGTTCTATATTCGGCAGGGTGACTTGTTTGGTGTAATTACAAGCGGCACGGCCAGCATAAATAGCATCCAGTTGATAATCGCCAGGCATTAAATTCTTAATCTCCCCTCCTATATAAGGGCCACCCGTTAATGGGGCTAAGGGCGTCCAAGTATAGGTAGGCACTTGTCCTGCTGGGTAATTGACGCCTTGCACCGCAACGATTCCATTGGAACTACCACATAAGGAAGGGCTGGTTGTAATGGTATAATTTGGAAGGGTAGAGTTGGGATTAATCTTGACAAGGATTTGATGCCTACAAGTCCTTCCTGCATTACTAGTTAAATCTACATTGATGAAATAAGCCCCTACAGGTAAGTTTTCCCCTGTTGTACCTGTTGCAGGACGGCCTGCTGGATAATTAAAAATAGTGCCTACCCCTGGAGCTAGAGGTTGATTGGTATTCGCATTGGTCCAATTGATAGAGGTGGATTGAAAAGACCAATCCAAAAAAGAAAAATCATAATTGGCACTTCCATTGTCGCCTCCACAATAAGCATCTACTTTACTCGCTGAGGAAGGAAAACTAAAATCCAGCAATACCACTTGCTCTACAATACTACAGCCTCCATAAGTGACGGTCACATCATAGGTTCCTGCCTCTAGATCATTCACCACATTATTGGTATTGGGGAGTGGTCTGTAATTGGGGGAAATTTGTTCCCATTGATAATTAGCCTGCCCTGTTACATCTAGGCCATTATCCAATACATTGACCCCCGCTACTCCCACGTGCAATTGGCAATAATCATTTCTGGTAAATTCATTGGCAACTAAAGCACAAAAGGGAACAACAAAGGTTTGGGTGATTTCACAATCTTCATAAGTAATGGTTACGGTATAGGTTCCTGCCCCTAGCTCTGACAATTCATTAACTCCTAACCCTCCAAAATGTGTTGATCCATAAGGGTTATTGGTGTTGGTAGAAGTCCAATTAAATTGAATATCTCTTATTGGAGCACCAACAACATCTAAGAAAAGGACTCCTCTATTGGCGTTGCCCTGAGCAGAGCTAATCTGGGTACTAGCTATAGAAATTCCTTCATTGTTGATGGTAATAACTTCTGTTCGGTTACAATAGTTATTAAAACCAGATAGTGAAATATCTACGGTATAGGTTCCAGCAGGAATGCCGACTAGTTCATAACTACCATTCTGAACATTAATGGTTGGGTTGTACAAATGATTTAAGTCAAGGGGAGTTCCACCTGACCAAGCTACTAAGGTGAACTGTAAGGCTCCAGTATAGTTATTCGCTTCTAACCTAAAACTTCCATCATTGCCATCACAAACTTCATCTACGGTCATTATTTCCATGGCTAGGTCATTAATATTCTGACCTACCTGAATTTGTTTGGTAAATTGACAGCCATAGTGATCTGTTACCTTCACCTCATAAGCACCAACTGGAATGTTAGGGGTAAGACTACTGTTACAAGTCATAGAACCAATGGTTACCAATGAACTAGCGTTACTAAGAGTAGTCGTACAGTTGTTGGAACCAGTACCTGTGATTTCATAGGTATAAGGAGCGGTTCCAAAGGTCGCTTCTACGGTTATGTCAGCAGCAGTACCACCAACACAGGGGTCCCCTGTGATTGTTCCAATAGTACAATTAATAGCATCAGGTGTCTGAAAACTTGGTAAGGTTTGTAATAGGCAGCCTGCTGGGGTTTTTAGTCGTACAAAATAACTACTGGATGGCTTTAACCCTTGTATTTGAGGTTGTATGCCTCTTTGATATAAAGACCCATTACTATTGTACCATTCATAAATGTAGCTTGTCCCGATAGGAGTATTCAATACTTCTGCTGCAATATCCCCACACTCTGGGCTAAAAAATCCAAAAGGTTTTATAGCTACACTCAATCCAGTAAAGGGTTGTGGAGGATTGTATTCAATGTTATGGATTACTTTATCACAACCTGCTACATCGTTGATTTGTACTTGGTATTGATGTTTTGGACCAGAATTTCCATTAATATAAATTGGAACGGTTGGATTTTGACTGTTTGGAGTAGCAATTGTTGCTCCTGTAGGAGAAGTCCAGGTATAAAGATGGCCAACGGTCGTTCCTATAGTTGTTAATAAAATATCCATATTAACAGCAGAAGGATTACAAAATTCTGGTGTTGTACTTACATCATAATTAACATTGGTAACATAAGATCCTGCTGAAGGAATCAATCGTTGTACATCAATATATTGTACTCTTGATTGGCTGAGGTTTCCTGTAGGGTAAACCTTTACATAATAGCTTTTTTTGTATTTTGCGTTTGCGAAAAATGCATCTATAATTACATCTACATTGGAGGTGGTATAGCTTCCTAATAGGCTTATTAAAGATGGATTACTACTTTGTCCGCCAGAAGGGTTGAGATCCTCGTATAATTCGCAGACATAAGTCGTTCCTGCTGCAAAAGGCTCAATGTCCACCCGTAGCTCGGTTGGTGTTCCTGCTGCTGTACTACAAGAGGTTTTGTACCAACTTAAATTATAGGTTGGTATTTGAGCACTTAAGATAAGAGGACAAAGAAGAAAAAGACCTCCCAAAAGCACTGGTAATATTTTATGCAAATAATTCATAATGAATGGTTTCCTAGTTTCTTAGAGCTTATTAAGGGGTTGGTAGAATTACTTTAACCTTTGAAGAGGACGTTGTTCCTGCTTGTTGGTTAAAATCTCCTGAGTTATCACAATCCTCTTCATCAGAAGGATTATAGGCTTGTTGTAGATGCCCAGCAGGAAATGGATTATTTGAATCACATAAGGACGGAAAATCTACCGCAGGTGTCCAACTTCTAACTTGATTCATTAAGTATTGTTGGCAGGGCGTTCCATAAATAATATCACACGCTTGAATGACCGTTCCATCTGTCAATTGACAGGGAGGAGGATTGGTAATGTCAATATGCACCGCACATTGTTCTTGACAAGCGGCTACTAAATTATTGACGAGTACATCCACATCTCCTGTTGAAATATGCCCTGGGCAGTCTGAACAGCCTCCAATCGTATAACAACGGGCTTCTAAGGCCTTCAAAATAGCTGTCTTAAACTCTGTGCGTCGTGACTCACAAGCATTTTTACAACTGTTGGCCAATGGGTTATCACTAGGTGTGGCTGTTGTTAAGGTATTATCGGTATAATAAGGCGCAACAGCCGCCTCACAATCAGCAGTACTAGCTAACACGATTGGAGTACTTCCATCAAACAAGTCTTGAGGATTATCAAAATTATTGGGGTCAATCGTCAATTCTTGGCTATTTATAATGCGTTTCATGAAATCATAGCGTGCTCCACAAGGCCACTGGTCATGTCCAGAACTGGAAAGAACAGCAGGTTCATCACAAAAGGGAGGACTTGCTGCGGTTATTCCATCATAAGGATAACTCAGTTCCCGCTCTATGCCTCTGTAATGTGCTGGTACGGTTAATGTCGCACCACCTATGCTCAAATTAGTGCCATTAGTCGTATTATAGTTACTAAAGGCGAGTTGAGTAGATGATTGATAACCAGCAGGCATTCTATAATATTCATAATATTTAAAGGCAAAGACAGGGTTATAGGTCAATGGAAATTCTTTAGTATCCAAAGGAGTTGAATTTCTGGATAAAAAATATTCTTCTATTTCACTGGTTCTAGTAGCACTTGTATGTGCTTTTGTTTGGTTAATAGAACTCGGTACGTTAGTGAGATAAGCTCCAAATAGAGGCATATCCAAGGTATTATAATTAATAGTAGGATGAGCCGAGCCATTCAAATGAGGGTTGATAGGGCTTCCTGAAGGGGCTGTTCCATCAATGTATTGTACATAATCTTCATGGTGATCGGTAGTGGCATAGCCAAAAGTAATAGCACTGCCATCAAATACGATTCTTGGATCTACAATTCTAGCGATTCTGTATCCTGTGCATTCTAAAAAGAGCGCAGGAAGGTTATCAAAGGTTTGGTCACTGGCTGTAATGTCAGTGAGATTAGGATCATCTTGAAAATTACCAAAAGGATCATCTCCCAAAAAGAGCGATAATAACCAAGGAATATTGGTTGTAAAATCGTCCTCCATTGTCCCTCCTCCATTGGGATCATTGTCTTCTATTGCTTGGAAGGGATCTGTAGGTTGATGATTTAGCGCTAAAATACTAGATATAGAAGTTACATTGGTCGTCCAACAAGTCCATACGTCCTTGCAATTGTATTGTACCGCATTATCCACACTATTGGTGGTAGGATTGGGATCAAAGACCAATGGATCTATACTTCCTGCTGGTAAAACTTTATGATAGCCTATTGCTCCGCCTGTGGTTCCATTGTCCCAAACTAATTGCCCACAATAATATTGATCGTTAAGCATGTGCCAAATCATTTTATTAAAATCATTGTCATTGGCAGCAAGAGGGGCACCATCTAGATAGTCATTAAGCGCAGGAGCAGAGATAGCATACCCTGAAAACATCGCTGTTAATAGGGTCGATAAATTGGTATAGTTAGCATACGTGGCTGCTATGATGGCATCCATTTCTACTAAAACCTCTGCTTGAGTTGGTCCTATACCTCCATTATTAGCCATGAATTGTTCTATCGCCTCGTTTCTAAGATCGGTCAATACGACATCTGCAAAATATTCCACAAATGGAGGCAAGGCATACGAAGTCCCTCTATAAAGATAAGTACCATTTCCGTCAGCTACACAAGGGGGTACCAAGACATTCATGGCGGCTTCTACCTGCATGGGAGAAATCCCTGCGCCACAATCTTCAAAGTTGATGACAATTTCTTGAGGAGTAACCGTGGCATCTAAGGTTAGATTATTGACTATCGTTAAATCAATCGTTTCTAAGGTAGAAAAGTCAAAGGCAGTCATATCAAAGCCTAAACCTGTTGTTGGATTAGTCAAACAGTCTTCCAAATCATTGATTAATGTTTGGATACTGGTTGTTAAGGGATTTGGCCCCAATTGCACCCCTGCTACAACAAAATCATCCACACAAATCATAGCATTATTAAAATCGGCTACATTATCATCCACTAAGTTGGCTAATAGATTCGTGACCAAATCATGATAGACATACAAGACCGCTTCTGTTTTGGCAATTTTATTATCTATGAAGGTTTGAACAGGACTTCCTCCTACACCATTGTCTACGGCTACTAGAGTTTTCTTAATCATATAATCTCCTGCTGGTAGGGCTAAATTAACACTATACAACGGCGTCGCTAGTGTACATAAGGAGGAAACAAGTGTCGTTTCTGTCCCTGCAGGTATCAAATTCACAGTTGGATTTTCTACATTGGCCACAAAGAGCGTTAGCTCAAAATCACAATACAAGGTCTCTCCACAAACAGTAACCCCATTACAACCATCAGGTGTATAATCTATTTGGAAATTAGAGACATCCTCTGTAAATAGAAGACGTTTGGTACTAACAAAACCTTCCTTTGTTAATTGGGAAGCGGTCATAAAATCAACCACAGGAAAAGCCGTTGTTGCTCCACTTAAATCTGTTAAAGCAGTATTTAATCCAGAGTTAAACGATAAACATGTAGCTAATAATTTACCTGTTTTATCGATGTAAGAAACACTTTCTGTACCATTAGGATCAGTAGTAATTTCTTTGGTGACCGTTGCATTATCAGGTGCCTCTGCTCCAAAAATTCGTAGCAATTCATCCGCTGAGACATCTGATGTATAATTTTTTCGTGTAGTTTTTCCAAAGCCTGAGTTGACATCTCCGATCATGTGCCGTTTCCCAACACCACTTTGTTGTTCTACATTGTCTAAACCATCATTGGTATATCTGCTGATAGAAAAAGGATAGCCTTGCGCATTATCTACATAAGCATCAGGGCCATCATTGGAATAATAATCGGTTTCTGATGGATCAGCCCCTTTTAAGGTCATAGGGGCTGGTGTTTCCGCTCTGCTATTGATGTTATCAAAGTTATCAACCGTATATAAATCTTGTGTTACGGCATCTTTTGCAAACCGCTCTTGATAGCCACTAAGTTTATTTTTTGTTGGAACAGGTAGAGTCGCAATAGAATTTCTTCCAACATGATCATAAAATTGATGCGTAATAACGGTCTTACGTTCTGAATTCGACGGGAAATAACTTTGTGATTGACGACTTTTTAATAAACCATCGGCATAGTTCATACCCTCATGGGTTTTGCCGCCTTCTGTAAACACTCTAGAATAAATGGTATTGCGCTCTTCTGCCTCATCTGGATCTACAAAGAAAAATACAGAACCTGCAAAAGCGGTTGTTCCTAAGTCACTTAAGCTGTTTAAATTAACCACTGTATTTTGAAGTAAGGTGGTTGAACTCACAGCATCCCATCCTCCCCAGTTGGCATTATTAGCGATGCCACCTTCTGAAAAAGAGCCAATTGGACGAACTCTCCAAGCATAGTAGCCTGTAAATTCTGAGACCGTTAATTCTTTGCTGTAAAGATTTGTTACAGGTTCTTTAGATAATGTATTTTCTGATAAAATAAAAGACATGGCTCTAGACCAATCTACAACTGTTTCGATGTCTTCTTGACTAGTCGGTTCATGATTTTTATCGTTAAAAAGTCGAACGAGTTGCAATTCATAATAAGGGTACCAAACATCAGTAGGATTGGACCATTTAAAGTTATATCGTTTTGTGGCACTTACTTGTTCAGGTGCCTGAACTACAACCTGTTGGGCTACTGTTGGACTTTTAGGCGCTGTACTTTTATATGTGATTTCATAACACAATGAAAAACGAAGTTTATCCACCACATCTTGCTCATTTCCTGCACTAAGACCATTGTTCAACTGACTCACAGTGACACTCGGCTGAATAGAAACAGTAGCAAGTGAATTAGTAGAAGCAAGCGCCAGCCCTATCAATAAATTGTTATTATCTAGTACTTCATTCGTTAAATCTAAAGCAAGCGTATATTCTGGACTATTGGCCGTCAATGTAGCATTAATAGGAGGAGCTGGAGATAAGTTGACCCCACTAAAACCTCCCAATCCTAAAGCGTGAACTTTAAGATCTAAATCATTGATGTTAACTAAATAATCTTCTTCTCCCCAAGGGTAGTTCTCTCCAAAATCAACCTTGATGTAGGCCTTTACGGTACTAATTTCAAAAGGAACTTTCGGTTGTGGTCATAGTTTCTTTTATTCGAACATTTTACTCAAATTGGTATTAAAAAATTGTTATCAAAATAAAACCATTCACATGTTTTTTATTTAAAAACATATAAGTCTAAAAAACAAGCCTCAGAATATCCTACTAGATAAAATTTTATTAAAAAAAATCTTACTAGCAGATTACTATGATTTCCTTACACATGTACATCTTATGCTGCTTCTCTTTTTTGGAGTAAAAGGAGAGGTAGCAGCAATTGTTTTGATAGGTTTTTGAAAGTTTATTTAACATAAATTAATAGATGAGGCCATTATCAATTTGTTGCCCTTCAAGGAGCTTGCCTCCACTCAAGATTATCTAAAGGAAGCATATGACGTTCTAGAAGACTGGGGAATTGATGTAGAGGAGTACATGAAAGATAAATAATCAAACGATTTTATAAAAGAGACAGTCTAGTGTTAGTATAAAGAAAGAACAAAAATAGAATATCATTGATTATTGCATGAATACCTTTCCCATTACTCCAAGTTTAGCCTATCTTTACAAAAAAATAGCCATTGTCTATGCAAATATTAAAGACCCATTACCATCCTGATGCAAAAAATGGAGCGGATCAATCTGTGTTTACTCGATTGGCTACTCGAAGTATTGCCTTACAAGGAAACCTGATTTTATTACTCTATACCGAACGCTACGAAGACTACAGTCTTCCTGGAGGAGGCTTAGATTTGGGAGAAGATAAGGTAGAAGGCATGATACGAGAATTGAGAGAAGAAACAGGGGCTCAAAATATTAGGAACATACAACCTTTTGGTGCTTATGAAGAGTATAGGCCTTGGTATAAGCCTGATTATGACATCCAGCACATGATTTCTTACTGTTATACTTGTACGATTGATAAAGAGCTTGGTGACGCTACGATGGAGTCTTATGAAATAAAAAATGGAATGAAAGCATTGTGGGTCAATATCCACGAAGCGATTAAGCACAATGAAGAAACAATGGCTAAGAGTGATAAAAAAGGAATGTCGATTGAACGAGAAACCTTTTTATTAAAGTTGATTGTTGAACGCGGAATTTAATAATAGCTTGTTTGAGGGAGTAAATTAGTACTTTCATATCTTACAGATGAACTTCTACTATGGCTTCTTTTGAAAATTTAGCTCATAAAAACATACACGGTTTCCTTGTTGTTGGCCTATTGTAAGGCATTATTTATGTTGGTTTGCGTATTTACGAACAGAAGCAACCAAGTTGGAATTGTAGGCAAAGGGTCTGGATTCTTTTGGAAAGAAGGTTATAGTTTTTCAAGAAGGTACTTAAATTAGACCATAGTCCTACTGCTTGGAGATTTAGAGGGCTATTTACGCCCTGCAAAATAGTAGGTTGAACTTTTATCAATACTTTTTGGATGAAAAGGACTGTTTTAGGAAAAGACTAGATTGTAAATTTGCAGTATTCAATAACGCAAAAAAAACAATCATGCACCAATCAATTTTTGTTACCCTAGTAGCTTTGTTCTTCTCCTTCCAGCTTTTTGGTCAACAGACATTTACTTTAGAAAGTAAAACTTTAAATGGAAATGCGACAAGCGTAGAGGAGTTTAATGGTTTTGGCTGTACAGGAGACAATGTTTCTCCTCAACTGTCTTGGGCGAATGCCCCAGAAGGAACCAAAAGTTTTGCCATTACAATGTATGACCCTGATGCACCAACAGGGAGCGGATGGTGGCATTGGGTTGTTTTTGATATTCCAAGTGATGTAAATAGCCTATTGGCCAATGCAGGGAATATTGAAAAAGGAGCCATGCCCAAAGAAGCTATACAAAGCCTTACGAACTATGGTGTTGCTGGCTATGGAGGGCCTTGTCCGCCAGAAAATCATGGGATTCATCAGTATATTATTACCGTACATGCTCTTAAAGTGGATAAATTGGGATTAGATGCGAATACCAATCCAGCAATTGTAGGATATTACTTGTGGAACAATACCATTGCAAAGGCCAGTATTGTTTCTTATTATGAAAGAAAAAAGGACTAATGTTTAAGAAAAAAACATAAACTTAGAGGGAGTCTTCTTATAACAGAAGACTCCTATTTTTTTATAAGTCCTTCTATTTGATGTTGTCTCTGTATTTAAGAAAAGGAGTGCGATTATTATGGCTATAAATACGGTGTATACGTTTAATTAAAAATGATAACTCTAATGGAAATTAAGGTTTTACCAAAGGATTTAAAAATAGAAGAATCAACACCAATACAACTGTATGATTACAGAAGGACAGAAGATCTTCAAAAAAATAAGATTAACCTGTCTAAGAATACCATTAGCTTTTTGAGAGCTGGGACAAAAGAAGTCATGGGGGATGATGAAAGAGTGCAGATCGGAAACCAGAACTTTGTTTTGATGAAAGCAGGGAATTGCTTGATGACAGAAAAGGTTTCTGATACCAATTGGTTTTATCAAAGCATTTTATTGTTTTTTTCTAATGAAGAGGCCCTCCATTTTTTGGAAAAAAACAAACAACACTCCTTAAGTCCTAAAAAGCAACAATCATTTTATATTTTTGAGTATGATCCTTTTATTCAGAATTTTGTGGACAGCTTGGAGCAATTATTAAAACTCCCTAAACATATTCAAACAAAAATATTAAAGCATAAATTTGAAGAAATAATGCTGTATTTAATCCATCAAAACACAGCTGACTTTCTGAATGCTTTAGTACAAAATGTTAATGATAGAACAAGTCGTTTAACAAATACAGTAGAGAACAATAAATACAATAAGCTAAAGCTAGAAGAGCTGGCTTTTTTGTGTAATATGAGCACCTCTACTTTTAAAAGGGCGTTTTTTAAACAATACCACCAAACACCCATGAAATGGTTTATTGAACAGCGGTTAAACCACACTGCCTTTCTACTAAAAACACAAAAAAAACGCCCCAACGAAGTATACGAGGAAGCAGGCTATGAAAATTTTTCTAATTTTGTACAAGCCTTTAAAAAGAAGTTTGGTGTGACGCCCAAGCAATATCAGATAGAGCATCAAATTGTACAATGATAGAGCCTGTCAATCTGCAAAGAAATAAACTTAGAATGGCTTGGTTGGGTAATTTACATTAAGATATAATAATTATAAATAACAAGATACAGAGTTAAACTACAATCAATGGCAATAGATTTAGATCAGGTAAAAGATCATTACTCCAAAATGCATGATGCAAAATTAGAAAGCATTGCTAAATTTGAAATGGCATCTCTTCAACCAGGCGTGCAGCCAATAGTGATTGCTGAAATCAAGAAAAGAGGATTAGATAAAAATCTTCTAAAGGGAATAGAGGCACAAAAAAAAGAATTTACAACAGAAGACGTGAGTGAATTGAGAGATAAGATAAAGGGGTTAACTTGTCCAAGTTGTGGGAAATCAGATCAAGAATTAGTTGGTGGCATCATTCGAAAGGTAAGAAGTTATCTAATCATCACACAACAGGAAGCTAGACCGATGATTGCATGTAGAGATTGCGTAGAAGCGAAAAGAAAGGACGAATTAATCAAAAATAGTTTGTTTGGATGGTGGGGATTCCCTTGGGGACTTTACCAGACGCCTCTAGCTATAATAAATCATTTTAGAGATGCTGGCAAACAAGAAGAAATAAGCGAAGCGATCTTAGTTGAATTTGTCATTAAGAATGTAGGGGAATTGAAAACCAATTGGGAAAAAGAATATAAATTGACTGATTTTATTCATCATCAAAATACTGTTAAGTATTAAAAAAAAGCATTGAGAAGCCTATGATTTTAATAGACTAGAGGAAAACTAGTACTCCTTAGTAGCATTAGATTATTAGCTCCACTGGTTTTCAACTCTTAAACAACTTCTATCAATAACTATTGACCAAAAGACCACTTATAGAATGGCACTAACCGAAAAACAAGAGGAAACAATAGAGGAGATCAATTATCTTACCTACGAACAATATCAGGCAGGTTGGTGTAAAGTCGCGCTTATTAACGGGCTGGAAAACTATGGAGAAGATAAAGATATTGTCAAGCGTTTCCTGAAGGAGCCAAGTTCCTTAACAGCCTGTCAAGAAGTTATGTCGATGTATTTGGAGGATAATATATCTTACGTTACACCAGAGAGTTTTTGCTATCGATACCGCCTTCTAAACGCCACATGGCAATTATCAGAAGAGGGAGAACATCTGGCCATTATTAACGACATCATTGAACATTCTTTTTTTCATATTCAGCGACAAATAGAAAAAAAAGAGGCGGAAAGAAAGGAATGGTTTTCTCATTGGGGACTGAAGGATATAAGTGCCTATGAGAATGCTCCTCAAGAGGTACAAAAGGAAGTTAACTTACCCAAATTTTATGAAAATTATGGATTTACACCAGAAGGTGGACCTTGGTTAGAATTTACAGAATATAAGCTTTTGAAACGTTATTTCTTGGAGGATCTCTTCCATCAAGATACCGTTCAATTCTTTGTTAATATGCCTCCGTCCAAAGTAAGCGCAGTTTTTGAATCCGAAGAGAACATCCCCGCGGTCATTGGTATTGATGCGGACAAAATAGGCCTCTTTTGGTTTAATTACTAAAAAATCTATAAGGTGTAACCCCAATAAGCTATGAAGATTAAATGCACTTGTGCCCATCTAATTGTTGATCAAACAGACTATTTACGAAATAAAGGACACCTTATTTCCGATACACAATGGTTTAATTTCTGGGAGGCTATTGATGCTGCGATTGAACAATCTGGCGACTCTCCAAAAGAGAAGAAAGAGGCTTGTATGCAATTGAGGCAACAAAGGGTCTTTAAAACGCTTTGGGAGTGTACGCATTGCGGTAATTTATTTGTTGATGGAGAGAATGGTGATTTAATGCTATACAAGCCTGAAAATAAGCGTTACAATGAAGCTTTAAATAGAAAGTCATAAAATAGGCCTTTATGGAATGTTCTTTAAGCTTAACCTTCCCTCTATTGCCATTTAAAAACGATTAAAAGTCTAAAAGGTAGAAGAGTAATTGGGGAGAGGTTGTCTAGCTTTTCACTTTTTAAAAAAATCAGATTATTTTATGAGAGGTAAAAGTAGTATTGTGTTTCTTATCATTGTCTTATTATCTAGCTGTACGATACAAGAAGACTTTTCATACAAAGAGCCTTTATCGTGGGTAGGGGGACTTGCTTTAGAAGAGGAACAACTTATCAGGATAACTCGTTGGAAGACATGGCGAACCCAATCTAAAATAGATCAAACCAACTATCTTGATTCTGATTTTTGGAAAAACTATGGCACTAATTTTAGAACTTGTCTCTTTACAGCAGGTAAGGTAGAATATAGCCTAGTTAAATTAAATGCAGCAAATGAATTTGTTGATGCGGGCAAAAAACAATTAGGCATCAGTTTCTTAGATCTAGAATGGGAACTACAAATTGGTTACGAGGCAACCGTTCTTAAACTATCTCCCAAGGCTAATTTTGAGCAATTAAAATCGTTTCTCCAAAAAAACGAATTTACAGAACAAACCAAAGATGGACTCTCTTATTATCATCTGACCAAAGAACGTAGAAAGAACTATCAACAGAAAAGCGCTGTGTCCCTTTCAAAAGATGATTTGCGTCACTTTTCAAATGTGTATATGGATAGAAAAGCGCGAATTCTTGTTATTAGCAGTTCCGCAGAAGCTATGGTGGCTTCGATCAAAGCACACACTTCATCGACCATTTCTCCAATGGTCCCATTACTGGATTTTGATAAGATAAATGAGGCCTTTAAAACAGATTGTTCCCTTGTTCTTTCTAATCGACAGTATTCTCTGAAAGATTATATAGGCACCCAAGGAGCGCAGCAAAAATTAGATAGCCGCTGCCAAAAACTATTTAAAAGATCCTATGAAGAGTTAAAGGCTTTAAATGAATTTGAGTTAACGATAATGGGAGTAAATGGAGTAAACCAGTCTGCTAAAATTGTAGTGATTTATGAGGAGCCTAAGCAAGCAAAAGAAGATCATAAAACTAGAGAATTGCTTATTTTAGAAGCATCTTCCTTTTTAAGAGAATACCCTTGGAATAAGAGTTACCTAACCTATATAGACAGTGCTGTAAAAGGCAATTATCTTTTTTACAATTTTAAATTGTTAGAAAAAGGTTGTCTGAATCAAGCGGTAGTAACAAGAGATTTTCCTTTTTTGGTTTCCCCGAATTAGAAACTAAGCCATGAAGAAGAAAACTAAAAAGAAATCCTTTATAGAACTTCAAGAAGAATTTACAATAGCTGGTTTTATTGCGGTTTCAGGTTGGGCAGTTGCCCTCTTCTTACAGGTAGGCTTGGTGGTTGTATCCCTTCTTCATTTCTTGTTGCCGATCTTCGAAATAAAAGGATATTACCTCCTGATTCTTTATGGTATCCTATGGCTTATTTGTTTTTGGCTCTTCTGTTTGTTGCCTAAGATTAAAGGAGAAAAATAGAGCAATGTCTTAAAACCTCGTCCATTTATTTTTTTGTTTAGTGGAACTCGCTTAAAGGAGGGGATTTCTTTAGAATTTTAAATAGCACTATCTGGCGATTACTGTAGACTAAAAATTGTCCATTGACGTTTTGAATAAGATTAGATTCTTTTCTGTAAAAAAGAAAAACACAACAATGAAAAAGAAGATACTTATAGGAGTCAATGGATGGGGACGAGGACATTCTACTAGATGTGCTGTCATTGGACAACAACTCTTAGAATTGGGATATGAGGTGAAGTTTCTGACGGATTTTCAAGGATACGATTATTTGAGCCAGCGGTATGATACTTCTCAACTCGTGAAGGTACGCTCTTATCGTCCGATTACGATTGGTGAAAGTGTGAATGTATTGGTTAATGTGTTGGCGGCTGCTTTTTTTAAGTTTGTTCAGTTACCACTTATTGCAAGAAAAACAATGTCTTTTATTAGAGATTGGCAGCCTGATTTAATTATTACAGACGCAGAACTGGTAACAGGAAAACTTGTTAAAAAGCTCCAAATACCTAGCATTTATTTATCAAGTATTTCTTACCTAAACTATTGTCAACTGCCTTTTGAATTGTCCTTCACCCAAAGAATTTATGTGCGTTTGTTTAATTGGGGACTTTCTGATTGTACCAGCGCTTCTTTGATTATTATTAGCAAAATGAGTCAGCTCCAACTAAGAGAAGGTGTCGCTAATAATGTCCATTTGTTAGACATTTTTTTAAGAAAGGAATTGGAACAAAATTCTTGGAACCCGCAAGGAACACATCTACTAGTTTACCTTAGAGGTACTTATATTAAACGAATTTTAAAAGAATTAGAAATTGTTGGAAAACAGCTCCAAAGGAAGGTTTTTGTCTATGGAATAGAAGATCGAAAAGATACGGAGTATTTAACCTTTAAACCAATTTCAGACCAACATTTTATGATGGATATGTTGACGGCGGATTATGTGATTAATACCTCTGGTAATCAATTAATTGGAGAGCTAGCTTATATTGGCGTACCTGCTTTGTTATTGCCTGAAATAGATCAGTTTGAACAACACATCAATTCCATATTAGCAGATGATTTTTATGATAACATGACAAGAGGAGATTTAAAAACGATTAAGGCGCCTGAAATAATCGCCCAACTTCGTACCTTAAAAGGAAAACCTCATCCTCATTTGAAGGCGAATGCGGGAAAAGCAGTGGCGTTGATTACTGCTTACATTGAAGGTATAGGAAGTGATTCGAAACCGTGTGAAGAGGCCTAGTCAATACCCTTTGCTTTAAAGGAACTGAGAGGTGCTTAGTTTGTTGTTTTAAAAAAATACGCTCTTATGATTGAATTAAAGAATGCTGTTGATAAGGTTCTTCAATATGCTAATGAAAGATTTGGCGGAAGCGGAAAAAGAGAATACATCCTTGATGTGGAAATAGGTATTCTTGAAAAAAGAACGTTTTGGTACATCCCTTTTATTGAAAAAAGAATAGATACACAAGTTGGCTTTTTTGGAGTTAAGAAAGGAATTATTGTCAATAAAGAAAGTGGGAATTTTTTTGAATTAGGCAGCGGGTATGCTACAGAAGATTGGATTTGGGGATATGAGTTGGGTTTTACAGACGAACACATAGATTTTACCATCACAAAAATAAAGGATCAAGAATTAGCAATAAAGCATCTTGATCAATTAGGACCTCAATATTTACAGTATAAAGTAGAAGAGGAGTATGATGTAAATGATATCAAATATTATTCGACGGAGGAAATAAGAGCCAAAATTTCAAATTTACCTTGCACTTTTAAGAGCCAGAATTTCACCATTAAACTGTGGGTACTCCAAGAAATAATGGAAACGAATTCCTTTGAATACTACCTTCAAAAATCTAAGGATAAGTACGGGAAGAACTATGGAGAACTAATTAAAGATGGAAGTGTCTTGTAAATGGGAAAAGTATAGTTGTCTGTGTTAAAAAAATGAAAACAAAAACGAAAAAAAGAATACTATCAGGGACTAAATATGCCTTTTTTCTTGGAGCGCTAGGATTTTTACTTTATCTATTTTATCCAAGAACTTATGCTGTTTTAGCACATGAAAAAAATGCTTCTACCAAGTATTGGAAATTGTCAACAGGATCAATGATTGGTTATGTTTTGATAGAAGGCAAAGGACCTAAAAAAGCATCTCCCATACTATATTTGCATGGCGGCCCAGGTGGTGTTATCACAAAAAACATTCTAAATATGCTGACTCCTTTTTCAGAGGAAGGATACACTATTTATGCTTATGATCAAATTGGTAGTGGAAGTTCTGAACGAGTAGAGAATATAGAGGACTACACTGTAGAGCGGCATGTATCCGATTTAGAGGAAATTATAACCAGAATAGAAGCAGAAAAAGTGATTTTGATAGGGCAGTCTTGGGGCAGTGTATTGGCGACTTTTTTTGTTACAAAGAGGCCTGATAAAGTGGATCGGATAGTAATGATTGGGCCAGGCCCAATCTTCCCAATAAATAAGCGTGTTTCTAACTTAAAGGCACCAGATAGTTTGCACTTAAAAGCACCTGTTTTCTCCAATAAAGATGGAAATAAGGCGGTTTATACCTTTAGACATAAATGTGTAGAATGGTATGCCTATGCTGCTGGTGGAAAATTAATCTCGGATAAAGAAGCCGATGATTTTTTTACGCATCTAAATAATTATCTAAATCGATCAATGGTGCAGGACACGGCTCTGATTGAAGCATCTTCTGGTGGTGGGGGATATTATGCACATATAATGACTTTAAAAAGTTTAATGAATGTACTTAGCCCACGAGAAAAAATGAAAGGAATAAAGACTCCTATTCTTATTATGAAAGGGCAATATGGCAATCAAAAATGGGGCTTTACCCAAGAGTATTTAGAGCTTTTTGAGAAGGCTCAATTAAAGATTATACCCAAGGCAGGACACGCCATTTATAAGGAACAGCCCGAATTGTATCAGAAAGAGATTTTGAATTTTTTAAGAAACACAACTAGTAATCGTTTAATGGAATAGTTGTTATGGAGGCATCGTATCAAGAAATTTTTCAATGGTTAGAACAAATTGGCTACTTAGAGAAAACGCTTCAAGAAGAGGAAAAATTGGAAGCGTTGCTTCAAATCACAGTATTAGATTTGTATGCTAATAATCTTAATGTTTTACCTGATTCCTTAGGGAAATTGGAGAACTTAGAACATTTATCACTAACACACACTAATCTACATACATTACCAGAAAGCATTGGAGAGCTTTCTAAATTAGTGGAATTAGATTTACACGCCAACAAAATTGCCCATCTACCCAAGAGCTTTGAAAAATTGTCGAATCTTACAGCAATTGATTTATCTCGAAATAAATTGCACGCACTACCCAGTAATTTGTCTAGACTCCAACAATTAAAAGGGCTCAATTTATCGTCCAATCAATTTCGGGAATTTCCAAAAGAGATAATAAACTTGGACCAGCTCACTTCCTTGAATGTGTCTAATAATTCGCTAAAGAAGCTACCTGAAACGATCATAAATTTGCAAGCGCTTCAACACCTAGATTTATCAACCAATAACTTGCGCTTTTTACCAGAGAGAATTGGAAATCTATCCAATTTGTTGGCGTTATTCTTAAAAAGAAATCAATTGTCAGAATTACCAAACAGCATAAAAGGTCTAAAAAAACTTCAAGTAGTGTCTTTAGAATACAATGATTTTGATGCCCCGCCAGATTTTATAGAAGAATTGCCTAGTATTAAAACACTGACTTTCCAACCACAAAATCATACCCTAAAAAGATGGGACTGGCTAACAAAAAATATAAAAATACCCCTCTTAAGGAAATGTCCTCATTGTGAAAGAATTGGTGCTCTAATGTTAATTAATTCTGAAGGACGTCTAGATTCTGAAATTGTTACTCCAGGTGATTACCTTTGTACAAAATGTAGAAAAAACATTAAGTTATAATAAGGAGTATAGTTTCTATAACCTGCATGATTTAAGGGTTGTCCTTAAGTAATGGATGATTGTTGAATCCAACTAACTTGGAAAATGGAAATACAAAAGAATAGAATAAGCACAACAATTAATGATTTTTGTAGTGTTTTGGAGACAGAATTTGATCTCATTTCAGAAGAGAGAAAAGAACGCCTCTTGTTGCTTAGGGATTATATCAATCAAAAATTGATAGAAAAAGAAGTCCCCCAATTAATTGTCATCTGTACACACAATTCTAGAAGAAGCCATATTGGACAACTTTGGTTGGCTGTTGGCGCAGACTATTTTCAACTGCCTACTATTCAAACCTTCTCAGGAGGAACAGAAGCAACGGCTTTTAATACGCGTGCTGTTAATGCGTTTCAGAGGATTGGTTTTCAGATAGCAATCTCAGGCGAAATAACTGACAATCCAATTTATCAAATCAATTGGAAGGAGGAGGGATCGCCTTATGAGGCTTTTTCAAAACAATATGCAGCAGCCCCAAATCCAACAGAAAATTTTGGAGCAATTATGGTCTGTTCGGAAGCCGATGTTGGCTGTCCAATCGTTTTGGGCTGCGATTTTAGATTATCCTTACCTTATGATGATCCAAAAGAATTTGATGAAACTGATTTAGAAGAAGAAAAATATGATGAACGTGTCCAGCAAATTGGAAGAGAAATTCTTTTTTTACTAAGTGAAGTTACACCAGTATGAAAAAATACATTGCTGAATTAATAGGAACATTTGCATTGGTGTTTTGTGGTACAGGTGCCATTGTTATTAATGAGGTAACCAATGGAACGGTCAGCCATGTTGGCGTTGCTATAACTTTTGGGCTGATTGTAATGGTGATGATTTATTCTTTGGGGCGTATCTCAGGGGCACATATCAATCCTGCTGTTTCGATCGCGTTTTCGTTCACGGATAGATTTGAAAAGAAAAACCTAGTGGGTTACCTTGTTGCTCAATTACTGGGCGCTTTTTTAGCTTCAGGTATTTTGAGAATGTTGTTTGCTGAACACGACAATTTGGGCGCAACCCTTCCATTTGGAAGTTGGCAGCAATCTTTTATATTAGAGGTTATTTTAACCTACTTTTTGATGTTGGTGATCTTATTGGTAAGCCAAAACAAATCCATCCATCAATTTACTGGGATGGCGGTTGGAGGAACCGTATTGCTAGAGGCAATGTTTGCAGGGCCTATCACAGGTGCCTCCATGAATCCTGCAAGATCAATAGCGCCAGCATTAGTTTCAGGAAACATGACGGCCTTATGGGTTTACATCGTAGCGCCGATTGTTGGAGCAATTTTGGCCAGTTGGACTTGGCATTTTTTGAAGGAAGAGGAATAAAACATTCATAATTAAATAAAAAAAAATGAGCCCCAAAAGCAAGCAGATAACTTATCTAATCTCGACTGGATTACTCACGGCATTAATGCTAATGTCTGCTGGAATGTATTTCTTTAACTATGAGATGATCACAGCAACATTTACAAAATTAAACTATCCAGCTTATTTGGTTTATCCTCTAGCTGTGGCAAAGATTTTAGGATTGATTGCGATATGGACAAAAAAATCAGACACGTTAAAAGAATGGGCTTATGCTGGCTTTTTCTTTGATGTTGTTTTGGCACTATTAGCACACTTATATGCCAATGATGGAGAGTATGCGCCTGCATTGGTAGGAGTGGTACTTGTTCTTGTATCTTATTTATTTGAAAAGAAAGTGAAAGGAGAATAAGGGATATAGCAGGTGATTTGTTGATATAAAACCTCTTATGGAAATCAATTTAATTGTAATAAGAACGACACAACCCAAGGAGTTGTCTCTATTTTATGCCCAGCTAGGGCTAAGTTTTGATTACCACCAACATGGCAAAGGGCCTTGGCATTATTCTACCACAATAGGAACGGTTGTTTTTGAAATTTATCCCTTATTAAAAAATCAAGAAGCACCTGATATCTCCTTACGATTAGGATTTACAGTGGAAGCCTTAGATCCGTTAATAGAGCTTTTGAGACAACAAAAGGTCAACATTGTAAACCTACCAAAAGAATCAGAATGGGGCTACTTTGCAGTAGTGAAGGACTTAGATGGGCGGAAAATCGAGCTAAAAGAGAAGGCTATCAATGATTAATAAAAATGGGTCTACCCTACTTTTTGTTAAAGTAGGGTAGACCAAAAAAGTAAGAGCTATTTTATTGTTTGATCAGTTTCTTTACATATTCTTTGCCATCTAAATGGAGGTGTAAGAAGTAGACTCCAGCATCAAGCATAGAGAGGTTCAGTGAAAGTATCCCATTCTTATTAGGGACTACTTCTCCCTGATAATACATTCTACTACCATGAATACCATAAACAGCAACGCTACCTTTTAAAAATTCCGTTTTAATCTTTATGGAAACGTCTTTCTGACAAGGGTTAGGGAAGACAACAAGCTCTTTATTAGTCTCCTCTATAGGTTGTAGATGGGTTGTTACGGCTCCTTTGATAATGCTCACTTGGTCGATGCCCATTCTTAAAGCACCATTTGGGGTTAAAACTAATAAATTAGAATCATCATCATGGGGGAGAAATTTAATGAAATGGTTGTTACTAGAGGCTGTAAAGGTTACCCTTCGTTCTTCCCATACAAAAGGCCAAGTAGTGTAAGCAACAGTACTTGTTGTAGGTACAGTAATCCCGGCTAAATTCCCATCAAAATATACCGCCCAGGAACCTGAGGTGTCTTCATTTCCATATGATTTTACAACAGCTTGATGTAAGATAATGGTATAAATGCTATCTGGAATAAAGCCCGATACCTGTTGCATGATACCTTCTTGGAAAATTGAAGAACCACTTTGATTACTGGATCGACCTCCACTTACAAATGTAGATCCAGTATAGGGATTTCCTATAATTCCTGTAAAGGCAGAAGGTCCAAGCGTATCTAATAAATCAGGAGTATCTCCTAGTGAGCCGTTGGTCGCCAAACAAACAGGGTCCGTAGAAGGGACGTTTTGCCAATTGGTAGGCAGGACTGCCAAGCCAGAAGTAGGCCCTTCTAAATCTCCATTAATAAAATTTTGCCCAACAGCAATCGAGTAAAAACTAAAAAAGCAACAGAAAAATAAAAACTGTTTAGAATAATTCATAGAGTTAATTTTAGAAGAAAAGTTCAATTTAGAGCCTGTTTAAATTTTT
>JBOEFW010000039.1:0-21379 GCA_050633105.1 Aureispira sp. | reverse complement strand
CTAAATTTCTCCACTAACTTTTTGTCAGAACCACAAATTATTGATTTTCAACCTTAATAAAGGTTAAACAAACTCTTACAAATATACGATCTTATAAGCAGTCATGCAACTAAAAAAAACTTAGATCTTCTTCTCTCTTTCCTGTTTTTTAAATGGTGTATCTTTATGGAAACGATCCAATAAGAGGATTAGAAACTGATTTTTTAGTATCAATTAATGTTATGTGGAGGAATTGATTTTGGCTTTTCCTCTGCTTGCTTGGCACTCGATGGAAATGGCTTTGTTATAGCATGAGAGGAAAAGGGTGGGTTATTTATACTAAAAAATTCTTATTGTTTGATGATGGTTTTAGTAACTCTATTATTAACTAAGAGCATATAAACGCCTCTGGTCAAAAGACTTAAATCAAGGGTTTCTAAGGTACTATTAGCAGTTTTATGAACAACCAGGCTTCCCGTAGAATTATAAAGCTTAAGGTCTTGAGTCTTTCCTTCTACATGAAGTAGGTTTGTTGTGGGATTGGGGAATACACGAATTGATGCTTTATTCCTTAAAATAGAGGACGTTGATAAAGTAAGATTGCAATTGGGTTGATCAGGAGTATAAGTATTAGGAGCACCAGGATCTGAACCAGTAACCCCCAAATACGATACCTCACAAGTAGTCAACTCTATAGAAAAAGACCAAATCCTTCTTGCTATACAGCCTAAATAGCAATCGCCCCATCCAAGATTGAAATCTAAATAAGCAATATTACCAACCTTAGAATAGGTAATTCGATTGCCATCGCCAAAAAAAGAAACATCTTCTATAAAGTCAATGCCACTTAAACCTGTTAATTGTTCAATAATAGGCTTCGTATTGATGATGTCATTAAACGTTAATGTCACTAAATAAGGCAAAGTTGAACTGACAGAATTCGCACTTACCGTATAACTTTGCCCTGCCAATAAATTATCAATAGTAGGATTCCCTGAAAGGGGAGTATTGTTTAACCAGTTGCTTGTCCAAGGGGCACTTGGAATTAAATTAACATGGAGGACAGAATTTCCTGATGCCCCCCAAGAGCCGTTATGAATGCAGTACTGGTTAAATACACTATCTGCCTCATTGGATACAGAAGTGATGTTGCCTACTGCGGCTAACGCGCTAGAAATATCTTGTTTATAGCTGGGAAGTATATTTATGGAGTTTGAATCTGCCGTACCAGAAGCTAACATCGCTAAAATAGCAAGCTCTTTGACGTCTTCTTCGTAAGAGGCATTAAACGTAGTAGATCCATTACAAGAAGAAGGCATCTGCGCATAGCTACTGAGTACAATGAGATGGAATAGACTGATTAAGAGGATAAGTTTAAGCATAATTTGAGAAGCTTGAGGATGAAGAAACAAGTAGGGAAAATCAAGGCTGTCGTTCTGAGTTAGGCCAACAAAACATATTTTCCTCTTATTGGAAATATAAGATTAATCAAGGAGTTTTTAGTAGAACCGTTAGAAAAATCAAAATATCTTTCCAACAAAAAAACATCCTCCAAAGCACTTGTTTGGAGAATGTTTAGAGAGCTATTTCATCGATTAGGCAAACTATTGTTTTACAATAGTCTTAGTAATGGTATCATTAATGATCAACCTATAAATGCCTTTGGTGAGTTGACTTATATCAATCGTTTCTAGGTTGGTAGAAGTCGTTTTGTGAAAAATTAAACTTCCTATGGAATTATACAACTTGATCTGTTGAATTTCCCCTTCGATATTAAGGAGCTTTGTAGCTGGGTTGGGAAATACTTGAATCGCCTGACGCTCTTCTAGAACAGAAGCCGTGGATAAAAGAATATTACAACCAGGTTGGGAAGGCGGAGACAAGTTATAAGAAGAAGGATTGGAGCCAGTAACGCCTAAGTAAGAGACACTACAAGTGGTTAAGTCCACAGAAAACGACCAGGTTCTTTCTCTGATACAACCTGAAGTGCAATCGTCCCATCCCAATGTGAAATTCAAATAACTGATGTTCCCTATTTTGCTATGGGTAATATGACTTGCGTCTCCTACTAAGGGATTTCCTTCTATGTAATTGATTCCATTGAGACCTGTTAATTGTTGAATGATAGGTTTGATATTAACAAGGTTGTTAAATTCTAATAGAACCAAATTGGAGATCGAGAAAAAGGGTTTGCGTAGACTGTATGTTTGTCCTGCTAGTAAATTATCAATGGTAGGATTTCCAGATGGAACAGAAAGATTCATCCAATTGCTTGTCCAAGGGACATTGGCATCTAAACTAACAAACAATTGGTAATTGGCAAAACTATTTACTTGAAGGTTATTATGAATGCAATATAAATTAAATATACTGTCTGCCTCACTGGAAGTATTGGCGGTATTCGCTACCGCAGCCAAGGCTCTAAAAATATCTTGACTATAACTTGGAATAACACTAATAGAATTGGAATCTGTGGTGCCAGAAGCCAGCATATCTAAGATGGCAAGTTCCTGGACATCTTCGTCAAAAGCAGCACTAAAGGCTGTAGATCGATTACAGGAAGAATTTATTTGGGCATAAGAAGCGAAGATAGTGGAAAGGAGTAGACCTCCTAAAAGGAAAATTTTAAGCATAGTTTTAAAGATTGGGTAATTGAAAATAATAGGTTTAATTAGAGCGAGAGACCTTATACTATGCTTAACGAGAAGAACGGTCAAAATTCGTGAGCAGGATTGAAAACTTTTTTAGATTATATTTTTTGCATTATCAGTGATCTTTTTGCTGGATTTATCTTGAAAAGCAACAGGAGCCATCCACACTTAAGGGATGGCTCCTGTTTATCGGTCATGTTTTTGACCTATGCTTTTTGTTTTTAAAAGAAATGCTCCTTTTGAATTGGGGGGGCGTCTTGTTAGTCTATTGCAGCCAGCAGCGTATAAAATATTTTTTTTGAAGCATTGTTAATACAACAATTCACGGTCCCTTCTTGACACATAAAAAAACCTCCTTTGTTTTTGGAATCACCATCAAAAGATTTAGAAAAAATGAATTTTTTATTGACAGCATCAAATAATTTAGCTTTCAATGTTGCTTTCTTTTCTGGATTTTTTGAAAATTCGATGGAATGAATGTGTACAATGAATTTGACATTATATTTTAAAGCTAAGTGACGCAGCTTTTCGTCGCTAACTTCATCTTCTTTTAAGATAAGAGGTAAGACTTTATAATTAGTGTATTCATAATCACGATAGGTTCCTTTTAAATAACCAGCAATTTGCCAGTTTGCAAAGTTGTAGATTGTGGCTTCTTTTAAGTAAGAATTACGATAAAGTAACATCTCTTTAGCGTTTCTATCTAATCCTTGAAAAAAAGAATCATCGAGGATGGTTTGGGGAGGAAGGAATAATTTTTCACAACTCAATTTTGTTAAACTATCTAAAGCCTCTATTTCTTCTTTTAAATTTTCAGGGCAATGTTTCTGACAGGAACTAATCATTAAGATTGTTCTATCTTTTTTGAGTTCTTCCCATTGAAATAAATTTGGCAACGTTTGGCCTGAAGCATAAAGAGAGAATAAAAAAAGAGCGCTAAATAAACTGAATTTCATTTTAGAGTATTGGAGTTGTTTAAATTACGCGGTAGTCGCGCAGTTAAATGGAAGGAGATGGAAGGCCGACGGTATTTCCACGTAACATAGCTTTATTTAGTAAAAAATGAATAATAATGTGACCTGTTATTCCCCTTTTCTGTTCCTAAAAGTAACTCCCCTTGTGCATTAAATAGTGCAGTGCCATCAAATATTTTTCCATCCAAGATTTCTGATAGCTGGTATACAAGGGATAGTTGGAGCTCTTTTGAAGAATTGATGGTAATTCCAATGGCAAAGTTTATTTCACTAATAAAGGTTAATAACTCAAAGATAGAAAGAATAGAAACAACAACTTGGTTTATAAAAAATAGCATAATCTTTAGCAGAACGGTAGTATTGGTTAACTAACGCTCAGATTAAAAGAGACTTAGACACTTATTGAAGCGACTTTTTTATTCTTTGTAGAAGTAGAGAATAAAGAAACAGACAGATTCTTCTTAGATAAGAGCAATAATTAGCAACCTAGACCGAGGGAATGCTGTTATTTTCTTATTACTTTGTGTGGCAATTAAAATTAGCTATAATTAACCGAACTATAGGCCTATTTAAAGGTGAGAATTATGGAAGATAAGAAGATACTAACGTACATTAAAAATGTATTAGAGAACATGCCTACGGGCTGGTTGAGTATAACCACCCATCGGCTAGATATTTATGAGGAATCTTTGGCTAAAGTGCAATTTTTGGAACAATTAGAGCGCTTATTCCAAGAAAATAATTTTGCAGCTGCCGCCCTTGAAGAATTACCAACGGCTTATGACTACATTCGTTTAGGGCATCCCTTGTCTTGTTTATTAGAATGGGGATTGGCAAAATTAAACCAACTGCCTTCTGATAATGTCATCAGTTTTTCATCGAAGACCATCCCAATTTTAGCCATTCTAAGAAAAAACTTATTAGATAAAAAAAAGACCCAAGTGCTGTATACAGGGGCTTTATCTCCTTTGTTTAACAGTGAAGTCTTACAACAGGTTTATGGGTATGAAGTGGAGTTGAAACAAGTGGAAAATATAGCGGAGATTCCCGCGTTTGATGGTAGTACTGTTTTTGTTACCAGAGAAGGTACAGGACTACAAGCCGCCCTTCCATCAACCATTGATTTTTTAATTACAACCTATACAAATCTTGGAAGTGTTTTGGTGGTCAACGGGAAGGAAAATGAAGCATACATTGCTGCCATTCAACATGTCCGAAGAAGAGAGACCATTGCAATGACGCCAGCAGACTGTTTGACGGCTTTACAAGCACTTCTTCTATTGCCATCTGCTCAACAAGAAGATACCACAGCAGCAGACAACGCCTTGGTTGTCCAATCTTTGAAGGAAATTACAGGCACGACCAGCAAAGCCTTATTGGGTTCTAGTGGACTGTCTATTCAATATGCCATTATGATGGGCTTAATTCATGATGCGGTAGAAAATCATCCAGGAAAAGCCATTAAAATTGTAGTGCCTCCGAACTGTTATGGTGGGACGAACGACCAAGCAAGACGGGTAGCGGCTTGTTTAGATAATGTTGAAGTCGTCGACTTACCTGTAGATGGGGAGAACGATATGGTTCAAAGTATTGATATCGTTTTAAAGGAGCTTGCAAAAGTAGATGCGGTTCCTTATATCATTGCTGAAATTCCAACCAACCCTAGAGTAGAAGTGCCAGAGCTTTTAGCCTTAGAAAAAGTGTTAAGTATGGCTCGTAAAACAGCTACAGGTGCAGCGGCAATTGATCCTGTTTTTATTTTGGATCAAACCTTTTGCCCCAATGTTCACTTTTTGGGAGAAGGCAAGATTCTTTCAACAATCAGAGCCATTTCCTATGCCAGTGGATCTAAATTTCCAAGTGGTGGGAAATGTACCGCAGGATACTGTGTTGGAAACAACAAGACGGATGCTTTGATGAAAAAAATAGAGCAGCATTTAGTTTGGTGTGATAATGAAGCCACCAATCTCCAAGTGGCATTATTAGCGGAACAATTACCTTCTATGAATGAACGCATTCATGCCGCTTATCAAAATACCCGTGAATTTGTAACCTTTATTCAAGAGACCTTGCCTACGGCAAAAATTAATTTTGTTTCCGAAGAATTGGCAAGCGAAGGCTTTACGCCTTCTGTTTTTTCCTTGGATCTTCCAACCAAAGGCAACACCGCCGCCGAAAAAGAAGCTTATAAACGAGCGTTAAATCATCGCTTAATCCAGCTAATGATCACAGAAATTCCTGATGAGAGTAAGTATTGTGTAAGCTATGGGCAGTTGAAAGGTTGTTATTGGACGATTCCAGCTACTTCTACCCAAGGAACAACAAAAGAAGACGATAAAGATTACATCGCTCGGGTGGCCCTTTCCTCTAATATGGATTTGGAACACCACAAACAAGTCTTTTTAGATTTTGTGAAAACGCTTTAGCAACGGTATATTTTATAGCTAAAACGTTTCTGGTTTTTAGATAGATCTAGCCTTATAATCCTTGGATTATAAGGCTAGACTGTTTTATAAGAACGATCTCGCTGTGTAGGAAACCACAAAAGTTTTATTTATAGGTAATACTGCAACAAACACGGAAATTAACGCCCAAAGACTACCTAAAGGAGTTTATATATTGAAGTCTAAAACGGCTAGCCATATGCTACCTAAAAAGTAGTAGCCCTTCTCTTGAAATGCATTCTAAGTTACTCGGACAGAAAAACGATCCATTTGTACAATTGTGCTTGTAAGGCATTAGTTATTATTCTATTATTGTAAGACTACCAGAGGGCAAAATAGGTGCATCTATTTTACCCTATAGAGCATTGCTTAAAATAGAAAATAAACACCTTATTTATCAATGGATACGACCTTATTGAGGGAGTAGCCCTTTCTAAAAACTCATTACATGCATTCCATTAAATTATTTTTTTTATGTTTTGTTTTTGCTCTTCAGAGTCAAGCACAGTGTCTTGAAAACCCGACTTTTGAGACGACTATTACCCAAAGTTATCAGGCTTCTGATGCCTTTACAGCCAATAAAGTGCCTCATTGGGAGAAAGGAAGACGCTCGCCTACTATCTTTTCTTATGCAACCAATCCTTTTGCTTGGATGTGGTCAAAGAATCATGTTATTGAAAGTATTGTGGCAGAATATCCATTTGAAACAGGTAAGACTTATACGGTAACCTTTGATATAAGAACAGACGATGATGATGGAAATAGTTCTGTATTTTCTTTTGATGTTGCTCGATATGCTTCTGCTAATGTTTATGCCATTAATAAAGCAGAATCTGCATCGGTTCCTTCATCAACTAGTTGGTGGGCAGATCCTATTTGGACGTATCACTGGTCAGCAGGACAGTCAAAGTGGTTCAGCGATTTTTCTGGATCTAGTTGGCATACGGTTTCAGTTTCTTTTACTGCCCCGAACGATCGAGATGCGATTATGATTTTTCCTCATTTAGGAATGCGACCAAGGTCAGGTCAAGCCATTATGATGGTGGATAACATTACGATCATAGGAGAGCCAGAGAATGAATTTCACTTTCAAAAAGATGCTGCCGTTAATTCAACGCCAACAACTTCGTTTACTCAAGGTTGTGATATTTGGTTGAATGGAATGGCTTGTACACATGAAGATCGGTATCACTTGAATGTTAGAAGGATTCCTTCTTCTGGAAATGGCGGTTACGAGTGGTTGGGCTCTTTGGGCTGGGCAGAAGGAGAGCTAGGGATTGTTAACTTGACAGAACTTTGTACACAAAACAATATCATTTTTGAAGCAGGTTATATTTATGAAGTGAATGTAGCGACTCAAAATTTACCTTGCATGCCTTGGTTCGATCAATGGAAATCATTCTCTGTTACTGGAAGTATTGGCTTAGTGAATACTTTTAAATTAACAAATGAGTGGAGTACGGTAGAGCAAAATACTTTTTCAGATAGGAATTGTCATGATGTTATATTAGATGCTTCAGGATCTCAGAATTATACAGGGTATCATATCGATGGTTGGAGACGGCAAGTTGGAACCAATACTTGGTCTGTTACAGGAAGTATGAGCTGGACTACTGGTCTAATAACAGGACCTATAAACCTTACCTCAGAAGGATTATTTGGCACAAATGGATTGGAATACGGCTATGAATATAAAGTGAAATTTGCCCTCCAAAATACTTCTAGTGGTGCAAGCCCTTGTCTTGGATGGATTCCAAGAGAGAAAACTTTTAACGTTCAACAATGTGTGTCAAAACGAAAAGAAGATGCCCCTTCCAAAACACTTCATGTTCTCGCTTCCAATGCGCTTACTATCTACCCAAATCCTAGTAAAGGACAATTTAGCGTAGGTTTTAAGAAGGCTTTTGAAGGAACCTTTCAAATTATCAGCCTGAACGGTAAGGTGGTATTAGAGGGGACTATTGATAAGCAAAAGGAAATAAAAGTAGACCTCAAAGATTATGTCGCTGGCGTATACTTTGTACAAGTTGTTTCTAATAAAGAAGTAGTTACTAAGAAAGTAGTCCTAGAATAAAACAAGGGAGATCTCTGAGTAGAAGTAATCTCAAAATAGTTGTTTATCTTGGAACGGAAGAGCGGATGCCGCAGGCATTCGCTCTTCCTCTATTAAACACTAACGTCGCTCTTCCTTCTGAGGACAACGATATCTTTTCAAAGAAAATACTTGTTCTAATGCCAAATAACACACATAAAGACTCTGAGATACAAGGGCTAATTCGCTTAGTGGCAGATGCAACGGTAGGCGTCACCGATTTGGTCGAGCATCTACACCAACGGGTGGTTCATCCCCCTTTTTTACGATCAACGCCCATTCAGCATTTAATTACAAAAATTGCAGGCGTGACCTATAGTAGCATTCGATGGAGCACCCGAGTGGTTGGCGGAGGTTTGGATCGAGTCGCAGGACAATTGACGCCTTGGTTGGGCATTAACGAAACAGCAGAGAAAGAGATTCTACGTGCGGCGTTGAATGGTATTGTTGGAGATTATTTAGAAGGAAAAGACAATCCTTTGAAGATAGATATGGCGTTTCAGTATCAGTCAAAGGCTTTGTTCTTAGATAAAGAACACCTTAAAAATACCCCTCCTAAAGTCAATGGTAAAATTCTCTTATTGGTGCATGGCTTGTGTATGAGTGCAGGGCAATGGACACGAGAAGGACACAACCACGGAACGGCTCTAGCACAAGAATTAGATAGCACGGTCATTTATTTACAATACAATACAGGACGTCATATTTCAGCTAATGGCCAAGATTTTAACAAGGCATTAGAGGCATTGATAGCGCATTGGCCTGTTCCTGTAGAAGAATTGATGATTGTTGCGCACAGTATGGGCGGTTTGGTTACTCGAAGTGCGCTGTATTATGGCCAACAAGCACAAAAAAGTTGGACAGAAGTGCTACAAAAAATTGTATTTCTAGGAACGCCCCATCATGGTGCTCCTTTGGAGCGTGTTGGGAATTATCTAGATGGCGTGCTAGAGTTTATCCCTTATACCCAGCCGTTTGCCCGATTGGGGAAAACTAGGAGCGCTGGCATTACTGATTTGAGGTATGGCAATCTAATAGAAGAGGACTGGGAAGGCCAAGATCGATTTGAAGATCAAGGAGACACTAGAAAAAACATTCCATTGCCTCAAGGAATTTCTTGTTACAGTATTGCTGCTGTGCTTGGAAAGGCGACCACTACCGCTACTCCTCAATTGGTAGGAGACGGTTTAGTACAGGTGAAAAGTGCCTTAGGGCAGGGAAAGCAAGCGGCTCAAAATTTACATTTTAAGAAAGAAAATACTTGGGTTACGTATGAGACAACACATTTTGATTTATTAAGTGATGCCGCCGTTTATGCTCAAATAAAAACTTGGTTACTTTAAAATTTGATGGCTTTAAAATATTTCTGAATAGGCAAAGTAGTCAATCAATAATAATAATAAGCCCTATTTAGCTTTAGCAGCGATACAAACAAAAATAAAAACACCCAATAAACACTAAAACAACATGAACGATAATCTATTATTAGACGATGGATTTAATGAAAAAAAACTGGATAATAACAATGATATTGCAGAAGCCAATAGACTAAGGCGAGACCTTAATGAGAGCATTAAGGTTATCAATAGAGGCAAATATGCAGTTTTTATGACCATTGGCTTATTGACATTTGGAAGTGTCATAGAGGTGGTGGAAGAACCCGATTTATTCTTAGATTCTCTGATTGGCTATGTAATCATTGTCCTTCTTTATACCATTGGTTTATTGCTCTTTAAGAAAAATTCTGCGGCGAGTTTGGGAATCTGCTTAGGCGTGTACATTCTTTTTAATGTTCTGATTGCTGTTTTTGAACCTGGGGCTGCTTTTCAGGGTTTCTTAATTAAAGGATTGTTGATCTACTTTTATGCGAACGGAATTTACCAAGCGACCCAATTATCTTCCAAAATAGAGGCTTTAAAAGCAGTAAGTTTGACTAGAGAGGATATGGACAGCATTAACAATTATAAAGAACTCCCTAAGATACATTACCTCAAATAAAGCGTCGATGGAAAACTATTTAAAAAAGTCTTGTGATTCAGCAATTACAGGGCTTTTGTTGTAGGGGAGCAGAGGAAAGGCAGTTTTATTTCAATAAAAATTAAACAACTAAATGTTTTATCCCATTATTGCCCGCGTTTTAAAACTACTGATTAGCTTGATTTTTTTATTGCTGTTAGTTGTTCCTATGGGCTATTCTTATACACTATTGGATTGGACTGATATGGGGAGTGAGATTGGATGGGTTTCCTCTTATTTCTATAGCGAAGACTTGTTTTTATGGATTATAACTGGTCTTCTTATATTATGGATGATTGATCTATTCAATAGGCATAAAAAGATAAAGATTGTTATGCGATTTTTTCTTCTTATCCTTTCCGCTTTTGCTTCTTTTGTAGCGTTCCTTTCGGCCTGTATGCCTATACAAGATTATTCTGTAAGTTGGGGAACATTGCTTCTTTTTCTGTTTTTTCCCTTTTTGATTGTTTTCTTTTTAGTAGAATGGCGGTTATCTCGCAAGATGCAGAAATCTGCCTTCTATTCAGAGATAGTTTTAGATGAAGAAAATATTTGATCTATTGATAGATATTGTGTCTAATGCAAGGGGAGAAAAAGCATCTGCTAAATTAAGAAGATTAGGAATAGGGTTGTGCTTTTCATCGTACAATTAGAAGTCTAGTACCTCAATAAACACTATTCATAGATACTAACAACTAGTTCTAGTTCTCCATTTTTAAGGGAGAATTGATTATTTGGATTGGGGAGGTAATCAGATGGCTTGAAGACGATATTGTTAACAATTCTAGATCGAGGGCGACGATTACTATCCGTAAAATCGTGAAAAAGTGCCATAGAGTAGGTTCTATCCCTTTCCAAATAAGCGTATTCGTTGTAACTTACCAGTTTCTCAAAAAAAGGATATCCTTCATTGTTGATTAGTTCTTGGAAGATTTGACTTTCTTTGTAAGCAACAGGGCCTTCATCTAAGGTGACATAGAGTCGGCTGTTGGTAATATTCGGAAGCCCCGTTACTGGATCAAATGTTATTTTTATACGATCAGGTTTTTGTTTAACAAAGACATAGGCAATCCTAACTTTTGAGAGGTCGATTCCGTTGTTTGATGTATTTTTTTGGCAGCTAGTGAATAGACCAAGCGCTAAAACAAGGAGTAGTATTTTGATATACATGCAATGATTGGTTTAATTTATAGCTTTTGTTAAGCTAAGGATTGTTTTGGTAACGGTATACTTAATTCGAGAACGACTAATAAATCCAGCGTGCTCCTATTGTGATTTTAAGATCGCCCTCCTCTAATTGAATAGTAGAAGTGCCGTCAAAAACATCAGAAGGGGTAATTAAGAAATTATCAATAAAATCATGCTCAAAATAATTAGGTATAGTGGAGGTATATTGATGAAAAATAGCAACACTATAAACGGTCTTAAAATCTAAATATTGTTTGCCTTTAAAAAAGAAAGCATCATCAAATAGAGCAGGAAGAGCAAGCCTGGAGCGCTGAAAAATAGTACTTTCTGCCAAGGAAGTTTCTCCTAAATCTAGCGTAGGATACAGATAATTTTCCACAAAAGAACTTGTGGCAACAGAATCAGGAACTTGTGTAACCTTTACCCAATCTAGTATCATTCCGCTTGGTTGTTCTTTTGCACAAGAGAAAAGGAATAAACTTGTTATCATTGCAATAAAAAAAGTACTTGTATTTTTCATAGTTATGCTATAATTTTTTTCTAAAATAAGAAGAGCATTCTAAGGAACCTGTCTTTAAGAAGACACTGCCCTCTATTTATATCAAAACAGTCCCTAAAAGAAGCAAGAACTCTAACACTTCTTCTTACCATTTTTCATAAGAGCATAAAACCATGACAAAACTCTTTTTAGTAGTTAGTTTCCTATTCTATGTTACTCTACTTAACGCTCAACAAGTGAAACAAGAAATTTCTTGGGGGCAATATATCAATGCACGAGGGGAAATGGAGAGCTATAAATACACCATTAATTTTGACACCAAAGGAAAAAAAACAACAGAGTGTTTTCAAGGAGAAGATATATTGGATTGGAAGCGAAAAACAATGGATTATACTTATGATGCGTTAGGGCGAATCAAACAGGTTATAGATTATAATGAACATGGAGAAACCTTTGGAGGAATAACCTATTCTTATCAGAATAACTATTATAAGAAACAGGAGTTTTCTATGTATGGAAGAGAGAAAACCTTGACTTATTTTTATGTAGATAAGGATCTAAACATTGTAGAAGAAAAGGCTTATGAAATAAAGACTGTAGAAGAAGGGGGGACAAAAACAACGTTAGTAAAATGGGTGCTTTTTACCTATGATAAAGAAGGACGATTGATTGGAGAACGTTATAAAAGTGCGCAAGCAAAGGAGCTGTATAAAAGGAAGTATCATTATAAAAAAGCTACCAAACAATTGCTGCGTATTGCTGATTTTTATTGGGATGCCAACAAAAAGGAAGAAGTATCGTTTATAGAACAACAAGGGACAACGTTTGCTTATGATGAGCAAGGGCGTTTGCTTAAAAAGCACGTACAGGAACCATTAACAGAAACACTTTTCTCTTATCAATACAAAGATGGCCACTTGTGGATAGAGGAAGAATACACCCAACACCCTTTCAAACAGGTTAAAAAGATCTATAAAGCAGGGATACTCGTTCGAGAAAAGTTCTATTCGGAGGAGCCTTCCTCCAAAAAAGGAGTGCATCTGCTGAAGGAAGATGGGTTAAAAGAAGTTATTGATTACCAGTATGTGTATGAGTAGTCTTTGTCTGGACTGATAATAATCATCTAATAAAAAAATAAACGATAGAAGAAATGAAGGTAAATGGATATGCTGCTAAAGAGTCTAAGGGGAAATTAGTACCCTACTCTTATGAATTGGGAGAAATAGGAGCGGAGCAAGTAGATATCAAAGTGTCTTATTGTGGCATCTGTCATTCTGATTTAAGTATGATTAACAATGAATGGGGACGGACAACCTATCCATTGATCCCAGGACATGAAATTGTTGGAGAGGTAGTGGCTGCTGGAGCTGCGGTTAAGAAGATAAACGTAGGTGATAAAGTTGGGCTAGGTTGGTTTTCTGCTTCCTGTATGAGTTGTCAAGAATGCATGGAGGGGGCGCATCATCTTTGTGCTACGAGTGAGGAAACCATTGTTGGGCGCCATGGTGGTTTTGCGGATCATGTTCGTGGGCATTGGTCTTGGGCAATTCCGTTGCCTGATGCAATTGATATGAGTAAAGCAGGGCCACTATTGTGCGGTGGTATTACGGTTTTTAATCCCATTATATTGGCAGGAGTAAAACCAACCGATAAAGTTGGCGTCATTGGCATTGGAGGTTTAGGCCATATAGCGCTTAAGTTTTTGAAGCACTGGGGCTGTGAAGTCATTGCGTTTAGCTCTAATCCTGCTAAGAAAGAACAAATCTTGGGTATGGGAGCGACTAAAGTAATTGATTCCACTTCGCCTAAAGAATTGGCGAGTATTGCCAATGAACTTAATTTCATTTTAAATACAACCAATGTCAGCTTGAATTGGGATGCTTATCTAGGAACCTTGGCGCCTAGAGGGAAATTTCATACCGTTGGGGCTGTTTTAGAACCAATGGCAATTCCTGCCTTTAGTTTGATTGGAGGAGAGAAATCGGTGGCTGGAAGTCCACTTGGAAGCCCTGCATTAACCAAAACAATGCTTGATTTTTGTGTCCGACACAACATTTATCCAACTGTAGAGGAGTTTTCTATGGAGCAGGTCAATGAAGCTTTAGAACATTTGGAAGAAGGAAAAGCCCGTTTTAGAGTAGTTTTAAAAAACAACTAACAGACTTTTATTAAAAGGAAAAACAAAAAGTGTTTATGCTCTTAGTATAAGCACTTTTTGTGCTTTCGGTTAAAGGAAAAAAATTAGACAATGAACAAGGTGATATACGGCTTTTCAGGGGATCCAATAACCAAAGGACACATTGATGTGATTGAAAGGGCCTTAAAGGTGTTTGGGACGTTGACAGTCGGAATTGGTCGGAATCCAGCCAAGAAATACTTTCTTTCTTTAGAAGAAAGGCGGTTGTTGGCGGAGGAGTCTTTGAAACACTTAGACAATCTTACGGTTATTTCCTTTCGTGGTTTGTTGGTTGATTATGCCTATGAGAACAGCATTGATACCATTGTTAGAGGGCTTAGAAACAGCGAAGATCTAAATTATGAACTGATGCTTTTTCAGGTGGGGAGCAGCCAACAGCTCAATATTGATACCATCTTCTTTCCAGCCAATCAAAACCTAACCCATGTTAGTTCAGGAGCCGTTAAGGCCTTGCAACTAGAGCAAGGATTAATTCAAGAGTATGTTCCTCTGTGTGTCAAGCAAAAACTAGAAGCAAAACTCTCTGCTCAATATTTAATCAGTATCACAGGGACTATTGGTAGTGGTAAATCTTTTCTCAGCCAGCGATTGAAGGAGATCGGAGCGTTGAAAGGCTTGGAAATACATGTGGTGGATATTGATAAAATTGGGCACCAAATTTTAGGAGAGTTAACAGAAGGTTTGTACCAAACGATAAGAACAGAAATTGCTGCTGCTTTTGGAGCCGAATTGTTACAAGAGAATGGATTTATTGATCGGCAAGCCTTAGGAAAGATCATTTTTAGTGACCAAAACCAATTGCAAGCCTTTAATCAGATTATTTATAAACCCTTGTTGGTGCGTTTGAGACGAGAGATTTATGGAAAGAAAGGGCTAATTATCTTAGATTCTGCCCTGATTGCGGAGTCTGAAATGAGTTATTTGTCCAATAATAACCTCGTCTTAGTAGAAGTTGATAAAGCAGTTCAATTGGCCCGTCTTCAAGAAAGAGGTTATTCCAAAATGCAAATAGCGAATCGTTTGAATAGCCAATATACAACCGCCTTAAAAGAGGAGATGATTCTGAAAAACATTCAACAAGATAATTTTGGGAGGATTTGGAAGGTTGATAACTCTAGAGAAGAAGCTTGTGAACAGTATGAAGGCTTGTTGGAAGATATATTGGGCGCATTGCAGGTGAACTAAATTTATTACTAGTATCTTGAGTAGAGAACGCCTTAAAAATATATAAAACCATGAAAAAAGCTTTTCTAAAACATCTCCTTCCACTATTTCTCTTGCTCTTATTCTCAGCAGATACTCTAGAAGCGCAAAGAAGGGGGAGAAGAGGGAAGAAGCGAAGGCATAATGGCGCAACATGGCAAGCTATAAAAAGTAGTTGTCACTATTTTGTCAATGATAATTTCTTATCCAGAGCAACTAAAGAGCAGATGAAAGCGGATGCTTTGGCATTAGCAAGAATAATAGAAGAAAAAACTACTGGGCAGATAATCGAAGACGATTATCAAGTAGATGGTCTTGCAATAGACGTGTACAATATGTTGGCCTATCTTCGTCTGTACAGCAAAGAAGACTTAGCCGAGTTAAATACCTTAGCGATTCGGAAAGGAGCAGTGTATGAAACGTATAAAACCAACATCACACTTGAAATTTCCTCTTTGAATGAGGAATGGATCGTGGAGTATACCTTAATCTTTCAAGAAGGAACAGAATGGAAAACAAAACACTGGAAAATTTCATTCACCTATTGTGAATATGAATACAAAATCCTGTCTAGTTCTACTATTCTTATTCCAAAAGACATAAAAGAAGTAGCTTTAGAGAGGGCTTTACAGGAGCTTCGAGCGACCACAAAATAAGAATTATTAATTACCCTCAAACCTTGTTAAAAACAGATGGAAGATAGAACCATTTTAGAGTTGTTTGATTTGAATTCTAATGCATTTAAGACAACTCAAGAGGAGTATGACGATGAAGATTCTGAATACTATAATTACTATTGTTATGGCCCCTATCCTGGTGGATTTGAGGCGGAAGAGGAGGAACGAATAACAGCAATTTTTTCCTCAACTAAAGATATTGCGCTTTCTTATCACGAAGAATATTTATCAGAAATAGGTGAAGAAGTGAAAGGTGAATTCTTAAGAATGATTCAGTCTATAGACAAACAATTACTAAAAATTGGACTCTACAAAAAGCCTTTAACGGCTAGGGAGATTTATAATTTATCAGAAGGAGGTTTTGATACCATTGAAGAGCTTGTTTTTACAATCTTAGAATACCGACATTTGTGTGGGTTGTTTAGTTTTGATAATGGTTGGTATAATTACCGATTGAAGGAAGATGTTTTTGAGTGGATGAAAGAAACGTTTGGAGAAAATATTCGTGATTTTCGACATTATACTTATACCCAAAAAATTTATTATGATAGACAAGATGGTTCGGATTTAGAAGAAATGAATAACATTCTTTCTTATGCCATTGTTCTTCAATTTTTAGAAGGGGGAACAGATGGTGATTATATAACCGCCAACCTTGAAGCCAATAGTAGATATTATCCAGATGATTTTTGGGGATGGTTTATGAATGAAGGATTAGAGTTTTCTAAGTATAATAGAGAGAAAACAGATACTTGCCAGTTTTTCCACCACCAAATAGAAGAGAGCACCCAAGGCTACATTCTGTATTTGTATCAAAAAGATTATAAGAGATTAAGGGCATTGTTGCCTGTTTGGGAAAAAGAATTTAAGTTATAAAGAATACGATTACTGCCGCAAGGCAACTATATAGGGACTAACACAACATCTATGAAAAAAATTAAAAGTATTCAATTGGAGCAATTAGAAAATAGTTCTACTTATAAATTGATAGAAGAAGGCATTTATAGTGATTGGAGAGAAGAAAGAGACTATGCCTCTTATCGGTTTCCAATAACAATGGAATTGGAAGACGGAGAAAATAGCCAATATCCTTTGGAAGATATTCTGGATAAATACTTGGTGCATGTAGAGGAGTTTTTAGATAGTAAAGAAACCACGGTTTTAAGGTTTGTTTTAGGAGGAGATTTAAATAATCTTCAAGACCTAAAAGCTATTCTTGGCAAGCGGGTTTACAATCAGAATTATGTGGATGAAGAGGGACAGACTAGAGTGAAATTAGTTATCGAGTAATACCTCATTTAATATGAACATAAAAATACTGATAATTGTATTGCTATCCAGTGCCTCGATTAATGTATTTGGTCAAGACACTTTGTTGTTTAGAAGTGATTTTCTAGATTCTATCAAGAAAGTGATTCATCTAGATACCTTGGAGCGGGAGAGAAGAGAAGGGGTATTACCTAATATTGGTCAAAACCCTATTTTATATAGTATTCATTCTTTTGTTGATTTGGGCAAGGTACAGAATGAGTACAAACAGGTGCCTTTTCATTTAATGGAAAATATCCACTTTTTGAAGCATAAAGAGCAGAAGAACAAGACCTTTAGAAACACGAATGAGAAGAAAGTGATTTTTTATACGAGTAGGGGCAGTTACTACCAAGAATATACTACTCAAAAAATCCATCAATTACGCTGTACAAACACCAAAAACAACAGAGAAAGAGTGCTTAAAGAAAGGAAAGACGAAACAAGTGTTGTTAAAGGCGTTTCTTGTTTGTTTAATTACCATTCTATTAAAAATCAGTCTAGTACTTTTGAAAAATACAACACCATACAATGGCTACTTCAAGAAGGATCAATAGGGGAGTTAGTAGGAATTATCCAAACCTTTGATTTTCCTGTCTTACAATTTTATGCTTATAGAGAGCTAGTGAGTCGTGGAGTGAAAACAAGGGATTTAAACACCTTTCTCTCTAAAGAATATGTACTCCTTTGTTTTGGTAAGTATAAAAAGAAGATCATTCGATTGCAATACTATCTTAAGAAAACAAAAGGAATTTATAAGCGTAGTAAAACGTAGCGTGCGCGATCGATCTAAAAAGCCATCTAGACTCTTGTCTAGATGGCTTTTGCTAAGTTACTTTGTTAGTAAAGGTATATTTAGTGTGCCTCTTTTTCTGTGGGAGCAGAAGAGCTTTCTTCTTGTTTAATAATTCCTTGTATGATTGCATCAACGGTCATTTTTAGTTTTTTTGCAGTCTCTTTTCCACTTTGATTGGTAATCAAGAATATTCCTAAGTCATATTTAGGAACAACAAAAACAAAACACTGTGCTCTAGGAACACCACCATGATGAAAATAATAGGTTCCTAATTGTTCATCAGAAGCATCAACCCTCCAAAAATAGGCTAAACCAATGGTTTCTGTAAAAGGAACCAACACTTGATGAGATTCCTTAGCAATGGCTTGGTTGTCCAAATGATATTGTATGAATTTTAGCATATCAGGAGTCGTTGATTTGACATTTCCACCTGCCCCCCAAGGAAGTTTTTTCATAGCAGTCGTAATCGTAGGATGATGGGCATGGTAACCAACGGCTAGATTCTTTTGCTCGATATCATCCAAGACGATTTTGGTTTGCATCATTCCTACTTCTTTTTGCAAGAAACTCTTTAGCAATTGCTCAAAATCAGTTTGATACGTTGTTTCTAGAAGATGTGCAACCATTTCTGTTCCTGCACTAGAATAAGAATAATCTATTCCTGGTGTGGTGTCAATGGTTATGGTGTGCAAATCTTCTAGAAACTTAGCTTTATTGTAATGCTCTAAGATTGCCCCCATTTTAGCAGGCGTTTCTGGATCAAGAAACTCTGATGTTGCTAAAGGAATCAATTCTAATGGAAGAACATTGGGAAAACCACTAGAATGTGTCAGTAAGTGTTTGAGTAAAATCGGCTGATCTTTATAGGCTAAATTAGGATAAGGTTCAGAGAGGTAGTTTGTAATTTTTTCCTCTATACTTAGTTTTCCATCTAGCACCGCTTTGGCTGCCAACGTTCCTGTAAAGACTTTGCTCAAAGAGCCAACTTCATAAATTGTTTGATCAGAAGGTGCATTGCCTTTTCCTTTTTCAAGTTCTCCATAGTGTCCCACAAAATCTTGCCCTTTGTAATGAACAGCAATAGATGTAGAATTGATTAAAGGTTGGTTGATAAGTTTGTTTCCTGCACTATCCAATAAACCCATAATGATAGGATCAACTGTTGGTGTAGGAGTTGGTTCTGGTTTTTCGTCTGGAGAAGTACAACCTAAGCCCATAAGAACGAGAAACAAATAAATAGATTTTTGCATAAATCTTTATTGTTTTGAGTGGTGAATAAAAAGTTATCTTATTAAGATTAGGGAACCAGCATAAAGAAACAAAAGAATTGTATGAAGAGCTTGTTTTTTGATAGAAATTTTGATCCTTGATAACAAGAAAGAAGAATTAATTATACTATAGGCAAGCCGTATTCAATAAAAAGATCCTTCTAATTTATTGTTTAGAAGGATCTTGTATGCTCTAGTACTTGTTTGTTAATTGCTTTCTAATTCGTATGTTTTCTTAAAGCATAAATGCATTGTGGACCAAATTTTCCATCAATGGTTAAGTAATGCGCCTTTTGAAATTGTTTAATGGCCTCAATAGTTTGTGCAGTTATTACTCCATCAATTGTTCCTGGGAGATAGCCCAATCGTTCTAGAATTTGTTCTATTGCTTTTCTATCTTGATAAGAATATCCTTCATTGTACTGGATCGATGCTTGATCGACAGCGCTGCTATATGTGGTAGTCGTAGAGGGCAAGGAACGTAGAGGGGAATTACTAGAAGTATAAGTAGTGGTTGATTGAGGAGAGGAACGGTTATAGTCAGGGGTATTATAGGTAGTTGTTGACTCATAAGAAGAGGAGCTACGATAATTGCTAGTAGACTCATAAGAGGGTTGGCGAGCGGATGTTGTAGGTTGATTGTCAGGAGCAATCCACCCTGGTTTTCCTGTATAATAATTGGTGTTTCCTCGGGTGGAGAAATTATCGGTATTAGTAGAGTTCGGGGCCGTTCTATAATGGGATTTGACATAGGTGTCATTACTTTTATAATAGCCTTTTACTTTTACATGTTTAGAGTTGGTTTGTGCCAAGAGCATGCTAATAGAGGAGAGTAAAAATAGCAGGGCAAGAATGCTAGTGTTGAAGTGATTAGAAGAAAAATTCATAGCTTATTTTTTATTAGAAAGGTTGTTTTTGTTAAAGGAATGTTTAAATATAATGTTATTTTTATTTAAAAATAAATACATTTTAATTTAAAATTTAAAAAACTGCTTTTCATTTAGCCGCATCTGATTTTCATACCATTTCTTGCTCCAAAGGAGCCATGTGGATTATAGAAGAGGAGGGGTTTGAAACAGATTTTAACAGGGTTTTAGGAGTGCCTTTCAAAACAGAAAACCTTTATAATCAACCTTCCTCCGCAATGATCGATGCACATCGATTAAGTGCCTTAAAAGAAATTCATTATCTGTTGGCGTTGTATAAGGGTTAGTACTTTGTCAGATGGCCTACAGATGTGGTGTTTTTTGAAGGAAATATCTTAGATTAAACAACCAATAACCATGATTTAGAACATATTTCAGGGGCAACGGCTTACACAGAAGCCACGGCAGGCGATTGATTGTAGGACATATCTTATTTTACGACTTCTTCAAAGGCAAAAAACAAACAGCATGAAAACAAGTTATTACCTGTTATTCCTTTTTTTCTTTTTGATGGCTTGCAAGCCTTCTACCGTTTGGGTAACCTATGAGAATCCGACCTTTCAATACACGATCAAATTCCCCGAGAAACCAACAATAGAAACCCGTCAAATCAATACATTTTTAGGGCAAGCACCCGCAGAAATGGCGAGCGCCTTTGAATACTCTAGTCCTAATAGAAATAATATTTTTACGGTCAGTTGTACAACTTTACCGAATATAGGCTTGTTAGATAGTGTTATTTTAGATGTAGACAATATTGCTAAGGGTATGATAGAAGGGCTTCTGGAACGATTCCAAGGAGAGTTGTTGTATGAGAAGGAGATAGAAGTGGCTACGTATTCTGCTAAAGAATTTAGGATAGAATTTGATAATCCTAAGGTAGAAGGAACGAACCACATGACAGTAAGAGTTTTCATGAAGGGGAATTTGCAATTTATTATTCAAACGATCTCCGAAAAAGAAAAAAATACCCAAGCCTCTATAGATCAATTTATGAACTCTTTTGCTTGGATAGAATAGAACACTCTATCTATTTTTTAGCAGTCCTCATTAATACACTGTAACAGAAGTTTATTAAAAAATGTAATAACCAAAAGCTTTAACACCTGCCACGGTTTTGGAAGGGTATAGGAAGGAGTTACTCGCGGAGCGATCTGATTG
>JBOEFW010000038.1:0-59150 GCA_050633105.1 Aureispira sp. | reverse complement strand
AACTTCTGTTACAGTGTATTAAGACTCCCTTTTTCAAGAAGCAGCACCGCAAAACAAAAAAGCTTAATGCAACTCAGTTGCATTAATGGAAAGAATAGATTACTTTTGGACATTCCATTTGTAAACCAAAATTTTAATTCATGTTGCTGACACAAAAGTCTGACCTCTTTGGCGCTCTTGCTAGTAGCTTATGCCTGATTCACTGCCTCATTACGCCCTTTATTTTTGTTGCACAGACCTGCTCTAGAACCTGTTGTGACACAGCTCCTCTATGGTGGAGAACCATTGATTTTATATTTTTAATTGTCTCCTTTTTTGCGGTGTATTGGTCCGCTGCCCTAACCACAAAGCAATGGCTGAAAGTGGCTTTTTGGGCCAGTTGGGGCGCCTTCTTTTTCTTGTTAAGCAACGAACATTTGAAGGTGTTGAATATCGCGCATGAGTTGACTTATGTACCGTCGTTTGCCTTGATTGCGCTTCATTTTTACAACAAGAAGTATTGTAAATGCACAGAAGATCGTTGTTGTGTCTAATCCAAGGCCTTTCCCAAGAACAAAAAAAGCGCCCGCTCGATCCAAGATCAAGCGGGCGCTGTGCTTACTTTTGTGGAGCTGGAGAGATTAGTCAATCATTAATTTAAAATATTGACTAATAGTTGTATATATATGATTGAGACATTAATTGTCTCATCTTTTGTCTCACGGATACAGCATGGTTATGACCCTGTTATAAATGTATCTGAAATGGTGTAATTATGCTGCCATAACTCTGGTTCGTTAAATCAATAACAAAGATGGAATTAATTGTTTATCAATCTTTCTTTGTGAATTTTGTATAGAAAATGATTGAAACTTGAGTTGTTTTTGATTGTTCTTTTTTCAATTTAGGAAAAAACTTAATTCAATTTTTTTATTTGCTTAATTACATCATAAAAAATATCCTTGAAATTTTTTGTGTCTTCGTCAATTTTTAAGTCAATTTTTAAACTAAATTGCTCTATCCATAACTGGAGTCCAGAACAGGCAATACCCCATCCATGATGTTCATCTTCTAAATCTAATTGTTCAATTGAATCTACAAGTCGATCTTCTGTGTTTGGATGTTTTTCCCCAGATGTGTTAGGTTTGAGATAGAATATAGCAAGAATTCCTAATATGATACCTAACTCGATAGCTAATTTGTTGATTTGGCTTGGAAAAATTCCTTTTTTTAACAATTCTATTGCATCGTAATCTGCTTCTTTTTCATATTCTAAAAAATAAGATTTTTCAGATTGGATACCATTTTTTTCCTTATCAAGTAAGTCATCAATATGTTTTATCGCATGAGTGTATTCATGGGCTAGAATAAATTTAACTGCTTCTGTATAGAAGCAATTAGGTTGTTCAATAAAATCTCGCTCTTTTGCATCGTACTTTTCAGGATTAGGCAAGTCTTCAAACCAAGTTGTATATCCAAGTTTCAAGGATGTTCCATATTGAAATAGATCAATAGCTCTTTCTATTCTTTCTTCACTGATTTCATGAATAATTTTGCCATGATGTTTATTTACTAAAGGATGATTGATTTTTTCTATATATAGTACATAAACAGAGTGAATCATACACCATAAATAGGATAAAAAAGTTTCACGAAGATGAATGACTTTATTACCATCAATATAAGGACCTTTTAATTCGTTATCTGTTGATAATGCTATTTGTTTTTTTAAACCAAAATTTTCAAATGCTTCCATTAGATCTTTTGAAAATGTTGGATGAGTATTATTGAACATGAAGGAATTCATATGGTGTAATACTCGAATTGGTTGTTTTCCAGAATGAATTTTGGGATTATACCTATTAATAATGCCTTCCTTTTGAAAGAGGAAATCTGGAAGTTCAATATCTTGAGATTTTTTTCTTTTTATTTTTATATTTTCGTTGTTTGTTAAGGGATATAGAATAGTCTCTATTCTTGCTCCAACAAGAATATTATCATTTTTGTCAATATAGTTTGTAACTACACCAATTAGCCTGAAATCGAGTAAATATAAAGCTTCTTCTTCTAGCTGGGTTACTAATATTTGCCAAATAGGTGCTCCTTCTATTCCATAAAGATTACTTATTTTCTCTACAGGTTCTTTATTAAACATATTTACTGGAGGTTTATCTCTTTCTAAATCAAAACTTACAGATATCTGTTTATTTAAATGATGTGTTGAATATTTTTCATCTAAAGAAGGAGGTAGGACAAAACAAGAAGCACCTGTTTTGAAGCTATCATCAGCTTTAATTATGTTTTTTTTAGGATATCCTATAATGCAATATTGCGAACTATTTAACAACTGATGGTGAGCTCTGAAATCAGAAATAGGTAGAAAACAATAAGCATGAGTTAGAATTTTTTTTACATGAGAACTTAGTTTTATATATGATAAGCCTGCTTTTACTTCGTTTAGGTTTCCTTCAACGGCAACAGTTCCTGTTGATATAAAACTAGTTTTCCCTAATCTGATGTATAATGAATTATTTTGATCAATAAGACTTGAAACGGAGGAGGATGTTAATATATAACCATTCCCACCTAGTTGTACAAATACTCCTGTGCCATAGGGAGTATAGCTGTCACCTTTACTTATGAAAAGTTGAGAAGAGTACTTAATTAGAAGATTCTGAATTAAAGCGTTTAAGTCTGTATCAAGTTTTTTGTTAAACTTTATTTTCTCCATAAATATATTGTATTTAGATAGTTTTATATTTAATATAGGAAAATGAAATGACTTTTCTATAGATTATTTTGAATATACAGGGTTTTCTTATAAAAAATAATGCTGCTTAAAAAGCAATTATTTACGATTTTAGCTTTTTGAAAAAACAGTCTAATTGTAATTTTTTAGATAGATAAGTTGACTGTTTCTAGGAAATAATTTCATTCAATCGTTTTTTGTAGGCATAAGATAATATTTGAAATTGATTTACTATAATAGTGATGTTTTGTTGGTTTAATAAGTCACAAATAAGGAAAAAATAAACAAATAAAACCTTCAAAATAAAAATCCTACAGAAAAACACACTTTATTTTTCCAACACTCCAACAGCCTACCTACTTGATAGAGGTAGATTTAGTCTAAGTTGTTAATAATTAGTAATATATAAGTGAATAAATAAAAAAAAGCTGTTGGAGTCTATTTTTTACTGTTGGAAAGACTATTTGATTTGTTGGAAAAAGGTTTGTTTTGTTGAAAAAAAAAAGAGTTTAAAAATTTCACTCTCTATCGTGTTGTTGGAAAAAAAAGTGCTTTTCCAACAAAAAGCACCCTTTTTCCAACCGTTTCCAGCACTGTTGGATTTTTAATTTACTGATTGTCAGATTTTTAACCCTAAAAATAGCCTTGTTGGAGTTTTGAACTCAAAAAAACATAAGTAAGGAAGAGAAAAAGAAAAACATACAAAATGACTAGTTGTAAAAAAGTCACTAGATTGTTTCTTTTTACTCTTTTTTATCTCTCAAGATTAGGAATTGTATAAGCTTGTCTTTTTCCATTAAGGCTTGATCTTTACAAATGATAATTTGTCGAAGCTGGGCAAGCTCTTCTTGTAGTATTGTTATGATTCGTTTTGAATTTTGATTCTTTGCTTTTTGGGATTGATGTGTATTATTAGAGTCGTTTAGCTCTGAATGATTAATAAAGGTATTACCATCTCCAGTAATAATATTAATGTTAAAGCTTAGGGTTAAAATTAAGATATTAAGTTTTTCGGATTGTGTTTTCATATACTTAAAAAACACAAACTATTTTTATTTAGTTCTCTTAAAAATAAAGATATATTTCCTTTATATATCACTTGCCTTGTAACAATGAAATAATCATTTCTTTGTCTTTGATTTGATTCTCTAAAGTAGCTATAGCGCCTTCTAGTAGTGCCTTTGAATCTTGCAGTATTTGATTACTTGCCTTGATTGACTTAATCTCTTTTTTCAAAGATTTAATCTCTGCCTTGAGTAATTCTGTCTTTGAATCTTCTCCTGTTTGAACTACTGTATTATCTCCTGTATTAGTATTGTTGCTATTCGTTAAATTACTATTGTTAATAACCGTATTACCATCTTTATTAGATTGGTATCCTTCCTGCATCATTTCTCCAACTCCTATTAATAGCCAGTTAATATTAATTCCCATTTCTGCTAAAGGTGTTAATACTTTTGAACTTGGTAAACCATCCCCTTTTACAATTCGATTAAAAGCCGATTGAGTAACTCCTAGTTCATCAGCTAGCTGAGTTGTATTTTTTTTTGAATGAAAAAGGTACAGTTTAAGTCTTTCAGATATAGACATTTATAAGAAAGTTAGAATAAAATAATAAACTAATTTTCTCTTTTTAAGAGAAAATATTGTTTTTAAGCTAAAAAAGTCTTTAATTTGTAGTATCAACAATAATTACTTAGTGGAATGAGCAAATTATTATTGACAGAAAAAGTTCTAAATATTTAGCTAAGCAAGGTACTAACTTTTTGCTTTAGGCTAAAATATCTTAATGTCTTTATTTATTGTGAAGTGATTCTGTGGAAAGAATTACAAACGGATGAACGGCTGCCAGGCTGTAGCTACTATACTTTATCAAGGGGTTGATATAGTAGTATAAGGTTCGAGTCCTTACGTTCAGCAAAAATTCCATAATTATTTAATTATAAGTTTTCAACAAGCTACTTTATTTTTTAAGTGGCTTGGCGAAGCTTTGTCTACAACCAAACAAATATGAAAGAAGGACAATCCACAACACAACAACTTTTTTGCCAATTATTAGATCAACTAGCAGTAAATGAATACAGGAATCTGCACAAAAAAATAGGTGTTACTAAAAAAATGCTGACTCATGTACGGAATGCACCACATAGTGCTACTTATGAAATGACTTTGAAGTTTTCCAAGGCTTTGGAAATAGCTCCTGTAGAGCTGATAGATTTATATGATTTTGGAGTGTCGAGAATAACAGTAGAGGAATATAAAGGACTGAAATAAAAAACGCTCCTAAGCGGTCACTTAGGAGCGAATTAACTAACTGTCTTATAAAAGACAATAGATTACAACACAAAAGTATGAAAAAATTTATAAAAAATCCATATTCCCTTGCTCGCAAGGGAATTGGTTCTTTGATTGCCTCCGAAAGTATGGAGGCGACTTTAGACAAAAAGTTCAAACATACGACCTTCTCAAAGCGCTTTTGGATCGTCAATTTATCCTTGATGTTTTTAGCCTTAGCGGTACAAATTGCGAGTTTAATCACAGCAGGATTTATGTTGTATCATTACTTTGGTAATGTTCCTATGCTGCTTAGGATTCCTTTATTAATGGTGGTTATCCTGGTAATTGAAATTATTAAGCGTATTGCCTTAGATGATGTGCTTAAATCTGCTTTTCAATACCGAGAGTTTGAGTCTTTTTCTTTTGTCGTATCAATGGTTTTTGTCGGTATTAGTATTGGTATTTCTTATGGAGGGGCTTCTTTTGTTGCAGATATGATGGTAAGTAAACCAACTGCGATTGAACCGAATTTAAAAAGTGATCTAGCCATAAAAAACAATTATCAAGAACAGATTCTAGGTGTGCAACAAGAGCGAGATACCATCCGAGCAACTCGCTTATACCGTGGTAAGATTAGCAGCAAAGACCAACGGTCGATTGATGCGCACAATGAAACAATCAAAAACTTACAAGGGCAACAGCGTGAAGAGCTGCAAATTTTAGCTCAAGAAAATGAGGTATTGACTACAGAAGCAAGTGCAGCCACAGCGGTATTAATTGCTCAAGCAACAACAAAATGCCAGGTGTTACGGCAGCAGTTAGAATATGCGGTTGTAGCCTTTGAAATATTGCTTTTATTATGCTTGTCTTTTAGTTGGTGGTATTATGATAATTGCCGCCAAGAACGCCTTGGATTAGCTGAAACGGCTGCCGTTGAGGAGGAAGAAACGGCCGTAATAGTTCCCGTTGTAACGCCAGCCGTTACGGCAGCCGTTAAAGGAGGCGGAGCTGCACCTGTTTTGAGTCAAAAAAAGATTGGATTTGTAGATTACGAAAAGCCAAAAACGACGAAAGAAAACGACAGCAGTACGACCGAAAAAGAATTGGAGTATACAAGAAAATGCCCTGTCTGTGAAACAGGATTTATACACAATTCATGGAATCATACTTATTGTACGGAAACTTGCAAGATAACAGCTTGGGAGCTACGGACGAACAAAAAGTATGTAAGAAGAACCTCAGACAAAGCATAAAAAACCCTATAAAGACACATCATGTATATTACAAATTTAGAACAGTTAAAATCAAAGTTTGAGATTGAAACGGTTGTTTCTGCATTAGCCGATTGGAACGAAGGCAACAAACCAACGCTTTGTTGTCCGTTCCATAAGGAAAAAACGCCTTCTTTTTCTATCTCTACATCAAAGAATATAGCCACTTGTTTTGGCAGTTGTGGCAAGACGTATACACCGATTACTTTTGTAATGGAGTACAAACAAGTAGAGTTTGTTGAGGCAGTGGAATATACTGCAAAATTGCATCATGTAGCGGTGGAATATGCCGAGAATATAAGTGAAGAGCAGCAGGAGCAAATGAAGGTTAAGCAAGTGAAAAAAGAGCAATATTTACTCTATAATCGTTTGGTTGCAGATGCTTATTACAAACATTATCATAAAGAAGAAACACTTCCTAAAAAGGTTCATTTTGACAAAAGAAGCTTGAAAAATACAACGGTTCAAACTTTTGGAATTTGTCAAAGTTCGGTGAATTGGCATTTTACGAAAGAGTTAAAATTAGACGATGTAATTTTGGAAGAGTTAGGCATTATCAAAAAAGGAAAAAAGGGCTTGTTTGATGTGTTTAGAAATCGTGTCTTATTTCCTATTCATAATCCTAGTAATGCAATTGTAGGTTTTGCAGGTCGAGCGATAGACAAGGATCAAAGGGCTAAATATTTGAACAGCCCCGAAAATGAGCTTTATCATAAGGAGCAGCTTTTGTATGGATTGGCGCAACAACTCAAACAAATCAAGGAATCTAAAGTAGTCTATTTGGTAGAAGGTTATTGGGATGTTTTGAGTTTGTTTGATGCTCAATTTCTTGGAGTGGTATCTACTGGAGGAACTTCTTTGAGTAGTTACCAGGCAAAATTGATTAATCGTTACGCTGAGCGTGTGGTTTTGCTTTACGATGGTGATAAGGCAGGGATAGAAGCCGCCATTCGGAATATGCCTAAATTAATAGAATTGGGGCTTCATGTTGATATTGTTTTGTTGCCAGAAGGACATGATCCTGATAGTTACATTAGATCAATAGGAGCGGAGGTATTTAAAGAGTATTGCAAGAAAAATAAAACAGATGCAATCAACTGGTATTTGGAACATGAGCTACAAAATTCTGATAGGGATAATTTTGCTGTTCAGCGGATTAGTGAGTTAGCGGTTGGCTTGATTGTGAAAATTAAAAATGAGTTAGCACAAGATTGTTACATTCGTGATGTTTCCAAACTATTGGATATAAAACAAAGTGTCTTAGGAATGCAGCTCAAGGATAAAATGGGGGAACTTAATTTTGATTCAGAACAGCAAAGTTTGACACCTGAGCAGCGCAAAGATTTGTTTAAATATGGGATGTATGAGGATGGAAATCAATATTGGTGCAGCACAGCAAAAGGCGCTTATACCTGTGTTTCTAATTTTGTGGTAAAGCCCTTGTTTCATCTGAAATCAAAAGATAATCCAAAGCGTTTATTTGAGCTGTTAAACAAGTATAATCAAAAAGTGGTCTTAGATGTTGAAACCGTTGTTTTGGTTAGTTTAGACAAGTTTAGAGTAGCCGTAGAGGCAGAAGGGAATTATTTCTTTACAGGCAATATGTCACAATACAATCGTATCAAAGCGAAGATTTATGATGAAATGAAAACCTGTTATGAAATTGATGTGCTAGGCTATCATAGAGCTGATTTTTATACTTTTGGAAACGGTATCTATACCATTGATAAAGGTTTTGTACCAACGAATGAGTACGGAATCTTAACCTACAAAGACAAACGGTATTTTTTACCAGCCTTTAGCGACATTTACAAAGATTCTGATTTGTCTTTCAAGGATGAAAAGAATTTTGCTTATCAAGATTCAAAAATCACTTTTAATGATTGGTCAACGCTCTTTTGCAAAGTGCATGGGAGCAAAGGACAAATAGCTATTTGTTTTTATATCGCTGCTTTGTTTAGAGACATAATCCATGAGTATGTTAATTTTCCTTTGCTCAATTTGTTTGGTCAACCAGGAACGGGAAAATCTTTTATGGGAAAGAACCTTTCTTATATGTTTGGAATTGCTAAAGATGGTTTTAACCTCAATAGTGGAACCTTGGTTAGTTTTTATAATCGGATGGTTTTGGCTCGAAATGCCCTGGTATTTTGTGAAGAATATTTCAATTCAATCGACTTTCGATTTATCCAGGGTTTGAAATCTATTTATGATGGAATAGGACGAGAAAAAGGACAAAAAACAGGAACCAAAAGTTTGGTCAGTGAAATTTATTCCGCTTGTATCTTTGTAGGGCAGGAGCTGCCGACTTCTGATAATGCTTTGTTTACTCGTGTGATTAATTTGGCGTTCTCACAAACAGAATACAGCCAAACAGAATCTAATGTAGCGGAGGAATTAAAAGCAATGCGAAAGAATGGGGAATTGATTAATATAACGGCAAAAATAAGTGCTTACAGACCTTATATTCAATCCAATTATGAACAACAATACAATCAAACTTTTGCGATTATTAAGAAAGCAGTAAGCAATAAAAGTGTACATACCCGATTGATCGAAAATAATGCAGCCATTTTAACGGTATTTGATTTGCTCAAAGAAAAGGTTACTTTTCCTTTTAGTACAGAGGAGGTGTATCAAAATTGTATTGATAACATCTTACGCCAAAATGCCCAAATTCATAGTGAAACCGAAACAGCAACATTTTGGGATTTGATAGCGTATTTGGTAAGTGCTGGACATTTAGAGGAAGGGGTGGATTATAAGATTGAAGAAAAGTCAGGCTGGAAAAATGCTGTTTACGAAAAAACAAAAGACATCTTGTATTTATCCTTTGCAAAGGCATTTCCTTTGTATCGAGAGTACCACAAAAGACAATTAGGCAAAGATGGTTTGACAAAATCTTCTTTATCGCATTATCTCAAGACACATCCTAGTTTTATTGATTATCTAAAAAGCACCCGATTGGGTAAGAGAAATACTTCTGCCTTTGTATTTGATTATAATGGATTGAATATAAGTATCAAAGAAGAAGCTCAACCTTCTTATGATTATAACGCTGAAAATGAGATTTGGGAGGAAATGGAGCAACACAGGCAAGAGCAGCTTAAAAAACAAATGGAAGCTCAAAAAAAGCAGCCTTAAAAGGCTCTTTTTAAACTATCTTCTGAATTACGCCATTGAATAAGAGTCATAAAGAGAGGAAATTTTTATAAGTCAAAATCATATAATACATTTGAATAGGAATGGATGACGAACGGTCATCAAGCAGGACACAAAGACAACCCTAAAGCCCCTCAGAGTTAACTAGGTCTTTGTGTTCCTGTTTTTTTCTCTCTCAAAACTTCACCAATAAAGGATATTGCATCCTTTTGACTCTATCAATAAATAAAAGGTAAATCTAACTAATAGCCCTATCACAAATAGCTTGTGATAGGGCTAAACATAGCAGCTAGAGCTAAATAATTAATTAACCACATTATAAATAAAATAGCGTTATGAGTATACCAAAATATATAACACTCCACAAAGGAGATCAAATTACTTATAAAGGCAATGTTTTTAAGATAGTCCATCCTGCAAGAATTAATGTGAAGGAGCTAGAAGCGACTAGAGCAGGAGTAAATAAAGTGCAACCAGTAGATAAAGCGGTTGTATTAGCAATAATCCATAAAGAAATAGATGTATTGATGGATGTTGGAAATGAATTGATGAACAAAGGAATAACAGATGAGGAGCTATTGTTTGAAGAGGAAATTGAGCTTGCTCCTAATGCCCTCAATCCTGAAATAAGGAATTTAAAAGTAATCTTTTCTAAGATAGAAAAACTCTAAAAAAAAAGGGCTTAAAAAACGCTAAAAAAAAGACCAAAAAAAACGCTGAAAAAAACAAAAAAATGCGTTTAAAGCATAAAAAAGGCATAAATACTCATTTTTAGAATTTTTTTAAAAAATTTAAAAAAACACCTAAAAAAAGGCACTAGCAAAAAAAATAAAGATTGAATAATTACATTACAAATTAATACAATAATCTATGAATCGTCAACAAACAAGCATCAACCCCTTGACCGTTCATCCTTCCATTTCTTCCGCTAAATTAGGCAGATATAGAGCTATCAAAGGCATTTTTGTTATTCGTCAAAATGATACGGTACTTTATATTGGAACATCCAGCAATATCTACAAAGCAGTAACTCGGCTATTTCAAAAAAAAGGGGCTTTGTCCCACATAGATAGGCGCTCTGCTCATTTTGAGATTGTTATTCCACCTTTTAGAGTCCAAACAACGGAAATTGTTCTAAAGCGTTTATTTAAGCCAGCCTACAACCTCCGTCCACTCCCCAAAGATAAACCAACGGCTGCTCAAAAAAGACAATCTAAGCGAATTTTAGAAAGTTATCTAGAGCAAACTAGGTTTGATGTTGTTCCTAAAGAAGGGGAGCATAAAAGTGATAATTAAAATTTTACCCTGTTGATTTATATTTTTTGGAAGCCATCTCATTTTGAGGTGGCTTTTTTTTGTGCAAAATTTCAAAACTTTATGATAATAATATTATTATATAAATGAATGCTTAACTTAATTCAAAAAAATAAAACAAGAAATAGGATGGCAAAAATATATAGCTTAAAAATTAATAATTATAGAGGAATTAAAGACTTTGAACAAGTTTTTGGATTTACCGACTTTATTTGTTTAATAGGTAGAGGTGGTTCGGGGAAAACTACAATAATTGAAGCCATATCAAAGGTTTTATCCCCTAATTGGAATTTGCCATTTATAGATACTGATTTTTATAATTCTAATATAGATGAAGCCATTAATATAGAGGTAACTTTATATGATTTACCGTCTAAAATTACTCAAGAAGATAAATTTGGGCTTTACCTTAGAGGACTGAATAAAGAGACACTTGAGATAAATAAAGAATTAGGGGATGATGATGAACCTATTTTGACAATAAGGCTCGTTGTAGATAAGGATTTAGAACCTATGTGGACTGTTATAGATGAACAACAACAAGCTAAGGATATAAGGGCTTTAGACCGAGCTATATTTAATGTTTTTTTAGTTTCAGACTATATTGATAAGCATTTTTCTTGGAATTATGGAAGCCCACTATATTCTTTATTAAAACAAGAAAAAGATATAGAAGGAAAAGAAAAAAATATAGTAATTGACTCTTTGAGAGATGCAAAAAAAATAATAGATGAAAATTCTTTTAGCTATTTAGATAGTACATTTTCAAAACTTGCAATAAAAGCGGCACAGTTAGGAATAGACATTGATTCAGGTAGTAAAACAACTATAGATGTAAGAGATTTGTTTATTAAAGATGGGAAGGTTTGTTTACATCAAGATGATATTCCTTTTAGGTTGAAAGGAAAAGGAGATAAAAGGTTAATATCTATAGCCATCCAAACAGCATTAGTAGAGAATGGAGGGATAGTACTAATAGATGAAATAGAGCAAGGTTTAGAGCCAGATCGAGTTCAACATTTAGCTAATCGCTTAAAGAAAAATAACTCTGGACAAATATTTATTACAACCCATTCTAGAGATGTTCTTGTTGAACTTATTGTGGGCGACTTATTCTTAATGAAAGAAGGAGCAGTGAATCTAATATCTTTTGAAGAGGAGATGCAAGGAGTCCTTAGGAGTAGTCCTGAAGCTTTTTTTTCTAAAAGAATATTACTTTGTGAAGGGGCTACTGAAGTTGGGTTTTGTCGAGCAATTAATGATTTTAGAATAAAGAATGGTGAGGAAAATTTAGCTTTGAAAGGAATTAGAATTGTTGATGGTCGGGGTTCTGAACAAGTAAAATATGCCCAAAATTTTATAGCAGCAGGTTTTGATGTTTGTTTATTTTGTGATTCAGATGTTGATAACGTAAATGAAGAAAAAAATAACCTAAGGGATTTAGGTGTATTGGTTGTTGATTGTGATGATGATAAGTCAATTGAACAACAAATTTTTTGTGATATTCCTTGTACACATGAAGGTTTTTTTGCACTAACAAATTACCATAAGGAGGTAAATGATGTAACTAGAGAAGTTTTTAATTCTAATTTAGAGAAAAGGCTTAGTTCAATGTCTATTGATAAGAATGACGTAAATATTCGCAAGGCTTTAGGTTTTAGTTCGTCTAAGAAAGGTTGGTTTAAAAGAATAGACCATGGTATGCGTTTAGGGGAAATATGTTGTGACAACTTGGATGAAATGAAAACTAAAACATTGGGAAAACAAATTGAAAAAATCTCTAAATGGATAGATAATGATTAATATTGAAGAGTTTATATCCAAGCAGTATAATATGTTAATTGCTCCAGCAGGTTATGGAAAAACTCATACTATTAGTGAATGTCTGAAAGAAACAGATGGCAAACAACTCATTTTAACACATACTCATGCAGGAGTTGCCTCATTGAAAGAGAAAGTTAAAAAAGCGAATATCTTACCCTCAAAATATCGTATTGAGACAATTACAAGTTTTGCTCAAAAGTATGTGCTAGCATTTTGTACAAAAGATGATATTCCTAAACAAGAAGATAGTAAAGTATACTATCCTTTTCTTGTAAAAGAAGCTACATTGTTAGTAAAAAAGAAACTGATAAAGAATATAATTAAGAACAGTTATTCGGGAGTATTTGTTGATGAATACCAAGATTGTTCTATTGAACAGCACGAATTAATATGGGAAATAGCTCAAGTTTTACCAACTAGACTATTAGGAGATCATATGCAAGGTATTTTTGATTTTAACTCAAGCACTATAGTTGATCTAGAGTGTTCAATATTAATGAGAGATTTTTATAATAATCAAGAGGTACTTGAGACTCCTTGGCGGTGGATAATAGGAGGGAATGAATCTTTGGGGGAAGATTTGAAAGCGATAAGAGGGAAATTAGTTAATAAAGAAAATATAGACCTAAGACAATTTCCATCAATTGAGTTTTCAAAAACAGAAGAAACTAGGTTGAAGACTACAGCTATTTATAAAATAATAGGTGAAGAGGATAGTTTATTAATAATACATCCAATTACAAACAATATTAACCCAAGGGTTAAATTGATTCAAACGTTTCGAGGAAGATTAAGATTGATGGAACCTATTGATAGTAAAGATTTTTATTTCTTATCTAAATTATGTGATTCAATAACCAGCGAAAACTTAATTCTAAAAACAAAAGAACTTTCATTGAGATTGTTTAATAAAACAGAAATAAATAAATGGTTCAATAATAAAGGGTTAAAGCGAAAAGTAAAAGAAGATGAAAAATTACATACCCAAGCTTTAAAAGAAATAGCTAATGCCTTTTCAGGAGAAAGGAAAGGGATAGTTCAGTTATTACAGAAAATAAAAGCTTTACCGAATGTTAAATGCTATAGAATAGAACTTTATAATTCTCTTCTAAATGCTTTAAATGAAGCAGATACTAATGAGACTACAGTTTATCAAGCAATGATAAAGAATAGGAATATGGTTAGATGTATTGGGCGGAAAGTGTATGGAAAGTATGTAGGAACAACGTTACTTACAAAAGGGCTAGAGTTTGATACTGTTATTGTTGTTGAAGCAGATAAGTTTGAGTGTCCTAAGCATTTATATGTTGCATTAACTAGAGCATCAAAGAGGCTTATAGTATATTCTAAGAATGATATATTGAATGTATATTAATTATCTTATAAAGAAAACAAAGAATGGGATTATTTGACTTTTTTAGAGTTAACATGCCTTATGGTATGAAAAAAAATGAAACTGGAGAATGGTTTGTATTTAATAGAGAATATAAACCATTGGGATGGAATACCAAAGAGCGTATAAGTTATGAGGAGTATCCAGTTTATACAAAATATGAAGGACTGACCAATGAAGTCCTTAAAGGGCTATCTTGGGGAATTGGTAGGGGAATTAAGAAAGATGAAGATGGTAATATAAATACAGTTTGGTTTTATGATGAAGGGACAAACCCTAAAGATCATCCTAAACATTGGGAGGCTTATCTGGATAGAATAAAAATATTAGCTCAATTGAAGGTTGTAAAATAATGTAGAAAGCTCCAAAGTGAATTTTCCTTGAAGCTTTCTATATTCTAAATACAAGGAAAATTATCCCTCAAATCCCTCTAATCAGAAACACCCAGCTGTCTCAAATATTCATCCACCTGATCCAATGAATGATGGCGCAACTGAACGCTGCTCTGGAGCATCTCAAGGATATTACCCCAAGGGATTGATTTTGTTCACGACTTACCCAGTGAGGATGAAGAATTGTAATTTGTAGAGCGATTCTTTCGTGGGATATAGAGGATAGGTTGTTTTGAAAAAGCAATCAAGGTTTAATGGAAATCAGATTAAATAACGAAATTGGTATATTGATTACTTAGTAATAATTAAAAAAGATGGGAACAGTAGAAGAATTAGCGAAAAAAGTTGATAAAATAAGTAGAGCAGGAATAGATGAAATAGAAGATAGTTTGGAAGAGTGCCTTAAATTGGCGAAAGAACTTCTAGATAGTAAAAAAGATACTTTAGACGAGTTAGCTAAGGAGTATGTAATACCTAGGGCGATGAGTACTTTAAGCACTGCAATAGAAAAATGCTCTCAATTTAGACCTCCTTTAACTGCACAGACTAAGGGGAATGTTGGTATCTTAAAGGAAATACAAGAGTGCGTAGAAAAAAGCAATAGACATCTAATTTATATTTTATGTGAAGGAGAAGAAGGGATATATTTTTTAGATGATAGCGATTGGTGGAAAAATAAAAACAGTATAAAAATGAAAGTAAAAGGTAAGTATATTATTGGATTAGTAAGTGGGCAGAAAATAAAAATAAAATACAATACGGGTATTTTCGATATATACTCTCATTCAGATTTAGAATATGAAGTTTTTCCAGAGCATTTAGAATCAAGGAAAGATGATGTATTAGAAATACTTAGAGGTCTATAATTTAAAAGCTCCAAAGGAAACAACCCTTTGGAGCTTCTATATTCTAAATACTAGGAAAATTATCCCTCAAATCCCCCAAATCAGAAACACCCAACTGCCTCAAATATTCATCCACCTGATCCAATGAATTATGGCGCAATTGAATTTGCAGTTGTTTGATGTGGATGCCAGCCTTGACAGCCGCCACAGCACCCGTATGTTTCCAAGAGTACAACTTATAGCGGCTCGTATCAAAACCCAATTCTTTTAAAAGCTCTCGGTGTTGTCGTCCAAAGGTATTCATACCAGTAGGAGACAAATGGCGAAGACCAGGAAAGATATACTCGTTTGGGTTCCTATTTTTGAGCTTTGCCTTTACCGTAGGAAAGAAAGCGTTAGGAATGGCCACATACTGCTGTTTTTTATTTTTGGCAATACTGGCAGGAATTCTAATTTTTTGTTCCTCCAAAACAACATCACCGACCTTGAGCATCCTCAGCTCCGCACGAGGTCGAATAAAACAGTAATAAACAAACTGAACAAAAAACCACAAGGTCGGATTAGAATTTTTGATGGTTTTACTCAAGAAGGTTCTTTGGCTCTGGGTGAAGTAAGCCGCTGGAGTCGGAGAAGCTTTGCGTTTTTCAATTTCTTTTAACAGGTGCTTTTGATCGCACCAACCCAAAGCTTGATTTAAGCAAAGTATATAATCGTTGTAAGTAGTTGGGGAAAGTCTTTTTTCCTTGGTTAGATGCTCAAAGAAAAAATCATAGATACTTTCTTCCGTCCATTCTTTATTCTCCATCCATTTTGTAAAAATATCAAGTTTGGATTTTTTGCACTGGTAGGTTTTTGGTCTCCAGATAGGCTTTCTATTCTCTAATTCTTCATAGATTTTTTGAGAAAGGCTAAGATTGGATTTTTTGATGTGGATTTGTTGAATTTCTTCAATGAGCTTTTGAGCAGCTGCTTTACGTCCTTTTAAGGTGAGTGATTTATTGATGTCACCATATTTTTTGACACGTTTGCCTTTTTCATCTAAGTAGTAAACAAACCATCGAACCGAGAGAGAATTTTTGCCTGTGTATAATTTAGGCGTACTTTTTTTTATCATTGTTCTTTAACTTTTTTTGCGTCATAGCATGCAAGTAAAAAACAATGAGACTTTAGATTAATATATTATGTATCAACTTAACATTTAACCCCCTAATTGTCAATAAATTAGAGGGTTTTGTGGAGCTGGAGAGATTCGAACTCTCGTCCAGTCAATGCATCCATAAACTTTCTACATGTTTAGTCAACAATCGGATTTCGAGCTACTAAAGGTCTGCTGACACACGCATAGCAACTCTATCCTCTTCTTCATTCGCCAGACAATACGGAGAAACGCTTGCCGAACTAACCTAAAAATTGATGATGTGGGGGACGCTGTGTATTAGGTGTCAAGCGCCAGCCACAATGGTGTCTAATTAAGTTCTAATTAGGCAGCCATAGCATAACTGTTGTTAGTGCCATTTCAAAGTTGTTATGTGTTATGATTTACGAGATAACCACACCTGTCTCGACATGCTTATTTACAGAACGTTCAATGCTGTCAATTCCAGTCAGCCCCGTGTTGTAAATAGTGGCTTTGGGAGCACCCTTGTGGTTGCTCGCGAAGCGGCACAAAGGTATAACTAATTCGATAAGATAAAAGTTCCAGCCCGTTTATTTTTTTCTAGAATTAGTAGAAGTAGGGGAATTGGGAGGAGTGTGTCGTAGATAGAAGGGGGCAATTGAGGGAAAATATTCGTTTTCTCTTTAGAATTATTTGCAATAAAGTTGAATATTCCTTACCTATAGGAGAATTGCCAAGAGCAGCTATAAAAACATAGAACAATGAAAATAGGAATTATTAGAGAAGGCAAGGTGCCGCCTGATGCCCGTGTATTATTTACGCCCGAACAATGTGTGGCTTTACAAGAAAAGTATAGCCTAAATTTAGTAGTACAACCCTCCAAAGGGCGTTGTATTCCCGATCATCGTTATGAAGATCTTGGCGTGAAAATGCAGGAGGATTTAAGCGATTGTGATGTATTGATGGGAATTAAAGAAGTACCCAAAGAGCAATTGATTTCTAATAAAACCTACTTTTTCTTTTCGCATACCATCAAAGCACAGCCTTATAACCGTGCTTTGTTACAGGATGTTCTAAAGAAAAACATCACCTTGATGGATTATGAAGTCCTAACCAACAGCAAGAAACAGCGTGTGATTGCTTTTGGGCGTTTTGCAGGGATTGTAGGTGCACATAATGGTATGATGACGTATGGCAATCGTATAGGAGCGTTTGAGCTGGAGCAAATGCATCAATACGATGATTATGCAGCGGCGATCGCTTATTACAAATCCTTGAAATTGCCTGCTATGAAGATTGTAGTGACAGGAACAGGACGCGTTGGGAATGGTGCTGTAGAAGTACTGAACCACATGGGAATTCGTCAAGTTTCCCCTAAGGAATTTTTAGCAAACACTTATGAAGAGGCGGTTTATACGCAGTTGGGGTGCAAGGATTATGTTGCACCAAAAGAAGAAGGAAAAGCTTTTGATGTACAAGAATTTTTCCAACATCCAGAACGTTTTACGTCCATTTTTGCGCCGTATACCAAGGTGGCCAATTTGATGATTAATGGTATTTATTGGGCAAATGAAGCGCCTGCTTTTTTTACCGCAGAAGACATGCAGCAAGATGATTTTAACATCAATGTAATTGCCGATGTAACCTGTGATATTGCGCCTGTTGCTTCCATCCCATCTACCTTATATGCCACGACCATAGACAATCCTGTTTTTGGATATGATCCAGCTTCTAAAGCAGCCGTAGCGCCTTACCAAGCGCATACGGTAGATATGATGACGATTGATAATTTGCCGAATGAATTGCCCAAAGATGCTTCTAAATCTTTTGGAGAGCAGTTTGCAGAGCACGTTATAGAAGAGTTATTGGCCTTGAAAGATACAGGAATGTTGGAGCGTGCAGCGATTGCAAAAGAAGGACAATTAGGGCCTCATTTTCAGTATTTAAAGGATTATGTAGCAGGAGCTTAAGTAGCTTTTGTATTCGCATTTCTTAAAAGGATGGCAGACCTAGATAAGCGTCTTAGGTCTGCTATTTTTTTTATAACAATGGGCAGTGTTACTGCTGAGAACAACCAATAGGATGAAAAAAGGCTGGAACGATTACGGGCGGGTTATCATTACGTTTATAGGGTTTTATTTTTTGGTACTGGCTCTGTCAGAAGCCAAGGCTTTTTTGATTCCATTTACAATGGCTCTTTTATTGGCTTTGGTGCTCTTGCCTTTGTCTAAAAAGCTAGAAGAAAAGGGGCTAAAGAGAGGCTTAGCAGCGTTTGTGAGTACCTTTTTTATCTTTTTAGTCTCCATTGGTTTTGCCTCCTTGATGGCTTATCAATCCAAGGTTTTTGTGGATAAATGGCCAACAATTAAAACCAACATGCAACCCAAAGTCCTGCATCTACGTCAGTTTTTAGCAGAGCGGACGCCCTTGAATGAGGCAGATTTAACGCCTTCTTTGGACAGCATAATGAGTGCGGAATTTAATCCTGGGGCTATGGTCGCTGGTTGGCTGGGCTCGATTAGTGCCTTTTTTGCGAATTGGTTGTTGGTTATGATTTATATCTTCTTTTTCCTGAATTATAGGGCACGATTTAAGACCTTTATTTTGCGCATCTTCCCAAGGGAGAAGCATGAGAATGTCCGACAAACCGTTCGGAATTCTGCGAATATTGCTCCGCAATACCTTACTGGAATTTTTATGTTACAGGCTGCTTTGTCCATTTTCTATAGCATTGGGCTGGGAATCTCTGGGGTGGATAATTTTATTCTAATCAGTATGATTGCGGCCTTATTAACCCTAATTCCTTTTGTTGGCAATTTGATTGGGTTTACCTTGGCGATGGTTTTTGGTTACCTCACCTCAGGCAGTACAGCCGTTCTGATTGGTATTGTTCTTACGTTTGGAATCGGGCAGTTTATAGAGAGCTATATTTTACAACCTTATGTGGTTGGGGATCGTGTCAAAGTGCATCCCTTTTTTACTATTTTAGTGGTTATTCTTGGTGGTTTTGTTTGGGGGATAACAGGAGCCGTTTTAGCAGTGCCTTTGTTTGGTATTATAACGGTTGTTTTATTAAACATAACCGCCTTGCGCTCCTTGGGGCTTTTATTCAGCACTTCCGAATTTACGCCTTATGTAGAGGAAGATGTATTGCTGACCCAAGAAGCACAAGAGGAGGAGCTCCCAACGGCATAGGGCTAGTTGGTTTCTGCCATAGCGATGAGTAGGGTTTCTAATTTTTTGCGCATTCGATACCCTGTACAAGAGTAATTGTTGACCAAAATGCTAAAAGAGAGCAATTTGCCGCTTTTAGTGGTCACATAACCCGTATAACTGCGAATGCGATTCATAGAGCCACTTTTAGCCCGAACATTATTCTCTGCTAGAGAGTTGCGACCTACGTTTCTCAGGGTACCTGTGCGCCCTGCAATAGCCAATTGATTATAAAAATCTCCAAAACTGGCCTTGTCCAAGTACATTTTGCGCATAATTGCAGCAAAAGTTTTGGCGGTCACCCCATTGCGCGCTGAAAGCCCACAGCCATCCTTCATAAAAAAGCCACTTAACTCCAAACCACGACCCCGCCACAAGTCCATTACTACAGCAATGCCGTTGTCGGTGGTACCTGTGCCTTTGACTTTGGCGCCCATCGCTTTGAGCATCGCTTCGCAATACATATTGCGACTGGCCTCATTGGTGTGTTTACAAATGACATGGAGTTGGGGAGAACTATGGGTGAGTATGTTTTGGCGGCGTTCTTGGCGCTTAAATTGGCGTTGTGTAGTGGCGATTTTTGCCACAGAAATCCCTTGGTTGATGAGCGCATTGCGCAAATCATGGGCACACAACAAGCTTGGATCTGGTGTGGCACCTTTGATGTCAAATAAGCCACTGCCTTTGGGAATTGTCCCACGAATAATAGCTTGTTGTCCAAAAGGCGCCGAAAAAACGTAGGCATTATCTCCTGTGCGGCTCCCTGCTTGTGTGACGCGATTGTCCAGTGCTAGCCCTGGAATAACAGGATCGGTATGGTCAACTTTGGGAATATCCCCAAAAGTATTGGTTCTACCAAAGTAAATATAATAGAGGTTATCATGATAATTGAGGCCACTGACTCCTGCTCCATAATGGTTACCTACATCGCCCCATTGCCAGGTTGGTACAACGATTTGATCTTCAAAATAACTGCCGTCTCCAATAACGGTTCCTTCAATGCGCTGAATGCCTGCTTTTTGTACGGCTGTTACCAGTTTTTTCATAAAAGTGGCTCTATCCAAGACGCCTTCCATGATGGGAGAACCTAAGGAAGGATCGCCCATACCTCGTAGATATAAATTGCCTCTAAGGGTGCCATTGCTGATGCTTCCACTGTATTCTAAGTGGGTCTTGAAGGTGTAATCTGGCCCTAAGGTAGCCAATGCGGCTCCTGTGGTAATGACCTTCATGGAAGAGGCTGGTGCCAAAGAGGTATTGGCATTGCGTTGGGCATAGATGGTATTGCTGTTCACATCAATGGCACAAAAACTAATAGAAGCATGTTTTAATGCTGGGTCTTGTTCCAAGGTTTGAAGGGCAAGCTCCAAGGTGTTTTGTGCCCAAACTGCGGTTAGACTACTAAACAAAAAACAACAAAGTACACCATAACGCCACATAGAGAAGGGGTTTTAGAAGAAGAATTATCAAAAAATAGAATTGAAAAAGAAAGGTAGAGTTTCCTACGCAGATCACCAAACACCTTTACAATCTATTCTTCTTAACGCTTTTTAAGGCCTCAAAATTTTTCTGTTCCTGTAAAAATCCTATATTCGTTCTATGACAAGTACCATACATAGCACTTTTGCCCTTTCTTTTGCAGCCGCAACCGCTAGCAAGAAGGCCGTTCTATGTACTGCTACCAAGAAACAGAAGTGTTATTGGGAGAGCCGCTATTGGACAGTCATCTAAAACGAAATAAACCATCTTACATAGTGTTTATAAGCGATTGATCCAATTAGGATCAATCGCTTTTTTTATTACTTCTTATTTCAAAATCGATAGGTATCATGCTTTTTAACGAAGAAACAGAACAGTTTGAGATTGGCGGCCAGAGTGCGGTCACTTTAGCCGACACGTACGGCACACCTTTATTTGTCTACGATGCCGCCCGCATCCAACAACAGTACCAGACCATGCGTAAGGCACTAAAAGGTGTTTCTAAGGTTAAGATTCACTATGCATGTAAGGCGTTGACCAATATCAGTGTCTTGCGCTTGTTGCAGCAAGAAGGAGCGGGGTTGGATGCGGTTTCTTATCAAGAGATTTTATTGGGTTTGCAGGCAGGTTTTGCCCCTGAAGAGATTATGTATACGCCGAATTCGGTGTCCATAGAGGAATTGGAAGCCGCGATTCGCTTAGGAGTACGGATTAATATTGATAACATTGAGACGTTGGAATATATGGGATTGCAACATCCAGAAAAGCCCTTTTGTGTGCGGGTAAATCCACATATTATGGCGGGAGGCAATAGTAAGATCTCTGTAGGGCATATTGATTCTAAATTTGGCATTTCTATTCATCAAATGCCTTTGGTGCATCGTCTGGTCAAGACTTTAAATATGCGAATAGAAGGAGTGCACATGCACACAGGCTCGGATATTTTGGATGTAGAGGTTTTTGCGCACGCTGCAAAATTGTTGTTTGATGTCGCGAGAGAATTTGAAGATTTAGAATACATCGATTTTGGCTCTGGATTCAAAGTGAAATACAAAACACAGGACATAGAGACGGATATGGAGCAATTTGGAGCGATGATTACAACGCAGTTTAATTCGTTTTGTGAAGAGACAGGCAAGGACTTAACCTTGGTTTTTGAACCTGGAAAGTACTTGGTGAGTGAGGCGGGGTATTTTTTGGCTAGAACCAATGTCGTCAAGCAAACAACTTCTACTGTGTTTGCAGGCTTGGATACAGGGTTTAATCATTTTATTCGACCAATGTTTTATGGGGCGCATCACGATATTGTTAATGCCTCCAATCCTTTGGGGAAGCCTAAGATTTATACGGTGGTGGGGTACATTTGTGAGACAGATACTTTTGGTTGGAATCGTAGAATTAGTGAAATTAAAGCAGGCGATGTATTGGCTTTTAAGAACGCAGGTGCTTATTGTTTTTCTATGGCGTCTAATTACAACAGCCGTTACCGTCCTGCAGAGGTGTTGATTCATCAGGAACAAGCGCATTTGATACGAGCACGAGAAACATTTGAAGATTTACTGCGGAATCAGCCTGATCCTATTTTAGCTTTTGGAAAGACTCCGAAAGAACAGCAAGAAGAGGTGCTTTTATAAGCTCTAGTTGGTGGCAAGGCGTTATTATGTAAACAGTATCTTAAAATTACAATAGCGCCTTGCTAAAATTATCCCTTATAAGAATAAAGTCTTATCTTTGCCGCATGAGACAATTGATTTGCATAGCGTGGATGATTTTGGTAGGCCTACAGACGGGTTACCAAGGGATGGTCTATGCCTATTACACCTTACAAAAGGAGCAAATCACTAAAGATTTTTGTGAGAACAAAGATCGACCTGCGCTTCGATGTGATGGAAAATGTCACCTCAAAACGATGTTAGCTGCCAGTGAAGATCCAGAAACTAGTGCTAACGAGTCTTCTACACCACCCAAGGAAATTCACCTACAACCTTTAGTAGGTTTATTACAACCCTTAACCACCTTTTCTTCTATTTTACCACCTTCCATTTCTTTGTGGGAGGCGCCCAATAATGGATACTATGTGTGCCATTATGATCATTTGGCGGCCTTTGAATTGCTGGATCCTCCCAAGCAAGCGGCTATTTCTATTCTCGGCTAATTTTATCTTTTGTTTTAGAAAACAACTTGTATGAAACAACACCAATTATGGTGGGGACTACTGTGCTTATTGCTTAGTAGTGTACCTACTGCTATGTGGGGCTGTGATGGCGGTTGCCCTACCTTAGGCAATTATCAAAATGGCCTCTTTCCGAATTTTCAGAAGAATTTTATTGGTTTATTTGGACGGTATAGTTCTTTAGGCGCGCTCAACGGGCATGATGGCCTTACAGGAGAGCATACGCGCGATTATTATTATAATCTTGGTATACAAACGCGGATTTATCCACACCCAAGGTTACAGCTCTTAGCGTATATTCCTTACAAAATCAATATTCAGGAAACAGAAGATAAAACACCAACACGCCTAATAGGATTGTCTGATGTCTCTGTTTTGGCCTTTTATCAAGTGTATAATAATACCTTAAAAGATTCTTTGGCTAAAACGCAGCATAACCTAATGCTAGGAGGAGGTGTTCAGGCACCAACGGGCAACCACCGAGCAGTCGATGCTGATGGGGTGGCTTTACCAGTGGCTTTTCAATTGGGAACAGGAGCTTGGAATTTTATTCTTTCAGGCGCATACACCATTCGTCAAAAAAAATGGGGACTCAATTGGAGCAGTACCTATCAAATCAACTTGGCTAATCCAGAAGGCTATAAAATGGGCAATCAATGGAGCAATAGCCTTGTTGGGTTTGGGATTTTGAAGGCCAAAGATTGGACTTTTGCTCCTCAGGGCGGGTTGCAGCTAGAGCATTTGGCACGAAACACCAATAGAGGGTATGACCGAATTTATTCGGGAGGCACTCAATTATTAGCAACCGCTAGTCTTCAATGTTATTATAAGAACTTCCAAATAGGAGTAGAATACCAGCAGCCTATTTGGCAGCAAATGGCCAGCGGACAGATCCATAATGAGGCCCGCCTAATGGCTCAATTCAATTATTTATTTTAAAGAAATCAACAACAAATAATCATAATACAATCATGAAAAACACCATCATTTTTACCAGCTTATTACTATTAATTATCGCTTTTACTTCTTGTACAAAAGAGGATAATACAGATAACGTAAGCGAACCAAGTTTACAGGTACACAAACCTTTGGAAGGAACAACGTATAACGCAGGGGATACCGTTCCTGTAAAAGTCCATTTTATGGATGATGACGAATTACACGAGTATCATGTTCATGTAACCAATACAACCATGACGATGGAATTGCTGCATTTACATGGACATACCCACAGCACAAGCCATGAAATAGATACATTTGTAGTTGTTTCTGCTAGTGTACATTCTGATTACGAACTCACTGCTAAAGTATCCAACCATAATGGATCAGAGGCAATGGATACGATCAAGTTCCATGTACATCCTTAAGGAGTAAGGAATGTTTGATGCAGGGGCAAGTACGCGTGGTGTACTTGCCCCTTTATTATTTTTAGATAGGAATAGAATGGCTTTTTATTCTCGAATGATGCTTACAAACATGCGTATATCTTCTTTAGGACGAGCATAGGCATCGGTTGGAATAGCAGCGATACTATCAATGATTTCAAAGCCTTCGTAGACGCGTCCAAATACGGTATATTCCATATCTAATTGAGGGGCGCCGCCTAGTTTATAGTATAATTTTCGCTGCTCTTCTGTATAAACCATATCATATTCGCGTTCGTTCTTATCCAATTGAATAGGAGCAACAGAACTGCCATGAACAATGTAGAACTGACTACCAGAAGATGCTTTTTCTGGGTTGATGGCATCGGGTTGTCTTGCTGCGGCTAAGGCGCCTTTGATGTGGTAATAATGATCGCCCATTTCAGCAGGCTGTTGACTGCCCGTACTACCACTGCCCAAGCGACTGCCCGCTACGGCGTTTTTGGAACCTGGATCTCCCCCTTGTGCCATAAAACCTTTCATGACCCTATGAAAAAGTAGGCTATCATAATGTGCTTCTTTCGCCAGTTTAAGGAAATTTTCTCGGTGCCCTTGCGCGTCAAAGAATAGTTCTACTTTCATGGTTCCAAAACGCGTTTTGATCTCGACCAAAGAAGAATAAGGATTTGGTGTTAAGCGAATGGTGTCTGGCTCTACAACTTGTAGTTGTCCTGCTTGGCGAATGACAACTTGACGGCCGTCTTGTGTGGTGGTGTTGGAATTCGTAGGATCTGTTTTAGTGGTGGTAGTAGTGGTGCTTACACAAGCGGTCAGGTAGAAGGAGAGTAGAAGGAGCAACAAAAAGAAGATAGAAAAGCGCGACACGAGTTAGCTATTTACAAAAGTTGAAGTAATGGTATGGATTCTCTAATAGAAGGGTAAAATAAGTAAATTCTCTTCTAAAACACAACATCCTGTAATAGGGTTGTGAACCCACTACAGGATGTTGAAAGGTAGTAGTCAATAGCACTGCAATTATTATTCCTCAAATGGATTGCTCCATGCTTTGTTGTTGACGTAACTGGTATCCGTTAAGGCATGTAAGAAGGCAATAATATCTTCTTTATCAGCCTGATTCAGGTAAGGAAGCGTTGTTGCGGTTGTTAGTTCTGAAGCAGTATTAGGACTACGGTGTCGTAAATCTCTGGCATAGTGATCCATCACTTCTTCTAATGTTTGGAAACGGCCATCGTGCATGTAAGGAGCTGTTAGGGCAATGTTTCTTAAACTAACTTCTTTAAACATTCCATTCTTTGTTGGATCATTAATAGCACCTCCTAGTCCATAGTCTAAGAAATCGGTCAGACTAGCAACAGAATCCAATCCATTGTTAGAAAAATCATTGCGAGCAAATAACGGTTTTCCTGAAGAGGCACTGTGGCAATGGCCACATTCTCCATCTTTGCTGCTAGGCGCACCATTGGCATCCCCCATAAAAATTCTAAAACCATCTTGGGCTTGCGCACTCATAAAAACACCTGGAACTCGACCATCTTGATCGTAGATGGAATTGGCCGAGTTGAGGGTGCGCTGAAATTGTGCTAAGGCTTTGCCTACCATTTCCATTTTGATGGCGCCACTGTTATTGATACCAAAGGCTTCTCTAAACATTTTGGGGTAGGTAGGGTGTTGGCGCAACGTTTTTTCTAGATTTTCTGGTGTATTGGCCATTTCTACAGGGTCCATAATGGGACCTTTAGTAGATAACTCTTCTAAGGTGACAAAGCGACCATCCCACATAAAATTGTGTTGGCGCCCTTGAATCCAGCTATAGCCCACATTAATCAAAGACATAGAACTGCGTGTGCCTACCAACCCATCAATTCCTGTAGAAAGAGCCACCCCATCGGTAAAGGCTTTTTCTTGTTTATGACAACTACTACAAGAAATGGTAGAGTCTAAGGATAAAATAGGATCGTAAAAAAGATGCCTTCCCAACCGAATGCCTTCTTCCGTCATGGGGTTGTTGGCTGGAACTTCCATAGGAGGCAGCCCTTGCGGCGGAACAATAGTATAGGCCGTTGGATTATAAGCAATGTCTGTCAAATCAACTCCTTTAGTAAGAACAGGAGGCGTTGGTTGACAAGCCAGAAAACTTATTACTAAAAAAGAGCAGAGTAAAAAAGAACGTGTCATAAACTACAGGTTATAATAGTGACAAGGGCAGGTTAAATAAAAACTCCTGTAACAGACATCGTGGCCTATTACAGGAGGAGTAAACGGATTTTTGGAGAAGCGTTGCAATCGATTCTTAAAATGGATTGCTCCATTCCTCTTTATTGACGTAACTGGTGTCTGTTAACGCATGTAAGAAGGCAATAATGTCTTCTTTGTCTGCTTGTGTTAACTGAGGAAGGGTTGTTGCTGTACTAATTTCAGAGGCCAAGTTTGGTGCAGGATGAATACCATTTACATAATGATCCATCACCTCTTCTAGTGTTTGGAAACGCCCGTCGTGCATGTAAGGAGCTGTTAGAGCAATGTTGCGCAAACTTACTTCTCTAAACATGCCATTATCAGGCGCATTGTTGGTCGCGCCTCCCAAACCATAATCTAAGAAATCAGCCAGACTAACAACAGAATCCAATCCATTGTTAGAAAATTCATTCCGAGCAAATAAAGCTTTATTGGTAGAAAAACTATGACAATGCCCACACTCTCCATCTTTGCTGCTAGGCGAACCCGCTGCATCGCCTTGGAAAATATCCATGCCATTTAAGGCTTGTGGGCTCATGTAAACAAAACTATCCCAAACATCTTTGTCATACATCGAGCGAGCAGAGTTGAGGGTACGCTCAAATTGAGCAATAGCCTTGCCCACCATTTCCATCTTAATTTCATTGCTATTCGCAATGCCAAATGCCTCTCTAAACATCGTTGGATAATTGGGGTGTCGGCGCAATACCTTCTCTACATTTTCTGCCGTATTCGCCATTTCCACAGGATCAATAATAGGCCCTTTGATAATTTGTTCTTCTAAAGTAGCAAAACGACCATCCCACATAAAGTTGTGCTGGCGTCCGCGAATCCAGTTGTAGCCCACATTAATCAAGGACATGGAGCTACGTTTGCCTACCAACCCATCAATCCCTGTAGAAAAGGCCACACCATCGGTAAAGGCTTTTTCTTGTTTGTGACAACTGGCACAGGAAATAGTGGAATCTAAGGACAAAATAGGATCATAAAACAGGTGTCTACCCAATCGAATGCCTTCTGCTGTCATGGGATTCTCTGCTGGAATTTCCATAGGAGGAAGGCCCTGTGGTGGAACCACAGTATAAGCAGTAGGAGCATAAGTGATACCTGTCAAATCTACCCCTTCATCAGGGTTAGGGGACTCGGTTGGTCGACAAGCAATGATGCCAATGGCAATCAAAGAAAGAACGGCAATAGCTTTATAATACATAAAGAATGATTAGTGAATCTTTAAAATACGCTTCTCAAAGCTTTTTTAGTGTACATGCAAGGCGTCTGCTAAATTGGTAATAGCTTTTTTTGCCAATAAGTAAGGAGCACTTCCATCAGCGCCAGAATGGGTGCTGTTATCTGTAGCAATATTGATTTCTTGTCCAGCTTTGAAGAATAAATCTTTGCTATGGATGTGGAAAACAACAGTACTAGTTTCGTCACTAGTAATTGTGAACTCTTTATCAAAAGCACGTTCTTGGTACATGCCATTAACACCAGCATGATACAAGAATCCTTGTGTAGAGCCATTCGCTAAAGTTGCGTCTCCTTCAATTTTACAAAGGATATAGCTGTTCCAAGTCGCCCAGTAATTGGCATTCACACCCAAAGGAGAATTAGAATCATACTCTCCTGGAGATGTGGCATTGGTCGCATCTGGTACGCCAATACCATATTTCAATTGGCTGTAAGTTCCTACAGGAACATTGGTTAAGGTCACTTTGTACCCTTCTTCTGCTTTAGTGGCATCCGATAAAGAATTGAGATTGACATAGCTAACATCAGCTATTTCAACCATTTCTCCATCTTTTTTTCCTTGAATTTCAGAAATAAAGAATTCCAATTTTTTGAACGTAAGAGCGGTGGGGTCTGTCTCTCCTGTATTAATACTAGTGTAAGTAGGCATAGGGGTTCCGCTGTAACGCCCTTTAAAGACTAATTCGAGCGTACCTGTTTTTTCTTCTGTACTAGTAGAAGGTTTCTCACAAGCGATAAATGCGAAGGTGATAAACGCTGCGGAGAGGAATAAGAATAAACGCATAAGTAATGATTAGTTAGTTAAATAAATAAGGTAGAGAGATTGGTGTCCTTGAGTAATTGAATAACGTTGGTCATCGGAAAAATGCTGTCAAAGCAGACTATAAATTAGTATGTTTTTATGAAGCGAGGGAGACCGCTGCGATTCACCTTTTCAATCGGTATAAAAATACACTTTTGTGGGATTATAAAGGCTTTTTACTCCTCTTTTTGCGCTCAACAAATAGGCCAATCCTTGTAAATAGGCCAAAAAAGTAAGCACAATAATGTAAAAAATAAAATAAGAAGCTATCCCTACTTATTAGAGTATATAAGCTGTTAGAAAATACACTTTGTTGTTCATCAAATAGATTCTCTTGTTTCATGTTTTTGAAAGAGGGTAGAAGGGAAATTGGGGCAATTAATTATGGGCAAGGATGGTGTACCAGTGAAAAACTTAGATAAAGGTGGGAGTTAGGAGATGAAATTTGTTGACAAAGCCCTACTTTTGCTTTTTATAAGCCCTCTTGTATTATTGGCTTTATTGCTTCGCTATCTCTATTTATTATGAAAGACCATCAAATCTACACCCGTTTACAGGAAGATAAACGCACTGGAAAGAAAAAATTTGCCGTGTTAATAGACCCTGACAAATTAGCTTTAAAAGAAGTGGCGCCCCTAGTCGCATTGGCAGAGGAAGCGAAAGTGGATTACTTTTTTGTCGGAGGGAGCTTGGTTGTTAATAATGAACTGGATGAAATGATACAGTTAATCAAAGAACAATCTACGATTCCTGTTATTCTATTTCCTGGCAGTTCTCGCCAATTGAGTTATCAAGCGGATGGTTTGTTGTTGTTATCCTTGATTTCTGGTAGGAATGCAGAATTATTGATTGGGAAGCATGTTGAAATTGCTCCTTATCTTAAAATTAGTCCCTTAGAAGTCCTATCGACAGGGTACATCTTGGTCGATGGAGGGGTTCCAACCTCTGTTTCTTATATGTCCAATACGTTTCCAATACCAGCCGACAAAGACAGCATTGCGGTTTGTACTGCAATGGCTGGCGAAATGCTAGGCCTCAAACTACTTTATATGGATGCAGGTAGTGGAGCACAACGGCCAATTAGTACAACGATGATAGAAGCAGTAAGTTTGGCGACCGATATTCCGCTTATTATAGGAGGTGGTATCAAAACAGCGGAGCAGGCACGCGCGAATGTTCAGGCAGGTGCAGATGTAATTGTTGTAGGAAATGCTTTAGAACAACAGCCACAATTAATGACAGCTATTGCTAAAGCAGTGCATGAAGGATAAGGAAGGAAAAGAGTGTATTGTTTTAAAGTTGCGGTTTTAATTTCTTTAGTAATTTAGGATTATTAACCGCATCTGACAGTAATTTACCTGCTTTGAATTTGACCATGATTTTCTCGCCAATCATAACAGGAGTTTTGTTAGAAGGATTGACACCTTTTCTGGGCGCGCGATAAGCGGTATCAAGGGTGCAAAAGTTGACCAATGTCACTTTCTCGCCTTGTTCTAGTGCTTCCTGGATACACTCCAATACAGCATCCAATGCTGCTGCTGCATCCGCTTTTCTAAAACCTGCCTTTTGTGAAATTCTGTCAATCAAATCTCCTTTATTCATAATTCGTGTTGCTTTACGATTTTTGTTTAGTAGTAAATAAGGTATTCAAGAATCAATAATTGTTCGTCTTTTCTGTTCTATTACTTGTTTCAACCTTGAAATAAATAGCTCTGAGTGTCTTGTTAGGTGCTTTTAATTTAAACGCTACTTAAAGTAAGAATCGTATGTACTTGGTTAATTGAATATGTAATAGAAGCTTTTTACAAATTTATGTCCTTTTGTTGTATTTCAAAATTTTTCACGATTTTTTGCTGTAAAAATATCGCTAAGTCGTTTGCATTAGGGGAATTATAGCCAAGAAATCTCAAAAAAAATAAGAAGGTATTAAAAAAAAGCAAAATAGAAAAGCCAGAGTAAAAGGCAATAAAAAAAGTCTTTAGTCAAACGACTAAAGACTTCTTGTTGGCCCACAAGGACTCGAACCTTGAATGACGATACCAAAAACCGGAGTGTTGCCAATTACACCATGGGCCAAAATACAACTTATAAAATTGTATTGCTGTCACTTCTTAATAGAGAAAAATAGTTGGCCCACAAGGACTCGAACCTTGAATGTCGGTACCAAAAACCGGTGTGTTGCCAATTACACCATGGGCCATTACTTCCTCGAAGCGAATGCAAATATAAGAGGTCTAAATCAAACCACAAAATTTTAGCGAGAAAAAATCTATTTTTTTGTGTTTTTCTTAAACAACTTCTTCTTGTAAATGTAAAAACCGCTCTTCTTCTTCGCCTACTTCTATCGTTAACCAAAGTGTTTCCTCTGGTAAATACGCTTCCATGACTTGCGGCCATTCGATAAAACAATAACTATTATCGTCAAAAAGTTCCAAAAGCCCTATAGAAAATCCTTCTTCTTCTGAATTTAGACGATATAAGTCCATGTGGTGTATAGGAACGGTCTCTGTTGCATAAACATTGATAATAGCAAAGGTAGGACTAGTAGCCGAATCTAAAGCGCCTAGAGCCGCACAGAGCAACTTTATGAGTGTGGTCTTGCCTGCACCCATTTCTCCCACGAAAGCGATTTTTCGGTGCCGCTGAATGAACGGCAGGAGGGTAGGAATAAGATCCTTTAGTTCTTGGAGGTTAGCAACGCTAAACTGTTGTGGCGTCATGAATAATGAAATCTATGATTTGGATCAAAAGTGTAACTAAAAAAACAACAGTTTTTCCAAGTTGGAAAAACTGTTGTTCGACAAAAATGCGGATTTTTATTCTAATAAGCGACTGTGGTCCTTAGAAATTATATTTCAATAGTAACTGCAAATCGCTGTTTTTAACTTGTTCAGGTACACGAATGTAATGTGACGTAGCTTGATCACCTCCAACAGGCACTAGCAGATCTTGTTCTTTGCTGATAGATTGTGCAGGAATTGGATCGTTGGCACTTTGTGTGTGCAAGTTCTTTGCATTCTGCGCCATGTTCACTAAACCTAAGGTATATTGTATGCCAATAGACCAATGCTTGTTCAATGAATACTCTGCTCCTAATAAAACACCCAAGTCCCAAGAAGAAACACCTGTATTAGCAGCGGCCAAATCAACACTTTTTGGGGCATCGGAATCCACTCCCAATAGAACAGTAGGTTTTACACCAGCTTGTAAATTATATTTAGGATGTGGATGCACTTTGTAGACAACAGGGAATTCGATTAAGTGAAGTCCTTTAATTGGATGAGCAATATACTGGTGTTGGCTTTGATCTCCAATGTAATTGTTCTTCTCAATTGTAGGATCCGTATCTACTGCTAGGTTTTTGTATTGTGTGCCTACTTGAATACTGTGACGTTTAGCAAACTGAGCGCTCACTTGTGCGCCCAAAACAGGGCGGAAAGCAACTTTTTCAGGGCTAATAGCAGGCAGTTGTGTGCTGGCCCCTACGACCACTCCAAATTTGATAGGCGACTTTTTGAAATCAACTTCTTCTTTGATGCCAAAAGTACCTAACTCTTGTTGTCTCTTTTCTTGTAGAGCACGGAGAGGGGTAGTGGAATATTGATAAACAATTTCTGTGCGTCTCTTCCTGACACGATGCTGTTGCTCCTCTGACAAAATTCTAGGAGTAGTAATGGGCGTGGTGGCAATAGAGATTTCTTTTTGTATATTTTCGTTTGTTTCTGGGGTTGGCGTAAGAATCGGTTGTTCTGCTGTTGGAGCAGGCGTATTATTAGCGACAGAGGCAGCTTGCTGGTTATTCTTGGTAGCAATAGCGGCTCTTTTAGCAGATGGCGAAACTGTGTTGTCAAGAGCAGTGGTGTTTGACTCATTATTATTGGCTCTCTCCTCTGCTCCACGTCCAACGATCTTTCCATTATTATTAGTAGCTGTATTCCCTGTGGCTGCTCCTGTTGTTGTCAACAAAGAAGAGACTGCTTTTTTGTCCACGGTATTCTTTATAGACTTGTTTTGCAAGGCCATTGGAGTCGTGGTAACAGCAGTGGAAGGAATCGTTATTGGTTTCTTATTGTAATAATAAATACCACTGGCAGCCCCAATGATCAAGGCAGCAATAGGAGCCCCCCACCAATAGTAGCCAGCAGCACGCTTAGCGACAACAGGCTGGCTGTCCAATAGGGCGGACATTTGCTCCCAGGCTTGTGGTAGCGCATCAAACTCATGTTCTACAAGTTTGTGGCGCAAGAAATCATCTTCATTGTTGTAAAATTTGTTCATCGCATTCAGTCTTTCTGCTTATTAGGAGTTTCTGTTTATTCAAACAAAGTGCGTATTAATAGCCGCGAACGAGTAATTCTTCTCTGTCTTGTTGTCGAATCATTCGTTGCAGTTCCTTACGGGCGTTTGCTAGGTGCCATTTTGATGTTCCAACTGTAATATTAAGCATTTCTGCCACTTCTTTGTGTTTGTAGCCATCGACTACATACAAACAAAATACAGTTCGGGAAGCGGTTGGCAACTGTTGAATGAGTTTGAATAAATCCTCTGCTTGAAGATTGTTAATGCTATCGTTGAGTACAGGTAAGTCACGTTCTACTTCAAAGTTCATCACTTTTCGGTATTTAGTATGACGACGTACATGGTCAATAGCACTATTGAATACGATTTTGGCAATCCAACCCGCTAAGTTGTTATTATCCTGATATTTGTCTAAGCCTGTGAATACTTTGAGAAAGGCCGCATTTAAAATTTCTATGGCCTCTTCTTGTTGTTTGGTATACCGCATAGCAATGCCGAGCATTTTACCAAAGTAACGCTCATACAGAAACTTTTGCGCTAGGCGATTACCCTTTCGGCAGCCTTGCACTAGTTCTTGATCGGTATTTTTCGCAGAATATTTCATTCAGACAAATTGTACATCATTCTAATTAAAGAAGCTGTTGTTTTCTATATTAATCGTAACAACTTCCAAAGTAACAATCTTAAGGGGAAGTAAAAGTCCCAGTAATTTCAGTATTCCAATAGGAACAAGTAAGTAAGATATTCTTGTCTTCTACCCTCTCACCAAGACTTCCATAGTATTTAACGTTGCTACTACATGGTTTGGTATGAATTGTGAAGACTAAAACTCAATTCTACTTCCTAAAACGGTATGTTTTGCAAAACCGTTGGGCAGATACCATGTTTTATTGATATTTTCTTTACAAATTGTGACCCAAACTCAAAAAATAAGAGAGAATATCCATTGTTCAAATCGCTTCAATGAAATAAATTAACTACCATGCGACGTTATTTTTGCCTTTTTATTGTCTTATTAGCAATAACAACCTCTTCTCAAGCTCAGATTGATGATGAGATGATTGACAGTACTGTTATTGTTAACCCTAGAGTGCCCACTGCAGAAGCAAAGAAGAGTATTTTGGAAGTGGATAACATGTTTATAGGGATGACTTTTAGTGTTTTGTTTGGAAATTTCATTTTTTTGGATGCCTCTCCTTATGTAGGCTACCTTCTTAATCGGCATGTAGCAGTTGGTATTGGTGCTACCTATATATACACTGCTTATTTTAATGGTGGGCGTTATGTTGGTGATAATGTCTATGGCGGCCGTTTGTTTGTTAATCTTCGGCCACTGCCAGATGTGAATACCTTGCAAGGGCTATATATTCATGCAGAAGGAGAGTACCTCAACCATACGGTATCTTCTTTAGGAAGAATATCTCGCGAGTTTGTTCCTGCTGTTAATGTAGGAATAGGATACAATACCTCTTTTGAGAAAGGCTTTTCTATAACAACCGAATTCTTAGTCAATGCCCTTTGGTTTAATCAAATCGCAAACGGCCCAGCACCTGTTTATACCTCTCCTTGGCAATATAGAATTGGCCTTTATTATGCCTTCTAATGCATCGCCTAACTTGTAGAGATAAAAAAAGCCATCTTGATATCAATCAAGATGGCTTTTTTAGTAGAAAAGAGCTACAATCTTAGCCTTCCAATGTTTTTTGGATAAGGCGCATTACTCTAGCGTCACTTACTTTATCTTTAGGAGAGAAAGAAGCCACTACTTTTCCTTGACGGTCCACTAGAAATTTTTGAAAATTCCAAGTTACAGGCGCTTCTACTGCCCCATTTTGTTTTTTGCTGGTCAAATAAGTGTACAAAGGATGCATGTCATCTCCTTTGACAGAAATTTTAGAAAACATAGGAAAGGATACCTCGTATTTGTCTTTGCAGAATTGCTTGATTTTAATATTGGTGCCAGGCTCTTGTCCCATAAAGTTGTTGGCAGGAAAACCCAATACCTCTAAACCTTGCTCTTGGTATTGTTCATAAAGGCTTTGTAAATCTTTGTATTGAGGGGTTAAACCACATCTACTAGCTGTATTAACAATTAAAAGTACTTTTCCTTTATAACTACTCAAGGCTACAGGTTCTCCATCAATATTATCCATTGTGAAATCATGCACAGATTCAGGGGCAGAACTCCAACAAAATAAACTCAACAACATGCTTAAGGTCAAAAATTTCATAGTAATGGTGGTAAAATTAGTAAATGAAGGGTGTTAGGTACTTTGATACTAAGAAGACAAATATAATGCTAATCCGTTCAAGTTCTACAAGCTTTTTAGGATCGATGTGAAGTTGACAGTAATCAGAAGAAATCAATAGAAGAACAAAAGCCACTAATTTTTTCCTACTTATTATAATAAAGGTACTGGTAGTTGGTCAGGTATTCTAAGCCCTTTTCTCTGAATTTTTGAACATCTACTACTGGGTTATAATGGAACTGATATTCTTTTTTACGAACCAAAATGCCATTGTTGAGAAAGAGCTTTGTTGGTATAAAACTCTTGCACTAGAACTACACGCCCTTTTTGGTCATATACATATTGTTCTTCTAAGTAATCAAAGTTAAAATTGCGGGCTTTATGAGGTTGTTTGAAGTCGATGGATAAAATCTGCCCTGCTTCATTATAAGAGGTCTTTCTCTTTTGATAAATTAAAACAAGAACACACCGCGCGCAGTGTGGAAGAACAGTTGGAAGAAGTCTTGTTTCATCTAAAACTAGAAATGCAAGGCTGTTTACAAGCTAGCCGCCCAAACGAAGTAGAACCTGTTGGTTTCTATAGTAAAAAAGGTCTAATAAGCACACCTTTTTTAAGAAGAATAAACTGCTTGGCGAATCAAGCTTTGTATTCTTTAGCCGTTAATGCGTTCTGTTGGTCCAAATACTGCACCAATAACTTTAAGCAGGTTCAAAAGATGAAAAAGGGGTTGCTAAATAAGGCGCAGTTAAGTGCTCAAAACTTTGTGCTATTTCCAATAAGCGTTTATCCTCCCAGTGTTTGGCGTGTAATTGTACGCCTACAGGTAACCCGTTCGCGGTATGCCCAATCGGGATCACAGCGATGGGATGTCCAGACAAGGCAGTATTAAAATTAAAGGATGCGATAGCTTTGGTATAAGGGACTTTTTGTCCATTGATAGAAAAGGGAATGCCTGCCCGCTGGTGTTTAAAAGCAGCTAGTCCACAAACAGGTGTCAACCAGAGATCATATTGAGATAAAAACTGGTGGTAATGAGCGCTAAATGCTTCTTTGAAATCTAAAGCCTCTGCATATTGTCGTGCTGATAGTCGCAACCCTTTTGTCATACTACTTGCCCACGGATGATCTCTATACTTTAGTAAAAGGAACGCGTAAATTAGCCAATTACTAAAAGGAAAGTTAGGGCTATTTACCCCACCAATTTCAAAGCCTTGGATATGCCCAGCAACACGATAGGCGGTGGCTTCTTCATAGGCAGGGTTGTCATAATGAATCTGATGTCCTGCTTGTTCCAACTGTGTGACAAACCGCTTGAAAATGTCTAAGTACTCTTGCTCGACAGGGGCATCGTTGATACTGGTTGCAACAGCAATAGAAAGCGACTTTTCCGTCCATTGGCTGCGCTCAAAAATCAAACTAGGAGCGATGCCCCCTGGAGAATCTTGCGACTTAAGAAGAACCCGCATCATCAACAATAAATCCTCGACTGTTCTAGCAAAAGGTCCAGGGACAGCAATTTGAGGTCGCCCTTGTGGACGATTTGGGGTTTTTAGATGCCCCTTATTGGATAATAGATGCTCTGTGGGGCGCAAACCACAGATACCACAAAAATGAGCAGGGACTCGAATCGATCCCCCAGCATCGGAGCCAATCGCTAATGGACTAAACTGAGCGGCTACCGCTGCCGCAGACCCTCCAGAACTGCCTCCTACAACCCGAGTTAAATCATAGGGGTTATTGGTTTGACCATCCCAAAAATTAGTACTCTGCCAATCTATAGAAAATAAAGGTAAATTGGTTGTTCCTATAATAATGGCCCCCGCTGCTTTTAAGTGCTGTACCAAAGGAGCATCTTCCTCCGCTACATAATGACGCAACAAAGGATCGCCATTAGAAACACGCAACCCCTTGGTCAAAAAGCTTGCTTTAATGGCAATGGGAACACCAAATAATTGGCCTAAGGCAGCACCTGTTTGTAGTTGTTGATCTTTGGCTTGTGCTTCCGCTAAAAGTTCCTTGGACGACCGCAAATGGGTGAGGGCATTGATGGATGGATTAAATGCTGTAATTTGTGCTAAATAGGCCTGCATAACAGCAACAATTGTAATTTCTTGTTGGCGAATTTTTTGGGCTAATATAGCCGCAGACCAAGAGCAAATAGAAGAAGACATAGTAGTGTGGTATTAGATGAATTGAACACTACAAAGAACCAGTAATCGATCAAGAATCTTCTTGACAATTATCAAAAAATACTTGCTTCTCCTGTTTGAGGCTTCTAAGTCGTCGCTTGTGCACGAATACGACTTAGTGTTTCGGCAGTAATGCCTAAGTAAGAAGCAATGTAACCCAAGTTGACGCGTTGGCTCAAATTGGGATGGGCTGTTATTAAGTTATAATAACGCTCTTTCGCTGTATAGAACAAAAGAGCTTCTACTCGTTCTGCCAACTCTATATAAATTTGCTCTAGAAATAAGCGCACATATTTTTCGTAAGCAGGTTTTTGTTCAAGAAGTCGTTCAATGTCCTCTCGATGTAGGCAATGAACCAAGGCTGGTTCTAAGACTTGTAAGTTATAGCGGCTTCTCTTTTGAGGGAGATAACTGTCTATGGCACTAACGGCTTGCCCCTCTGTGGCAAAATGAGCAGTAATAGCTTTGCCTTCTTTATGATAATAAGAATGGACAATCCCCTCTTCTATGAAGTATATTTTATTGCAAACATGCCCTTCTTCGTGGAGTAAGTGGTGTTTGGGATACGAAGCGCTTTGTGCAATAGCCAGAAAATCGGCTAGCAATTCTTGAAGTACAAAGGGATCGAGGTGCATTAATTGGGAGGGAATCATACCAGTGTTTCTTTAGAGTCTAAAACTATAAAAAAAGCAATCGCTTCCTATGAGCGATTGCTTTTTTATTGTTGTAAACAGCGTAAAACTATCCTTTTATATGTTTGCGAATAGCCGCTTTAATCGTTGCATCTCTTACTCGCTCCTTAGGATCAAATGCTTTGATTACTTTACCATTTCTACCCACTAAGAACTTTTGAAAATTCCACTTGATAGGCGCATTCAATCGGCCATTTTCCTTTTTGGAAGTTAAGTATTCGTACAAAGGATGTTTATTTTTTCCTCGAACAGAAATTTTAGAGAACATCGGAAAGGTTACGCCATAATTACTGGTACAGAAACGGTTAATTTCTTCATTGTTGCCTGGCTCTTGAGAAAAATTATTAGCAGGAAAGCCTAAAACAACAAAACCATCCTCTTCGTATTCTTCATACAAGGCTTGTAAATCTTCATATTGTGGGGTATTACTACAGTGAGAAGCAACATTAACAATTAATAAGACCTTACCTTTGTAACGAGACATGGGGACTCTATTGCCAATAATATCTAATACTCTAAGGTCGTAAATGTCACTAGGTTTTGGAGCGGCACTTAGCAGTAGGAAAAGCATAAAAAAACTGACAGCTAAACGATTAAACATAAAATAATGAATTAGTAAGAATGTATGAACATCCCAAATTAATAAAATAAAGCAGCGCTTTCCACTACTATTACTGTTTTGATAGAACAATTAAGATGGCTGTGTTAATTAATCACTACAGAATTATAGCCAATTAGTTAATTTCCATCCTATGTTTTAACGTTTTACTAAGGGGTCATAAGCCTAAGTTAACAAAATACAAGCCATCTTGTAAATAGCATTCTATAAAAATAGAATAAGTACACAAAATGATTACATTTTAGAATGTAGGAGGCCTAAAAATAGATGCTTTTTATGTTTTAAGCAGAGCAAATCTACACTAAAAATTGTATCTTTGATGCTATGAAAAAGCAGCAAGAAAGCGGCCCTAAAGAGTGGGGAGAAGAATGGTTAGCGGCCTTGGTACATCCCTCGAAAAATGCTATTTGGGAACAAGGTGCCCAGTATTTAGAAGAGGGCGCGTTGCAAGAATTGACCTTGACCCAACAAGGAATGATAGAGACGCAGGTCCAAGATTATGGTGGACGGCTTTATCAACAACAACTACAAGCGCCTGCTTTTTCAGCAACACAGATTCAGGCATGGAACAACACCTTGCAACAACACCCTGATTGGACCAGTCAATTGCTGAGCCAGCAAGTTCCTCCAACGCTTTTTCAAATAGGAAGACAATTGGAAGCTTCTTTGTTGGCACCTGCTCTAGAAGATTGGAATCTAGCTTGTTCTTGCCCTAATCGACAAGTGCCCTGCCGACATTTAACAACCGTTTTACTAGCGATTCAAGAACAAATAGAGCAAGATCCATGGTGGTTGTTTCGCCTGCGTGGTCTATCTACCAAGGATTTGTTAGAAGAAGAGGAGAGAGCAAGTGTTTTGTCTACTGTAGACGTTTTTCCGAGTTTAGAACAGCAAACGATCTCCTCAGAGGAACCTTCTTCGTCTTCTACTGTAGCGTATAATAGCCAGTTATTACAGCAGTTGGATTGGTCTATGATTGAGAATAAGTGGAAAGACTACTTGCGTTTATTGGACAATCAACCTTTATTTGACCATCAAGGTACGCTCAAAAAGCAATTGCAACAGCAACTTCGGAAAGCGCGGCAATGCCATAAAAAACAAGCCCTTGATCGAGCTGATTATGTCCCTTGGCACCAGCAATTACAACAAACCAAAGACATTGCCTTGATTATTGATAAAAAACATCAATTGCTGAATGTTTTTGTTATTCAAGAGAGCGGTAATCAACCTCTATTTGCAAGTGATCGCGCCTTGGAATGCTGCATAGGCTTGTTAGAAACGGTGGATTTGAAAGAATTGCCTTTGTATCCTGAGGCCTTTATTGCTTTGCACTGTATCTATCGTTTTGCCCTCAAATTACTATACGAGCAAGCTTATTTGCCTTATTTATTGGCTAGCCCAACAGGATTTTTGATGCAATGGCTCCCTGCTTATACGGTTGATAAAACCATTCAACAGCTGTTGGTGAAGTTGGCTCGATACAGTCCCACAGATTTATTGTTGTTAGATGACGCGCCTCTCAAAAAGCTGCTTCCACAGAAGCAAATTTTAAGCCTTTGCCATTTGGTGGTGAGCTTTTATTTGCAACAAGCGAAAGAATGGATTCCTGAATGGAACAACAGGGCACAAAAAATTACCTATTGCTTTTTTAGTGGCCAGCCTACGCCTTTTGAGGGCAGTAAGGAGCAAAGCATTCCAAAAAGCATTCGTGCTTGGTTGCAGCCCTTTTATTTGGGACAGGCGCAGTATGCTCCTGTGATAAAGATAGTAGAAGTAGAGGAAGAAGGGCAGGAGCGCTATTTTTATAGTCAACTAAAAGTAGAAAATAGAGGAGACAAGACGGCTCCTTTAGTTGATCTAGCAAAATTTTTGCGCCAAAAAGACAAAAAGGCCTATCACTTGGTGGTGTTACAAGAATTGCAACGCTTAGCGCCTTATTACCCCGATGTGGCCGCCATGCTTGGTCAACAAGAACCTCAAAGCCCACGGTATACTTCAGTTGAGTTTGAATGGATCTTTTTTGAGGTATTGCCTCTTCTCCAATTACTAAATATTGCTATCGTTTTACCTCTTTCTTTACAACGTTTGACCAAGCCGCGTTTGGGAATGAGTATTGGCACACAAGAAAAGAAAACTAGTAAGAAGCCCTCTTTTGTCAGCCTTAAAAATCTATTAAAAGTAGAATGGAAAGTAGCCGTAGGAGACGAGATGATAGAAGCCGTAGAGTTTCTAAAATTAATGAAACAGAAAAATGGCTTGGTTCGCTACAAAGAGCGCTATTTGTACTTGGATGAAGCCGAATTAATTAAGATTCTAGAACAATTAGAAACGCCTCCTCCTGCCGCAGCCAATCAGTTATTACAAGCTGCTTTGAGTCATTATGGAGGAGATTATCAGGTAGAGGTCAGTGCTGGCGTCAAAACCTTACTAGAAGCCTTACAAGAACCTTTAGTGGTAGCTGCCCCCAAGACGTTAAAAGCAACTTTACGACCCTATCAGCAAGTAGGCTACGCTTGGATGTATAAGAACGCAGAATTGGGTTTAGGATCGTTGATTGCAGATGATATGGGCTTGGGAAAAACCCTACAAGTCATTGCTTTATTATTAAAATTCAAGGAAGAAGGTCGCTTGGAGGATAAAAAAGCTTTAGTAGTGGTTCCAACTTCTTTGTTGACGAATTGGCGCAAAGAAATTCAAAAATTTGCACCCCTATTACAGGCGCGTTTGTATCATGGTGCCAAGCGACAACTGTCTTTGGAGGCTGATGTTATTTTAACCACTTATGGCGTGGCTAGAATGGAAATGACACGACTCAACCAGTTAGGTTGGTATTGTTTGATTATTGATGAAGCACAAGCGATTAAGAATGTCCAAGCAGGACAAACAACGGCTATTAAAGCTTTAAAGGCGGATTTAAAGATTGCCATGAGTGGGACGCCTGTTGAAAATCGCCTAGCAGAGTATTGGTCTATTATGGATTTTGTCAATCCCAATTACTTGGGGACAATGGGCGAATTTACAGAAGCTTACAGTCAACCGATTGAGCAAGATAATGACCAACAACGCCTAGATGCGTTCAGAAAGGTCACGGCTCCTTTTATTTTGCGCCGTTTGAAATCAGATAAGAGCATCATTCAAGATTTGCCAGATAAGATCGAACAAAATTACTTGGCTACTTTACAGCCGATGCAAGCGGAGCTTTATCAAAAAATCGTTAATGACAGCTTGGCAGAGCTTCAATTGTATAAAAAGGAACCCAAAAAACGACAAGGGTTATTATTAAAACTCATGGGCGCGCTCAAACAGATTAGCAACCATCCTTATCAATATTTGCAATCGGGGGGGAGTGGGCCTGTTTATTCTGGAAAAAGTCAACTTTTAATGGATTTGTTGACACGGATCGACCGCCAGCAGGAGAAGGTGCTTCTTTTTACACAATATAGAAAGATGGGGCGTTTGATTAAAGGCTGGATTAAGGAGCGTTTTGGTAAGGAACCCATGTATTTGCATGGGGGCTGTTCTAGAGCAGAGCGGGATGCTATGGTGGAGGCTTTTCAGACCGATAAGCAAGAACGTATTTTTTTGTTATCACTAAAAGCCGCAGGCACTGGCTTGAACTTGACGGCTGCCAACCATGTCATTCATTATGATTTATGGTGGAATCCAGCAGTGGAAGCCCAAGCCACTGATCGCGCTTATAGAATTGGGCAACAAAAAAATGTACAGGTTTACCGTTTTATTACACAAGGCACTTTAGAAGAAAAAATAGATGCTATGATTCAGAGTAAAAAAGACTTGGCGGACCGTACTGTTACCCTTGGGGAACAATGGTTGGGGGATTTATCCAATGAAGAACTCGAAGACTTGTTGCGTCTTGGATAAGTCTTATTTTTGTAATTGAACAAAGAGTTCTGATCCTGCTCTAGGTGGAATAGAATTGTAACAAGCTTCCATTTTTATACTTGAAAAATAAGGTTCAAAATAACCGATGTATTCTTCTTTGCTGCCTTTAAACGGAGGCCCAGGAGGTTTTGCTTGAAGGTGTTTGTTGAACATTACACCAATGATTTGCCCACCTGACTGGAGTAAATCCGCTGTTTTCTGAGCATACTTTGGACGTAAGCTAGGATCGATAGCGCAAAAGAAGGTTTGTTCTATCATATAATCAAAATCCTTTAAATCTAGCGCAAAGAAATCGCCTTGGATTAAATGTTCTTTAGGGAAATCTGGGCAGCGGTTGGCCAAGGCTTCCAAAGGGCTCGCCGCCCAATCACATACATAAACTTGTGTAAAGCCTTGTTCGTGCAAATAACTGGCTTCATGGCCTTTTCCACAGCCAGGAATCAAAATTTTTGCAGATTTGTTGGTTACCGCATCCATGTATTTTTTGAGAGGAGGAGTGATTTGTCCTGTGTCCCAGCCTGTTCTTTCATCAATATAGCGATCTTGCCAGTAGTTTTTGTTGAGCATGTTGGTGGATGGTTATGATGAGCTCTTTATTTTTTAAGAGCTTAAGTATTGAAAATTAATAATACATCAAGGCATTTTGGAGCTTGTTTTAAACAAAGTTTATTGTTAACTCCAATATTCTAAGGCTAGTTCTACCTCGTAGATTTCTTCCTCGTCTACTAAAGTAGCTAAATCTACCTTGAATTGCACTAAATTTCTATCAATCACATAAGAAATTATTAATCGCTGTATCCTAAATGCTGTATCTCTTAGCGCATGTCTAATAAGGTGATCAGGTAATTTAATTTTCCAGTCGTAGGTTAACTTTTCTAATAAGAATTCTAAGGCATACCCTGCATAAGCATCAAATGGAGGAATTAAGGGAGCGGCTTGAATTAATATTGAAATAATTCGCTCTTTGGGATATCGTAATAAGGATCTACTGTAATTTTCTTTATCGGCTGTTGCTGGATGAAACAACGTTTTTTAGTGTAGGGAAAGGCTAATTCTTCCTCACATAATCTTATGATAGCTTCTGAAGAGCATTGCTGAATTTTTGTTATACAATCCGCTCTAAACAGAGCAAGACTAGTGGAGTTTGAAGGATGCCAATTCTTATAAGAATCTAGTATGTTTTTAAGAGTGCCATTGTCCATACTTCTAATTAGTCGTTACTCTAAATAAAGAAGCGCTTGATCCTCTACTGCAATTTGTCCATTTATAAATTATTAGTACAAGATAAACATCCTAATCCGCATCTTTTAGATCGAGCAGGAATAATATTGTATCTTTGTAACACTTAGAATAGCAGCGCGAATTTAAAATAGATGATACCAATGACCTTTAACGATCTCAACCTCAATAATGCCTTACAAAATGCTTTGGAAGACCTACAGCTAGAAACGCCTACGCCTATTCAGGTCGCTGCTTTTCCTGTGATTATGTCAGGAAGAGATGTGGTAGGAGTGGCGCAAACAGGAACAGGGAAGACCTTTGCTTACTTGATGCCTATCTTGCGACAATTGAAGTTTTCCAAGCAAAAACACGCCCGTGTATTGATTGTAGTCCCCACAAGAGAGTTGGTCGTACAAGTATTAGGAGAGGTAGAAAAACTGACAACCTATAGTTCTATACGAGTAAAAGGGGCTTATGGAGGTGTTAATATGAATACTCAAAAAGATGTTTTGGCGGAAGGCATGGATGTGTTGGTTGCTACGCCTGGGCGTTTAGTGGATTTGGCCTTGAGTCGTGCGATTAAATTGAAGACAATTAAGCAATTGGTTATTGATGAAGTGGATGAGATGCTCAATTTGGGTTTCTTACCCCAATTGAACAATCTATTTGATATTTTGCCAGAACGTCGGCAAAATATTTTGTTTTCGGCTACAATGACCAAAGAGGTAGAACGCTTGATTGATGATGTTTTTTACCAGCCAGAGAAAGTAACCATTGCAGCATCTGGTACGTCAGCTGATGGGGTCACTCAGTTGGCTTATTTGGTGCCTAATTATACCACCAAACTGCATTTGCTCCATTTATTACTAAAGGAAGAAAAAGACTGGACCAAGGTGTTGTTGTTTGCACCAACGAAGAAGATCGCAGACCGCTTGCAAGAAAGTTTACAGACTAGTTTGGAGGAACCAATTGGTGTTATCCATTCTAATAAATCTCAAAATTACCGTTTGAGAATGGTGCAAGAATTTGATGAAGGACAGTTGCGTGTGTTGATTGCTACCGATTTGATGGCGCGTGGTTTGGACTTCGATGGCATTACACAAGTGATTAACTTGGATACGCCCGATGAACCCGAAAATTACATCCACAGAGTGGGAAGAACAGCTCGGGCGGAAGCGGAAGGCGTTGCGATTACCTTAGTAAATGAAATTCCTGTTACCCAAGAATTAGAGCATTTAGCAGCAATTGAAACGTTGATGCGACAGGAATTGAAGCGTTTGCCTTTGCCAGCGCATTTAGAGATTTCGGAGGTTTTAACAACGGATGAATTAATCCAGTATCAACAGAAAAATGCCACGACGGTTATAGACATAGAGAAACACTCTCAGGGCGCTTTTCACGACAAGAAATTAAAGAATACAAAAGTCAACCTCGCTCAAGAAAAACGTCTAGCACGTAAGCGCGAGAAGTTCAATTCTAGAAAGCGTGGGGGTAAAAAGTAAGGACTGGTTATAAGTGTACTTCGTGAACTTCTTATTAAAAAAAGTCCACGAAATACATTTAGGGCAGTTGGTAAATAAGCTCAAACTCTTCGCAAATGACCATAAGGTCTTCTTCTGCGATTTCACCAAAACTAGCTAAATCCTTGGCAAAAAAGCTCCAATGCTTTTCTTTCCAAAAGGAGAGTGTTTGATCTCCTTCTCCTTCCTTCATCGCATAGTCTTCGCCTACTTCATTAAAAGGAACAATATCAACCGTTGTGGTTTGTAGAATGGCTTTTGCTTCTCCCTCCCAATTGGTCAAAATCGCCATGTCACCTTCTTGAGGGACAGGCACTTGATAATGCAAATAAGAGGCTAAAGCGCCCGAAGTAGCACTTTTTAAGCCAGCTTGAACAAGCATAATGCAAGTATCGGCTTGTTCTTTGGTAGTTCCCAAAGGATAAGCTTCAGGCATTGGGGTGTGGCTGTGTTCTATGTTATCTGCGATAAAAGAAAACCACAGTGCGGGAACGGAAGGATGTATTTGATCAGTCATATACCGTATCTATTCTTATTTCTTACCCTGACAGGAAGGCCAAGGCATCAACTTCTTTATTTTAAATTTCCATTAAGAATTTCTCTAGCAATATCTTTCACTTGGCTTGGAAAGTCTTTGCTAATAATCCACTGCAAAGTGCGTGGGTTTTTATAGGCTTCTTCGCCCTTATTCGATCCAAAGTTAAACACAATAATGCCTTCAGAGTTGCGAACAAAACGTTTTGTGAAATCTACTTGACGATCATCATTGATGAAATCGTGTAAGGCTTGCATGTTATTTTGAACAGGGGTAGGAGTCACGTTATCATCTCCATCGATGTAATCGACACCATCGTATTTTTGGATTTGTCCCCATAAAACGGCTGCTGTAGCACGGGTATCAGCCAAGGCATCGTGTGCGCCTGTTAAGTGCTCTCCACAATAAAATTTATAAGCTGCTTTTAGGGTGCGGGGTTCCATTTTGTAGAAGATCTGCAAGGCATCCAATAAGCGTCGTCCTTCCATAGAGAACCGCATTCCTACACGACCAAACTCTTCTGTCAGCATAGGAATGTCAAAACGATTAGAATTATAGCCTGCTAAATCAGCGTCTTCTAAGAAGTCTAACAACTCTTGTGCATATTCCTTGAACGTTGGTTGGTTGCGAACTTTATCAATGGTAATACCATGCACTTTTAGTGCTTCTTCTTTGATGGGATACTGTGGATTGATTAAGTAATCTTTTTCAATGGCAGGCCCGCCATCTTTAGGATATTTGATCAGAGCAATTTGCATGATGCGGTCTTTGACAACATCAGGCCCTGTTGATTCTATATCAAAGAAAACAAGATCTTTGTCTAGATTGAAATTCATAGTGTATTAATAAAGTCTAATCAAAAGATATAATGAAGAAAAAAAGTCAACAAAAAGACAATGTTACTGCTATTTTGTTGTTGATAGAAGGTTTTATTTTAAAAACTTCTATCATTGTTTGCTTACTAAAGTTTAGAATTAGAAGGTCTTGTAATAGGTGCTCTTCTTTATAAAGGCCCCTATTTTGTCATAGGACGCTCGTAGATACAAAAAAATGACAACAGTTTGCTGTATTTATAGCCAAACTCTTATATTTGTCAGCCTAGGCCATACCCATCTAGCACCATTTAATAGTCTATAAATTAGCCATATCATATGTCAAGAAAACAATATAGAGGTTCTGCCAGTAGCCACGAGAAGAAATTAAGCAAAAAAGAACGCCAACAACAGGTCAAAGAACAACAAGTACAGTTGCCTGTAGAGGAAATTGTTCCTACAGAAGAAGACACGGCTCAAATCAAGAATTTGGCCTTGTATTCTGTTATTGGAATTGGTCTTGTTTTATTATTGATGTACTGGATTTTCATCAATGGATAATTCTTTTGGTAGGGCTGTATGCAATACAGCCCTACCAAAATATTGTTTACTCTTCTTTGGCAGTTACCTCTGCTTGTTCTCCAAAGTATTGTACAAACTTACGCATATCGTTCGCCAACTCTTGATTGTTCGTTGCACGAAAGTAAGTGTCTGCCAATCCCTTGAGCGTTTGGAACATAAACTTGTTCATCTCTCCAACTTGTAATTCGCTCGTCCACAAGTCAATTTTGTAGGTATCTCTGAATTCCTCGTCAAATAAGGAAAGCAACATTGCTTTTGCTCCTTTGAATGTAGGGGTATCAGGAGAGTCTTGTGCTTGCCATTCGATGTTAATAGGAACATTGTTTGCATCAAGTCCTACTCGACAGATGATATCACTGGTTTTGACAACTTTGTTATCTTTATTAGACATAATAGTATGATTTACGTGGTGTATATATTTCCTATTGACTAGGCAAAGGAAGTGTATTAGAAAGGCTTGCGGCCTTTGTTGAATGTTGTTGTAAGATGACAGGAGTAGAGTTAGGAGCGGGCACAAGATCAAATTGCTGTAGATGATATCGTTCTACCAAAGCTATTAATTTGCTAGCATAAGTAGGATCGGTGGCATACCCTGCTTTTTGTAACCCTTTGGCCCAACCTTTCCAATCGGTTATGGCTAATTGAAATAAAGGAGCGTAACGAGGGCGATTGGTCAAGAAATCCGAATGCCCTGCATAACCTTCTGCTGTGTTTGCATAGCGTCTAAAACAAGCAAAAGCGGGATACATACCCTCCTTTTGTTTACTCCACTCATGGGTGTAGGCACAATGGCGATCATTGCCATCCCAATGTGGATTGGCCTTGATTCCAAAATGATTATTGGCATGTTGGGCCAATAAACTGGTTCCAAAACGCGACTCCAAAATGGCTTGACTTAAGGTGATACTTGCGGGAACCTTCGCTCGTTGCATTTCTTGTATCGCTAAGTGGCGGTGTTGGTTGATATAAATAAGAATGCTATCGGGTGTTTGCGTCTCCATCCAACCTTTGTGATCGTTTAGAACAACAGGGGCGGGGGGACGTTGATAATATAAAAAGACGCCGTAGCAAAATAATGCTGCAATAAGCAATTTCCACATAAACCTTCTAGAATTATTGAATATCACTAGGGGTGACCTCGAATGTACAGATTTGCTCGCTACCTACTTCGGTATAATCCCAATCGTCTTCTTTTCGAAGATCTTTTAATAAAACTCTTCCTCCGTCAATCTCTATGGCAATGGAATCATTGACTACCGTACAGCCTTGCGATCCATAAACAAGCCCCCCTTCTTCTGCAAAATATAGGATTGATTTGTTCTCATTTGGAAGAACAATAAGAGTATCCCCATAGGTCGCCGTGTTATAGAGACCAAAGAAGTAAAAATTGAGGGTATCGGTTGTTTGATTGTCTATGCGCTTAATATAAACGGTGCCTTGCTTTTCACAAGCACTAAAAATGGCAACGATTATGAGAAGAAAGAACAAAAAACGTGGTAACATACATTAGGTATTGAATGAGGTAAATAGAAAACGTCCCGAAAGGATTTCGGGACGTTTATTTCTCTAATCCTTGGGTGCAAAGGTACACACTGTTAGGATATTTATGTAGTACTAACTTAGTTTTTTGTCAGAGATCAGTCGTAGTTTAACTTAGTTTTTATCAAAAATATAAGTAAAAACATCTTCTTGACCTTTATAGAATCCTTCTAGGGTAACTTCTCCCTCCGCTTCTACAATGGCGTCTTTAAAGTCTTCTATGTTATTGATAGGCTCTTCATTCACAGAAATAATAATAAAATCTTCTTCCATATTGGTTGGTTCCATTAAACCATCTTCAATGATTTTAGTAATAAGAATTCCATCAGAAACACGGGCTTCACTCGTGGTAAGATTACGGGCTTCAATCCCTAGATCTTTCAACAAGGTCTTTTTAGAAGCCAAGCGTTTTTCGCTGCGTTTTTTGCCCAGACTGGTTGTATTAATACTGTTTTTAAGCACAACATCAGTGGATTTGAGTTCGCCAGCGCGCAAGAAGATAACACCTACTTTTTCACCTGGACGGAACAGCCCTACTTGCTCTTGTAATTCAGGAGAACTCTTGACAGGAATGCCATTTACTTTAACAATTACATCACCACGTTCTAAACCAGCTTCTTCTGCAGCACTTTCTTCTCCCACTCCTTGGATATAAACACCATCCATAGATTCTAGGGCATTCTCATCAGCAATCTCATCTGAAATATCACGAATGGTTACTCCTAAGAAACCGCGTTGGACTTCTCCAAATTCAATTAAATCACTCATGACTTTCTTAACAAGATTGGAGGGGACAGCAAAAGAATACCCTTCATAACGTCCTGAACGAGTAATAATAGCAGTATTGATTCCTACTAAGTTGCCATCAGTATTGACTAAGGCTCCACCACTGTTTCCAGGGTTAACAACCGCATCTGTTTGGATAAAAGACTCAATGTCATAAGCGCCATCTAAGATGTCGATGTTTCGCCCTTTGGCACTGACAATACCTGCTGTTACGGTAGAGGTAAGGTTAAATGGATTCCCTACAGCGAGTACCCATTCTCCTACAAATACTTCATCAGAGTTACCAAAGGCTAGCATTGGCAATTTAATATCTTTGAGGTCGCGTTCTTTGATTTTGATAACAGCTAAATCTGTTGTTTTATCTGTTCCAATAATTGTCGCTTCATAAGTGCGCTTATTATTGAGTGTTACCGTTACTTCTTTTGACCCACTGATAACATGGTTGTTGGTAACAATATAACCATCTTCAGAGACAATAACTCCTGAACCAGAGGCCTCTGCACCAAACATACGCTCATAAGGATCACCACTACTGCTGTGGATGTGTACCACACTAGGGCGTACTAAATCAGCCGCATCTTTAAAAGAAGTTACTTCCGTAATGTCAGGGTGGAAGTTGGGGTGGTTGACATGTTTCGCGTAAGAACTTTCTTTGATAATAACATCTCTAACAGGCGAATGAGGAGCCTCTAGGTAGAATTTGTATACTCCCAGGGTTAGAGCCGAACTGAGGAGAGAGATAGCCAAAATTGTGATTAATTGTTTCATAAAAGAAGACTGTTTTTATTTCGTGCTGCTCTGTCTGTACAATAGGGACAAATAGAGTGGCTGCAATGAATACTAAAGCAATTGTGATCAATTTTTAGAGCATTGTAGTTGCTCGCTGGCCAACTTTTGTTCTAAAGAGAAAAATAACAAACTTGCTAAGTGTAGGGATGTTCTATAAAAGGTGGTCAAAAAAGATCTTTTATTTACTTTGCAGACCTTTCTTCGATGAATCGAAGGAGGTTGAGGGTTAGAGCGCTGCAAAACTGTAATAAACAAGGAAGGTGGAATTTTCTTTACAGTCTCTTTTGAAGCAAAATGAATAAGCGAAGTAATGGACTTTTTGAACAGCTTTGTAAGGATAATAAGATAGCTTTGTAAAGGTTACAAGGAACTGCCTTTTGAAAATAGCGAATTGCTGCCCTTTTGACAACAAGGTTTCATTATTATTGGTTAATTTGCTTTGTAAAGCACTCTTGATAGTTCCTTCAATAATTGTACTAAAAATAACAATTGAAAGGGATTACTAAAGAAAAGGAGCATCCTGATTTTGCCAATTTTTATTGCAAAGCTTGTTGTGCGGAAGAATTTTTGTTTGCCCAATAAGAAGCAGAACCAACAATTGGATGCTATTTATACGTAAGATAAATAATAAAGTTGAGTTATGGATAAAGAAGATGATGAAAGACCATTTTCGGAATTGAGTCGTGCCGAACGTCGTGCAAAGGCTAGGAAACTACTTTTTGGTACCGTTAAAGATGAATATATTGGTAATATGTGGGGCTGGCGTTTTTCTGGCTTCTCGTTTATTGGGTTGATTCTAGTAGGGTTATTGGCTTTTTATGGCGTTTATACAGGAAAGATTGATCCACAGAAAATGAAGGCCGATAGTGCGACTTCTGTTTTTCAAACCCCTAAAATTGAACGTCCTCATCAGGCCGTTAAAGATTCGTTAAAATAGCTAGATGGTGTTTTTGGCTCGAAATTTTGTCAAAAGCCCTAAGCGCTAGGTTCGCCTATCCATTTTTTGAGGTCATATTCCTCTGGGCGGTATAGGATGCCACGCACTTCATATTGTTCTTCTAAATCTAATAGTAGTTCCAAGTAGATTTCTCCATTCTCCCGTTGTTGTTCATAGTCAATTCTAATAATATTGGCTTTGGGAATAATATGGTAATGGCCTGGAAGGCACTCAAAGTAATAATCTTTGGTGAGTAATACTCCAAAAGAAGATTTGTTGGGGTTATTGAGTACCATTTGTAGGTGCTGGCTTCCTGTTAGGTACTGTTTGAACAACCAAGCCGAAATTCCAACTAGACTCAACCAAAATAAGCAGCAAGCAAGTACTAAAGAATCAAGCTGTGCATAGTAGTTGGCTTCTGTCACAATGATATAAACAAGCATAAAGATGCAAAGGCTTGTCATGGCTAAACAGTAGGCCAAGGCCTGTTGTTGCTTTTTGTATAAGAAGCCCGTATCAGCAGCAAAGAATTGCCCTTCTATATCTTCAACTTTTTGTTGTTCTAAGGCGCGTGAATACGTTAGGGCCGCCAGTTGAATTTCTTTCTTAGATTTGATGGGAGTCAAGGAAGTTCTTTTATTTTTTTTTCCAAAATTGATAATAAAGCACAAGCTGCTAAGATAGAAAAAAATTATGGTTAAACTACCTCTTTTTAAGATTCTGTAGCGCATAATATAATGGTTAACTCCTAAGCAATCCCATCTATTGATAACTAAATGTTGCCTAATAGCTAGCATAGTTCTAGAAAAAAAACTAAATTGTTGAGACAAGCACTCCAAACAATCCTTTTGTGTCACTTTCTTATGGGTGTTTTTACGCTTTTCTTCACTATGAACCAGCTATTTATTCCTTCCAACGTCCGTGTTGGAGTTGTTGCTATTTTTTTGAGCACCTCGCTTGTTTGGGGCGCTTGCAGTCCACCATTAGAAAAAAAGGCTTTTGTACACTCTGAACCTGTTGTAATGGGGCCTTACCAACTTCATACAGGAGAGGATACACTATCGTATACGCTCTATGAACAGGTGGCCCATGAGCACAATCCTGATGAATATAGCCAAAGCGATAGCACCACTATTCGATTTAGATATCCATTGTTAGATTCTTCTGCTCCAATTGTCGTTCGAGATAAGATTAATGCCCATATACAAGCGATGTTATTGGAAGAAACAACACAGTATGAGACGGTAGAAGAGCGCTTAGAAGGTTTTATAACCGAGTTTCGATTGCATAAGAAAGATATGCAAGATTTTGGACTGCCTTCTAGTAATTGGGCTTTTGATATGCAATTATCAGTCTTAACCAATACCCCAGAAATCTTTGCCTTACAAGTCGATCAATTAGAGTTTACAGGAGGCGCTCACGCGAATAGCTGGACCAGTTATAAAAATTATCACACGCGATCAGGGAAAGAATTACAGCTAGAAGATTTATTCTATGAGCACAGTCAAGAGGCTTGGCTCCCTTTAGCTAGAGCAGCGTTTTGGAAAGCGTGGGAAACACAACAAGATAATAGCCTCGAAAAAACTACTGTGGAACGAGATACTGCCGATTTTGTCTTGCCGCCTAATTTTTCTATTGGTACAGAGTCTCTGTATTTTTATTACAATCCTTATGAATTGGAGGCCTATGCTTTGACGGAGCTTTCTTTTTTCTTGCCTTACACCGAACTGCTGCCCTTTGTGGATACAACGGTGCTGTCGTTAGAAGCGCAACCTATGATTCGTTAAACGTGTCCTTTCTCCACTATTTTATTTAGAGAAGTGGTGGAGGTGATTTTATAAACCTACTTACTTAATAAAAAAATGTCCTCCTGAAATCATTTCAAGAGGACATTTATAGTTTATTATCAAAGCCTAACTAAATAGGCCTGAAGTTAACTTATTTTACTTTAGCAGGTGCTGTTGAAGCAGGAGCTGCAGTAGTACCTTCAGGAGCTGCTACTGTACCAAAAATCTTTAGACGAGTAGTAGGGTTGCTCTGAGAGTTCGTTGTTAAGGTAACATACTTGGTGTAAGCACCAGTACGTTTGGTATCGTATTTTACTTTGATGTACTCACTTTCTCCTGGCATGATCGGCTCTTTTGGATAAGAAGGAACGGTACAACCACAGCTACCTTTAGCAGCAGAAATTACCAAAGGACCTGAACCTGTGTTGGTGAATTTGAAAAAACGGTAACCAGTAGAAGCGTTTTTGATGTTACCATAGTTCCACTCTGTAGAGTTCGCTCCTGGTTGGCTCATTTCTGCTCCAGCTTTTTCATCAGCATTGGCTGTTTTAGTGTAATCACCACCTTGGTAAGCAGTAAATTTGATTTCTTGTGCAAAAGCGAAGGAAACAGTGGCTAGTAATACAGCCATCAAAGAAATAATGTTTTTCATTGGTATTAAATTTATTAGACAGAATTGATGTCAGTGATTAGATGTCCTTGCAAACAAAATAGAGTAGGCTTGCAAATTAATAAGATAGAGAACGTTCAGCTCAATTTAGTTGAACATATTTTTTTCTTTAGCAGGAGTAGCTTCCGCTTCTGCTTCTACTAAACCATTAATTTTTAATCGAGTGGTTGTATTAGAGGTCGCATTAGTTGTTAACGTAACGTATTTAGTATACTGACCGATGCGTTTAGTATCATATTTTACTTTGATATAACCTGCTTCTCCTGGCATAATTGGTTCTTTTGGATAAGAAGGAACGGTACAACCACAGCTACCTTTAGCAGCAGAAATTACCAAAGGAGCAGCACCTGTATTTTTGAACTTGAAGAAACGAACACCAGTAGAAGCCTGCTCAATTGTTCCATAATTCCAATTGACGGCATCTGTACCTGCTTGGGTAAGTTTAGCGCCACTTTGTTCATCAGCTGTAGCTAAATCGCTAGCGCCTGCTTTTTCTCCTTGGTATAATTCAAATTTAATGTCTTGTGCAAAAGTTAGAGAAGCTGTAGCCAAGATCACAGCCATTAAGGAAAAAATCTTTTTCATTGGTATAAGTTTTATTAGTCAGAATGGTTATTAGAAACGAATATCGTTGGATGACAATACAAGTTTACAACGAAAAATTGAATCTTGCAAATTTGTTAACTAAAAATTTAGTTAAAGAATGAAAGAAGCTTAAAAAACTTACTTTTTGCCTTTGTCAACAGCTTCTGTCCTCTCTTTTGCAACTACTGTGCCTGTTATTTTCAAAGGAACTATAATTGTCTTTTTTTCTGTATAGGCATGTACATGAATGGACTTCATAAAGTATCCTATTCGTTTGGTGTGTTATTAAAAAAGGGAAAAATAACCGTTTTTGGTGTGAACACCGTAGACCTCACAGAGTATAACTTTTGGAAGACTACTTAGGGAGCACCTATAAATTATTAAGAAACTAAGTAATCCATTCTTATAGAAGGTATTGGGTTCATTGTAATCAAACCGCTTATTTTATAAAGGTACAGAAAACACCATAAGATAAGAAGAAGCATTCTTATTTTAACTAATTGTTTAGTTCTACGACTGATTTCAGGATATACTATTTTATCAAGCAGTTATTAAATGCTCTCTACTTTGTCTTTTTTTGATTAATTTTCTAAATAGCTTCTTACGCTCCAATAAATTGTTATATTTTTGCACCCGTAAAGGGCATTGCCAAGACCAACCATTCTATTGTAGTTGTGTTAATAGGTATAATTCTTTGAATAAACCAGTCGCCCATTTTTGAACAACCTTCCTGAGTGTAGAACCAATAGATTAAAAATGTTGGTTCATGAAATAGATGTTGTTGGAAGGATAAAAGGTTGTTATCAAAAGAAGTTGCTTAAGATCTATAAGTAGTCCAGATGAAGCTTATTATTAGGAACAATAAAAAAGCGAAGGACGAACTCTCTGTTATTTTCTTAAAGCAACTTTGTGGAGAATGATTTCTGATCCAATTAAAAACAAAAGAACATGAGTCAAACCAAACTAGAGCAAAATTCCTCGACTTACTCTACTACTTTTCAACAAGAAGCATTAGAAGATTTCAAAACAGCTTGTATCAGTCGTCAAGTTAGCTTGATGGGACGCAAGGAAGTATTGACAGGTAAAGCCAAGTTTGGTATCTTTGGAGCAGGTAAAGAAGTGGCACAAGTGGCGATGGCTAGAGCTTTTAAGAAAGGCGATTTTCGTTCTGGCTATTATCGTGGGCAAACATTTATGTTGGCTTCAGGTTTAGCAACTGTAGAAGAATTGTATGCCCAGCTTTATGCTCATGCTGATCCAGAACACGAACCGTTTTCAGCAGGTCGCCAAATGAATTCTCATTTTGCTACACCTTTGGTGGATGCCCAAGGGGAGTGGTTGGAGCACAAAAATCTAAAAAACGTTAGTGCCGATATTTCTCCTACAGGTGGACAAATGGCGCGCTCTTTAGGCTTAGCATTAGCCTCTAAAAAATATAGAAACTCTCCTGAATTAGTAGAAGGAACACCTTTTTCTCACCAAGGACAAGAAGTATCCTTCTGCTGTATTGGAGATGCCAGTACCTCAGAAGGAGTATTCTGGGAAACGCTTAATGCTGCTTCTGTTATGCAAGTGCCCTTGGCTGTATTTGTTTGGGATGATGGTTATGGCATCTCTGTTCCTAAAGAATATCAAACGACTAAAGGAAGTATTTCAGAAGCGTTAGCTGGTTTTCAACCACAAGCAGAAGGAGAGAAAGGCATGGATATCCACACCACAAAAGGTTGGAATTATGCCCATATGCGTAATTTATTTGAGACACAAATAGAAGCTGTGCGCGAAAGCCATCGCCCTTGTTTGTTTCATGTAGAGGAGGTCACACAACCACAAGGACACTCTACTTCGGGATCTCATGAGCGTTATAAAAGTAAAGAACGTCTAGTTTTTGAGAAAGAAATGGACGGAATTGTCCAAATGAAAGCTTGGATTCTAGAGCAAGGTTGGGCAACCGACGAAGAGTTAGCAGCGATAGAAAAGCAAGCCCAAAAAGAGGTTCGAGCATCTATTAAGCGTGCTTGGAGTAACTTTAATGCGCCTATCAAGGCCCGTTTGGAAGCGGCAATGAACCTCTTACAACCTGTACAAGAGCAATTTTCTCAACAAGAGGAGATTACAACTATTATTAAGAACTTATCCAGCAGCATAGACCCTACTCATAAAGATGTTTTGCGTGCTGTTCGCCAAGTCTTGCATGTTGTCAAAGATGAACAGAGTCCTGCGATTACTGCTTTAATCGCTTGGTTGAAGGAAGGGATGAATGAATTTAAAGCGACTTATACTAGTAAATTATACAGCGATACGCCTTATTCTGCTTTGAATGTGGCGGCTACTCCTGCAGAATATGCAGAGAACGCACCGCTCAAAAATGGCTCAGAAATCCTGAATGCTTGTTTTGATGCACACCTAGCGAACAATCCAACTATTTTTGCTTTTGGGGAAGATGTTGGACAGATTGGAGATGTCAACCAAGGTTTTGCTGGTTTACAAGAAAAACACGGAGAAACGCGCGTATTTGATACAGGAATTCGAGAATGGACCATCATGGGACAAGCCATTGGGATGTCTATGCGTGGTTTGCGTCCGATTGCTGAAATCCAATACTTGGATTATTTGATTTATAGCCTTTCAGCCCTGTCGGATGATTTAGCGACGGTACGTTATCGTTCTAATGGAATTCAAAAAGCACCTGCTATTATCCGAACAAGAGGCCATCGCTTAGAGGGAATCTGGCACTCTGGTTCTCCTATTGGCTTATTGTTAAACAGCCTCAAAGGGATTTACCTATTGGTGCCTAGAAATATGACTCAAGCCGCTGGTTTTTACAATACCATGCTGCAATCTGATGATCCTGCGTTGATCATAGAGTGTCTAAATGGCTACCGCCTCAAAGAAAAATTACCCAATAATGTAGCAGAGTTTACAGTGCCAATTGGTGTACCAGAAACGCTACAAGAAGGAAGCGATGTTACTTTAGTAACCTATGGTTCTAGTGTGCGTATTGCACAAGGTGCAATTACACGCTTGGAACAAGAAGGCATCTCTGTAGAATTGATTGATGTACAATCACTCATGCCTTTTGACATTCATGGCCACATCGGCGCTTCTTTACGCAAAACCAATCGCTTAGTTTTATTGGATGAAGATTTTAAAGGTGGAGCAACAGCTTACTTGATGCAAAAAATCTTAGTAGAACAAAAAGGCTATTATTCATTAGACGCAGAGCCTGTGACCATTGCTGCCGCCGATGTGCGTCCTGCTTATGGTTCTGATGGAGATTATATTATCAAGCCAAGTGTAGAAGATGTATTTGAACAGGTTTATGCCTTGATGCACGAATCTAAGCCCGCCGAATTCCCACCATTATACTTTATGTAGGGTAATTGTTAGGGCGTAATCGCGCCCTAACAATTATTTTGATAACAAAAAAAGCAACTTTATAAGCACAATGCCGTTAATATAGGTAATTAAGATGTTCGTTCGTCTTAGATAAATTCCCCTATATTTTTTGGACAAGGTCTTGTTTTCTTCCTTTCAAAAGAAAGGATGTCGAATAGGCTGTATTGTAGCTATTATGAAGAATCAACACACTAGATTTATTCTAACAAGCTTCCTATTTTTAGGACTAAGCTTTGGGAGTTTATTGTTTATGTCTTTTATAGGGGCAGAGGAAGAAGAAGGAAAAATTACCATTATTGTTGATAATGTGAAGAGTGCCAAGGGCAGTATAGCTCTTGGTTTATACAAAGATCAAACATCATTTAGCAAAGAGGAACCCTTCAAAAAGATTATTGTCCCCAAGAGAAACTACAAGAACAAGCAAGTTCAATTTAATATCAGTCTACCTAAAGGGACGTATGGGATTGCTTTGTTGGATGATGAGAACGACAATAAAAAAATGGATTATAGCTTTGCCTTTCCTCAAGAGGGCTATGGCTTTTCTAATTATTACCACAAAGGTTGGAGTCGGCCGAGTTTTAGCAAATTCGATTTTTATCATAATGGCCAACAATCTACGGTAAAGATTACGGTACAGTATTTCTAGTCTTCTTGATGTTTTCTATCCGAATGACTTACTGTTAGAGTAGAGGGCTTATTACCTTATCAAGAATAACCTATACAGCCCCTAAGTTTTTTTTAATAGAGTTGACTACTTAGTACCGTGTAACAGAAGTTTATTGAAAATGCAATCACCAAAAGCTTTAACACCTGCGACGGTCTTGGAAGGGTATAGGAAGGAGTTAGACGAGCAAAAAGGCTGTTTGCCCAGCACCTTCCTTTTAGCCCTAGACCTTTTTAGCGAGCTGCGCTGCTACTCCGTGGTCCCTACGGTCGTGCGCGTAGAGCGGACTAGTACCTATATTATAGCAACTAGATCAGATCGCTTCGCGAGTGCTTAAGAGTTGTTTCTTTTTGTGGCACCATGAAGTAACAGCGAAGCTAAAACTCAGTCTACTTAAAACATAATCACCAAAAGCTTTAACATCTGCAACGGTTTTGGAAGGGCATTGGAAGGAGCTACTCGTGAAGCGATCGGATTACAAGATACAGTGTATCTTATAATCCGCTTTAAAGCGAAC
>JBOEFW010000037.1:7779-31974 GCA_050633105.1 Aureispira sp. | reverse complement strand
CGAGCAAAGCGAGCTCACAAACGAAGTGAGTAGCCTTCCGCAGGCGAGTTGGAAAGGTTTAGGCGAACAAAAAGGTTGTTTGCCCAACTCCTTCCTTTTAGCCCTAGACCTTTTTAGCGAGCTGCGCTGCTACTCCGTAGTCTCTTCGATCGTGCGCGTAGGGATATAAGTAACAGCGAAGCTAAAACTCAGTCTACTTAAAACCTAAATTAACTTCTGTTACAGTGTACTTAGAATGGCTTACTTAATAGTTACTTTAGTAACACTATATTTTTTATTGTTAATGTTAGTTTTTAAAACAAAAGCATTGGTAGGAAGAGGGGCTATATTATCTATGGAGATGGTTTTGATGCTATAATCGCCTTTCATGTTTTTGGTATCAAATAGGGAGATCTTATGAACATTACCTGTGGCATTATCTATAGAATAAGTTGTTAGGTAGCCGTTGCCGCCATGTAAGTATTGTTTGGGCTTTTGGTAAAGAGGAAGCCTTTTATTTTCTATATTATCCATAAAAACAAAACAATGATTTCCATTTGATGTCATGTATTTTAAATTGATATTTTTGCTATTAGATTCATAAAGTTGATTTTTGGGGATTCTTTTGATCCAAGCTAGTTGGCCATTAATATTGATCTTTGCCGCTAAAATATCTCCATAACGAGAGAATGTAGTAGCATTGGTTATCATGGCGTTAGGTTGGTATTGTTCTCCAATAAAAAGAATGCTATTGTCTTTTTGTACTATTATTTCTCTCATTTGAGCGTGAAAAAAATGTGCTGTTTCTTGATTGATATTAGCTTTCTTTACGCTGTCTTGCTCATACAAGTTGATAATTTCAAGAGGAATATCATGGAAAGTTTTACTTTGAAAAGTACCATTTTCGTCTACCCTAAATAGAGCAATACCATTAACATTACGGGGGTGAAATTTTCCAATAGTTTTGACAAAAAAACCTGTACAGATAATAGATTTATTAGGGCCATCATAGATTTTTAACGACTCTAAAAAATAGCCCTTTTCTTTGAGTTTTGTTGTTGTAAGTTTATTATTAACTAAATCAACCCTTAATAATTCTGGATAGTAATTAATTTTTGTGGTATCCAATAAGCCTTTATTGTTATAAGGACTGTCATCATTTCTGACATTACTGAGAATATAAGGAACTCCTTCAGAAGTTAAATGATAAGCATAGTTATCCATTTGTTGTTCTGTGTAAGGCATCGTGATTTCATTATGGGCTATTTGATTTAAAGCCTCATCAAATACATACATTCCTATTAAATCATAATTGACTGCATCATTTCTTTTTTGAGGATATTTACGGTATTGAATCAAAAATTTAGATTGGTCATTAGATCGCGTGAACTTTATTATATAATTAGCATCAACTCCCCAAAGATCTAAATCCTTTATAGTGTTTTCTGCTAGTTTTCCTTCGATTTCTAGCAATGTTTTTTCCTCTTCTTTGAATGTGCCTTGTTTTATATTAATTTCTTGGTAAAAAATTTTGTAGCTTTTATTGGATAGCTCCTTAATATAGAAACACAAAAAACGATTTTGATACCAGCCCATGTTTAGAATATTTCTTCTTCTACAGCTAATCTCTTTGGAATTGTGTCTTAATTTTTCTGTTTCAGTATCAAAAGATTGGATGTGTAAATGTTTGTTTTCTTGTTTAATACTGAAAAGAAATTTTCCATCAGGGGTAGAGGATAAATTCTCATAGTCTAAGGTTGCATCATAGAGCTTCCTAGTTTTATACTCCATATTTTCTTGTCCAAAAGAAAAAAAAGGTAAGAGCAATATAAATATTATTTTTTTCATTATTATCGAAAACTAATGGTGAGTTATTAATATGTTACTTGTATAACCTTCATTGTTGTTTTATTAAAAGGTGAAAAAATTATTTGAAGGTAACCTTAATCATGATATCTTGTTTATTTTGAACAGTAGCCCTGACAACAAATTCATGATCAAAAATATCTACTATATTGCTCATAGACATTTTTTGGATTTTATAATCTCCCTTGATTTTTTTAATATTGAATAGGGTTATTTTTTTGACTTTACCAGTTGCATCATTTATAGCATAAGCAGTTAGATTACCCTCTCTATAAGTAGTTATATTTAACGGACCTCCTTTTTCTAGTATATAGGTTTCAGGAGCTTCATCTGTAGAGAGGTTCATGTTTTTTACATGGTCTATAAAAATACAGTAGTGTTTGTTACCTACCCTTAGATGTTTATAGCTCAAACCTTGTGTTAGTATACTCTTATTGACTTGTCTTTTGGGGAGCTTTTTCATCCAAGCTAATTGCCCCTCAGGAGTGATTTTAGCAGTTAAAATATCATCATAATGGTAGGATGTAGTGTAAGCGCCTCCTCCTTCAGAAAGGTGTCTTTCTGCAAAAAAAACAACACTATTATCTTCTTGCACCATAATATCTTTCATCTGGAGATGGGAAAGGCGGGCAGTTCCTTTTTGTTCTTTCTTGGTGTTAGCCTTTCTAACTTTTTTCTCTTCATATAAATTGATGACTTCAAGAGGGATTTCATGAAAAACTTTCTGTTGAAGCTTTCCCGCTCCATCTATCCTAAATAGAGCAATACCATCTGCTTCATGGGTATAAAACTTATCAATTGTTTTAATGTAAAGTCCTGCACAAATAATGGAATTATTCGGGCCACCTTGGAGTTTTAAATCTCTTAAATAACAGCCTTTTTCTTGTAAAATAATTTTTTTGAAGTTGTGCTTTGCTAGATCAACACTTAACAATTCTAGATGATAATTGATTTGTTTATTCCAACTACCTGTGTAGTTCTTAGCACTTTTGTCATCTCTTACTTTAGCAAGAATATAGGGAATACCGTCAGAATTTATATGATAAGCATAGTTATCCATTTGTTGTTCTGTATAAGGCATGTCGATTTCATTGTGGGCGATTTCTTTCAATTCCTCATCAAATACATACATCCCTATCAAGTCATGACTGATAGCATCATTTTTTAGTTCAGGAGGTCTACGGTATTGTATTAATATTTTGGATTTATCGTAGGAAGGTATCAATGCTATGGTATAACCTTCAACCAAATCAGATATAATGTCGCCTGAATTTTCTACTGTATTTAGTGCAAGTTGTCCTTCGATTTTCACAAGTACCTCTTCTTGTCCTTTGAAAGTGCCGTTTTCTATATCTAGTTCTCTGTAAAAAATCTGACCAGCATAGGCTGACTTAGGTTTCATGTAGAAACATAAAAAACGACCGTTATACCAATCCATTTCTAAAAAATAGAGTATTTTCCCTAATTCTTTAGGAGTATACTTCTGTTTCATAGTTTTAGTATCCAAGCAGTGTAGGTACATCTTTGATAGCGTATATTTGATGTTAAAAACATACTTCCCATCAGGAGTAGAAAAAGACTCTACCTGTTGATGGACGGCTTTACAAGGTTCACCAACCTTATAATCAAAACTCTTCTGCCCAAAGGACAAGAAAGATAGCAGTAAGAGTGATAGTAGAATTAAAGTTCTCATTATTTATTGCGCTTTGTTTTTAATTGAAATTTCTATATGTAATGTTGTGAAAACTAGTAAAGGATAAGTGGTTTCCTCTAATTAGTCTTCCTTCAAAAAACGAGTCAATGCCTCTAAAAAAAGAACAGGTTGTTCCGCATGTACCCAGTGTCCTGCTTTAGGAATAGTCTCAATGGTTGCTTGGGGGAAATATTGACGATACTGTTCTAATTCTTCCAATAGAATATAATTAGAGGTTCCTCCTTTAATAAAAAGGGTAGGGCCATTGTAAGGATGATAAATGGGATTGTATTGGAGAATGTGCTCGTAATTCTTATAAATAACAGGCAAATTGAGCTTCCATTCGTATTGTTGGGTGTTTTTGTTGAGACTTAGGTTTTTGATTAAAAATTGGCGAACGCCATAAGCAGGCACTTTCTCTAGCATTTGTTCATCGGCCTCTTTACGAGATTTTAGAGTAGGGAGATCAAGATCAAACATGGCTTGAAAAATAGCTTCATGGCTGCCTTCGTAGGTTTTGGGGGCCATATCGACTAAGACCAATTTGCGCACTAGATCAGCGTTATTGCTGGCTAACTGCATGGCTACCTTGCCCCCCATAGAATGCCCGACAATATGTGCTTCATAAATCCAGTTGCTTTCCATGAATTCTTCCACATCATTGGCCATGATTTCATAACTGAATTCATCGTTGTGGGGAGAACGGCCATGGTTGCGCAAATCGATGATGAAAACCATGAAATTTTCGCTCAACTTTTTGGCAACTGTTTGCCAATTGTCTAAGGTTCCAAATAGGCCATGTATGATAACAACAGGGTCACCTTCTCCAAAAACTTTATAATTTAATTCCATGCTTGTTGGTGCTTTATTGATGGGAGCGATGTGCTGTCTATGAAATGGATTAATAGAAAAAGCTGCTGGCTCCACTATGTTTTGTTTTAAGGCTGCTATTATACAATTCCTCTTTGTAAATTCTAACTATAAGCGCCTCTTTTATATCTTATTTTCTACTTCTGAGAAGAGGATATTAATTCTTTGTATTTGAAGGAGAGGCGGATCGACTTTTTTTAGTGGAGAATAGCGTTTTATAAGGGCATTTTGTATGGTTTATGGGAGGAACTAGTTTATACCTGTATTAAATAAGCTATGGTGGGAGTTTTTGCTGCTTATTCGTTGGAAAATAGATTATTTTTGCTTTCCAATAAATATATTTGCAATAGCAAACCCAAAGACTAATTAACTGTTATTTATACACAAGGTTATTCCCCTCTTTACAAGAACTCCTTCTTGGATTTAAGTTAGGAGAAGCTATTATCAAAACAACGAGTATGAGTTATAAAAGTTTAAGAAGTTGCGCTAAGGATTTAGAAAAAAACGGTCGTTTATTACGTATAAAATCAGAAGTAGATCCCGATTTAGAAATGGCAGAAATTCACCGTCGTGTACGTGATGCCAATGGGCCTGCTATTTTGTTTGAACGAGTGAAAGGAAGTCCCTTTCAAGCCATATCTAATATTTACGCTACGCCTGAACAAACTCGTTTCCTCTTTCGCCATACCTTGGATGCGGTACAGAAAGTGATCGCTCTAAAAATCGACCCCATTCAGTTGATTAAGCAGCCCCTGCGTTATTTTAAAACACCTTTTACGGCGTTGACTGGTTTGCCTAAGAAGGCTTGGCGAAAGCCAATTTTGCATGGAAAAACCACGATAGGACAGTTGCCACAGGTGAAGTCTTGGGGAATGGATGGAGGGGCTTTTGTAACCTTGCCACAAGTTTTTTCTATGGCGCCTCATTCCAATGATATTATGAAGTCCAATTTGGGCATGTATAGAATACAGTTGTCGGGCAACGATTATATCCCTGATGAAGAAATTGGCTTGCATTATCAATTGCACCGTGGAATTGGAGTGCACCATACGGCTTACAATCAATCGGATGAACCTTTTAGGGTAACGGTTTTTGTAGGAGGGCCTCCTTCCCATGCCTTTTCGGCCATTATGCCCTTGCCAGAGGACTTGTCAGAAATGACCTTTGCTGGTTTATTGAATGGCCGTCGTTTCCGTCATTTTAAACACGATGGGCACACCTTGTCTGCGGATGCTGATTTTTGTATAACAGGAACGATTGTTAAGAACAAGAAAAAACGAGAAGGGCCTTTTGGAGATCATTTAGGGTATTACAGTTTGGCCCATGATTTCCCTGTGATGAAAGTGGATGGGGTCTATCATAGAAAAGATCCACTTTGGCACTTTACAGTAGTAGGTCGTCCTCCTGCGGAGGATTCTAATTTTGGTTACCTCATTCATGAGCTGGTGAAAGAGTTGACCCCTCAGGAGTTTCCAGGTCTTAAGGAGGTGAATGCTGTGGATGCGGCGGGAGTACACCCTTTGTTATTGGCGATTGGAAGTGAGCGATACATGCCATTTCGCGAAAAGCGTCCAGAGGAGATTCTTACGATAGCAAACCACCTATTAGGAAAGGGACAAACAACCTTAGCAAAGTATTTGTTTATTGCAGACCACAGCGATGATTCAGCGTTAAACACTCATGATATTCCAAATTATTTCCGTCATGTTTTAGAGCGAGTAGATTGGACAAGGGATTTGCATTTTCAAACAAAAACAACGATTGATACCTTGGATTATTCTGGAGAGGGATGGAATGCAGGATCTAAACTCGTGGTGGCTTGTTGTGGGAGAAAACGAAGAGAATTGACGGCAACCTTACCTGCTAATTTTGAATTACCAGTAGGGTTTTCTAAGCCTGTTTTTGTACAGCCTGGGATTTTGGCTATACAAGCCTTGCCCTACAGTGATGCAGAAACAGGGCGTCGTGCCATTCGCCAGTTAGAACAACATTTGGAGCGTTATAATTGGGATAGTATTCCTCTGGTCGTAATAGCAGATGATAGTAATTTTTTGGGACAGACTTTAAATAACTTTTTGTGGGTGACTTTTACGCGTTCTAATCCATCACATGATATACATGGTGTGCACAGTTTTGTAGAGCATAAACATTGGGGCTGTCGTGGCGCAGTCATCCTTGATGCCCGTACAAAGCCGCATCATGCTCCTCCATTGATTGTAGACCCTGCTGTGCGCAAAAAAGTCGATCGACTCTTTAGTAAGGGGGGGGAATTATACCAAAAAATATAGCTGAGTTGAGGCAAATTGTTGTAGCTTGTGCGCGAATTATTGCAAAGAAGAATGTCCATGAAAAATGCTTTTTTTTTACTACTATTACTAACAATAAGCTTACTAAGCGCTTGTAGCGGGGAGCCTGTTGCTGCCCCTGTTGTAGTTATAGAGGAAGAGCCATTACAAGGAGAAATTACTTTGGAGGATACACTGCGTCTAAAAGAAGGGCGTCTTCCTGAAAATTGGGAACTGGTTGACTTGCCAGAGGGGTATTATATTGGGTTTCCAAAAACACCCAAACGCCGCAGCAGCAAAAGTCAAAAACGGATAGATTATTTGTTAAAACGTAACAAGTATCGTTTTCAGTCTAGTGTGACCGATTTATCTAATTTGGCTTCTTTTCAGGAGAATAAAGCTTATCGAATCGCCTATTATGAGGCGATTGTCGAAGATTTGGCAGAAGATGTCAATGCTGCAATTGTGGAGCAAGATTTGTTTTACAGTCAAGGTGTTTATGAAGGGAGTCGAGCTTTATTAAAGACAGAAGAAGCACAAGTGTATTTACAATGTGTCATCATAGATGCCTTGTTGTTTACGAGTAGCTTAACTGTTTACGACGAGGAGACTCCTGCTTATTTGCAATTAAGAGACCGCTTTTTTTATTCATTTGGAAATCGGGACTACACCGATCCAACTTCCATCACCACGGAGTAAGTTACTAAGTACCATCACCACTTTTTAATCCAATATTGTCATGAAAATTCTATCTACTGAACAGACGCGTGAAGCCGATGCTTATACTATTGAGCATGAACCTGTACTCTCTTTGGATCTAATGGAGCGCGCTAGCCGCCGTTTTGTAGAGTGGTTTGTAGAGCAGTTCCCTGTTGATAAATATGCCACAACGAGTGTTATTTGTGGTAAAGGAAACAACGGCGGGGATGGCTTGGCGATTGCTCGTTTGTTGCAACAATTAGAGTATGATGTGGCGATTTTTATCGTCCATTTAAATGATCAAACAACCCAAGATTTTGAGAGCAATTTAGAACGCGTAGAGCAACTAGAAAAACTCCATAAGTTAGAGGTGCGTCATATAGAAAGTGTAGAAGATATGCCCATCTTTGGGGCAGAAGAAATTTTGATTGATGCTATTTTAGGTTCTGGTTTATCTCGTCCAGTAGAAGGGGCGTTGGCAGAACTGGTGCATTTTATCAATGAGTGTGATAATACAATTGTTGCGGTTGATGTGCCTACAGGCGTATTTACAGAAGCTCCAACAACAGGTGCTGCTTTGGAGGCAGATTATACGTTTACTTTCCAAGCACCTAAATTGGCGTTTCTATTTCCTGAGAATTTCCATTATGTAGGTGATTTTGTGTATCAATCTATTGGTTTGCATCCACAATATTTGTCTACAGTAGAAACGCCTTATCACTATATTACTTCAGAAATGGTGGGGCGTTTGTATAAAAAACGAGATAAGTTTGCCCACAAAGGTGTTTTTGGTCATGCGCTCTTGATTACAGGGAGTTATGGCAAAATGGGCGCAGCTATTTTAGCGACCCGAGCTTGTTTGAGAGCTGGAGTTGGTTTAGTTACGGTGCATGTTCCTATTTGTGGATATGAAGTGATGCAGACTTCCGTCCCTGAAGCGATGGTGAGTTTAGATGAAGATCGTTTTATCTTTACGAAAGTGTATGACCTCCCTAAATATTCTACCATCGGTATTGGTTGTGGATTGAGTACTAAAAACCGCACGCGGAATGCTTTGTGTTACATGTTGAAGCATGTCAATAAACCAACGGTATTGGATGCCGATGCCCTTAATATTCTGGGACAAAGCCCTGACTGGTTTGAATATGTACCTGCTAAGAGTATTTTGACGCCTCATCCCAAAGAATTTGAACGCATGTTTGGCCGCGCTGACGATAATTTTGAGCGCAATGAACTACAGCGCCAAAAAGCCCAAGAATATGGTGTCTATATCATTCTCAAAGGAGCCAATACTTGTATTGCTACACCTGAAGGTTTTTGCTACTTTAATTCTACTGGAAATCCAGGAATGGGAACCGCAGGAAGCGGAGATGTCTTAACAGGTATTTTGACAGGTTTATTGGCGCAAGAATACAACCCTTTAGAAGCCTGTGTCTTGGGGGTGTATATTCATGGTTTGGCAGGAGATATTGGTGCTGGAATTCACAGTGAAGAAAGTTTAACAGCAGGGGATTTGGTGGACAACTTGGGCAGAGCTTTCTTGCAATTGCGTGCTTCTGTGGGGTAGTGGTTGCTTGTTCAGATTGTAGAGCCGATTTATTCTGCTCCTTTGAAATGCGGCTATAATTCCAATACTGGAATATGGGAGTAAGAACCCTTTGAAGCAGACGGCCATTAATTCTTACCAATTGTTTTAAATCAATAGACAACTAAGCTAAAATTTGTGCAATCAACTCCTGCAATAAAGCTCCTGTACTGTTATTGGTGTTGTTAACTCCTTTAGAGCGCAAATCATATTCTTTGAGTAAGTGGAACACTTGTTCTAGCTGAACGCGACTATAAGCTTGGGCAGCACTTTTATAATCTTTTACAAAAAACTTATTGGCGCCAATCGCTTTGGCAATCACCTCATCACTAGCACGTCCTAGCGATTGACAGACATACACTTTACTAAAGAAATTGTAAAGTGTAGCCGTTATCATGGGCAAGGGGTGATTTTTGGGATTGGCAATAAAGTATTTGACAATCAAAAAGCTCTTAAAACGATCGCGTTTGCCCAACGAGTTTTGCAATTCAAAGACATTAAAATCTTTACTAATTCCAATGTTCTTTTGAATCAACTGTCGGTCTACAGTGGCCCCTTTTGGCAGGTTCAACAGCAGTTTATCCAATTCATTGGCAATCTTAGATAAGTCACTGCCTAGATATTCGGCTAATAACTGCGCCGCAGCAGGCTTGATGTTAACACCTTTATCTTTCAAGAAATTACTAATCCAATTGGGCACTTGATTGTCATACAAACGCTTGGATTCAAACAAACAAACTTTGTCGGAGCTGGACAACGTTTTAGCAAATTTTTTCCTTTTGTCTAGTTTTTTATGTTTGTGTGCAAGTACTAGAATGGTACTCTCCAAAGGGTTCTGAAAGTAAGGCTCTAGTTTATCAATGGTTTTTAATTCTTGAGCTTCCTTGATAATAATGACCTGTTTATCGGACAAAACAGGATAACGCCTAGCACTGTCTAAAACCGTTTTGTAATCAATTTCTTTTCCATAGAGGATTGTCTGGTTAAAGGCTTTGGTTCCTTCGTCCAAGATGTTGTTCTCTATATAATTGGTGAGTTGATCGATATAGAAACTCTCTTCGCCATGCAATAAGTAAATAGGACTGTAGCTTTTTTGCTGCAATGCCTTCATTACTTGTTGATAGGACAATGTCTTTGTCTTGGCCATAACTCTACTTGCCTACTCGATGGAAAATTAAATGAAATACAAACCCTAAAGTTACATTTTTGAAGGGGAATGACCAAATTGTTTATAAGGTAGGATGAATCTATCTAATTCTACTAAAAGATTATTCTTCAAGTTGTCTTTGTAAGGTTTTGAATTGTGTTTGTAAAGCTTCTATTTTTTGCTGTTGCTTTTTAATAATTTTGGGGCGCAAATAGCACCAATTAAACAAGATCCAAAGCGTAGTGCACCCATAGCAGAGTATTAACCAACTAAGGGGCATTTGGAGGGTGTATTCGTATAAATATAAAGCAATGCCAGCTGATAAAAGAACAAAGTAAATAGAAAGAATATTAGTTTGTATAGTGTTTGTCTTTTGTTGTAATAATTGTAATAAGGCAAGATATTCTTTGTTGCTCAATTGATTATTTTCTTTTAATAATAAGGGCAATAACTTACTTTGAAAACTTAGAAAAAGAATAATAGACAGAATAACAAGGACAATTCCTATTTTGGTAGTCAATAATTTAGGTTGATAAAACCACCAAATCCAAATTAAGAATCCAATTGTTATGACCAACGTACTACTAAGGGCGATTAATTGGAATAATTGATAGCGTTGAAATTTTTGGGCATTTTGGACGACGGTTTGCAGGGAAGGAGGCGTAGCTTCTTGTTGTTGCCAAAGGGCTTTTAAATCTATATTAGGAGGCGTCATAAGTTTGGAATTTTTGCTGAATTTTCTTTTTAATGCGATGAATCTTGACCCGCACATGGGAGGGACTGATCCCTACAATGGCCGCAATTTCTGCTTGTGGTAGCTCTTCTAGTTCTAGAGAAATGATAATGCGTTCTAACTCTGGAAGTTGGGCAATGCATTGATACAGATATTCCATTGGACCCTCTAAGGAAGGTGTTTCAGGAAGACTAGTTTCAGGCAAGTCAGTGGTGGAAAGTGCGACTCGTTTTTGATCTTGTTTTAGTTGGCGTAAGCAATGATTGGACGCAATTCTAAAAATCCAAGTACCAAGAGCGGCTTCTTGGCGAAATTTAGGCAAGCCCTGCCATACTTTTATAAAGATTTCTTGGCAAGCATCCTGCGCGCTACTCCGATCATTTAAGTACCCCAAGCACAATCGAAAAACCTTAGGCCAATATGTTGCATAAATGGTTTCAAAGGAGCGAGATTTACTCATAGGCGGTCAACCAAGTTGTAAGAGTGTTAAAGAATAAGGTTTGTTGATCTATAAAAACATTGTGTGAACAATTGGCCCAGTAGTAGAGGTTTTTATTGCCAATCAACTGCTCTAATTGTTGGACTTGTTGTGGAGAGAACAAACCATCTTCTTGCCCATATAGACCCAAAACAGGTACTTGATGTTGGAGAACAGTTGTCAAATTGTTGTGTAAATCTAGAGTGGTGTATTGTTCGTTTTTCCAAAAGCCAGAAGGGGCTTCTTTTGTCATCTGAGCCGCATACTGTTGAAGGACGGGATCGGTGCGAAAAAGTTGGTACAAGGTTGTTGCTTCTTCAGAAGGAGTGGAGGGGCTATAAAATCCATTTTGCATGGCATGAGCAAAGCAGTAGGAGGCATAATCCATAGATCGTTTATCCATGTCCTTCAATAGGCTCATATAATACAAGTTGACGGCATCCTCTTTTTCTTCATAAATAGCCGTACAACGGGTTCGAATGTGCTCAAAGGTCGTTTGCATATTCAAGGGGGCGCCCATTAGTACAATTCCCTGCACACGTTTAGGGTATTGTTCGGCATACAATGTTGCCAACATTCCCCCAAAACTATGCCCCAACAAGATTGCCTTTTTGAGATGCAGTTGACGGTACAATTGCTGCAAATCTTTGATGCTTTGTTCCCAAGTAAAGTCAGCCTCCAATGTCACGGAACGTCCTTCACCCCGACGGTCATAAACAACGACATAAAAACCTTGCTTGGCTAAGGCTTGGGCAGTGGTTTGCTCAAATGCGACGCTGTTATAGCCTGGCCCTCCATGTAAAAAAATCAATGGCTGGTCTTTTGGATTGCCAAAGGTGTTTACATAAAGCGATTGACTAGTGGCAACTAGGGCGGAACAATAGCAGAGTAAAAATAAGAGAAACTGTTTCATTAGTTGGTGTTTATTTCGTGAACAAAAGTACCCTTTAGAGCAGGTTGGAGCAAAAATGTTACAGGAGGGGATTCTTTTTTTGAATTTATAGTGTTTTTCTTTTGGAGGAGAAGTAAATAAAAAGGGCAACTTCTATCCACTTTTGTTCTTTTATGTATACCTTTCTTTAAGTTATATTAATGCACAGGATTTAGAACTTGCTGATATTGGCGTTATAGAACTGTTGATTGGAGGTGGTTTTTACGCTCTTCCATGCCTGCAAACAAGGCCAACACTACGCTTCATATCGCTCCGACAGCAATTTTTATGTTCTAATGACAACAGTGTGTAAGGAGAAATAGAGTATATTGAACACTTCTTTTTAAATTATTATACAGCAATGGTTCTTTGATAAGCTTTTTACAAAGCAACCAAGCATAACATCAATTTACAATCAATGAAACAGATTCTCGCTTTTGGTGGCAGTAATAGCAAAAAGTCCATCAATAAAACGCTAGCTACATTTGTAGCCAATAAAATCCCAAATGTCAACGTAACCATAGTTGATCTCAATGACTTTGAATTGCCGCTTTATGGGCCTGATTTAGAAACAGAAATAGGCATCCCTGAGAAAGCAATAGAATTTAGTGAAGCGATAAAAAATACGGATGGAATTGTCCTTTCTTTAGGAGAGTACAACGGGTTCCAAACAACCGCTTTTAAAAACCTCTTTGATTGGCTTTCTAGAATCGATCAGGATATTTGGAAAAAGAAACCTATGTTTTTAATGGCAACTTCACCAGGACAAAGGGGAGGGGCTAGTGTTTTGAAAACAACAATAGGACTGCTTCCTTTTTTTGGAGGAAATGTTATTGAGAGTTTCTCTCTTCCTTCGTTTCATCAGAATTTTTCCAACGAGGAGATTGTTGATGAAGCGAAAAAGGAAGAATTAAATAAAAAACTCCTCCTCTTCCAAGAAAAATTATAAAAGTTGCCTTAGGAGAGTTTTTTATGAAATTATAATGCCCTAGTGAAACTAATGTTTTGCTAGGGCATTGTTCATGATAAGGATATAGACTTGCTTATAAGTCCTTTGTTACTAGGTTAATAGAGCGCAAAAAGTCAACGGGAAGACGAATGATAATCACTTTGTTCAGGAGCAGCATTTTGTAATAAAAACAAGCAATAGCAAGTATGCAAAATGAAAGGTTTATTACGGAACCTAAAAAGGTAATTTAAAAAACAATAAATTACCAAACGAAGATCTCCATAGTCCTCAAATCCAAGAACGATTCTAGGATAGTTCTTTCAAAAAGCGTATCTTTGATGCCTCCTTTTTTAGAAAAGAAGGCAGTATTCATTAACCCTGAGGGGTTCACGCAATAAATTGCAGTAGACAATGACGACGGAAAAACGGCACTCCAACCGAATTATAGGCGAGCGAATAGGTAAAGAACCTGGACCACTATTAGTAATTTTGGCTCAAATTCACGGCAATGAACCTGCGGGTTACAAAGCAGTACAAGAGCTTTTTAGAGCCATTGATAAGGAAAAAGAAAACAAGCCTAATTTTGAATTTGTTGGCGGCATTGTTGGTATCTTAGGCAATGTAAAAGCCGCTGAAAAAGGCGTCCGTTATATTGATAAAGATTTGAATAGGAGTTGGTTGCCAGAGGCGGTAGAACGGATTCGTGCGACCGATGATTGGAGCCAATTGGATGCGGAAGATCAAGAAATTAAAGCTAATTTAGAAGTCATTGATGCTTATAGACGGATTCATAAACCAACCCGTACTATTATCCTCGATTTACATACAACAACCGCTCATGGGGGAATTTTCTCTATCCCTGCGCCGAATGATGAAGCACGTCGAATGGCATTGGCGATGCACGCCCCTGTCTTACATGGTTTCTTAGAGGGTCTTAAAGGGACTTCTTTACATTATTTCTCCAAGGAAAACTTTGAAGGGGATATGAATGCTGTTTGTTTTGAAGCAGGACAGCACCAAGACGAGGATTCTCACAAACATGCTGTCTCTGCGATTATACAATGCTTCAAGTCTGTTGGTGGCTTTTACGCTAAAGATATTGAGAGTAAGCACGATCAATTATTAGCGGAGCGCTCTAATGGATTGCCTTTAGAAGCGAAACTAGTTTATGTGCATGGAATAGAACCTGCGGATAATTTTTCTATGGTTCGGGAGAAAATCTATAACAACTTTGATCCTATAGAAAAAGGAGTGCTCTTAGCTAAAGATAAGAATGGCCCTATCAAGGCGCCTTATGGGGGGCTTATTCTAATGCCTTTGTACCAAAAACAAGGAAGTGATGGCTTTTTTATCGTGCAGGAAATTACATCGCGTTCTATTGACCCTCCTTCTACTGTTGAATCTTCTTCCGCAACACTTTAAGTTCTTTTATAACATTAATAGACCTACTTGCTCTTGCAATGTTTGCCTTAATAAGGGTTGCAATTGTAGGGGATTCTCTTGGGCATTAAGCTCTGTTAATTGAGGAAGTTGTGCCAGCTCTAGCGGGAGTAATTTCAAGCAATTGTGTTTGACCAACAGTAATTTGAGTTGTTGTAATTGTCCTACAGAACGGGGTAATGTTTCTAATTGATTATAAGAAAGAGTTAACTGTTGAAGTTGCCCTAAATTGGCTACATCCAAAGGCAGTGTTTTGAATTTATTATTGTCTAAATGCAGTTGTTGTAACGCATACAACTGCTTCATGGAAGTAGGTAAATCCTCTAATTGGTTACGGGCGACATTCAAATGACGCAAAGAAGAAAGCTGTCCTATTTCCTTAGGTAAAGCGGTTAATTTATTGTGATTGAGGGTTAATTCTTGTAATTGTTTTAATTGAGTAATGGCATCTGGCAATTGCGTTAATTGGTTGAGACCAAGGTGCAACTGTTGTAATTGTTGCAAGGAAGCTAGATCAGGAGGCAATTGACGTATACTATTATTAAACAAATTGAGTTTAACCAAAAGAGTCAATTGGCCAATGTTGGCGGGCAGTTGTTCTAGGCGATTATGGGTGGCTTCTATCACCTCTAACCGTATGCATTGTCCCAAACTCTCTGGCAACTCTTTTAATTGATTATCACTAACATCTAATTGCTCTAATCGGCGCAATTGTCCGATGTGTTTGGGCAACTGTTGCAATAGATTCTTAGGAGCATTAAGAATTAACAATTCGCGGCAAGCACAGATGTAATCGGGTAGAGCCGATAGACGATTTTCTGCTACAAGCAAAACACTTAATTGTGGCCACGCTTTTTTAGCAGCAGGTAAGGAGAGTAGATTGTTGCGGTTGAGGTATAAATAATTAAGATGGTATAGTTGTGTTAAGCTGTTGGGCAGTTGTTCTAAACGATTGTCAGAAAGATCTAAAAAACGTAAGTTATGCAAGGCTCCTAGACTATCAGGTAAGCTTGTCAAATAATTATAAGACAAGTGTAGCGCCTGTAAATTCTTGAGGCAACCAATCGATTCTGGAACTTCTTTGAGGTGTAAGGAGGATAGATCAAGTACCTGCAAGTTCAATAGAGCGAGCAAGAGTTCTAAGGGGGAATTAACAGGCTCTACTTCTAATCGCAACTGTCTCCACCATTCATAAAAATGGTAATAAGGAGACAAGTCTAAGGAAACACCTTGACTTTCGGCTAGCTGTAAGGCAAGTTGAACATTTTCTTCTTTGCCTGTTTCTAATAATTCTTCTAATTTCTGGACGTCTGACATGTCAGTTAATTCTCAATCAAAGAGGGGCGTTCGTAACAACTTATTGCTGTTACCAGTAAAAGATACCAATTAAAATCAAAGAAAGGAAAGATTAAAAAATAGGGGGGGCATAAATTTTTCCATTCTAAAGGCAATTGCTGAATTGGGGTATTTTTAATGTTTAAATGTTGTAACGCAAACAATTGTTATTTGGAAACAGGTAATTGCTGCAATTGGTTGAGAGATACATCCAAATGAGTCAATTTTTTTGAGATGAGCAAGATTTTTTACTAAAGGGAATTGCAATAAGTGATTAAAACTAAGAGAAAGCTTTTCTACTTACTCAATATAAATGAGATGGTTGTAAGCTAGGTTGAGGCGTTAAAGAGCAATCTAATGAAAGTGTATGGTAATGAACTCTTGTTGATTAAAAATAGGAGGGAGAGCAAGTGTCGGGTTGTTAGAAAGATAAAGGTGTTTGAGTTGGCCCATTTCTAGTAGCTCTACAGAGAGCGTTTGTAGGTTATTATGAGAAAGATAAAGCCGTACCAAACTGGATAGCAAAGGAAGGCCGTCAGCGAGCTTCGTCAATTGATTACCACTTAAGACCAAAGAGCGCAACTCTATCAATTGGTACAGTGCTTTGGGAAGTGTTGTTAATTGGTTATAAGCGGCATTGAAGTGCTGTAAATTGGTCAAAGAAGAGAGGGCATTGGGTAAGTGCTTAAAGCGACAGTGGCTCATAGAAAGGCGTTTGAGAAGGGGCCATTGTAGGATGCTTTGAGGCAGTTCTTTCAAGGCATTGTGAGAGACCTCTAATTCGTGTAAATGGGTGCAGTTTCCTAGAGCAGCAGGCAGTTCTAGGAGTTGATTGTGCTTTAAATTGAGATAGGTCAATCTTTTTAGTTGGCCCAGTGTTGTTGGTAAATATTGCAGTTGATTATGATTGAGATAGAGTTGTTCTAGTTGTTGCAATTGCCCAAAGCTCTCTGGCAAGGCTTGAAGATGTGTGCTGGCAATATTGAGTAATCGAATTTGTTGTAGCTGACCAATACTAGAAGGTGGGTTGCCTATAGGATTAAACGAAATATCTAAACGACGCAAATTTTGACAGTAGCCAATACTTGTAGGCCATTGAGAGAGTTGGTTGTGTCCCAAAGAGAGGCTCTCTAAAGAATTGATACTAGTCCATTTTGGCAAATGTGTGAGTTGGTTGTGAGAAGCATCTAAATGATGAAGTACAGGCAATTCTGCTAGGCTGTCAGGCAGTTGGACCAAATTGTTATGAGAGAGCTCTATAATTTTTAGTTGTCGGAGTTGTCCTAACTCTTCAGGAAGCTGGCTGATGTTATTATTGGATAAATGTAGACGCTCCAAATGGACTAGTTTACTCAACTGCGTTGGGACATACGAGATGTCTTTCCAATTCAAATTAATACGGGTTGTTTGCATTAGGTCAACCAGTAATTCTATGGTGTTAGCGTAACCTGCTTTTGGTCTATCTTGATTAATCCAAGCAAATAGAACTTCATAAGCGGCTATATCTAGGTCAATGTGCTGACTTTCTGCCAGAGTAAGCGCCAAAGAAATATTGGTACGTGTACCAGAATGCAGTAGTGCTTCTATTTTTTCTAGCATAGTAATAATACAGCAACTCTAGTTTTTAAATCAAAGGAGAGGGTTTATCCTCCATAGAATTAGCCCTCAAAGATAATAGAAGATCTATAGGCTTAATGTTGATAACGTTTGTCCGTCAATGCTTCTAAAAAGGCGACAACATCTGCTTTTTCTTGCGTACTAAGTTGAAGAGGGGCCGCAAGTAAGGTATCTCGATTGATTGCGCCTTGTACAAATTGACTAGGGTCATCGTAATAATCGACGACTTCTGCTAAGGTTTTGAATTGCCCGTTGTGCATATAAGGAGCGGTAACGGCTATGTTCCTAAGTCCAGGCACTTTGAGTTTGCCTAGGTCGCTAGAATCGTTTGTGATCACAAAACGGCCTTGATCATTCAAACCATTTTGGCCAGTGAAGAGTCCAATGTTTCGAAATTCATCCCCTGTGAAATCAGGTCCAAAATGACAATCAAAGCACTTGCCTTTTTCATTAAAAATCAAACGACCACGAATTTGGGCAGCGGTCATTGCTGTTGTATCTCCCCGCATCCATTGATCAAAAGGAGAGTCACCGACAGATTCTAAGGTGAAGATATAAGCGGCTAAAGCGGCACTGATATTACTAGAATCAGGCACATGGCCATAAATGTCCTCAAACCAAGCTTTATAAGGGCTATTTTGTAAGCGTTCTACAAGGTCCGAAATAGGCAAGGCCATTTCAATGGGATTGTGAATCGGCATTAATACTTGTTCTTCTAAGCTTGCGGCACGACCATCATAAAAGAAATGAGGACGCGCCAACATGTTCATAGAGGAGGGCGTGTTTCGGTTGCCTAGTTGCCCATTCACTCCCACGCTAAATGGAACAGTATCAGCAAAGGCAAATTCTTGCAGGTGGCAAGAACTACAACTGATGGTGCTATCTAAGGACAACAAGGGATCAAAAAACAAGTGCTCTCCTAGCTCCTCTGCGGTAGTAGGGGCTTCTATTTCCATAAAAGAAGCCAATCCAAAAAGCACTATTAAAATACTATAAAAACGAATCATAATCGATGAATAAAAATACTTCTAAAAATGTCTCAATTTCTTGGTAACGCTTCTACAAAGATACAGGACAAATTGTATTTTTCCTAAGTTATTTAATCGCTTTCATAAAAGTAGATGCGATAATGGGTACCAGGAGCTTTTTCTAAACGATCTAACTTACCATTTAATTGTCGAACCAACTGTCGGACCAATTGCAAACCTAGAGAAGTTGTTTTGTAGGGCTGTTGATTGGAGAAACCAACGCCATTATCTCCAATTAATAAAATATACTGTCCTACAGTACTGGTGTCTTTCAGCTGGATATAGATGGTTCCTTTGTTCTGGATAAAACCATATTTTAGGCTATTGGTTACTATCTCATTAATCAATAATCCTAACGGAATGGCGGTATCTAGATTCAAGTAGAGTCCTTCTGGAACATCTAATTCGACCTTGATTTGATGGTCTTCTCCTTTGATAGAATGGAGTAATTGCCCAACTAATTTCTCTAAATACAAACCATAACCAAGGCGGGCTAAATTTTCAGATTGGTAGAGCTGTTCATGGAGCATTCCCATAGCACTGACACGGTATTGACTGACTTTAAAGAGTTCTTTGGTGGCCTCCTCTTCTATACTGGTTGCTTGTAAGCTTAGCAAACCCGTGATGACCTGTAAGTTGTTTTTAACTCGATGGTGTATTTCTTTTAGTAGAATGGCTTGGGCATGATTGGCTTCAGAAAGTTGTTGGGTACTATCTGCGACTTTTTGTTTGAGTTGGCGCGCATAGCGATCATTGAGAAAAAAGATGATGATGACAATTAAGGTCATCATAAGACCCATTGCCAAAGCAGAATAAGCAATAGGTTGATGCGGGTAAGCCATTAAATGCGCCTTCGGTCGAGTATATATTTTCCATGTTCGACCACAAAAAGAAAGATGATTAGGAGGAAACCAGCCTTCATAGTTAGTGGCTCTAAACTTGGCTAAGGTATCTGTCGCATCATTTTGAAACAAGCCACTGTAGTTATAAGTTGTATCATAGATATGGATGTCTAGGTACTTCAATTCCTCTTTAAAAACGGTATCCATAAAGACATTCACATTGTAAACTGCCTGTATAATCCCTACAATACTATCTTGTTTGCGTACTGCTTGTAAAATCAGGAAAGAGCGTTCGTTGTCTTTGTTTTGAATGAGTTGTAAGGGTTGGGAAACGATAGCGTGTTGGTGGCGTTCACTATCCTGAATAGTTTGTTCTCGTAAGGGGATAGAAGAGAGGTCATNNCATTCCATTGTTCAGGAATAATGTATTGAACGGGATAATAATAGGCTTTGGAAGGAGCAACTGTGATGGCTCTTGCTTTGAAAGCAAAGGTTTTGATAGCGTAATCTTTAAAGCCTTCTGCTCTTATTCTTTGTTCGTGTTGGGCGCGTTCTGCTTGCTTTAATCGCGGAGTCCATTCTAAGGCTTTGATCCCTGGCAAATTCCTTAGGAAGGGAATGGTGAAGTTGTTAAAGGTAGGGCGATCAATGGTATCAGCTACTTCAAATAAAACATAGAGGGAGGAAATGGCCAAAGATATTTTTTTGATCTCTGCCTTTAATTTTTGTTTTGCCTCTTGGTTGGCTTTTTTGCTCCGCTCTGCATTACGCTCAATCTTAGCGCAATTAATATAATTAAAGGTTCCCAAAGAGATTGGTAAACCAATCAGGAGTACTAAAATTATTTTAAACCATCTAGGAGTGATGTATGAAGCCATAGTAAAGACAAAATGGGGGGATAGTCTACTAATATAAGATTAGATTTTAACAAAAAAAATCCTTTTGAATAAAAACTTCCTAAGTACAACCCAAATTAGGGCATAAAAATAAAAAAAGCGTTCCAAATAGAATTTGGAACGCTTCGATTACGCCAGTAATCTGGTATCAGGAAGTGAATATCTAATTCAGAACTTCACTAATATTTACTTGTACACCATTTTTGAAGGCAACAATAAAAGGAGCAGCAACACCACTATCTTTTACTTTAGTTCTTGCTACACGAGCATCTTCAATGGTTTTGAAACTAGATAGATAGACATAAGTCAATCCGTTTGATTTTTTCTGTTGTTCGATGTATCCCATTCCTTCTAATTGAGAGAAATTGATGCTTTTAGCATCTTTAAAGGCTCCCAATTGTACTTTGAAAGCAACAACATCTGCTGCCGATGGCGTGCTAACAGGAGTATTGTTATTGGTTGGAGTTGAATTATTGGTCCAACTGTTAACAGGCTCTTCCTTGATTGGAGGAGGTGTTGCTGTTGAGGTACTGCTAGGAGGTACTTCTGTGTTGACCGTCGGGTCATTAGAAGGCATTACTATGTTTGTTGTTTTTGGAGGAGGCAATGGGTAAATAACTTGTGAACTCAAAGCCAAACGATTACCCAATTGCTTATTGTCCAATTCTACTGGTACTTTAAACGCGTCAGGGTATTTTTGTTTGATAGAGGCTAAAGCTTGCTCTGTGTGAATAGGGCTAGCGAAGATTCCTACACGATAAGCTTTGTCTTTACCACGCTTTTCTGTAATAACATTACCATACTGGCCTAAATAATCAACCTCTTCTTGACTCAATTTATCGGTAACAATCGTTTGAATTAAGTAACCTTTCTCAGGCATTTTTGCTCCATTCGCGTCATAAGAGAAGGTTTTCCCTGTAGGACGAACAGGATTGATTAATTGGTCTGTTGTTGGCTTATTAGCAATGACAACAGGCGCTTCATCTTCTATGGCTGAACCATAAAGATCTCTAGCAACCATAGGAGAAGCGATCAATTGACGTGTGCCTAATAAGGTCTTCTTACCTCCACTTCCTGTACTAACATCAAAAACCAAGTTTCTATAACCAGACTTAGAAATAGCAAGCGTATAATCATGCAATGGTTCTAAGATAACAGAGTATTCTCCATAATGATTGGTTGGTTCTTTGATGCGTTTTTCTTCTCCTGTTTTTGTATTCTTGATATAAATACTAGCTCCTTTAATGGGGCGCTGTGTTTCTTTATCTTGAATTGCACCAATGTAGAAATTCATCGCACAAGGTACTAAGTTAGGTGCATCAGGATCAATGGTTGGCTTATCNNCCAGTCGCTCTTGGTGTAACAGCATTGTTATTAACAACAGGCGGTGTTGGCTGATAAATGGTATTAGGATTGGTTGTTGTTGGGCGATAGCCTCCAGAAGGAGTACGCTGTACGGCTCCTGTTTTGTTGGCGTTGTTGTTATTATTGTTAACAGGAGTAACGTATACTGTGTTGTTATTAGGATTGGTATTGTTAGGGGAGTTGTTATTGGGATTGTTGGTGCTTCCGTTGTTGTTGGCGGTATTGTTACTCGCTACATTGTTATTGTTTCCATTAGGAGGAGTAACAGGATCTACTACAGCAACAGCACGCTCGCTTTCATTGACTAGTGGCATGGCTGTTTCCACACCAGTAAAACGGGCATTGTAAATATTATAATAACCATCTCTGTNNGTATAAGTCATCGGAAGAGGAGTTGACCTTATTTCCTAAGTTGCGAACACCTTTCCAAACACCGCCTTGATTACTTGCTCTAAAAATGTCCATTCCTCCAAAGCCTTTGTGATAATCAGAAGCAAAGAACAATTGACCATTGCTAGCAACAGTAGGAGAGGTTTCATCACCAGGGCTATTGACATTAGGCCCTAAATTTTGTGGCTTTGTCCAAGTATTGCCTTGTTGGTAGATGACCCAAATATCAAAGCCTCCATATCCTCCAGGAAGGTTATAAGCGGCAAAATAAATGGTTCTACCATTGTTAGCAAAACTAGGAAAAGAGGCCGCATTGCGTTCTCCAACATGAGGAAATGGTTCTCCTGCAGGAATGTAGCTCAACGTCTTCATCCCATGTTTAGGTAAGCTCAATTCCATACCTGTATTCACAAAAGATGCTTCATAGATATGACGGACTCCATTGGTGAATTGGTTGAAGGTGGTAACGGCCATGTTTTGAGAAGCATTGATCGCAAAAGGCGTTAAGTTGGTTTGTGGAGCAATTTCAACTGGTCCCTTTACGATTTTTAATTGACTGAGTTGACCATTCGTGCCACGAGTTGCTTCGTAAATATAGTTGTTGGTTTCAGAAGAAACACCACTACCAATACTGATTTTACGGGCAGAGGTAAACAACAATTTATTGTTGTGTAAAACAGGCGCATAATCATCAAAAGCAAGGTGATTGATGCTTGTTTCTTTTTTTACAATAAAGGCAGAAGGTGCAGTAGCTTGCTGTTGTGCAAACAGACACGCTTTGCGTGCTTGTTCTGCTCTTGCCTTGTTATACATGCTGTACTTTGTAAACTGTGCTATCGCTTCGGTATATTTGCGATTAGCTTGTAATACTTTACCATAATTGAAGTAATTAATAGCAGTCGTACTAGCATTGTTACAAACAATAGCATAGCGTTTTTCTGCTTCGTTCATTTTGTTGAGAAAGCGGTAACAGTTGGCGAGTTTGATTTGCAAATCTGAGTTGCCAGGGTTGTCCATAACAGCGCGCCCAAAATGGAAGGCTGCATCTTTGAAGTNNAGCAGCGTTCCCCTTATCAAGTGCCGTTTGCGCCTGCATGCTTACTCCTGAAAGTAACAAGAGCAAGACTAATAGGCTGAACTTGTTCATAGTTGATGTTTTTTGCTTCAACTCCGTCAAGCGGAGTAGTATGATAAATATTGCTTTGGTGTGTCTATTATTAATGATAATAAGCTACTCTTCTACAACAGAAAAGTGGTCCAATTTATTATTTGGAAGGTGTTGGGATAGAGTTCGCTGATGACAATGCTACAAAAAAAAGAGCAGATTTTACAGTTCTAGCTTCAAAAAGGTAAGGAGAAATGTATATTGAAAAAAGGGACTAGAGCCCCTTTTTTGCCTAAAAAAGTGTCTGTTTTAGAGCACTTAATTGCTTCCTTCATAATTGAAAACGGGCTGATCGCTATTTTTAGTATAGATACCCCGCGCAACAACACCCTGACCAAAACCACAACTCATGTCAGAACCTTCTTCTTGTTGTATTTCCACCTTATTATCAATAAATAAGAAAGAAATCGCACAAGGTTGTTGTCCTTCCATTGCATATTCTGACGTAGTAAATACCGCTGAATTGCCTTCTAATTCCATTTCACCTGTCGCGGTTCCTGTATGATGATTAGGAGGGCCATTGATCAAGTCTAACTCAAATTTTAAGCGACCGTTCTCCAGCAATTGAATCGCTAAAGTACCGCCAGCTTCTGGGCTGCTTTGATCTTTGAAGATATACGTTCCTGAGAGGGCATCCGTAGACGAATTACGTGCATTGGCTGGATCATTGGTAGACTCCTCTGGGTTAGAAGCAGTGCTATCCGTTTGAGAAGGAAGGTCTGTCTGGTCTTCTGTTGGGTTTCCCTCTCCACAACTGCTTAATAATAAGCAAGTACTAAGGGCTAATAAGGAAAGGAGCGTCTTTATAGTAGTGTAGTGCATGGTAGAATAAATTCTATGAAAAAATAGATGTCAGCGTAAGGAACAACGCTGTTGTCAATAAGAGCCAGTTTAAATTTGTT
>JBOEFW010000037.1:0-7726 GCA_050633105.1 Aureispira sp. | reverse complement strand
TAAATTTTAAACAAACTCTAACTACAAACGTATCAAAATAGTTGCTTTTTATTAAATGACAGGTCTATTATTTGCTTTCACAGGCTTTTATTTTTGTAGAAAAAAATCTACCACTCTTCCTTCTTACTGATTTTTGTACGCTTTTTTCGAGTACCTTTAATAACATAGCCTACATAAGTAGTCCAGCCAGCATGACGTAAGGTAGTGGTTTGTAGGTACCTAAATTTAGTCACTCCAATTTGTAATCGTGTGCCAAAGGAAAAGGCTTTCCAGCGTGCCTGTAGACCAATAACTAGGTGTAAACTGCCCCAACCTACACCTCCATGACCATAGGCTGGTGTTTCTGCTACTTGTAAGGCGACTTCTGTTCCTCCCTCAATAATGAGTTGGGTGTGTTTCGAGGTAAAAGACCGATAGCCAAAAAGAAAGGGAATGACGACATAATGGATACTCCATGCTTCAGCGCCAATAGGGGACTGGCGAGCGCCTAAGGTCATATAGGAGAGCCCTGTCTCTAAAAACAAGCGCCTGTATTCACACTCAAGGGTTATCCCTGCAAACGGACGGTGTAACGTCTTAAAATTAGCTGCTTGGTAACGCAATTGACTAGGAGTGAAAATTTCAGGAGATTGGGGTTGGAGTTTAGAGGCCGTCCAGCCTGTTTTTAACTGTATTTGAAAGCTAGCAAAGCGAGGAAATTGAGCGAGCATTAGAAAAGGGGAGATCAAAAAAATAGCGAGGAGTAAAGGTCTTACCATTGGAAAGGAAAATTGAATCCAGCAAATGTCTTATCCTCTTAAGAACGTATCCCATTCCTCAAAAACGCAGCCTAATGTAGAAAGCTTTTTGATGTTCAACAAAAAAAGAACCTTCTCAGAGAGAAAGTTCTTCTATTATAGGTAGGACTTGTTCTTAAACAACTTCTAATATAATTAATGAGTTGCAGAAACAGGTTGTAAGATTTCTTGTAGCTGTTTCATGACATAGTCAATCTCTTTCTTGGTATTATAATGAGAAAATGAAAAACGAACGGCATTATAACCATCTTCTTCGCCTAGCGCAGAAATAACCCTAGAAGCACCAACAGCGCCAGAATTACAAGCAGAACCACCAGAAGCACTAATGCCTTTAAGGTCTAACTTGAAGAGCAACATGTTAACAGGCAAAGTGGTCTTGAAGGAAACATTAAGAACCGTAAATAAATACCGACCAGCATAATCGCCGTTAAAACGCATGTCTGGAAATTGAGCTTTGAGTTGGTCTATAAAATATTGGCGAATGGTTTCAATTTCCTCTCGGCGAGGTTCTAATGCGTCAATGGCCGTTTCTACAGCTTTACCCAAACCAATAATGCTAGCAACATTTTCCGTTCCTGAGCGCATTTGGCGTTCCTGTCCCCCTCCATCAATATAAGCTCCAATAGGATTGGCTTTGTTGATGTATAAAAAACCAACTCCTTTGGGGCCATGTAGCTTGTGTCCAGAACCAGACAAGAAACTAATGGGTTGTGCTTGGACGTCAATAGGAATATGGCCTAAAGACTGTACCGTATCGGTATGGAAATAGGCACCATGTTCTGCACACAGAGCCGCAATCTCTTTAATTGGATTAAGGGTGCCCACTTCATTGTTGGCATGCATCAAGGTCACCAATGTTTTCTTATCACTACTATCTAATAAGCGCCCTAAATGTTCTAAATCAGCCCGACCATAGCGATCTAATTTGACCAATTCTACTTCCAATTCCTCTTTTTTGAGGCGCTTGACAGTATTAAAAACACAAGAATGTTCAATTGGGCTAGAGATGATACGCTCTACTCCTAAGTCCCGAACAGAGCATTTAATAGCCATGTTATTGGCCTCTGTCCCACCAGATGTAAAGCACACTTCAGAGGTACTTGATCCCAAGGCTTGAGCAACAATCTTTCGAGCACGTTCAATACCCGCTCTGGCAGTACGCCCCTCTTGATGGGTCGAAGAAGGATTGCCAAAATTATCTTTGAGATAAGGCAACATGGCTGCCAAAACTTCATCAGAAAGCGGCGTAGTAGCCGCATTGTCTAGATATACACGCATAAGACTAGTTGATTAGTAGAAGTATTGTTGTCTATTATGAAGGAACAATACTCTGTTGACAAAAAGATAGGAGAGTTATCCAAAAAAAACAACTTCAATGACCTGATAACAAGATACTTATTAATTAGCAAAGAAGGTCTATAATTTTTCTTTTAGAATACTGCTCATGTCCATTTTTATTTTATTCGCCAAGGTTTCGGCTGTTGTAATGGACTGGCTTTCGGTATAAATTCTAATAATAGGCTCTGTATTAGAGCGGCGTAAATGCACCCAGTTTTCGTTGAGATGAATTTTCAATCCATCCACTGTATTCTGAGGATATTGCTGGTATTTTTCTTTTAGACGTTCTAGCAAGGCCACAATATTAATGTCTGCGGTAAGCTGAATCTTGTCTTTTATAATCGTGTAATTAGGATAGCGGCTGCGCAATTGAGAGACCGATTTACCTGTTTCAGCCATGAACGATAAAAACAAGGCTACACCAACTAAGGCATCACGACCATAGTGTAATTCTGGGTAGATAATACCGCCATTGCCTTCTCCACCAATTACAGCACCTGTTTCTTTCATCATGGTGACAACATTCACTTCTCCAACAGCAGAAGCATGATACTCTCCACCGTATTTTTCGGTTACTTCTTGCAGGGCTTGTGTCGAAGATAAATTAGAAACGGTATTGCCTTTTCTATGTTGTAGAATATAATCAGCTATAGTTACTAACGTATACTCTTCCCCAAAAGGTTCTCCTGTTTCTGTAACAAAGGCTAGGCGATCGACATCAGGATCTACAGCAATACCTAAATCTGCATTGTGGAACTTGACCTCACGGGATAACCCTGCTAGGTTTTCTGGTAAAGGTTCTGGATTATGAGCAAAGCGGCCATGCATTTCATCATTGATGGTCACTACTTCACAACCCAATTGTTCTAACAAAGGAACAATTGACAAAAGTCCTGTAGAGTTAATACAGTCTACAACAACTTTATATTGTCGTTCCATAATGTGTTGTGGATGCACTAAGTCTAATTTGAAAATTAGATCAATGTGCTTTTGAATGTACCCAACCGCTTTTTGGTAAGTACCCAACTTATCAACAGAAGCATAAGTTACATCACCAGATTCTATTAAATCTAAAATAGCTTGTCCGTCTGCCGCAGAGATGAATTCTCCTGCATCGTTCAAGAATTTTAGAGCATTCCATTGTTTGGGATTATGGCTTGCTGTGAGAATGATTCCTCCACAAGCGCCTTCCATTTTTACGGCTACTTCAACAGTGGGCGTAGTGGATAAGCTCAAGTCCAATACATTAACACCCATCATCCGTAAGGTGCCTGTGACTAATTGCGCCACTACACTACCTGAAATACGAGCATCTCTACCCACCACTACTAAAGGGTTTTCACTGTCTTGTGAAACCCATTGTGCGTAAGCAGCAGTGCTCTCTACAATGTCTTGTGCTGTGAAATTATCACCTGTTTTCCCGCCAATGGTTCCGCGTGTACCTGATATTGATTTTATTAAAGCCAATAGTCTTATGTATTAGAAAGGTTTATAAAAGGAATAAACTCCTAGAGCAGTTTTAAAAGCCGTTTTAACAACATTACCACTCTACCCATTAAATAGGCGCACAAAAATACGCTTTTTTTCTGGTATCAGTACAGTATTTTGTCGATAGAAAAAGATAGTTGCCCTCTGAAAATACAAAGGCGGCTCAATTTTAGTGACTTATTTTTTGAGGAATAGAAGACACTGCCTGTTTAAAAAAGTTGTATTTTGCTGGCAATCAAGTCCTCTTTACCAAAACAGGGCCCCTAAATTTTACTGAATGTTATAAATACTTACTGTATGACTATTACTTCCTTTTATCGTCTAATTATAATAGGACTCCTTTTTGGGATTATTTTTAGTGCTTGTGAACGCGTTGTAGAAACTTTGCCCCAGACAGACTGGGCGTATTACCCCATTGTTCAGGATGGTTATCGGGTGTACCAAATTGATTCTATTGTATACGATGAGTACAATTGTACCGTACAGACCAATAGTTATCAAATAAAAGAAGTCACGGGTGCAAGTATTGTTGACGGAGAAGGACAAAACGCCCATCGCTTAGAACGTTACTGGCGAGCAAATACTGGGGACCTTTGGACCTTAGTTGGTGTTTGGAGTGAAAAAATAGAAGAGAATCAAATTCAACGCATTGAGGACAACCAGCGTTTTGTGAAAATGGTATTCCCTGTAGAGGAAACGAAGGAATGGAATGGCATTACTTATATCCGTCGGGATACCTTAGTGCCTATTCGTGGAGGAACAATTGATTTGTACAAAGATTGGGACTTTTTCAGTTATCAGAATGTTGGACAATCGTATTTAGATACCGTTTCTAATACTGTTTATCCTGATGCAGTTCAAGTCATGCAAGTGGATAAAACGAATAACATTGAACGTCGTTATTCTGCCGAAGTGTATGCAAAGGGAGTTGGATTAGTCTATAAAGAAATGCGTATTTTAGATACGCAATGCCGCACCCCAAAATGTGTAGGTGTTAGTAACATTGCAGATTGCCTTAATACCCCCTGGGAAACCAAAACAGAGAAAGGATATATTTTGATACAGAGTTTGATGGAGCACAATTATTAGACAAGAATATAGGGCGTTATCATAATCTTATGGTAAGAAGGGTAAGGGAGACTTTTTGTCTTACTTACCCTTTTATCATGGATGAAACCTATACAATTTCTTCTTCTGATTCTTGCCAATAGGGTTCTACAATACACAGAAAGACTAGATCCTCCGTGCCTGTATTCTCAATATGCTGTAAGGCATTGGGGGGCACCAAAAAGACACTACCTTTTTGTACCTCAAAAGTAGTTGCTTCAATGTGCATACGGCCTTGTCCTTGTAAAATGTAATAACTCTCAGAACCAATTAGGCGATGAGGTAATGAGGCGTTGCCAGAAGCAACAGAAGCATGGGCTAAACTATAACCAATAGCAACGTTATCCTGTGTCGGGTGCATCAATTCTCGTAGGCGGGTATGATCTCCTGCTACAAATTCAGGAGCTTGTTCTAGTTTTTTGTGAAACATAATGAAAAGAGTGTCGTGCTTGTTTTTGAAGAAAAGAAAAGATAGTAAAAAGGCACTTAATAGGTCTTGTAGTGCTTCGATTTACTTTGACGCAACAGCTCAATCCGATTGTTATCCAATTTGAAGTATTGAGAACCTACTTTGAAAGCTTGCCCATTTTTTTTGTTGGCAAGATCGGTAATATCTTGATCCATCGTATGAATGGAGCCACCTGTATAGCGCGCTAAATAAATATAATCTAAATTGACAACATCGCCTTTGGCAATGCCACAGACAACCACGCGAACAGGTTTGCCCAAGCGCATTAATTGGGGCATTAATTTAAAGTCTCGAACTCGGGAGAAGTTATCCGCAATTAAGACAATGCCCTCACAGTTAGGATACTTTTTGATGCCATATAAAATCGCTTCGATGTCATTTTCAGGCGCTTTTCCGCCTTTTCCATTTCTCATGGCTTCAAAAGCCATTTCTTCAATGGCAGCGACATTATCCGCACTTTGATAATAACAACCTCCTGAGCGTCCAATAGGACCATCGGGTTGATCATCTCCATCGTTAAAAAAGACAAATTTCTCTGTTGTATTTTTTTGAATATGGCTGCGCAAATAGAGCAAACTTTGTGTGAGATAAGGGTGCATACTTCCTGTCACATCTTGTACCACAACATGGTTGTTCCATTGACCGAGCGTGCGATTCAATACGGTATAAACTACAGAATCTTCGGTGAGTTGAGCAATGACTTTAGAGGGCTCTATACTGCCTTCTGGATCGGGAACTTCCCGTTCTGTGACCGTCATGATTTTTTCGTACTTTACTTTGTATTCTTTGGGACGTTTGGGGCCTTTTGTTCTGAATTTCTTCCCTTTTCGACGTTTGCCTTTGTTTTTGGCTAGATACATCCCTGTCCAAAAGCGCTTGCGTTTTTCGGAATAGGTCGTATCTAAGACGGTTTTGGTGGCGGTAGATTTGGATAGGATTTCTTGGATGACTTTAATTTCTTCATTGGTTTCCAAACGACGAGTAGTTGGCTGATCAACACGCGTATCCAAGGCTGTTCCAATCGTAACCCCTTCCTCTGTTGTCACTCGGTGAGGTTTGAGGTAAATGACAAAACCATGAAAATACGTTTGTGCTTTCTCGTATTCCATGGTCCCATTTTGAGCCATTAAATTCCAGTCGATAAGGTTGTTGTTAAATGCTTCTGGAAAGTATTCCTGGAAGATTTCATAACGTTCCTTATTTAGTTTCACTTGGTCGAAGGTTTCACTTCTCCTAAAAACCGTATAAACCAAATCTATGCGCTCAATCATGGTATCTCGCAAACTGTAGAACAGGTCTTTATCTTTGTCTGTAAACAGAAATTTAGAGTAGTTCATTGGCAGATAAATAATGTAGGGACTCTGCCTTGAAATATCATATTGAGGAACCTCTATTTCTTGTGCTTTGGATAATAAGGTAGGAGTGACAATAACTTCGTCAGGTACTTGGGCAGTGACTGAGAATGTAGACAATAGCAACAAAAGGGGAAGTAGTAGACGCATAAACAGAATATTTCTACCTAAGATACCAATTTTTTTTTGTCTTAGTACTTACTTTCTGATGAAAAAGAAGTTCCAGCTTTTTCCAAAATGTCATTCCAATTATTCTCCAAAGCAAATTTTTAACTTAAAGTAAAAGTACCATTATATCCTGAATCGTATTGATGGATCTGTAGTGTCCTACACAGGCTTCATTTCACTTATAAATTCTGTTGTGTCAAAATACACGTTCAAAAATTTAATCTTGCTTTTTTCTATTGCATACCGTTCTCAAGCAGTTGATTTATTTGACTTCTTCTAATTGGGACAAATAGAGGTTTGTTTTTTAATAAAAATTTATTTCCCAGCTACTTGTTCAGAAAATGGATTTTGATTGACATTGATATACATAAGTAAGCTGCTTGGATAGAACAGAGTTGGAGGCAAGCTGACTACCTTTGGTTTAGCCTAAAATTGAGCAATTATTTTTATACTTTGTTGGCATTAGTTTTATCTATTCCATTATATACATTCGGATTATGTTTCTCCATATAAAATTCAGGATTAGGTATTTCCGTAAACCCAAACTTTTTATAAAGCCATTCAGCTGTATCAGTTAATAAAATCCAGCGCCTTAATCCTTGAAGATTAGGGTGTTCCATAATTTCATTTATCAGCCATTTACTTAATCCCTTTCCTCTATATTCTTTTAGAACATAAACATCTCCTAAATATGCAATAGTTGAATAGTCTGAAATTATTCTAGCAAAGCCAATTTGCTTGTTTTTGTAATAAAGTCCAAAATTCAAAGAGTTTTCAATTGATGTTTTTAAGGTATTGATTGGAATTCCGTTAGCCCAATCAGTTTCCTTTGCAAGGAATTTGTGAATGCTCAAAATATCTAATACAGTATAAAAAGTTAAAATACGGAGATAAAGTTCTAGTTTGATGGAATGTCAGGAAAAAGCAACTTAGAAATCAAAGAGAGCGGGGAAGAATTAAAAAAATTAAGGAAGCGCCAAACGAGCTTAAAGTATGAAAAGCGAGTA
>JBOEFW010000036.1:168236-182323 GCA_050633105.1 Aureispira sp. | reverse complement strand
AGCGGAGCTAATGACAAAAAGAAAACTCAGGCTACTTAAAACATAAATAAACTTCTGTTACACTGTATTAAGTTGCTGGCAATGCCAAAAAATGAAGCACATCAGCTAAAGACCTTTCTGGAACTTCCTCCATAGGAATATGCCCTACTTTGGGGTAAATAATAAGTTGAGCATTGGGCATGCTATCGCGAAACCTGTAGGCATGTGCTACAGGAATCCAAGCATCTTCTGCGCCCCAAAGTATTAAGGTCGGCTGTTGTATGGTGGTTAAGTAAGAACTATGGTCTAGAAAGGGAGCATTAACTAAGTGAAGCAAGGCTTCGCTGTTGCCTTCTCGTGTAAACAAGTCAAAATAGCGGGTTACCACTGCTTCTGTTGCTTTTTTAGAATCAAAAAACACTTGTTTGACAAAAAGCTCTAAAACAGAGCGACGAATAATATACTTTAACAAATGAGGCGCAAGGCGAGACTGTGCCAACTTAAAAGGTAATGGAATCGCATCTTCTTCCAAGAAGCCTGCTGAATTAATTAAAATCAGTTTGTTGATGCGATTGGGATGAGCATACGCAAATTCCCAGGAAATCCACCCCCCCAAAGAACTCCCAACCAAGGTACAACGGTCGATTTCTAAGCGATCTAAGAATTCCTTCAAAACACGAAGTTGGTTCTTCATGCTGTAATCGTTTGAATTCTTGGCCCCTGTTAAACCAAAACCCATTAAATCCAAACGAACAACACGGTAGTGCTGTTCTAAGTTGGTTGCCCAAGCATCATAAGTATGCAAAGAAGAAAAAGCGCCATGAAGCAAGACAAGGACAGGCCCTTGGCCTACATCCTTGTAATGGAGAAAGCTGTCTTCAATAACTAGAAAACGAGAATCTTGGTCGGTGTAGCGGGGTAATAATTCTTTTAGTGTAGCCACAGTGTAATTTATCTTGCAAGGGTCAAAAAAATGCATTTGATTCCAATTTACTAACCCCAAAAGCTTCTTATTTGTTTTCTAGATTGCTTACTTTGCGGTTCCATTTGAATGAAAAATCAAAATTATTTTACTTTACCTCTTACTTATGACACAACAACTTCGCTTCGTTTCGTACAATGTTAATGGTATTCGTGCTGCCCTCAAGAAAGATTTCATAGGATGGGTAGGCGATAATAATTTTGATGTAATTGGAGTTCAAGAAACCAAAGCCCAGCCTGCACAAGTTGATTTGACTGCATTAGCGGAACTTGGCTACACCCACCAATACTGGCATTCTGCCGTTAAGAAAGGGTACAGTGGTGTGGCTATTTTCTCTAAGGTGAAACCTGATTTAGTAGTAAAAGGGATAGGAATAGAGCGTTTTGATGCGGAAGGACGAGTTATTAGAGTGGATTTTGGAGAGGTGACGTTACTCAATTGCTATTTTCCTTCAGGAACATCAGGGGAGATTCGCCAAGAGGTCAAGTATGACTTTCTAGAAGCAATTAATACCCACGTGCAGACCTTGCGTAAAGAGCGCCCTAATATTATTATACAAGGTGATTATAACATTGCGCACGATGAAATTGACTTGCACAGCCCTAAAACCAGTAAAAAAAGTTCTGGATTTTTACCAGAAGAGCGGGCTTGGATGAGTGAATGGTTTAAAGAAGGAAACTTTGTGGATGCCTTTCGTTCTCAACACCCAGAGGAACAGAAATTTAGCTGGTGGAGCTATCGCGCTACCTCTAGAGCACGGAACAAAGGTTGGCGCTTGGATTACCACGCTGTGAGTGCAGTTATGAAAGATCGAATTGTAGCCGCTGAATTATTAAATGATGCCGTTCATTCTGACCATTGTCCTTGTTTGTTAGAAATCAGCATTTAATACCGTATTAATCCCCTTGAACTCAATTAGGGGAACTACTGAGGAGCCGTTTAATAATCAATAGTGGTGATTATTAATAGAAGACAGCCTATCTATGAAAATAGGCTGTCTTTTTAAATTATTCTTTCACAAAAGTTTCTACAACTTGGGTTGGTTTGCGTTGCTCATCAATTGCTACAAAGGTGAACATCCCTGTAATGGCCTTTTTTCGACTCTCTTCGTACATTTCTTCTAGGTAAATCTCTACTTGTACTTTAACACTAGTATTGCCAACATAAACAACTTTGGCGACCAACTCGATTAAAGTACCTGCTGGAATAGCTTGCTTGAAATGAATTTGATCGGACGTAACCGTCACCATTCGTTTGCGGGCAAAACGTGTCGCACAAATAAAAGCGACCTCATCCATCATTTGTAAGGCGGTACCTCCAAAAAGAGTATTATAATGGTTGGTTGTATTGGGTAATACAGCTTTGAAGATACGTGTTTCTGATTGGGCAATCTTTTCTTGAACCGTCATATAAGTAATCAATGAAGTTGAATTAATGCCGCTCAGGCGGTTTGTTGATTGGCGCAAAGCTAGTCTTTTTTGCGACAGCACCCAATTGCTGTAGGCAAGACGCGCACAAACAATCTTGGAATTCTTGGGCGACTAACGCGCGTGTTTCAAGAGAGAGTTGCCATTGACTGCATTGACAATGGGCGATATTGCTTGGTTGACAGGTAAATACAGCTTGACAGCGTTCACAAAAACGTTTCATTTTTATTCTTCATTTACAAGGGTGGTGTATAAGAAATTTTCTTCTAATTGCTCCAAAATTTCGGCTTCTAAATTACTTCCTGTTAGAATGATTCTATTGGTTACAAGACTAGGCCACTCTTCTGGAAAATCTTCAAGCGTGCTTTCTGTTAAATTTAACTCTTGTAAGGGCAATGCTTTTAGATGTTCTAATAAGAGCTTTGTTTGAATATTTTTGCAATTGCTTAAGTTTAAGAAACGCAGTTGAGGGTAACGTGCCATGTTACTAGGAACAGCACTGACATCGGTAAAAGAAAGATCGAGCACTTGTAAGTACGGAAGTTTTACCCATGTATCAGGAATTTGGCTGATTGGATTGTTCGCAAAATCTAAAAGCGTTAATTCCGTGCAATTGACCACTTCTTTAGGGGCTTGCTTTAACCCCATTTCTTGGAGGTGCAGTTGTTGTAACTGAGGTAGTGTAGGCAACAAGGCCCATACTTCAGATGTGTTAAGTGCTTCATTTTTAGATAAATCTAAGGTTTGCAAAAAGGCAACCTCTTTTAAACGCTCTGGTAGGGTTGTTAAGCTATTTCCTGCTACATTTAAGATCATTAAGCTTTTCATTGTGGTGATAACAGGCCATAGACTTTCCCAATCTAATTCAGGGTTGTTGGCTAGATTTAAAACACGCAGTTGCTCCCAGTTTTTTAGCCATTCTGCTGTAATAAAAGAAGCATTGATGCCTTCTAAGTTAAGGATTTGAAGCCCTTTCATCTTGGTCAGATCAAAACTGATTTCTTTTAGAGGATTGTTGCCAATGTCAAAGCTGGTTAGGTTAGAAAGGTTTTTTAGGTTGCTAGGCAATTCAGCGAGCGCATTATTATGAACCAAGATAGAGGTTAGTTCCAGCATGGTTCCCATACCAGAAGGTAATGCAGTAAGTTGGTTGTTATTAAGGTTCCAGTACTCTAAATTTTCTAACAAAGAAAAAGCCTCTGATAGACTTGTCAATCGGTTGTTTTGTGTGTGTAATGTCCGTAAACGAATCAGCTGTGTCATACGCTCTGGTAATTGCTCCAATTGATTGTGTGACAAATCCAAGTAGCGCACATAGCGACAATCCATCAAAGATTTCGGGACAGTTATTAGTTGATTATGAGCAACATTAACTTCTTGCAAGGTTTTTAGTTGGGCTAGTTTTTCAAACGCATCGCCAAAGTCTAGATTGGGGTTTTTGTCCAAACCAATAACCCGTAACGCGACCATTTTACTGATGTTATTGGGCAGTTGTTGGAGGTCGTTGCTGCCTAGTTCTAATGTTCTTAGAACTTTCCAATTTTTGATTGTATTGGGCAAGCCTGTTAATTCATTGTTGCGTAAATAGAGGAATTTGAGGCTGGTATTTTTGATCAGATCATTGACCACATTATTAGGATTGCTGGTCCACAAAGCACCATTCATGGATAGTGTGGTTAGCTTTTTGAGATTTTTAAAGGTTTTTGGAAGGCCTTCTAAATGATTGTCATCCAAATATAAATCTTGTAAGGCGACCCATTTTCCTATAGCATCAGGCAAAACACTCAATTCATTATTGGAGAGATCTACTTCTATCAGATTGGTGCATTCTAATAATTTAGCTGGTAGTTCAGTCAATCCTTGATGGCTCAAATTAACTCTATAGACTAAACTAACATCCATGCTGTCAGAAAAATCGGTATAGGTCGTATCTTTTTGAGCAGTAACTAAGATACTGTTACAACAAAATAAGAATAGTAAAAAACGAAACATAATTGAGTGGATTGAGATCAGAAAATAAATCAATAGCATCTCTTCTCAGGAAAGTAGAGCAGCAGTCATTAGCTGTTCTCCTAGAATCATTCCAAAACAGAGATTAAAAAATTGTTGAGCGCCCCTTTGCACAAAAAAAGGACTACTTGGCAAAAGTACAACACTCTAACGGAAAAAAAGGTGAAAAAAATATAATCCTAGTAGGGGGGTATGCAATACCCCCCTACTAGGATTCTTCCAGACACATTTTTTCAGACTATAGCCGTACTTTTTTAGTTAGTTCCTTGTATATTTACAGCTATTTTATAAAAAACAACAAAGATTATCAAGAATAACCTGTTCAGGTGACAAAACAAGATTTGTTTTACACTGGAAGTTTTTTGCGTTTCCTCTTAACCATTAATAATTCATTCTTATTTTGCCTACTTATATATTAGCGATAGAAACTACGACACATACCTGTTCCATTGCCTTGATTAAAGATGGGTACAATTGGATTGTGCGTCAGGACAACCAAACGAATGGCCATGCCCAACACATTACATTGTTTATTCAGGAAGTCATGGCAACCGCTCAAATGGCCTTATCAGAGTTGGATGCCATAGCGATTAGTCAAGGGCCAGGTTCTTATACAGGATTACGGATAGGATTATCAACCGCTAAAGGCTTGTGTTATGCATTGGATAAGCCTTTATTGGCAATTGATAGCTTGCAAGCCTTGGCTTGGGGAGGGCAAGAAACACAAGGGAAAAAACGCCCTAAAGTTGGATATGTAAGCTTGATGGATGCCCGCCGAATGGATGCATATGTAGGAGTATACGATGCCAATTTGCAACTATTGGCGAAGCCTTATTTTGCTACTTTAGCAACAACAAGTTTTGATCAGGTCTTGTTGGAACATGATTTGGAGGCTTTGGTTGTAACAGGCGATGCGTCTGCTAAATTCATAGAATTATTTGAAGGAAAACTCCCGACCTCATTGATTTGGAGTGGAATTAACGCCCCTTCGGCAAGGTATATGAGTGCCTTAGCACAACTAGAATGGCAAGAAGAACGCTTTCAGTCTGTTGCTTATTTTGAGCCATTTTATCTTAAGAAACCACATATTACACGCGCCAAACCAAAGCTCTAGTTTATACGTCTTATCGTTACTATTCCTAAAAGCCATAATCCAACCAGCTTGAAAACAATTGATAAATACCTCCTAAAACGTTACTTGAGTAGTTTCTTTTTTATTGTATTACTCTCGTCAATGTTGTCTGTAGTCATTGATGCAGCGGAGAAGGTCAATGATTTTTTGGAAGAAGGAGGGCCTTCTTTTGGGCAGGTGATGGAGTATTATATGAATTTTGTTCCTTTTATCAATGGCTTGATTTTTCCATTGTACAACTTAATTGCCGTTGTTTTTTTTACGGCTCGATTGGCAGGAAACTCTGAATTTGTGGCGATGGTTGGGAGCGGGGTCAATTATTATCGTTTGTTGATGCCTTATTTGATGGGAGCGACGATTATTGCAGGCATTCATTATTATGGTAACCATTATGTGATTCCAGAGTCTAATGCCGCTCGTACCTTGTTTGAGAATACTTACATCTACAAACATAATTATGTAGGGAATACAGGCAACTTTCATGCAGCTTCTAGTCCTTATGAAGAGTTCTATTTACAAGGATTCAATCGTTATGACAGTTCAGGGAGTCAATTTGCTTGGATTAAGCACGACAGCTCCCGCTTGCACCGTACCTTTGTTTTAACAGCGAATACAGTTCGTTTGTTAGAACCACCCAATCGCTGGCGTTTGGCAGGTATTCGAACACGCATCCACAAAAAACGGGAAGAGCGCCCCTCAACAGATTCTAACACGATTGCGCACCCTGCTACGTTTGCTTATGCTACAGGCTATGAGCCACCACAATTTACAATTGATACAACGATAGGCCTTTATATTGATGATTTGATTAAGCGAGATAATGACAAAGACAATATGATTACGCCCAAGCTGATTGAATACATTGATAAACAGAAAGCGAAGGGAACAGGAGGGATGATGNNAGATGTGTATAAGAGACAGGAACAGGAGGGATGATGGTTTTTGAGGTGGAACGCTACCGACGGAGTGCGGATCCTTTTTCTATTTACATCCTTACATTGATTGGCTTTTCTGTCGCTTCGCGCAAACGAAGGGGAGGAATGGCTTGGAATTTAGTGATTGGGGTTGGCCTTTCAGGGGTTTACATCTTCATGACTAAATTCGCGACTACGTTTTCTATTAAAGGAGGTTTGGCGCCAATCTTAGGCGTTTGGGTGCCCAATATTGCATTTGCAGCAATTGCTTTATGGATGTTGTATCGTGCTCAGAAGTAATCCAAAATAATTCAATTTTCAATAAATGCTGCGTGTAAATAAGATCTTAGAAGGATATCATTCTAACGAATTTAAATTTCATGTCTGTTCGAATGAGAATGCTGCATATAATGAGAAAATTCAACAAGAACTTAAACAGCCACATATTTCTAATCATTATTATTTTTACTACCTGATTCATGGAAACAGTAGCCATAAGATTGACTTAGATACACACGAACTCTCGTCAGGGCAACTTATTTTTGTTTGCCCCAATCAGATACACCAACCAGCACTAGAACAAGAAGGAAATGTGTTTTTTAAACTATATTTTGAAGAGCAAGAACAATATGTATTAAGAGGAAATTTTGCTTTTCTTACTAACATTTTGAATACCAATCGCATTAATTTTTCTTTTGAAACTCAACAAAGAATTAGCTTCCTTTTTAACCTATTAATGCGAGGTCAAGAAATAAAAGAACTCCGTTTTTCTTACTTAAATGTTTTATTAGAGGAGTTTAATTTAGCGTATTTAGAAGGAGGGAATCGGTCAATTACTAGAAGAAATAATCAAGAAATCGCTTCTTTTGTTGCCTTCAAGGTATATATATCGGAGCACTTGACATTTGATTTATCCATAGAGAAAGTTGTAAAAGTATTAGGAATGTCAAGCAGTTCCTTATATAAAGTGGTTAAAAAATATACCAATAAATCGCCCAAAGAATACCTTACAGACCTTTTAATCATAGAAGCGAAGCGCCGTTTGTTTTATTCCAACATTTCTGTGAAAGAGCTTGCTTATAGTTTAGGGTTTTCTGATCCCTCTTACTTCTCAAGAATTTTTAAAAAAAAGATTGGAAAAAGTATTACCGATTTTACAACCGATTTGTCCATTAGATGAACCGATTTGTCCTAATGGGTCCTGATGATTTGACCTAATTTTGGAGCAACTATTAATATTGATAGTAATTTGAAATTAGTAATCATGTTTAAAATCAAATGTAGCCTATTCTCAAAAATAGGTATATTAACCATCAGCAGTGTCTTCTTTATGGGTTGTTCTACTCCTAAAATAGAAACAACTAAAGCTGTCTTAAGCTCAGAGGAGGTGGATGCATTCCTAGCCCAGACTCCCTTAAAATTTGTTGTTTTAGACAGTGTTAAACTTGCCGTGAGGCATTATGAAGGGGAAGGGATACCCTTCATTTTTATACATGGAACCTTAGACGATCATCATGCTTGGGGGGGGCGTTGCTGCTAAATTGGCTCAAAAAGTTAAAAACCCAATTGTACTGTTTGATCTAAGGGGACATAGCTCTTCTCTTAATGAGGCCAAGGGGCAAGGTTCGATTGTGCAGGATGCTAAGGATATCATAGGATTAACAAAAAAATTAGGTTATGATAAAGCCAATTTTATTGGACATTCTTATGGGGCTAATATTGCGATTAAACTCGCCAATAGCTATCCTGAAATCGCGTCTAATATTGTTTTATATGAACCTCCCGTTTTGAATTTATTGTTTGATAAACCCGAATATAAGGATGGGCTATCACAGTCAATGGCACTGTTATCCAATTCGATATCTTTATTAGAGAATGGAGAGATAGAGCAAGGGATTCAGCTATTCATTGAAAATATGGCCTTTGGCAAGAACAGTTGGAAGGAGTTACTAAATGAACGAACTAAATCAACTATGTTGGCTAATTATCCTACTTTTCTTGATCAAGCAAAAGACAAAGAACGACTTTATATAAAGGTGGCCCAGTTGAATGCTTATAAAGGCGCAGTAATTATTTTGCATGGAACGGAATCACTAGTGCATTTTGGGGCCTGTGTAAAAGAAATTGCCCAGTTGTTAGAGAAGGAACAATTGATTCCTATAAAAGGCGCTAGTCATAGTGGCGTTTTTACACATGCAAATTCTATTGCATTGAAAATCTTCGAGTTGTTAATCGAAGAAAAGAATTAATGTCTGATTTTATCGCTCATAATTAGTCAGTAACAAAAAAAGGTCGTACCTTCGCAGCGCTTTTAAGCAGCTGATGAACTTAGCTGTATTTTTAATTAGATAATGAATAAAACAATGGCCAATCAACCTTTGCGCAATATTGCTATTATTGCACACGTCGATCATGGTAAAACTACACTAGTAGATAAAATCTTGCACCAGTGTCAGCTCTTTGGAGACCACGAGGAGACAGGCGAGCTTATTTTGGATAATAATGACCAAGAGCGCGAGCGTGGTATTACTATTTTGGCCAAGAACGTTTCCGTTCAATATAAAGGCACTAAAATCAATATTATTGACACGCCTGGTCACGCCGATTTTGGTGGGGAGGTAGAGCGTGTACTTAATATGGCCGATGGCGTATTGTTGTTGGTTGATGCTTTTGAAGGAGCAATGCCTCAAACACGCTACGTATTGTCTAAGGCTTTAGCTTTAGGTAAAACAGTAGTGGTGGTGGTGAACAAAGTCGATAAAGACAACTGTCGTCCTGATGAAGTACAAGAAGAAGTATTTGAGTTGATGTTTAACTTGGATGCTACAGAAGAGCAACTAGAATTCAAAACTGTTTATGGTTCTGCCAAAATGGGTTGGATGGGACCTGATTGGAGTACACCTACAGCGGATGTAACCCATTTGTTAGATGTTGTATTGGATGTAGTTCCTGCTCCTGAAGTAGTAGAAGGAACCGTACAGTTACAAATTACGAACATTGACTACTCTAAGTATATTGGTAGAATGGGAATGGGACGTGTAACTCGTGGTAGTTTGCGCGTTAATCAACCCGTTTCTCTAGTTCGCCGTGATGGTAGTGTAGATAAGACCCGTATCAAAACGCTTTATGTGTTTGATGGTTTGGGTAAGAAAGAAACAGACGAAGTATCTTGTGGTGACTTGTGTAGTGTTGCTGGAATAGATAAGTTTGATATTGGTGATACCATTGCAGATGCGGAGAACCCAGAGGGGATGAAGCCGATCAAAATTGATGAGCCAACAATGAGCATGTTGTTTACCATCAATGATTCTCCATTCTTTGGTAAAGAAGGAAAATATGTGACTTCTCGTCACCTTCGTGAACGTTTGTTCAAAGAAACAGAGAAGAACTTAGCCTTGAAAATCGAAGAAACTGCTTCTCCTGATGCTTATATGGTATTTGGACGTGGTGTCATGCACTTGTCTGTATTGATTGAGACCATGCGTCGTGAAGGATATGAATTACAAGTAGGAAAGCCTCGTGTTATTATCAAAGAAATTGATGGTAAGAAAAACGAACCAGTAGAGCTACTTTCTATTGATGTCCCTGAAAACTTCTCAGGAAAAGTAATCGAATTGGTTTCTCAGCGTAAGGGGGACATGACGATTATGGAACCTAAAGGAGATTTGATGCACTTAGAATTCAACATTCCATCTAGAGGAATCATTGGTTTGAGAACACAAGTACTGAATGGTACGGCTGGAGAGGCTGTTATGACTCACCGCTTTTTGAAATATGAGCCTTGGAAAGGAGTGATCGAAGGACGTAACAAAGGAGCCTTTATTGCTATGGAAAATGGAACCTCTATTCCTTATTCTATGGATAAATTACAAGACCGTGGTAAATACTTTATTCCAACAGGAGTAGATATTTATGAAGGACAGGTAGTAGGAGAGCACAGCCGTGAAAATGACTTGGTTATTAATATTACAAAGACTAAGAAATTGACCAACATGCGTTCTTCTGGGGCAGATGACAAAGTGAAATTGCCACCACCAATCGTATTCTCTTTGGAGCAAGCTATGGAATACATTGGAGAAGATGAATACGTGGAAATTACTCCTGAAAACCTTAGAATGCGTAAGATCTATCTAAAAGAGCATGAGCGTAAGAAAATGTCTAAAAAGGTTTAATCCTTAAGATCAAAATTATAAAACAGTATATTTAACACTGTTTCAAGCATCTCGAAATATTATTTCGAGATGCTTTTTTTTGCCATAAGAAGAGCGATTGTTGCCTTCTATAGGGGATATTATTGTCCTTGACAGGAACATTAACACAAGATTCACACAATTGGCCTACTTTTGGAAGAACTTAAATGTGGTTACCTCTGTTAAAAAGATGACTATATAATTAAGAAAAGAGCAAATAAAATATTACTTTTATTAATAGGAATGAAGCTTATCCTATTTTGCCCGTTGAAATAAAAATTGAATCCTCTTTTTTTTTCAAAAAAATGAAAAAAAAATGATCAAAACGGTAACAAAATTTCAATTCCTACGATTAACTAGTATAGAGCAATCATTAGTGCACTTGTAATTATCACCTAAATTAACTCAAGCACCGCACTTAATACATCAAAATTATGAAACGTATTTATTTAACAACACTAGCTTTATTAGTATTATTACTAGCACCAAACTTGAGCCAAGCTCAAAATTCTGTAGATTGGGAAGGTCGTTGGGAAATTATTAGTAGCAAATCTTCTTTCTGTAACATTCACATTGTAACAGACTTATTGCCCAACCAACCTGAACCAACTGCAGTTTTAGAAGGATTAATCAATGGGGAACCATTTCGTATTAATTGTATTGTAGAAGAAATTCCAGAGCGCAAATCAGTCGTTTTTCACGAAGCTCCAGCAGCTGACGGAAGTTACCAATATGGCCCAGACAAGCCTTTGTTCTTGTTAATTGTTACAAAACCAGAAAATCCTTTAATTGTAACACCAGTATGGATGCAATTGGATATTACTGCTTTACGTACCAATAAAGATTGTATTATTCGTCGTGTCCCAACACCTCGTTATAAAGGAATCTACAAATTTGATAACAATGGTGTACAAACATCTTTGGCTATTGGTAAAGTGAACAAAACAAAATTTACGTCTACTGTAGAGAAAGGAGATGGGAAAGTAGCTTGTGATTGTGAATTACAAGCCCGCCACTTAGCCGTGTGTTACCCTGAAAATGGAAAAGGTGCTTTCTTCTTAGATTTTAACGAAGAAGGTGTAAAAGTAGTGAAAAGCTACGATCAAAATATCTACAAACCTGGCGCTTCTGCAACAGAAGACAGCGAGTTGGTCTGGAATGCAACCTTGAAAAAATAGGTTATTGCTTCTTTCCCTTGCTTTTGTTAGCCTAATTGTAGCAGAACAAAAACGTGGTCATTCCGAATTACTCGGAATGACCATTTTTATTTATATTATGCTCTTGCTGCAATTATCAGAAAGGCAACAACCAAAATTATCCTTTTTTGTTTTATAACAGAAGCTACTAAAACTGTTGCAGTAGCATAATAAATGCTTTAAACGCCCCAATTAAAGAATACAATGACCAAAGACGATTACAATAAAATAGCGCCTACTTTTCCAACTGAACCAGGGGTTTATCGCTTTATTGGTAAAGATGATGTCATCTTATACATTGGAAAAGCAAAGCATTTAAAGCGACGAGTAGCGTCTTATTTTGGTAATCGCAAAGATATGCGCAACAAAACGCGCATTATGGTACGCAAAGCGGAACGCATTGAATATACCATTGTTGATACAGAACAAGATGCTCTTTTATTAGAAGCCACGTTGATCCAAAAGCACCAACCTCGTTATAATGTGATGCTTAAATCAGGGAAGCCCTATCCGTATATTTGCATCAAAAAAGAGCGCTTTCCTAGAGTCTTTATTACGCGTCATGTTAATAAAGATGGTTCCCGTTATTTTGGCCCTTATGTTTCTCGCCATCGCATGAATACAATTATTGAAATGATCAAAAATTTATTTCAATTAAGAACCTGCCAATTTAAGTTATCAGAAGAAAATATCATTGCTGAAAAGTTTAAACCTTGCCTAGAGTACCACATCAAAAATTGCCTAGCGCCTTGTATTGGCTTAGAAGAAGAAATTGCTTATAACGAAAAAATAGAACAAGTAGCCAACATTCTAAAAGGACATTTTACTTCTGTGAAACGCTACCTGAAAGAAGAAATGCAACGACAGGCAGAGGAACTTCATTTTGAACGGGCACAAGAAATTAAGGTGCAATATGATGCCTTAGCCAATTATCAAGGCCGTTCTACCGTTGTTAATCCTAAAATTAAGGATGTAGATGTATTCAGTTTAGCACAAGATGAGGACATCGCTTATTTCAACTATCTCAAAGTTGTAGATGGCGCGATCATTAATACCTTTACAATGGAGTTGGACACCAACTTGGATCAAGAGAAGGAGGATGTGTTGATTTTTGCGATTCAAACCTTAAGAGAAAAATATCAAAGTATTGCTCCAGAAGTCATTGTTCCTATCGAAATTCCTAATGTATGGGAAGGAACAGCCCTTACTATTCCTAAAATTGGAGACAAAAAGAAATTACTAGACTTATCAGAAAAAAACTTACAATATTATGTGTTGCAAAAGAAAAAACAAGCGATAGCTAGAGCAGAAAAACAAACCACTACAGATAAAGTGATGGAGATCATGAAAAAAGATCTTCAAATGGATGTTTTGCCTCTACATATAGAGTGTTTTGATAATTCCAATTTGCAGGGAACCAACCCAGTTGCGGCAATGGTCTGCTTTATGCATGGCAAACCATCTAAGAAACATTATCGACATTATCACATCAAAACAGTTGAAGGGCCAGATGATTTTGCATCAATGACAGAGATTGTTTTTCGTCGTTACAGTCGTCTTATTCAAGAGAAAAAAACATTGCCACAACTCATTATTATTGACGGAGGGAAAGGGCAATTAAGTGCAGCTGTGAAGAGCTTAAAAGAGTTGGATATTTATGGACGAGTAACCATTATTGGTATTGCAAAACGCTTGGAGGAGATTTATTTTCCAGAAGATAGTGTACCCTTGTTATTGAGTAAAAAGTCGCCAAGTCTCAAAATTATTCAACAAGCTCGAAACGAAGCACACCGTTTTGCCATTGAGTTTCACCGATTATTGCGCTCCAAAAAATATGTGGCTACGCAGTTAACTACGATCAAAGGTATTGGCAAAACAACAGCGGAACGCCTTCTAAAAACATTTGGTTCGGTCGAAAAAATAAAAGTCACACCACAAGAAGAAATGGAGAGCCATATTGGAAAATCGGCTACCCGTAAGATTTTTGACCACTTTGAATTGGAATACAAAGAACCAGAGAAAAAGAAGAAGAAAAAAACTAAAAAGGAAGAGGTTCAAACAAAGAAAGATACCTAGCATCTAGCAACATGCATTTTCGGTATCTTTATATCTTTGTACTGTCTGGAGCACCTTACAAGGTGCTTAAAAGCTTATGTTATCCGTTAATAGATTCCCTGTTTAAAAGGTAACCCTTATTCGTAAAAAAAATAAAAATAATTTTAACGGCCGCTTAGAGTTTGTTTAAAATGTATTAAGG
>JBOEFW010000036.1:54769-168181 GCA_050633105.1 Aureispira sp. | reverse complement strand
ATAAAAAATTTAAACAGGCTCTTATTTTTAGAGAAAGAAGAGGATCTTTTGAAAAGACGCTACCGCGCTTAGATTTCTTGTTCTATCGAGGAATGTTTGCTAACCTTTTTGTTGGAGGTAAGCAGCATAATTGGATTGTAGGGCAGGAGGTAATTGAACCTTTTTGAGCTTAGGAAGCAAACAGAGTTGTTCAAACAGTAGCTCTTGTTGCGCCTCAATTTTAGAATCAATAATAAGCTCTTCTATGGTTGATAGTTGACTAATTGGCAAGTCATAAGACAACTTCCAGCCTGATAATTTTAATTGCTTGATATGAGGGAATTTTAGTATTCCTTTTGGAACAGCCATTTCTCCTGTATGGATGTGTAGCGTTGATAACTTTGGAAGTTGATAAAGCTGTTGCCATGCCTCCGCATCAAAATCAACAATATTAATAAGTAAGAGTGTTTTTAAGTTTTTTAACTGACCAAAGTCTTTGGATAAGTATAGCGGATGATAAGCATAATCAAGAGTTAGCTGCGATAAATTCTCTAAGCCCGCAATCGGATAATAGTGCTCCAATATATTAGCAGGATGGGTCACAATCTCTGTGACGTCTTTTCGCTTGTAAAGCGCTTCGACTGCCCCTTGATCGCCACTTTCTAGTCTGATATACCGTGCCTTTATCTTACTATCTAGAAAATATTTTAACCCCTTTGCTTGCTGCTCTTCTGGTAATTCATCGACCGTGCTAATATAGATGTTGTTATAAGGATATTCTCTGTTAGAGAAATCAAAGGCATGTTTTGTCAGTTGGAATTTGTTGAGTTCTGTTTCTTCACAAATAAAATCCAAATAGTTATTAATTGCATGAAACCCTTGTGTATTTTTTTTGAGTATAAATCGCTTCTTGAGTTTCTCTAGTAAGAGATCCGAAGCATTGAGTTGAAGTAATTTTTTACTCTGGCGAACAACTTTAGCATCTGTACTAAATTTGTGAATAGCAAAGATTAAAGGAATCAACTCCTTTGGAACGCCTCCTGTTTTCATCAAGGTCAACGCAATACTAATATTCTCTAGCTCAAAACTTTCTAACAAACTTTTAAGTTGTTCTGTGCTGTGTACTTTGGTTGCTGATTCTTCTACCAAATAGGCAGGAGCATAGGTGTCAATAAATTTATTAAGTTGAGGTTCGCTTACCGCTATTAGGTTAGTATCCTCCAATACAGCTGTTTTTTTGATGTTCTTACCTAATAATACATGGGTGGTTGTAGCTGCCTTTTTATTGGTAACAGCAATGTTTAATGGTTGAAGACTCGTTTTTATAGCTGTTTTGCTCTGAATGGTTTTTCCTAGGATTAATAATTCACAAGTGGCATCAAACTTATTTGACACAAAGGGGAGTAAGCGTCGTGTAATTTCCTTTAAGGCAAAGTTCTTAATGTCTTTATTGCCGATGGCATAAGTGTCGAGTATATCGGTAATCGAATTTTCTTGAAGAAGAGGACTTTGGTTGAGTAGTTGAGCTGTAACCGCTACAACAGGATCATTAGTCGTGTCAATTTCTTTTTTTGTAAATATTTTGTGCATAGCGGCAACAATGGTCGCTATATTCTTGATAGAGACATCACCAATGTATCGGTAATATTTATTCGATGCAATGGTATCAAGCGGCAATTGAAAAATGACTGGAGTAATATAACCAAAGGGATTATTGTCCCAATTGAAAACACGGAGATGTGATAGATTTGCAAGGGATAGTGGGAGATCAGTTAGTTCGTTACGGACACAATGGAGCGAGCTTAGTGCCTGTAGTTGATCCAGTTTAGGAGGAAGCTGAGTTAGATGATTACTACTAATATCTAAATGCTCTAAGGTAGTATGAAGGAAGACCCAATTAGGAATAGTTTCTAGCTGGTTATTGCTTAAATCAAGTGCTTGTAATTTCTTCCAATAATGTTGAGCAGGAAGAGCCGCAGTGATTAAATTATCGCTTAATTTTAATTGTTCTAAAGCGGGTAATAGAGCGAGCACTGTAGGAATAGTCTGCAACTTACAATCTACCAAAGCGACTTCCTTCAAGTTGGTCAATTTTTGAATCGAGGAGGGAACCACTAGTTCTCCATCGGTAACGCTGATCCAGATTTTTTCCAAGGTACTACAGTTGCCAATTCCTTCAGGCAATCCCTCTGCGCCTAAAAAAGCAATACTAATTTCCTTTAGTCTAGGAAGTTTCTGGGCTAAATCTTCTGGAAATGCTTTTAAGTAGCCTCTTATCCCTAATCGCTCTATGTTTTTATACTCAAATAAATAGTCTGGGAGTTGTCCCAATTCGTCAAAAAACTTAGCCTCTATATACATCCATTTTACTTTGAGTTTATCTTTTTTAGGGGCTCTTTGGTAATGGTACTGTTGCATAGATTTAGCGGCTTAGGTTAAATAATTTTGATGGCGTTGGGTCAATGCAGGATGAAAACAGACCTTTTTAAGATAGGCCAATTTATCTATTTTTGCAAAAAGATCCACTGCTCCTTCCTGTGTAGAAGAGGAGATGTGCAACTCTTGGAGGTTGGGGAGTTTTTCAAGGGCAAAATCAAGAGCCAACTGTTGCCCACTAATGGCAAAATATTCTAAATTCACTAAGGTAAATAAATAAAACCCTGTTGGTTTCGTCAACCTAGAATGCAAGGAAATAGTCAGGTTCCGCAACTTAGGAAGTTGCTTGATGGCTTGCCAACTATCTCGCGCAATTTCTTTTATTTCCAATAGCTCAATGGTATGTAAGTCAGGAGCTTCTTGGATGGCAAGGGGGAGGTTCAATAAAGTAGGGCTATCAATCAAGGTTATTTTTTCGATCCCTTGCAGGTTTTTTGACGAAATAGATTCATAAAAAGCACTAGCAGGCTGGGCAACAAGCTCTGTGATGGTATACAATTCAAATAGAGCAGGCGTTAACTTGGTTTCTCCTGGTCGAATCGTAACCGTCTGGTGGTTAACATGTTCTCCCCAATAAGCTTTTAGGGCAATGGCTTGCTCTTTTTTAGGGAGTTTTTGTAGCTGCCTTGCATAGAGGTCAATGTAGAGGGGATGATAATCAGATTGCTTATAGAGATACTTTGTTATAAATAGAAGGGATAAATTGGTTGCTAGGTGCACCTTGTCTAGGTATTCTAGGAGTTGAAAAGTAGAACATTTATCTTGTTCAAAAGATAAGTTGTCTTTTAGGAAAGGGCGTGCTTTTCGGAGATTCTTAGCCAATATCCGTTGTGCTATCTTGGCTCGTTTTTTATGCCGCTTCAATTTGCAAAGCGCAAAAAGAATGGCTAAAATTTCTTGCTCGCTTTCTTCTATTCCCTGTACTTCTAACAATTGGAGTGCTAATAGGGTATTGCTTGCTTCTTTGGCATAAAAAAGCTGTCGAATGGCTTTTAATTCTTGCGTTGTATAAGTGTTAGACATGGTTTGATTATTGACTAATAATCAAACCATCTTTTAGACGAATCGTTCGTTTAGTCTTAGCCGCAATGTCTTCTTCATGGGTGACTAAAAGTAAGGTTTTGCCTTCGTCGTTGAAGGTCTTAAAAAGATCCATTACATCATAAGAAGTCTGTGTGTCTAAGGCTCCTGTAGGTTCATCGGCTAAGATGATTTTAGGTTCAGAAATCAAGGCTCTTGCAATGGCTACCCGTTGTTGTTGGCCTCCTGACAATTCATTAGGATGATGATCGGCCCAAGCCTTTAGTCCTACTTTATCCAAAAACTCTACAGCTTTTTTGTGGCGTTCCTTACGAGGTACTTTTTGATAATAAAGGGGCAACGCTACATTTTCAGCGGCTGTTTTGAAGGGAAGGAGGTTAAACGATTGGAAAATAAAACCAATCAATTGGTTGCGGTATTGAGCAGCTTGTGTTTGAGAAAGATCTTTGATAAGAATGCCATTTAAGTGATATTCGCCAATGGTATAACTATCCAAAATGCCCATAATATTGAGCAAGGTAGACTTTCCAGAACCAGAAGAACCCATAATAGAGACAAATTCTCCTTGGTCAATGAACAAGTCAATGCCTTTGAGTACCTCAATAGAACTTTGACCAATTTTGTACGATTTGCGAATATTTTTGAGAGAGAGCATATATTGCGTTAAAACCAATTAAAAACAAGCATTTGGAGGCTACAAATATACCATCTGTTTAGCAAATTTTAATCCACTTCTAGATAAATAATCCTAGAGTTTATCTCCACTCTACTATTTGGCCTCGATCTGCCTTCAATAAGTGCTTAGGAACGGCTTTTTGAATAACCTTTTGCAATACGTTTAACAATTTCTTCTTACCATAGTTTTGACGAGCGACTAAACTTACCTCTCTTAATGGAATAGGAGATTGTAAAGAACGCACATTTTTCTTATGGTGAAGAGTGACCAATTCTGGTAATAAGGTATACCCGCCCTCTAAGTCAACTAAGCGTTGTAAGGCTTCAAAAGAATGGCCTTGGTAAGAAAAGGGAAGCTTTCTATGTATAGGGGTGGTCTGTTGGAGGGGGCATAAATTAATAACTTGATTTCTAAAACAATGCCCTTGACTTAGTAGCCACATCTCTTGATGGCGTAATTGAGTAAGTGGAATAGGATCGTTTTTTGCAAAAGGATGGTTCGGGTGTACATATAATTGAAAGTTTTCATAGTATAAAGGAAAACCGATCAAGAAATCCTTCTTTATTGGAGTGACAAGGATACCTAGATCTAATTGATCTGTTTTTAAACCTTCAATAATTTCAGCAGTCGTCTGTTCTTTAATTTGTAAATCTATCTTGGGATAGGTTCTAACAAAATCCCCAACAAAAAGAGGAAGTAAATAAGGGGCAATGGTAGGAATAATTCCAATGCTTAATGTACCTACCAAATTATTTTGATTGTCATCAACCAGTTGTTTTAGGCGATGGTGCTCTTGCAATGTAATTTTGGCTTGAGCAATGATTTTTTGTCCAAGACGCGTCGGAATAATAGGATGTTGCTGGCGATCAAAAATAGATACACCTAACAGTTCTTCTGCTTTTTTTATTTGAGCACTTAACGTTGGTTGTGTGACAAAGCATTGTTTAGCTGCTATTCCAAAATGACGCTCTCGATCTACGGCTACAATATATTCTAGTTGGGCAATACTTGGCATTGTTAAAGTCTATTTACGGATAGAATAATTCAATGTGAAAACTGTTATTTCCTTTGTACATTTGTGCTCGAAATGAGAATAGGTCTATTGAACGAAATAGATTCCTTTCTATTCTGATTTAGAATCATAAATTAACAATCAAAAAAAATAATAAAAATGGCTTTACTCACAGTCGGTGAAAAATTTCCACAATTTAGTAAGACAGCTGTTATTTCTTTAGAGAAAGGCAAAGAATTCGAAACACTAACCAATAACTTTGAAAATTCTAATAATCATTGGACTGTTATGTTCTGGTGGCCTAAGGATTTTACCTTTGTTTGTCCAACAGAGATTGCAGAATTTAACCAAGCATTTGACGAGTTTCGTGATAGAGATACAACTTTGATAGGTGCTTCTACAGATTCTGAATTTGTTCATGCTGCTTGGAGACGCGACCATAAGGATTTGCGTGATTTGCAATTTCCTATGTTAGCAGATACTTCTAAATCTTTGGCAGAAGACCTAGGTATTTTAGAAGCGAATGAGAAAATTGCCTATCGTGCAACATTCATTATTGATCCTGATAATGTTGTTCGTTGGGTATCTGTTTATGATTTGAATGTTGGCCGTAATGTAGATGAGGTATTACGCGTGTTGGATGCTTTGCAGACAGATGAATTGTGTCCTTGTAATTGGACCAAAGGAGAAGAAACATTGGTTGGATAATTCCTTGGAAAAATAGTAGGAGAGTTGAAGTTGTTTAAGAAAGAGAATACTCTCTTCTGCGTTTAGGTGTAGGAGGATATTTCTTTGAATAAAACAACTTCAATTTTCTTTGATCCCGAACATGGTTTCGGGATTTTTTATTTCAAAAATAAAATGGATAATAAATGTTGGAAGTAAGAACTGATTTGTTGGCAGATTTAGGTCTTCAAGAAGACTATACGACTCCTACTTTGGAGGCTTTAGTAAAAGGAGATTCACGCTATATCAAAGATTTGCGCATGAATCTGAGTAGCCTTAAACGCCTAAAAGAGTTGAATGCCAAAGAACAGGCGTTGATAGGTCTAGCTATTGCCAATAATGAACAGAATAAAATACTAGAGACAGTTTTTGCTAAGCGGGCGGTTGCTGAAGGAGCTACAGAAGAAGAGCAGGCAGAAGCTTTGGCTTGTGCTTCTTTGTTGAGTGCGAATAACGTACTCTATCGTTTTCGACACTTTATGGGGCGCGATACTTATGATAGAATGCCTGCTGGCTTGCGCATGAATATCATGAACAACCCTGTACTGGGGAAAGAGTTTTTTGAACTATTGAGTACTGCTGTTTCTGCTGCCAATGGTTGTGAACGTTGTATTCAAGCGCATGAAGCTTCTCTATTACAAATGGACACCTCCGAAAAAAGAGTGTGGGCAACCGTGCGTTTAACGGCTGTGGTTATTAGCTTGAGCAAAGTGATTTACTAGAAAAATCTGTATACAGAAAAACAATAGAAAAAGGCTGTATTTTAAGAACTACTGTAGGAGATACAGAACCACTTAAAATACAGCCTTTGTTGTATGTTCTTAGAAAACACTAAACTACTTTATTTGGCAGCTTTGATAATTTCTTCTTCTAATTCTTCTTCATCACCAGGCTTGTAGCCATTGTGGGTATATACCACATTACCTTTTGCATCCAACAACATCGTGTAAGGACAAGAATTAAAACCTAACGCTTGATAGGCACTGTTATCTGGGTTGCAAAACACGGTATATTCCCAACCTTTAGAATCAACTAAACCTTTAACACGGGGCTTAGTACGGGTATCATCCATACTCAAGGCAATGAATTCAATATCATACTCCTCTTGCCATTCTTCTAAAAAATCTGCATTGATAGCATCTAATTCTTCTTTACAAGGCTTACACCATGTCGCCCAGAAGTTGACAACCGTAATCTTACCTTTTTCGGCAACATAATCCTTTAAATTAATTTTCTGCCCTGCTAGCGTTTCCACACTTAGAGACGACGGAAGTTGTTTTTGTGCCATAGCAGTAGCACTCCAAAAAAGAATCAAAAAGGTGGCAGATAAGATGTTCAATGATTTCATAACTGATGGTTAAAACTAAAATTAAAAAGACAAGAGAGAAACGCTAAAAAAGGAATTGTTAACGCGAACGTACTTGACCTACTTTCAATAGCTATGCCAAGTTAGGAAATTAAAATCAAATTTTGATGCTAAGCCTATGGATAAATTAAACTATCTTCATACATTCGTAAGACAGAAAATTGTTCTGAAAAAAAGAGCCTTTTTACAAAGGCTCTTATCAATTTGTTATTTTTATGACAATGGAATCCCTTACAAACACCCGATTGCTCTCAAAATACAATGGAGTAGATGTATAAGCTCTTTTAACTAATCGGAAAAAACTATTGCTTTATGAAGTTAAGATTACTGTTGTTAGGATTGGTATTAACTAGCGTAACGCTCCTACAAGCCCAAAATCCGGCGGGTAATAAAATGGGCACCTTAACAGGGGATTTTGAAACGCTGACTAACTTTTTTGTACGAGATTCAATTATTGGTGCAGCCAACACCCCTCAATATGATCGTCAAAAATTTGGAACGAGCAACTGGTTGACTCTAAATTATAACATGATGGGCTTTGATATCGGAGTCCGTTTTGATGCCTATTATAATTCTAATTTAATTGATCCTTTAGATTCTTATTCCGCTTTGGGTTTGGGCCGTTGGCATATTCGTAAGCGCATTCATAACTTAGATATTACGGGAGGATATTTCTATGATCAAATCGGAAATGGAACCATTTTTAGAGCATACAATGCCCGTTATTTACCAATTGATAATGCTTTAGTTGGAGCCCGCTTAATTTATCACATCAACGATAACTGGCAACTTAAAGCATTTGTTGGACAACAGAAAAAAGTAGAAAAGCAAATTAACCTTTTTGAGAACTACCAGCCAATTATTGCAGGGGCTGCCATTGATGGTTTTATGGCCTTGGGAGAAGGAACCAAACAAGTTACGTTGAGCCCAGGAGCAGGTGCTGTTCGCCGTACCTTGGATGACGAGAGTATGAACCAAGTCATTAATGACATTAGTTCTTATCAACCAGCAGATGTTTTTACGCCTAAATATACCACGTATGCTTTCTCTGCCTATAATACCTTGACTTGGGGGGGATTTAACTGGTTTGTAGAAGGGGCTTATAAAACAGCAGAAGCCGTAAATGCTGTGAATCCAAAAGGAATTTTAGAAAATCGTGCGGGGTATAATGTCTATACCTCTTTGAGTTATTCGCGCAAAGGATTCTCTATTCTAGGGCAATACAAACGAACAGATCATTTTATTTTTAGAACGTCTCCCTTGCAGACCTTAACACAAGGATTGATTGCCTATTTGCCCCCCATGGCCCGTCAAAACACCTACCGTCTAACTGCTCGTTATAATGCGGCTACACAGGAAGTAGGAGAGCAGGCAGTACAGTTTGATGTTACTTGGGTACCCATTCCTAAAAAGCTGACATTTAATGTCAATTTCTCGAATATTACCACCTTAGATTCTATCAAAACCTCTGTGAATGGAGAAGATCCAGCACAAGAGCCAAAATTGTTGTATCGTGAAGTGAATGGTAATGCGCTTTGGAAAATCAATAAAAAAATGAAATTGATTGCTGGATTACAGTTTCAGCAATACAATCAAGAGCGCTACGAACAGAAGCCAGGCGTACCTTTATTAACAGCAATTACACCCTATGCAGAATTGCGTTTACGCTTCAAGAAACGTCGCTCTTTGCGCATCGAATTATCCTACATGCAAACCGAGCAAGATTTTGGTTCTTGGGCTTTTGCTTTGGCCGAATTCAGTGCTAAAAACTTTACCTTCTGGGCCTCTACCATGATTAATACTGTGCCTAAGAAATACGATGATATTCAAGTATTCTATGAGTTTGGAGCCAATTATACCCACCAAAGTAATCGTTTTGAAATAGCGTATAAACGCCAAGTAGAAGGGATTGTTTGTACTGGAGGTGTTTGTCGTTACCAACCTGCTTTTAATGGAGTACAACTGAACGTAGTTTCTTCGTTTTAGAACAATAAATCAACAGATAAAAGGCTTACTAGAACGTCAGTTGTAGTAAGCTTTTTTTATCTCCCAACCAAAAAGATGTTTTGAAAAAGAAGTTGTTTTAGGATTATTATAATAATAAATAACTATATTGGGGTTCCTCAAAGAAGACACCATCTAATTTTTGTTGCCTCTATTTTAATACAATATTCTATAACTTTTGTATTAAAATTATTCCAATGAAATTTCTATTTACGTTAGTATTAGGGTTCTTTTCTCCTGTTTATTTATTCGCGCAAACACCTGTACAGACCAATGGTCAATTATCCGTGACAGGATCTCAAATTGTTAATCAATATGGACAAGCAGTCAGTTTTGCAGGAGCTAGTTTATTTTGGAGCAACAACTACTGGGGCGGCGAAGCTTTTTATAATGCCTCTACCATTAGTTGGCTAAAAAATGATTGGGGTGTGGCCCTTGTACGTGCTGCAATGGGGGTAGAGGACAACGGTGGTTATCTCAGTGATTCGACTAGTAATAAAGCAAGAGTCAAAGCAGTTGTAGATGCCGCGATTAATGAAGGCTTGTATGTGATTATAGATTGGCATTCTCATCATGCCGAACAACATCAAGCAGAGGCCATTGCCTTTTTTCAAGAAATGGCGACCCTATATGGGCAATATGACAATGTCATTTATGAAATTTATAATGAACCCTTGCAAGTTTCTTGGAATAATACCATAAAGCCCTATGCCAATGCCGTTGTGGCCGCTATTCGAGCTATTGATAGTTCCAATTTAATTATTGTAGGAACGCCTACTTGGTCGCAGGATGTGGATGTCGCTTCGCACAACCCTATAACAGGCTATTCTAATATTGCTTATACCTTGCACTTCTATGCGGGAACACATGGGCAATCCATTCGTAATAAAGCTATTACTGCACTTAATAATGGGATTGCTTTAATGGCGACAGAGTGGGGAACCGTGAATGCCAATGGTAATGGTGCCGTTGATTCTGTTTCAACGGCAGAATGGATGACCTTCCTTTGTAACAACAACATTAGTCATTGTAATTGGGCGATCAACGACAAACTAGAAGGGGCTTCAGCCTTAGTGAATGGCGCTAGTAATACAGGCAATTGGTCTGCTAATGATTTAACGCCTTCAGGAACTTTAGTGAAAGGCATTATTGGCAATTGGGATGGAGATTGCAACCCTATTTTTACGACAACTCCAAGTGTTCACAAGAAGAAAGCTCTACCTACAATAGAAATCTTTCCAAATCCTGCGAGCCAATCAAGCCAACTCTCTCTAAAAATAGATAATAAGGCCAATGAAGCCGTCCAAGTTCAATGGTATAATGGTGTCGGCCTTCTTCTTCAAGAAGAAACAGTACAACTTAAAAAAGGAGAATCCATACAAGAAATAAGCATTCCCAAGTTAACTAGTGGTATGTATTTTATAGTAATAAAGGGAAAAGAGAACCGTTATTCTCAAACAATATCGATTTATTAAGAAAAGAAAGGCCTTGAAAATAAGGATGTTAAATGCACTGTAACAGAAGTTTTTGTCAATTTTAAAACGCGTCATTTTACACTTTTAATTGTTAGATAATCGCCGTTTTAGCTAAGGCTACAAGGTTTTTTCTACCTATAAAAATATTAAAAATGCGCTGTAGAAAACACAATTAACTTCCGTTACAAGGTATTTATTACATTTTCTTAAGTACAATTAAGAGGGGAGAGTATATGGCACTTATCCCACAGAGTAGGTATTATAAACTTTATTAGATAAGTTTAATTTTATTGTGCATGATCAAAAATAGGATTTCTTCTAGTACGAGTAAGAATACCTAAGACATAACACTTTATTTTTTATCCACTTGCCAGAACAAGAGGTATAATGAGTTTTCCTTTTTCCTAGAAATGGCTTTTACTGATTACAGTGACAAAAGAACCTTTATATGGTTTAACACAAGGGAAGAGAATACAACTTGATAGCAAGTATCTTTTTTGACTGTAAGTTTTAATAGGTGAAAAAGTAAACAAGAAAAAATAGAAATTAATCTTCTTTTTTTACCATCACTTTTTTCTTCTCTGTGTACTAGATAGCACTAATTTCATGTTCTATGGTAGGCTTTTTGAGTTTGCCCACACGAGCTATCATAATTTATAGCGTATAATCTTTATTGATGTCTCTTTTACTTCTATCATCACTTTCAAAGAGGTTAGAAGAAGGTAGTTTGTCATAGCATTTCAAACCATTCTAGTTTCTATCTTTCCGCCTCTCATACAATAGGTACTCACTAAGAACCATTGTTGCTGTAGGGGGGGATTGTCTCTTACAGCAAAACAATTGTTTTATCAATTAAAGCCCTTCCACATAGGCCTTAAAGGCTTGCAAATCCTTTCTTACCTGTCGAGCAAATAAAGGTTGCACGAAAAATAAAAAATACCTAAATATACCTGTCGGCCAAGCAATTAAATACAAACTAACCTCCGTTTGGGACGGTCCCAAAGCCGTTAAGGTAAAACAATCCTCACTAGGATGTGTACTACCAGGAAGCGTTTTTTTTCTAATGGTTTGGTTCTCTTTATATTCAATAATTTCAAAATGCTCCTTCATTTTACTGCCTAAAAAAGAAGCCGTATTCACAACTTCGGTACCAACACGCATGGGGCCTTCGGTAATTTGACGACAGTCAATATTAGCGTTAAAAATGTGCGTATGGTTTTCTTGGTGGCTTAGGAAATCGAAAAGAAAAGCAATCGGTTTATCAATAATGATTTTGGATTCAAAATCTAAGGTGGACATCGGTGAACAGGTTAAAGGGTAGGAAGAAAGAAGACGAAAGATAAGATATAAAAAGATAGAAAGCCCATATTGCTAAGGAAAAATAAGGCGCTTTGTAAGGAAAGTAAATATTCTTACCTTAGTGCTCCTGCATGGCCAACCAAGCCATTAAACCAGCCCCAACAGCCAAACAATCTTCATCCACATCAAAAGTAGGAGTATGCAAGCCTGTTCCATTGGGGTTTTGTACGCCCAAGCGATAAAAGCAAGCAGGCATTTGTTGAGAGTAGGCCGCAAAGTCTTCGCCTCCCATTCGTGCAGGCAATTGGATCACATTTTCAGCGCCCAAATAAGTGGTCATATCTTGCTGTACCTTAGCGGTGAGGGCTTCATCATTTTTAAGGTAAGGGTAGCCCTTAGCAATGTCCACCTGACAATCGCCGCCCATGCTTTGGCAAAATGCCTGTGCGGTTTCTTGTAACCAAGTGTGCGCCTGTGCCCGCCATTGCTCATCAAAGGTTCGGAGGGTGCCCCAGATGGTCACCTTTTCAGGAATGATATTGGTCGCTCCACCATCCGAAAAAATCTTCCCAAAGCTTAATACCGTAGGCATCAACGGATCAGCACGACGACTAACCAGCTGTTGTAAGTACACCAAAAGGTGAGACGTCATTAAAATGGTATCCACACATTGGTGAGGCCGTGCCCCATGCCCCCCTTTTCCTTTTACGGTCAAGTAGATTTCATCAGCAGAGGCCATAAACAGCCCTGATTTGATCCCTACCTTGCCCACCTCCAGCAAAGGTTCTACATGTTGCCCCAAAATCGCAGTTGGCTTAAAGGTATCAAACAAGCCTTCTTCTAGTAACATAGAAGCGCCACCAGGCAATTGCTCTTCTCCAGGCTGAAAAATCAACTGTATACTGCCGCGCCACTCTGCGCGTAAATCATGCAATAGTTGAGCCGCGCCCAACAAACAAGTCGTATGCACATCGTGGCCGCAAGCATGCATCACACCCTCCACTTGGGAACGATACGGCACCTCATTGGCTTCTTGAATGGGTAGGGCATCCAAGTCTGCTCGCAAAGCAAGGCGACGACTGCTTGGTTCTTGGCCCTCTAAGAACGCTACAACGCCTGTCTTAGCCATGACTTGACTAGGAATGCCCCAACGGCTCAATTGCTGTTGTACAAATTGACAGGTTTGATGTTCTTGAAAAGATAATTCAGGATGTTGGTGCAAGTGGCGCCGTAGGCCAATCAACGCTTCTGAATTTTTTTTGGCGGCTTGCTGAACTTTTTTTTCTAACATAGGGTTAGTAGTATTGTCGGCTATAAAGCAGAGAGTGAAGACCTTATAAGAAGGTACAAAAAAAATGCTATTTGCAAGATGAAGTTTTTTTTAAGAAAATACTTTTTTTTCGGCTCAAAAATTTTGAAATCACATATTCTGCCGTATATTTGCATCGCACTAGGAGGGATGGGTGAGTGGCTGAAACCACCAGTTTGCTAAACTGGCGTACCTTTAACGGGGTACCGCGGGTTCGAATCCCGCTTCCTCCGCCACTTTTGAGTTGTTCTTTTACAACTCATTTTCGGGGTTTGGCGCAGTCCGGTTAGCGCACCGCGTTTGGGACGCGGGGGCCGTAGGTTCGAATCCTGCAACCCCGACTTTTTATAAATGCATCAATAGGGTTTGCCTGTTGATGCGTTTTTTATCGCATTTTTACTTTTTACCGTATTATTCGGGGTTTGGCGCAGTCCGGTTAGCGCACCGCGTTTGGGACGCGGGGGCCGTAGGTTCGAATCCTGCAACCCCGACTAATTTTTATCAACGCATCAATAGACTTAATGTCTGTTGATGCGTTTTTTTGTTTGGTTTTAGCAAAACAATTTACTAGAGTTGAAAAATAGAATATAAGAACCTCTTTGTTATTATAAAAAAAGACCACGTTTAGGGAAAATGTATCAACCTTCTTGTTGAAGAACTGATACTGTAACAAAGGCAAAAGGAGCCAACTTATGATCGGAATCTTTGGTGTAGTACTTTTGACACAACTGATTAATCCGTTGTTGGTAATTACTAGAACCTTTCTGGCAAGCCAAGAAGACAGCTCTCTTTTTACGAATAGCAGCCGCTCTTAAAACCTTACTCTTCTAACAATGTTTTTTTTAAGCTCTTTTTTAGAATAACCATTTATATCTCCTTTAAAGAGTTCTTTTTTTACCTAAAAACTTCCATAAATCTGCTCCAGAAACATCAGGATTTGCATAACGTTGATTTAGCGCTGGCTTATGATAAGCTTTCCATTGTTCCAAACGAGAAGGAGGGGTACCCGTTTTATCTATAAATTTCATAAGTCCAGTTCTTTCATTTCCAATTGTGTTTGGAGATCTAATATTTCATCATGTGTGGGGTCTATTTGTTGTTTTAACGCCACTAATTCACGCTTTGCTTCCTCTAACTCCTTTGCTTGAATAAGTTGGGCTATACTGTTAATCGCCTCCCTGATGTCATTAGGGATAACACCTCCTTCTACTCCTTGCCAAGCTAGTAATTTTCCTAATCCAGCACCATAGGTCACTAAATCTGTTTGTTTCGCAGGACGGCATTCAAAATTATCAACTAGGAAAATGCTTTCCGTTTTTAAATGCTTAATAACTAAAGAAGAATGCGTACTTAAGATGAATTGAATGTTGGGAAAGGTTTCTTGCAGTTTGGCTACAATCTCTTTTTGCCATTTGGGATGGAGATGCAAATCAACTTCATCAATCAAAACAATGGCTTGCCCATGTAATGGATTGGGTAACCCAGGATTAGCTATAGCCAATCGTCTAGCCAAATCACCAACTATTGTAAGGAGGGATTTTTCACCAGAAGACAATTGATTGACCGATAATTTTTGGCCTTCTTTTTTGATAACCATATCAGAAAAAGGACTTCGTTGAATACGCAAGTCTGAAAAATTATCTAAAAACGCTAAAATAGCATTTTTGACGGCTTGTAATTTGGGTTCTTTATACCGTGGATCTTCGGTCAACCGTTTTTCGTTTTCAATATCCTCCGTCAAGCGAAACCATTGGAAAAAAGTTTTGAAATCAATGTTACTCGTGGTAGCGTTGCTCATCGCTGATAACTGTCCAAAATTTTCCCCTGTTTGGTCATCTATTTCAGGAGCCGAAACAGAGCGATCAGAAGGATAATAAACCAACAAACCTAAAGAATATTCATTCTTATATAAAGAAATTTTACTTTTCATATCCGCTACTAAGTCTGTTGTTGAGGGCTGTTCCTCCACAGAAGTGAGCGGTTGAACGGTTCTATTAGTACGGATTTTAGTTTGATAGATCGCTTGATTACTTTCAAGGGAATAGGTCCAATCTAGTGCTAGAGTCATGGCCTCTTTCTCTAGATGGATGTTGTAGGGAGAAACCTCTAATTCCTCTTGTTCCACTAACAGAGATTTATAAAATGGCCGCAAGCCCAATCGAATCGCATCCAATAGACTTGTTTTCCCTGCGCCATTAATCCCTACAAAAACAACAGGTTGTTTATTGGCAGGAAAGTTAATGATTTGCTTGTTTTTAAAGCCTCTAAAGCCATTGATTGCTAACTTGACAAGTTCCATAACACTATTTACTATCTTCGATTGATGCGCTTTTATCTATTTGGGTCAATTTTAGAATTGCAATAAAAAGACCTTCTACGATATTACATTTTTATGCGTGAAAAGGCTATTTCCTAAGCAAAAAAAGCAATCTTTATCCCCAGAATTTCATAAAATATCATAATTTAGAAGCACATGATAAATTCTAATACCTCAAAACAATAAATGACAAACGAACAACTCAAAGAATTAGAAGGAAAATTGTGGGATTCAGCCAATGCCCTACGGGCCTATGGAGGAATCAAAGCATCGGACTACGCTGTACCAGTATTGGGTTTGATCTTCTTAAAGTATGCGGAGAACAAATACAGCCAGTACGAAGCCGAAATCAAGGCAAAATATGCCAAGGACAAGGGCACGCGTATGGAGCGACCCATAGAAGAAATTGCCTTGTCTATTTGTGGCTTTTATTTGCCCGATCATGCTCGATTTGATTACTTGCTCGACCTACCAAGAGAGCAGAGCATGGCAAAAGCCTTAAGAGCGGCAATGGAAGGGATTGAACAATACCAAGACGCTTCCTTTCAAGAGGTCTTGCCCAAAGAGGCTTATTTTGAAATAGAGAAAAAAAAGACGGATATCTTACCGCCCTTGCTCAAAACCTTATCCGATATCCCTCAAGATGCTACAGGAGATATTTTTGGTAAAATCTATGAGTACTTCTTGGGCAAGTTTGCCATGAGTGAAGGCCAGAAAGGCGGCGAATTCTTTACACCAACTTCTGTGGTGCGGTTTATTGTAGAAGTAATAGAACCCTACAAAGGAAGGCTCTTTGATCCTGCTTGTGGTTCGGGAGGGATGTTTGTCCAATCCGCTACCTTTATTAATGAAGCGAAGAAGAATGTCAAAGACATTTATGTCTGTGGACAGGAATATATGGGCGAAACCGTCCGCTTGGCCAAAATGAACCTCTTGGTTAATAACTTGCGCGGCGAGATTACAGAAGTCAATTCTTATGAAACCGATGCTTACGATAGCTATGGGAAGTTTGATTTTGTAATGGCCAATCCGCCATTTAATGTGAAGTCGGTTAAAGAAAGTACCGTCAAAAACGATCAACGTTTTTATGAATATGGCTTGCCCAAGAACAAAGGCAAGAAGGATGATAAAATAGCCGACGCCAATTATCTCTGGATCTCTTTGTTTGCTACCTCCTTGAATAAGGATGGAAGAGCAGGGTTTGTGATGCCCAACTCTGCTTCTGATGCACGAGGCGCACAACAAGAAATTCGCAAAAAGATCGTGGATTCAGGCATCGTAGATTGTATGGTGAGTATGCCTTCCAATATGTTTTTGACAGTCTCCCTCCCTGCGACCTTGTGGTTCTTTGATAAACAAAAGGTACATACTGAGCGCAAAGACAAAATCCTCTTTTTGGATGCCCGAAATATCTATCACCAGATTGATCGCGCCCATCGAGAATGGACCAATGAACAACAGCAAAACCTAGCAGCCATTGTTCGCTTGTATCGTGGCGAAACAGAGCGTTATTTGGAATTGATTCAAGACTATTTGAAGGAAGCGGATATCGCCATAGAAAAAGTTGCTCCTAAGCGCAAGACGCTAATTGCTCTCCAAGAACAACTCCTTAAGGACTTAAAAGCCTATGCTGCAACGGCGCAAGACCAACTAAGTCCAGCCAAAAGAAAGAAATTAGAAGAAGCAGACTTCTTCAATCGTCTCCATACTTGGAAGAATGCCCAAGCCAAAGAGGAACATACCATACCCACCTTGTTGGTGCCACTAGTGCAAACCGCCCTAAATAATACGGCTCAACAGGAAGCAGCGGCGTATTTGAAGGCACAAGGGGAACAAGAACAAGCCGAAAGTATGGCTCTAAAAGCCAATACCAAGCAATTGTTAGAACTGTGGAAATTGGCCGATAAAAACCTCAAACAAAAAAAGGATACCACTTGGGCCAACTTAAATCGAGGGGATAAAGCCTTAGAAGCAGCCACTCAACAATATATAACGGCTAAAGAGGAGGCGGCTTATTGGCAAGAGAACATTAACTGGTTACAGCAGCGGTTTCCTGAGGCGAAGTATCAAGATGTGGTTGGGCTTTGTAAAATAGCAGATCGGAAGGAGTATGCGGAGGAACAGGATTATTCCTTGAATGCTGGACGATATGTTGGGGTGGAGTTGCCGATAGATGATTTAACAAAAAAAGAGTATCGTAATGAAATATTGATTTTAAAGAAAAGGTTAGAAGTTTTAAACCTGAAATCTAAGAAGATAGAAGAGAAAATTTTAATAAACCTTCAAGATATATTCAATGAATAATAATTTTTTAGACATTAAAATTTCTGAATTAGGTAGAGTCTTAACAGGTAATACTCCACCTACTAGTAATCGAAATTTATATGAAGGAAAGTATCCTTTAATTATGCCAACAGATATAGTTGAAGGAGCAAAATATATTGGAAAAACAGCAGAGACTATTTCGGATGAAGGATTTAATAAGTATGAGAAATCATTAATTCCTGCTAATACAACTTGTGTTGTAACAATAGGAACAATTGGAAAGAAGATATGTCTTTCTAAAGAGCCATCATTTACAAATCAAGCAATAAATGCTATAATAGTTAATGTGATTAAGTATGATCCAATATATGTTTTTTATTTATTGAAATATAACTTACCTCAAGTGAAAAATCTTTCAAGTGGGACAGCATCAGGGAGGGAGAATGTAAACAAATCTGCTTTCTCAGGAATAAAGGTTAAAGTACCTAATTTACCAACCCAAAAAAAAATAGCCAACATCCTCTCCGCCTACGATGACCTCATCGAAAACAACAACCAACGCATCCAACTCTTGGAAGAAATGGCCGCAGAGATTTACAAGGAATGGTTTGTACGCCTTCGTTTCCCTGATTATCAATCGGCTACCTTTGTGGATAAGGAGGGGAAGGAAGTGCCTGTTGGTACAGAAGGGGCTTTGCCTTTGGGTTGGGAGAAGGTGAGGATTGGAGATGTTTTTAACACTTCATCTGGAGGAACACCTTCTAGGAAGAGAGAAGAGTATTATTTAGATGGGACAATAAACTGGGTAAAGACAAAAGAACTTTTAGGAAAATTTATCTTCTCAACAGAAGAAAAGATCACAGAAGAAGCATTAAAAAAATCTTCAACAAAAATATTTGAAAGTAATACTATTTTAATGGGCATGTATGGAGCTACTTTAGGACGGTTAGGAGTTTTAGCAGAGCGATCGGCAACAAATCAAGCTTGTTGTGCATTTTTACCTATTAACCATTTAAACTATTCATGTGCTTATTTATTTCAATTTTTAAAGTCTAAATATAAGATTTTTTTTAACTTAAGTGCTGGATCTGCTCAACAAAATCTTAGTCAGGAAACAATCAAGAAGATTATTTATTTAAAACCTTCTCAAAAAATATTAAAAGAATTTGATGAAATTGAAACTCCATTATTTGATGAAATAAAAATTTTAATGCTAAAAAACGAAACCCTACAACAAACAAGAGACCTCTTGCTTCCCCGTTTAATAAGCGGCAAACTAAGCGTAGAAAACATCGATCTAACCACCCTTTCCAAGCAAGAACCAATAGCCAATTAAAGAAAAGAAACCCTTCCAACTCCTAAAGACAGCAGCACATGGCATTTATCAATGAATCACACCTAGAAGAAGCAGACATACAGTTGTTTGAGCAAGGCTTAGGCTATGAACACATCAATGCTTGGGAAAAGCAATTGATAGGCCGAACGCATCTAAAAGAGGTGGTTTTAAAAGACCGATTAAGAGCCACTTTAGCAACCTTAAACCCCCAGCTTCCAACAGAAAGTATAGAAGAGGCGGTATTGGAATTGTGCAAGAGTCGAGCAAAGTTGTCGCCGATTATGGCAAACAAGGAAGTGTATGACTTGATTAAAGGAGGGGTGCCTGTTTGTTATAAAAACAAGGAAGGAAGAGAAGAGAACGATTATGTACAAGTGATCGACTTTGAAACGCCCACGAATAATGATTTTGTTGTGGTCTCTCAATTGAGCATCGAATATCAAAACCTTGAGAAGATCACCCGTCGACCAGACTTGATTTTGTATGTCAATGGTTTGCCTTTGGTGATGTTAGAATTAAAAAATGCCACAGAAAAAGTCAAGTTAGGTTATGATAAAAACCTAAGAGATTATAAACGAGACATTCCGCAGTTGTTTTGGTACAATCTATTTGTGGGCATTTCTAATGGGATACAAACCCGTGTTGGTGCTTTTAATGCGCCTTGGGAGCATTTCTTTTCTTGGGTGAAATTGGAGGATACCGCCGTTTCCGACCACCAGTCCACTCGCAAAGAGATCGAAGCAAAAAGCAAAGCTAGTGGAAAGCATTTGACCTTGCAATTGTTTAGTGAGGGCTTGTGTCGCAAAGATAAGTTGTTGGATTATTTGGAGAACTTTGTTTTGTATCATAACAAGAAGGTGAAGATCATTGCAAAGAATCATCAATTCTTGGGCGTGAACAATGCGGTGGAGTCCTTTGAGAACCGAGCAGAGAAAAAAGGGAAATTGGGCGTGTTTTGGCATACCCAAGGTTCTGGGAAGTCCTATTCTATGATCTTCTTTTCGCGTAAAATCGAACGTAAAATAAGCGGCAATTGGTCGTTTCTTATTGTCACAGACCGCAAGGATTTAGACGATCAAATCTATCGCAACTTTATAGAAACGGAAACAATTCATGAGTTAGAGGATCAAAAGAAAAACCATTATCGTCCCCATTCACGAGCCGCTTTACGTGACTATTTGCAGTCCAATCGCAGTCATGTTTTTTCGCTCATTCACAAATTTGGTATCGAAAAAGGAAAAAGCTATCCTAAATTAACCGATCGATCGAATTGGATTGTACTTATAGATGAAGCCCATCGGACCCAATACAAAGGTTATGGGGAAAACATGCGTATTGCGATTCCCAATGCCCAATACATGGCGTTTACAGGAACACCTTTATTAAACAATGAACTCACCAACGATTGGTTCGGGCCTTATGTCTCCGAATACAATTTTGCGCAAAGCATCGAAGACGGCGCGACGGTTCCTTTGTTCTATAAAAAATCTGTTCCTCAAGTGGAGCAAGTCAATGAAGACTTGATTGGAGAAGCAGCACAGATTTTAGAAGACGAAGACTTGACCGCTGAGCAGCAAAAGAAATTAGATCGAGAATATTCGACCTTGTTAGAAGTGGTCAGAAGAAAAGATCGATTGCAAGAAATTGCGCAACACATCGTACAACATTTTCCTTATCGACTGGATGTGGTCAATGAGCAGGGCGCGAGAAAGCCAATGAAGGCGATGGTGGTTTGTATTGACAAATTTACAGCCGTTCAACTGTATGAATTGGTACAAATAGCCTTAGAAGAAGAAGTCAAAAATCTCAGAGGAAAACATAGGAATGCCAATGATGGTGCAGAAAAGCAACGCTACAAACGCGCTATAAAATTCTTATTAGAAACAAGAATGACTGCGGTCATTAGTCAAGAAGGAACGGACAAAGAAGAGAAAGAGAAGTTTGAGAAGAAGGGCTTGAATATAACGCCGCATCGCCGATTAATGGACTATCCCGATAAAGATGGGCGCAACATTGAAGACTACTTCAAAGATCCTAATGATACCTATAGAATTGTCTTTGTGACGGCGATGTGGTTGACGGGTTTTGATGCGCCTTCTGTTTCCACCTTGTATTTGGACAAGCCCATGCAAAACCATAGTTTGATGCAAGCGATCGCACGTGCCAATCGAGTTATCGAAGGAAAGCGAAATGGTTTAATCGTGGATTATTTTGGTGTATTCAGAAACTTAAAAAAAGCTTTAGCAGCGTATGCAGAAGGCTCCAAAGGAAAAAACAAAGACGACCAAGAGGAATTTCCTGTGAAGGAATTTGACGAATTATTGCTGCTGTTGAAAGAAGGAATAGAAGAAGCCAAGCACTATTGTAACGATTTGGGTGCTGATATGGACGCTATTCTAGGACTTGGAGAGAGGGGATTTAAAGAGGTAGAGCTTTTTCAGGATTATGCCAATATTCTTTTGGAAAAGGAGGAATACCGAAAACAGTTGGGGCTTTTTGTGAACACGATTGTTAGCTTGTATGATTCTTGTAAACCAGACATTTATAGTTATCCAACCATCAAACGAGAAAAAGAAGCCTTAGAATACCTGCGTAAGGTGGTGGATCGAAACGTAGATCAAGATGAGGCGATAGAACGGGCAAAGGGGAAACTAGATCAATTGTTGGATTCTAGTGTAGTCGGAAAAGGTGATTTGCAAGAACCTGCTTATGCCTATAACATTAATTCTTCTAAACGAATCGACTTAAGTAAATTGGATTTTGGACGACTGAGAGCTGAATTTCAAGAAAAGAAGCATAAAAACATCCAATTTGCTGATTTAAGGGAATTAATGGAAAAAAAACTAAAGCAAATGATTGCTCAAAACAAAACAAGAGGTACGTTTTTGGAGCGTTTTCAGAAGGTAATTGATGATTATAATTCAGGAAGCTTGTCGATTGAGCATGCTTATGAAGCCTTAATAAAAGAAGCAGAAGGCTTAACAGAAGAAGAACAACGAGCGGCCAAGAATGATATGTCTGAGCGGCAGTTAGAGTTATTTGATTTGCTCAAAAAAGAAAAACTTACCAAAGGGGAAGAAAAGGAAGTTAAATTAGCCGCCAAGCAATTGCTAGATGTTTTATTTGATGCACAAAATAAGATTCTTATTCAAGAATGGCATAAAGACAAAGCGACTAGGAGTAAGGTAAAAGGAGAGATTAATAATGTTTTAGGTGCCTTGCTCCCCACTTCTTATAACCGCCAGATTTTTGGAGAGAAATCGGAAGTTGTTTTCCAACATTTTTACAATTTAGCAGAATTAGGCCGTGGCTTTGCAGCTTAATGTTAACAGGGCAAATCCTATCTACTCTTGCACCACCCGCCCTTTAAAACTATTTGAATAATTGGAACCATATTTCACCCGAAAGATCCTTTTTTTCTTCCACTGGTAAACGGGAACCACCGTCACGACCATTTCATTGGGCGGGAGCAACATATAGCGGCTAGATTCAATCCTATGAAACCCCTCCTCAAAGGCCGCCCAAGAACCATTGGCTTGTTGTTCTTCTACGGTTAATCGGAGGTAGCCCTGATAACCAAAACTAAGTGTATCGGTTCCCTTGTTTTTAATAAGAACAGGATAGCCTTGGGCTAGAGGAGGAAAGGTAGCAGCATCAGGGATGTACTGTTCCGTTAATAAAAGATGGTTGGTGTCCACAAAGATTTCTACTTTTGCGTTGCTGTATGGAATAAAAGGGAAGAGATGCTCTCCATCTCTATCGTATCGAACATATCCTTTGTAAGGAGCTTGTTGTTGTTGCCAATAGGCAACTTTCTTTTGCCAAGCAAGGTCTACTGCTCGAAGGGTATCTGGGTCTGGAATGTTTGGTGCGGGAGGATAAGGAGGCGGGGGAGGGACAACTGATTCGAAGCCCAATCGAAGTCGACAATAATAGTCAATGAATAGGGGATCTTGTTCTTGGCCTATGTACAGTGGTTTGTATTTTCTTCCAAAATAGAGGGGATTATAAGTAGCCATTGGAGGGATGGCATCTAAGCTGTCTATACAAATGGAGAACGTGTTTTTTGTGGTGACAATAGCGCTTGTTTTGCAAGCAACTAGAAAGCACAGGAGGAGGAATAGGAGGATTAGTTTCATGGAAATGGTTTATTGGGTTTTAAAATTGTTGGAGCGTGCATTGCTTATAACCAGTTACTAAGCAATGCTTCCATTTTCTAATTTTATGTAGGGCTTGTTGTATGAAAATTGGAATAGACGTCTTCGGTTAAGTATTCTAGAACAGTAGACACTTTTTAATCTTGATACGAATCTATGAAAATGCTCTTATTACCTTTTTTATTTTGCTTACAAATAGCTTGCACTTCATCAGTAGAGCTACAACATAAAACAATTCCCTCGACTTTAGGCACAGCGCTGGTTAGGGACACTACTTTTTGGGCAGAGGCTAAGATGACAGATGGGGTGGATGCTGTTGATAGTCTGAATTTAAGCACTGCTTATGAGTGGTGGATTGAGGGACGACGATTACAAGAAGAGGAAGACAGGATGATCACCTTTGAGCAAATGCAAGAGAAACATTCGTTTCAAAGCTTTAAGGACTCTTATGTCTTGTCTAAGAAGTATGCTATTGATGCTACCCATCGATTGGTGATTTTGGGGATGGAGTATGCGGATAATTACTTTGAGGTTTTATTACTGACGAAAGATTCTACCAACAATTCTTGGTGGTTGAGTGATGCTACAGGTTGTTACACTCGATATGTACTCCGAGAGCAGCAAATATTGTTTGATTCAACAACCCGTTTATTGTTTTTAATCATTGGAGATTTTCATTCCGATATGGGCGATGCGGATAGTCGAATGATTTATCAAGTAGAGGGAAATCAATTACAAGAGGCGGGGTATATTCATGATAGTGGCTTTTTTGATTTGGATTTAGAATGGTCAGCAGTAGATAGTACCGTTGGTTCTTGCGAATTAAGTGGTTTGTATTCTTATCGATCTGACTGGACGATTGTTGATAGAAGAACTTTAGAATTGAAGTATGAATTAGAGGTATTGTTGACCCACAAAGCACCTTATCCTTGGCCTGATGCAGATACAATTCATTTAGATGGATTTACCGTGTTTTATACTTGGCAGGATAGTTTACAAGCGTTTGTTTTTGATGAGACCCAATCACTTGGTATTTCTCAACAAGTGTTAGAGAATCGGCAAATAGGGAGTTGGGATGATTTGTTGTTAGAGGAATTGATGGTTGGTATGCGTCAAAATACGGGCGCTAATTATTATAGTATTCCTTGTATCCGAGAAGCTTTAGCAACAAGAAAAATGCCCCAACAAGTGTATTGATAGAGAGGGAAGGAATAACTAGGGCTATTTCTTATGTCTTAGAATTTAGTTCAATGCATTAATAAATGAATAAGTGTGTTTTTTTTGGTATGTTTGAAGCTAAATGAATACCCAATTATTTAGTTGATCAATTAACCCATTTTAATATGATTTATAGTTGTTTTACAATCAAGGCTTTTTGTGTTTTGTTACTGCTTTTTTTAGTGCCAAACGTTTATGGACAAAATATTCAAGAGCTAGAAACTCAAATTGAAACCGAAGAGCAAGCGATTGAAGCTTTAGAAAAGCGTATCGCTAGAAATAATACAACGGGTAATGGAGGAAACAATGCCGCTTTAAATCAAGAAAAGGAGGGGCACGAGCGTGAAATTAAGGCCATCTTAAACAAGATAAAAATATTGGAAAGTGGCGGTAGTCTCGCCAACACCAATGATTGTGAATTAGAAATTACGTCTTGTAGAAAAGAAATAGAAGCTACAGAGGCAATCGTAGAGAAATTGGAAGCGGAGAACCTCAACTTAAATAAAGAAATCCAACGCCTGACAATGGAAGGTGGCGGAACTGTAGAAATAGAACGACTGCGTAAAAGAGCGGCAGAGCAAAAGCAAGAAATTCAAGTCTTAAAAGGACAAATCAAAGGCTATCAAAAGCGTGCTAATGCAACAACATCAAATCCGTCTGGCGCTTCTACTGCCCAAGTGAGTGCCTTGGAGCGTAAAATAGAGCGTTTAGAGCGCGATAAAGTTAATCTACGCCAACAACTGCAAAAAAACAAACAGCCTAGTCGAAGAACAAGCAATTTTGGGGAAGAGCACCATTTTCAGAAGCAATTTGTACAACAAAACGCAACCAATGTTCTTTTTGGCTATCGCTATACGCTTTTGCCCCAACTCAATTTTAAAGAAACACCCGTCATTTATCAAGGTTCTGAACGAGTTGGCACTTTAACTTCTACTCCCAACCAGCAAGTCGCAGGACACCAGGGCTATCTAGGAATCGAGCGTTTATGGCATGGCAGACACGCAGGCGGAAATATAGGTTTCGCCGCAACCTATTCTTACAACAGCCAAGCCGATATGATTTACCATATTGTAGGAGGTCAGTTGGGAGCAGAGTTGACGATTTTGCCCTTGCGAATGGGCATTAGAGTTTCAGGGACAGCTGGGTATGTTTGGGGACAATTGGAGAACCATTCTTTAGTATTAGAGAATGGTTCCATCAACCGCAATCCTCGTTTTAGTACGATGATTTGGGGCTTGGAAACTAAATTAAGAGTATATATCTCTAGAATGGTGGCTTTTACAGGTTCTATTGGAGTGGATTATCCTATTTCTCAGCAATGGGAGATGGAATTTTGGGATACGTCCTTGAAGTTTGGTTTTGGTCTTGATATTTTGATCCCTACGACCCGCTAATTGGTAGTCCTCAACCCATTGTATTATGAAATTAATAAGTTATAGTTTGCTGGTCCTTTTTTTGGTAATAACCAAAAGTGTCCATGCAAATGACTTTGAAAAACAGTTATTAGCGAACAAGGCGTTATCTGATGAAGCGTTTTTAGACGCTTTTTTGTACAAGGACTTCTTAAAAGCAGTTCCAACAAAAGAGATAAAATATTATGAAGCCGCTGAACGTTTATTAAAGGATTACCAACGACCCGTTGCTCCTTTTTTCTTACAGTTAGTAGAAGAACAATTAGTGTATGAACCTACTGATATTCAGAATCAAGCACAATTGCTTGATCGATTGGCACTAGGAAAATTTCTAGTAGAACGAACAGAACGGGAATTTCAGATTGCTAGTGATGTGGTTTTTGAAGACTTGGCAGAACAGCTAGAACAAGGTTTTCAGAAAGGGATCTTGCAAAAAGAAGATGCCACCTTGATGTATTTAGTGGAGGAACTCAAAGCGCAGGAGTATGGCGTTTCAATTCCTGTTAGTGACTTAGAAAAAGGCCTCTATCATCTAAAACGGGGTAATGTTCAGTACATTTGGAGTCGTTTGTGGTTTGACCATCCTGTTTTATGTATACTAGGAATGATTAGTGCATTGGGTATACTTTATTTTATTATCAGAAGAATAAGAAGAAACAAACAATCATGAAAATAACAACAACCAAAAACCTACCATTAGGAGTAGCACTACTTGCTGCTTTTGCTTTATTATCTTTCTCAACCACTAGCGTTCGTTATTACGGCGAAGGTTATACAGGCGACAATATGAAGAGCTTTAAGAATGGCCATGCTAAAGTCTATACCTTACAAGAAGGGTATTCAAAAATTGGGCATTCCGTTTGGATGAACCGAGGCTCTAAACGAATGAGTGCCGCATATTTCTCAGCAGGAGATGTTTATGGAAATCATAAAAAATGGAGCAAAGGAAAAGAAGTATTTTTAACTTGTAGTGGGGCTTTTTCTGATGACTTGGATAAAACAGATGGTGCTTTACCTGTTGGAATTAATATTGAGAATGGTTATGCAAAAAATAGAAAAGTCAAGAAAGATGGAATGGATGCTTTAGTCATTGTTTATGCTACGGGAGGAATTGTAGTTTCCGATTTGACGAAGGGAGATTTACACCTTCAAAGCCTTGGTAAAAAACTGAACATCCGAGAGAGTACAACTGATAAATATGATTTTTTGGAGTGGGCAAAAGATGAAAAGGCCACCGTCTTTCAAACGCAATTGCTTGCTTATAAGAACCAATTAAAAATTGATTCTAGAGGCCGAAAGAACAAAAGAGAGCGTCGTTTTTTAGCCTTAGCGACTACGAACACAGGTACTTTGTACCACATTGTTTTTGATCTGCCTGAAGGGGCGTATCTATATGATGGTGCTCAAAAAGTATTAGCGCATCTCAACGATCAAAACATGGATGTTACAGCTTTGTTGAATCTAGATACAGGTGCTTACAATGTATTGGAAGTCAATACAGGAGATGACTCCTTAGATTCAGAATTAGAAGGAGAGACCAGCATCAGTCGAGCGGTTAATTTATTGAGTTATCATTATAATTAAAACTCGTGACAAAAAATATCTGGCTATTTCTCCTTGGAGTATTTTTGCTCTTTTTGGCTTGGCCAACTTTTGGGACAAATACAACGCCTTCTGGCACCAAATCAACTGCTCTTCACCATATTGTAGTAGAATGGAAAGGGGCTACCTATTTAGTACTAGAAGTAGCGCCTGAAGCACTTCAGTTTTTCTTAGAAAACAAGGAGCAACAGAAGTTTAGAAGTTTCAAAAATTTAGAGCAGTACTTAAACGACGAAAAGCAGCAGTTGTTGTTGGCGATGAATGGTGGTATGTATTTGCCTGATCAGAACAACGAACCACAAGGCTTATATATAGAGGACGAAACTGTTCGGAAAGCCTTAGAACCATTAACAAGCCATCGACCTAAAAAAACGAATTTTTATCTGCATCCCAATGGTGTTTTTTATATCCAAACCAATGGAGTGGCAGTAGTCCAAGCGAATGAGGCTTTTCAAGTTGTTCAAGAGGACAAGCAATATCAAGGTATTAAGTATGCCACCCAATCGGGACCAATGCTGGTGATTGATAAACAATTGCATCCCGCTTTTACTCCTAATTCTAAGAACAAACATTTCAGAAATGCGGTCGGTATTTTACCCAATGGAAAAGTTGCATTGGTGTTATCCCAAGAGCAGATTTGTTTCCATGATATGGCGACTCTTTTTAGAGATCGCTTGAACTGTGAGAATGCCTTGTATTTAGATGGCTTTGTGTCTCGGGTGTATTATCCTGCTTTGGAAGCATACAACGATGCACAGCAAGGGAATTTTGGGATGATTATCGGAGTGACGACTCCTAAATAAAAGGAGCCATTAATGATAAATTTGAATCCAATGAAACTATTAGGGCGTTTGATAGGAGTGAGTATTGTATTGGGAGGGATGGTTGCTTGTCAGCAAAAGATTGCTCCATCGCCAACGACGTTATCTGGACCAATAACAAGACTGGATACCTTGGCACTTGATTCTACCAAATTAGGGTTGGATACCACGCTATCGTTACCTTTGGACAGTTTAACCACCTCTCTATTTGTGAGAACAGGTGCGTATGAGGAGATTTTTGAGGTAGGAACAGCCTATGAAACTAGACTCACGATTTATACTGTACAGTTAGATACTGCTAAAATTGTCTTATTGAATGGCAATTACAAGAACTTGAATGAACTTTCTAAACAATATCCTAAAGGGTATTCTATGTTGACGAATGCGGGGATGTTTCACCCTAAGGGCGATCCAGTTGGCCTCTTCCAAAATGATAGTGGGCAGCTCAATGGTATCAATACGGTGGACGGGTATGGTAATTTCTTTCTGCGTCCCAATGGGGTTTTTTATATTGCCAAAGACAATCAAGCTGGGGTTTTGGAAACGGCAGTTTTCTTAGATTCTATTTATAATAAAGAAACGGCGTTGCAAGTGGCTACCCAGTCAGGGCCAATGTTGGTGATTGATGGAGAGTATCATCCCAAATTCAACCAAGGCTCTTCTAGTAAATACATTCGTAGTGGTGTTGGCGTAACCGATCGCCAAGAGATTGTTTTTATTCTATCAGAAGAATTGGTCAACTTGCATACCTTTGCTCGGATCTTTATAGAAAAAGGTTGTAAAAATGCGTTGTATTTAGATGGAGCGATTTCTTCCATGTACATTAAAAATAGAGCGGATAGTTTGCCTGATTTTACTACTCGATATGGCCCTGTTTTAGGGGTGTATGCCCTGCCAGATAGTCTTAGGAAGGTAGCATTGGTTGTTGATAGCTTAACAGGGGGCGTTTTAGATCCCCTAGAGAACGATAGCTTATCTTCCCTAAACAACGATTCCCTTTTACCACCAAATTTAATAGATAATGCAACAGAAAAATAACTACTTATTGGCCTGCTTACTATTTTTTTGCTTTAGTGAATACAACTATGCTCAAGGCAGCAAAAAAGGATTAATTGCCCATTATTTATTTAATGCAGATGCCCAAGATATTAGTGGGAACAATAATCATGGATTGATTAATGGAGGCGTTTTTACTACAAAGGATCGTTTTGGTAATGCTTGTGGAGCGATGCAATTTAATGGAACAGATGGCTATATTCGGGTGCCCCATTCTTCGAGTTTGAGTAAACCGCAATCGGCCTACACGGTAGCATTGTGGTTCAAAGCTTCTGATGGTTCTGAGTATTCTGATTTACAATGGATGACTATTTGTTGTAAATCGGATATTCGAGAAGAAAATGCTGCTAGCCCACAGTTTCGTTTACAATCCACGCGATACACGGTATCCATGAATACCGATTTCACAGAGAACTTTGATCATCAAATTCAATTTGATACTTGGTATCATTATGCGGTGACGTATGACGGCGATTATTGTAGAGTTTACTTGAATAACAAAGAGATTGTTAGTTGGAAGTACAATACAACGTTTTCTCCCAATCAATTGGCTATGGAGATAGGTCGAGATTTACCTGGTAATATTGAATATTTTTGCGGAGTAATGGATGAATTATATTTGTATGATCGCGCACTCAGCCCACGAGAAGTAGCGGCCCTTTATAACAACCAAAGCGAACGTACATCTAAAAAGCCTTGTGGTCAAGTACCTTCTGTAACTACTCCCCAAAAGAATCCCAACGCTAAAAAACAAACACGAACTATTCCTCCACAACAAGTCGCAACAAATGTCCCTAATGGAAATAGTTCCTCCCAACCTTGCGCTGATCCTCCATTGATTGTTAATGAAGATACGATTGAATACCAACAAACGGTAGTGGTTGATAATCCCAATGTAAAATTGTTGTTTTATGATGCAGAAAAAGAAGATGGGGACATTGTTTCGGTTAATTTTAATGGTGCTTGGGTGTTGGAACGGTATTATCTGAAGAAGAAAACAACACAACGTCCCAAGCAACTCAACCTAAGTCTAATCCCTAATTTTGAAAATTACATTTTCACCAAAGCTTGGAACCTAGGCTCTATACCTCCCAATACCTTGACCGTAGAAATTGTTGAACTCAACAGCAATAAACCGCCTAAAATTGTGAATATAAAATCTAACATTGGAAGAAGTGGTGCGATTAAGTTGGTCTATAAACCCTAATCTTGGCACAAATTACTATCATAATATCTTTATCTTCAGGAAAAAAACAATCCATCATGCCAAGCTTCTCGTCTAAATTGGTTCACGTAATCCTAAGATTAAAAGGAATTAAAAACAGCTTTTCTCAAGATCCTATGCTGTATAGAAAACTGAGGAAAGATGATATTAATAGCCCTTCTAAACGATTACTAAAAGGAACGACTGCACGTTCTTTTACCTTGATGAAGAGTACCATCACGGAATTGGTGCCAAGCAAGACCCCACGATCTAGTTATCTTTTATTGTTTTGCCCAGGGGGCGCTTTTGTCAGTGGGCCTAACTCTACCGTTTGGCCAAGTTTAGTAACCTTGGTAAAAAATACAGGGATAACAGGTTGGATGGTCAATTATCCCAAAGCGCCAGAACATCAATTGCCCGAAATTGCTTCTAATATCGATGCGATTTATGCCAAGGCATTGGAAGAATATCCGCCAGAGCGTATTTTGTTGATTGGAGATTCTGCAGGAGCACAGTTGGTGCTTACATTAACACAACGGCTCCTTGCCAAAGGCTTATCGTTGCCTCAGCGAATTATTGTTGTCAGTCCAATTATGGATATGAGTGTGGACAATCCAGCGATTGCAGCCATAGATCTTTTAGATCCTATACTCAGTGAGGTTGGGGTGCGTTCTGCGAATACAATGGCGGCAGGAGAAGCGGATCTAAAAGCTCCTGAGCTTTCGCCCTTATTTGGTAATTTTAAAGGTTTTCCTCCTATAGACTTATTCTTGGCAGAGCATGATATTTTTTATCCAGATAGCCTTTTGGGAATAGCTAAAATGAAAGCGGCTGAAGTGGAAGTTAATGTTATCGTTGGTAAAGAGATGATGCATGATTGGCCCTATATGCCTTTTATGAAGGAGGCGACGGAGGCTTTGGGGCAAATAGAAGAAATTATTGCGGTGTCAATGACCGATTTGTAACAGCTGTTCTGCGCTCTTAACAGAACGGCGTTACTTTTCTATTCTTACTTGTAATAGTATTGCGTTAATCAACGCCCTATAATTTCTTATAGGGCTAGATCTATTAATGAAGTTGTTTAAAAATGTCCAACTAGTTGCTCAACAAGCCATTGAAAGCCAAATACTTCAGCTACTTTTCATCCTGTAGCTATGGCTACGAAAGTCAAACCGAACTTCGTCTTGACTTTCAAGCACTTATTTAGCATTCTACCTCCAGTTTTTAAACAACTTCAATGTCTAGTTGACTTTTTTTCTAAAAAAAGAAAAAAACTTTTTCAAAAAGTAGGGTATTGCTTTTGGCAAGCGGTAGTAGGGTGTAGCTATTTATTTAGAAGACCTAGTGCTAGACTTCCTAACCTTATCCAACTTTATACAACAGATGAAAAATTTAATAGTATTGATGTTGCTACTAACAGCTGTGTTAGTTTCTTGTGAGAAAAGTCCTTTTTGTGAAGAAGAACCGCCTGTTGATTGGTTGACCGTAGACTGTGATTATGTGGACTTGGATGTTTCTTTGAAAGATACCCCCATCGATAGCGTGTGGTGTGATGGTCGTATGGTCACTTACCGAAATGTAACCAAAAAAGTCGTTGCTCCTTTGGTTATTGATCCTACTTGTGGCTATTATACGGCTGGGATCGTACAGTATTATTGGGGAGAAGCGCCATTGCACACTGTAGATTATAGTGTGGGCAATGGTCGTGCTAGTAAAATCACCTATATCGTTTATAATTCAGGTGCTCCTTGTGAGAACATACGTCAAGGTTGTTATTTTCAACAGCCCTGTAACCCTGCCCTTAACTAATATTATCAACCCTTGTCCCACTCTTCTGCTCTTTAGAGGGCAGAGGGTGGTGTTGTTTTTTGTTTCTTTTTCTAATCTATATTCACCTTGGCGGAAGCACTTTTTAAAATACAGTTTGATCGGTATTTTGATACCCTTAGAAATTATCTCTACTACCAATCGGGGGATATAGAACTGGCTACAGATTTAGCACAGGATGTCTTTTTATTGGCTTGGCAAAAGCGTTTTTATAGCAAAGAGCCTCTATTGCCCTTGTTGTATAAAGTGGCTAAAGATACTTGGCGCTCCTATTGTCGCCGAAAAAAAGTAGAGCAGCTTCATTTGGAGCAATTTACTTTGTTGTTGGCAGTTAGCTGGGAAGAAGAGGGAAGGGTAGCGCGGGCAACGGCCATTCGCGAAGGATATGAAAAAGGCTTAGCAGCTATGCCTAAGAAGCAGCGCACGGCTTTTTTGATGCACCAATTGGAGGGCTTAACCTATGCTGAAATAGCCTTGCGTCTTCAAGTTGGGATAAAAGCGGTAGAGAAGCGGATGCAAAAGGCTTGGAAGCATTTGCGGGCAGCCTTAGTGGCTTATGAGCGTTAATTTTGTTGTTTACTCTTAAAACGAATCTTTGTTATGGAGACGAATCATACTCCTTCTAATTTTGAAAAAAAGGTGCTTTCGAACCTTGTGTTACCTAGTGGTTTGCCTAAAGAGGAGGTTTGGGAGCGTATGCAAGAGACGTTGCATGCAACGCCTCCCAAAAACCCAATACGAACACTACTAATCCGTTGTACCGTAGCGGCAACCCTAGCAATCGGAATTGTGGGCGGTTTTTTACGGCATTACCAAACAACTATTCACTGCCCTCCAGGCAGCTATCAGGCCGCTATTCTACCAGATGGCTCCCAAGTCTATCTGAATGCTGGTTCGAGTTTATCCTATGCTCCATATTGGTGGAATAGAACCGTAGCCTTAACAGGCGAAGCGTTCTTTGAAGTGACAAAGGGAAGTCGATTTGTGGTCGAATCAGCACAAGGACAAACAGAAGTATTAGGAACGAGCTTTAATGTTTATGCACGAAAACAAAACTATGTGGTGGTGTGCAAAACAGGAAAAGTATTGGTAACAACAGCCCATAGAGATTCGGTTTACTTATTACCAGAAGAAAAAGCAATACTAGTACAAGATCAATTGCAGAAAGAAAAGCCACAGCGACAAGAACTAGCGTGGCGGGAACAATCTTTCCATTTTGAGGAAGCCCCTTTACTAGAAGTTCTTCAAGAATTGGAGCGACAGTATGCCATTCAGATTACCCTTTCAAAGGCATTGGTAAAGAAATACTATTATACAGGCTATTTTAAGAAAACAGAAAAGCCTACAGACGCCTTAGAAATTATTACCATCAGTTTGGGTTTAACATTCAAGAAAACAGCCGCTCGGAAGTATACGATACGTTCCTAGAGCATTCCACGAATCTGTTTAATAATTCTCCTTTTTTAAATTAATTGTCATGAGCAGGCTTTGCCTATTATTTATAAGCGGATTATTCTTTTTGGAAGGAATAGTCGCGCAATCCATTACTATAACTAGTACCCAACAACCTTTAGAAGTACTATTACAACAATTGCATGAAGAATATGATTGCTCGATTTCTTACGATGCAAAAAGGGTAGGAGATTGTACCATTAATCTACAACAAGAGTTTGAAGATATACAAACAGCCTTAGAGGCGATTGTGCAGCAATGCACTTTGGAGCTAAAGGTAGTGAATGGAGTTTTTATTATGGTACAAGAAAGTGCCAATTCTGATGAACGACCTTCTTATTCTTTCAAGGGAACAGTTTTAGATGCAGAAACAGAAGAACCGCTACCTTTTGCTACTGTTGTTATTAACCAGCAAGCACTCATTGCGGATGAGAATGGAAAGGTCTTTTCCAATTGTCCAATGGCTACCGTTGTGGTCGAGGTTGCTCATCTTGGGTATTATAATTTAAAACAAGAATGCCATTTAGAAAAGGAGCAGAGATATCTTTTGCCCTTAGAACCCGCGGCGACGCAGTTAGAAGAAATTCTGGTAGAAACAAGAGAAGAAAAAACGGTTAGTAATGGACAAGAAGGAACAGGAATATCTCAACTTAATGCTGCACGCTTGCCCTTCTTAGCAGGAAATACCACCAACAGTCTATTTGCTTACTTGCGTTTACAAGCAGGGATTTTAGCAGCAGGAGAACCAGAGAAAGATTTTATTTTGTGGGGAAGCTACAAAGGCCAGAGCCATTTGCTCTATGATGGAATTACCTTATTCAGTCCTACAACATATAATAATGTATTAGGAATGGTGAATCCAGCCTTTGTGCAAGCAGTAGAAGTGCATAAAGGCGGACAACAAGTAGACATTGGAGATCGAGTAGGAGGCGTAGTACATTTACACAGTTCTAGAGGAAGTTTGCAGAAGAATCGTTATGAAATTGGTGGGAGTAATCAATTGGTAGATGCGTATGCTAATATTGGCCTGCGGAATAAAGGGAACTTTCAAATTGGTTTTCGCCATGTCTTGCCCCATCAACTTCGTGGAACACTCATAGGCATCCCACAACAACCTTTCTTTTTTAGTGACCTGCATTTAAAGTACAACCAATTTTTAGCCAAAGGTTGGTCCATCAAAGGGAGTGCTTTAGCCAATTATGATATTTCTGAAAAAACACGCTTGGCGAAACAACAAACTCCTGCCCCTGCTGAATTGGTTGAAGGTCGAGGACAATGGTTTGCAGGAGGAAGTGTACAGGTGTATAAAGATTGGCAAAAATGGGGACAAACACGCTTCCAATTGTCCAGTTCTAGCATCGATTTTACCTATAGACCCAATTGGTTTACTTTTAGCCAAAGTAATACCAATCCTTATATTTTTGAGAACGAATATAGAAAAGGAATTACAGAAGCACGTTTGCAAATAGAGCAAACTTTACCCGCTACTTGTTGGCATCAACCATCTTTTGGTTTAGAAGGAGTTTATCAATATGCCTATTTAGAACATCCAATTCCTGCTACATTTATTCCAGAACTTCGACAGGAAGGAAAACGTCTACAGGGATATGTCAAAGATCGGATTTATGTATTGCCTAATCTAACAGCAGAAGCAGGTATTAAATGGACGCTACCTTTATGGCAAACCATGCGCTTATTCCTACAACCTCGTTTGAATGTTACTTATACGCCCCATCAACGCTGGAAAATCAGTTGGGCAATGGGACAGTACCAACAGTTTTTAACAGAAAACAGCCTGATAGACGTTAATAATAACCATGCCTACCATTGGAATGTTGCGACGTCTAAAGAGACGCCCATTTTAGAAAGTCATCATCAAGTACTTCATCTTTCTTATGTAGAAAAAAGCTTTCAAATTCGCCTGAATGGATATTATAAGTCGTTTAAGAACCTATCTAAATTCAAAGTAGGCACAGAAAACCCACTCTATGGGAAGGCACGTAGTTATGGCTTAGATGCCCAAATAGCTTATAATAAGCCTCATTACAATTTTTGGGTCGCCTATAATTTAGGAAAAACAGAAGAATCTTTTTGCCCTAGTTGTAATGATCAGAAGTATCGACCAGCTTTACATGACCAACGGCAAGAGTTGAAAGTAGCGGGGATGTTTCGTTGGAAATACTTTACCTTGTCGGCTAATTATGTGTTTGGTAGTGGACTGCTTGATTTTCGGATGGCTAATAGACAAGTATACAGCCGCTTAGATGCTGCTTTATTGTTTGAGTATCAATTGGGGCAATTAAAAGTAGAGGCTGGTTTATCTGTACTAAACCTTCTTAATACCTATAATAGACCTTACTTGAGTTATCAAAGTAACAGCCTATATAACCTTCAAACTAACTTGCATAAAGGGGTGACCTTGTTTTTGCGGACTAAATTTTAAAAAGAAAGAAGAATAAGAATAGGAGAGAGTCGCTTTTTAGAGCGGCTCTTTTTTTGTTATAAGAAGAGTGATTTGAGGAAAAAAAAGGAGAAATAATATATAATAATGAAAGAGGAATGTTGGTCTTAGAAAAGACCTTCTTAAGGGAAAAGAAATAAAAAACGATTGGGTTATTTAATATTTTTAATTATCTTGTCTAGGACAAACTTTTTGTACTATTCACAACAGGCAAAGAGTAGTTTAATGGTGTATTAATTCTTTTTCCCCTCGTTAGATGAATGTGCCAACAACGAAGAGCTTTTTCTTCCTCTATTAGCACTTTACATGCCGCCTTTTACAATTATCTACTTTGCTGTTAAGCAGTGGATACTGTTCATTTCATCACTTCATTTAAACGCGTATTATTATGAAAATTAGGTTTTCTCCAGATAGCATTAGTCGCGACGAGTTGGCAAAGCTCAAGAAAGTCCAGCCTCAAGAGTTGGCTACTAATGCCGTGGAAAAACATCTGTTTAAGTATAAGCAATACAAAAAACAGTTAGAGAAGGATTTGATCAAAGCCAAGAAATTTATGGCAGAAGACCCAGAAGCTAGTATAGAATTTTATCTCTGTATAGATTATGGCTATACGGATAAGGATAAAATGCCTCTATTAGTGGTCGGCAAGCCTGCTGGGCAATGGAAGAAGTTCTTAAAAGAACGCATTTTACAGCATAAAACAACAGATGCGGTAGGCTTTGTTCGTTTTGATGATAGTAAAAAAGATGAAACAGGATTGGGTTACTTAGAATTGACCATTGAAAAAGGTAAGCCCAAACAAAAAATGATCAAAAAACTAGTAGACAAATGGCTAATGCCAAGTGGTCTAGAAATTAGTTTTGGAGGGGACAGCGACTTGGGAGATGAAGCCGCGCCACCAGTAGATCAAATCAACGATAATCCTGTTGAACTGGATGCTAACGATCAGGTACAAGCCTTATTTTTAGCTTGGCAAGCAGGTAAGTTTACAGGCAAAGAGGAGCAAAAAAAACGCCTTAAAATAAAAGCCTATTTAGATAAATGGCAAGATAAATACGAGGCACTCTCGCCTGAGCAACAAGCCAAGGTAAAAGTACGCAAAGCCCAACACGACTATATGTTGGACGAATTAGACAAGTATGAAGCGCCAGAGGATGGAGAGACTCAAGGCCCTGGTGTAACAGGCATTGTCTTAGAAGGAGGAGATGGGAAAACAACACTTTCCAGAATTAATATAGCAGGGTTTGGATTGGATGCGCCAAGCAAAATGGATAAATTCAAGAAGACCAATTATAGTAAGACCTATGCAGCGTTAGAGAGTTTTAATGCAGAGACAGACTTAGCACGGAAACGCAAGTTGTTTGATGGGGTGATGAGCATGATTGAAAAGTGGGTAGCGCATCACAAAAAAGACAAAGTATCGACCGATAAAACCAAAAAACAATTACAGGGATTAGAAAAGATCTTTGAAAAGTATAAAACCTTTATGACCAGTTATGAAGGTGTAAAACTGGAAGGGGAAAATAAAAGTACACATCAAGACACAGAGAGCCTGACAGGGACTAAAACTTTGTTTGATGAAACTGCTGGCAATAAAAAATCTAGTGAACAAGCAAAAGATGTTCGTGATGCTAGTGTGGATGACCGCGCTTTGCGTTTAGCACAGTTACTCAAGCGTGGAAAAGCCTCTAACGACGATAAGACTTTTGGAGCAGTGATGAAATGGCTAGCCGATAATGTTTATGAAGAATTGGAAGGCAAATATGTAGCTGCTACAGAACAGGCTTTTAAGAAAAAATCTACCTTGGTAAGCGATGTGATTTCAGTCTTTGAAGTAGGAAGTTTACGCACCCTCTATCTATTGGACAAGTTAAAAGGCGAGGAATCCGAATATGCTAAATTAGCCTTTGCTTTAGGTCTAATGGGAAAAACTTGGGTGTTAGAGGTGGTGAGTCTTGGACAAAAAGATACCGTTGAACGCGAGGACGCGATGGACATTATTATCAAAGGCTATCCTGCGGCCACCATCCAAAAAATATTGGATTCTGATGCGAGCAAAACAACCTTTGAAGGAGCGATTGCTAACTATCTGCGCAAGGAACATCCTAATATGCGCCGCCAGATTGAAGCCCATATGGGCTTGCAACAAGCCCGCGAATCCAAGAATCCAGAGGATATTAAAGAAGCGAATGATGCTTACTTAACCAGCATGATTCATCGTTTGCGCAAGGAAGGAACCTTTGGTAAGAGGTTGGACAAAGATACATTACTAAAAGAAATTACTCGTTGGTTAGAAAATGCCTCTGATCAAGAGCGCAAAGATATGCTGGATGCTCGCAGTGGGTTTATGAAAGAACTAACTGGTATGGCAGGCACGTTCTCTTTTTCAGGAATTGATAAAGGTGATTTGGCTTTTATTAAAGAGAAACTAAAAGCGAAGCAGGATTTACCAGAAAATAAGAAAACAAATGCGGTCTTTGATCACCTCAAAGCATTAGCAGAACAACAACACACTAAGAGTTTTGTCTCCCGCTGGATTCAGGATAAATCTATTGGAAATCAATTCCAAGAGATCTTGTTCAGTCAGGATATGAAAGATCCACAAAAGGCAGCTGTTGCTAAATTTTGTACTGATGAACAGTTTCAACAATGGGAAAACATTGAAAAGGAACTAGCAGAAGAATTACAAAAAGAGGAAGATCAACAGGATACTGTGAAAATTCAAAAGCTCAATGATAAGCGAGAAGAAATCTTTGAAACAGCTTATTCTGGGATACAGGGCTTAATGGATAGAGCACAAGTCAATCATGATATTCAAAAAGAAATCAGTGAAACCTTGCGTTCCAATGGAGCCAAAGGCGCTGTTTATCAAGAATTAGTGGCGATGGCTAAAGGCCGTATGCCTGTTGTTAATTTTGGCAAAGATATTCGTCTCGTTCTAGCCAAGTTAGAACCTGGCGACAAGCAATTGGCCGCGATAAAAGCCGATGAAGAACTGTTAAAGATTCTTCAAGCGCGCACACTAGGGCGTATGGGCTTAGAAGGCAACCAAAAGCAATGGAATGTTATTGCTAAAAAATTAGGACTCAAACCACCGTTGTCTAACCTTACGTTAACGGATAATGAACTAGAAGAACAAGGTGATATTGATAACTTCAAGCGAGAGCACCGAGTTAATAGAGGCAAGTTGCAGAATAAAGAAGAATTGGCGCAACAGGCGAAAGAAGTCGCTCAACAAAAAGAAAGCCCTGGATATTGGGCGGCTCGTATTGTAACCTCTTACAAGAGCTCTCGTCTCACTACTGATGAGCATGTTTTACTACAGCTGATGTTTGAAGCACAAAAGAAAGGAGTAAACATTAATGACATTCTCAAAGAATTGGAAGGCTTAAGTCGAAGCACCTATAATTATCTCATGACGGATGATAATTATGCTTGCCGAACAATTCAAGAAGCCGCTAATAATGGGAATCGTCCTATTACAGCTAGAGAAATGTTGACGGATTCTAGAGAATCTGTTGTCCTCAAAAGACGCGTGAAATCTAGTGAGGTTGATAAATTAATTGACTTGATGAGCCCAGAAGAATTGCTGAAAGATGCATTTGACTTTAAGGCGTTAGAAGATAGTATAACAAAGAAAAAGGATCTTCTAGAAAAGTTAAAAAATCCAGCGAATGAAGAGGTCAGAGAGAAACAAGAAAAAGAATTAGAGGACCTCAATAGGAGAATCAAACGTTTCGATATTTCTCCTGAATTCATGGAAAAAATCGACGATGTATTACCTCCACAGAAAGCCATAACCGTAAAGGCAACTATGCGTACGAAGGTAGGGGAAGCTTTGATTGCAGATGGGGATAACCCAACTAAAGATTTAATCAAGAAATTGGGCGGCTTCACGGATGCGGACATTAAATTGATTGGTACCGATATTAAAGCCATCTCTGCCATTGAATTGGAAAAACAGAGTGAAACAGGCTTACAATGGTCTAGCTTGAGTTCTAGAATGTTGCAACGAGATGTGGCAACCGCAGATTTCTTAACCAAGGGTTGGGAGCGCAATGAGCGTATTCCTGCAATGGGAGGCGTATTAAATGAGAAAGACTTAGAAGAGGAAAAAGAAACCTTAGTAAAAGGCTTAGTTAATGCCGAATCTCAATTAGCAGAAGCTAGAGAAAAATTTGAAGCACGCAAAAAAATGTACGATGCACGGTTGGCACAAGCAGTGAATGCCTTGATGCAAGCAGTGTTCTTTACCTTGACAATGGCATCAGGAGTTGGTGCTGCTGCGGGAGTGGTGCAGTTGTTATGGGCATTGGGATCTACGTTTATTCAAACTAGTATCTCTGAGACCATAAGAATGGTAACTTCGGGAGATCGTTCAGGAGGTGCCGTAGAAAAAGCAAGCGATTTCTTCTTTACCGCTTTGGCCGATCAGGCAGGAGCCGTGACGGGCTTGATTGGAGCCAATTTGGCCTTTGCATTAGATGTTAAAGCGTTAGGAATTATGTCTCAAGGGACTGGGCCTGATGGCAAGCCGCTTTTGAGTAATTGGGAGAACATTTTACGAACCCCTTTCTTAAAAACAGCCAATGGTGTTTTGAAAGGAACATTTGCTGATATTGGGAAGAACTTTGTGGACAATCTAGCCAATGAAAAAGACTCTATGCTTAAAGATCCTATTGGTGATTTGGCAACTTGGGGTAAGAAAACCGTAGCCAGTTTACCTCGTCGTTATCTCAAGGCTTTGATCATGACTACTGCTGCGACAGGAGTAGGGGCATTAGCGAAAGAATTGGAATGGGACTTCTTGAAGTACCACAATCCAGATGCTGCTGGGAAGAACAAGTATACAGCTAATGGTGAAGATCGGGCTTTTGCTTCTGATGATGCTCGTTTAGGGTTCTTTAATTCGGATGCAGATAACTTTGAAGAATGGTATAATGGTTGGGGAATGTTTGATGCTAGCCCAACATTTGGAGGCGCTGGTTGGAATGGTGGAACTGATCCGATGAGCGGTTTCTTAGAAGTATTTAGCAGTGCGGCCAAAAACTTGCAAGACCCTAAAGTCTTAACAGCATTAGCGAATTCTGTCGTTTGGGGATCAATGGATGGTTCTAAATATGGAATTAAGCAACAGTTAGGAAGCTTGGTTGATAAATCTTTGGATAGCTTTACGGTCTACTCTGGGCAGCCTATTGACGATGCAACTCGTGCAAAACTTAAAGAGCAGATGGAAACTTCTTTGGAAGAATCTATAGATAAACAACAGCAAGAGTTGTTGGATGCTTTGGAAGCTGGTTATGGTAAGAACCTAAAAGACGAGCAAGTTGAAAAACTCCAAGCAGGAGAATACAATCCACAAGAAGTAATGGTTTTATGGAACCAATTTGATTGGATTGGTGATGGTCAAAATCCTGAAAATAACTTAGAATTTTTTAATAAAGTAGCAGGTGTCTTATCTTTGAGTGAAGAACAGATCAAGTTGTATCGTCGTGAAGAAGTGTGTCATGAGTTCACAACTGTTGATGAATTTGTACTTCATTATAATAAGAGCAAAGAAGATTATGATCGAGTATTGAACGATAAGGTCTTTGTTGATACATATATAGAGCAACGTTCTAATGATGGTACCCATCCTATCGAAATTGAGTATACCATCAATTTTGATGGAGAAGACTTAGTGAATGTTAAAGAAGTAGAGAGTGATCTCAACGTTATTTATGCAGAATGGAAAAAGCTAAAAGAAATGGAAGCGCAAGAAATGAGTTTGAATTTCTAATACCTCCTTTTTCTACGACTCTTTATTATTAAAATAACATCCCGATAAGGGAACACAATAAACAATATTACCAATCATGGTAGAAACAATAATGAGAACGCAAGCTGCTGTAACAGCTTTGCCGTTTATCCAAGATGACAAGGAAGGCTTGTTGAGCGAATGGCTTAAGCAGATGCTCTTTCCTATGAATCCAATTTTGCATGATTCTAAACTGGCCCTAGCGACAGATATAGCAACAACTAGTGTTCGTTGTTATGCAGATAATGCTGTCTCAACATTGCAGCAGCAGCTGTCTGAATTCATGAAGGCAAGCGGATTCAAAGAAATTGAAACTAAAATATTGGACAAAGTTGTCAAAGAAGTACCAGAAGGCCGCTTGCAAGCTTGGTTAGAATTGAGCCACAATAATGGACAAGAAACAGGCTGGGTTATGGATGGTGTTTTTCCATTAACAACAGCCTTAGCATTGGTACCCAAAGGCATTATCAAAGATCGCCTTACAGCTTGGTATGCTCGCTTTGATGCCAATGCTTGTGTCCGTGTAGGGCGCTCGATAGCAGGGAATCGCTACACTGTTTTGCATACCGAACTCTTTGGAAAATCCATTCAAGATGACATGGATTTGTATAATGATTTGATGCAAACCTTAGAATTATCGCCTTTGCCAGACCCTCTTTTGGCTTTATTACTTGAAGAAAATCCAACTTATATGGAGTTGGTTTTTTGGCTGGGAAGTGGAGGCGTATTGAAAGCAGGGTTACAGTTGCCAAATCCTAGTGAGGATTTGGTGCGTCAGATAGCACTGGCCTATTATCCCGATACGGGAGATGCTTTAGCGGCTTTTGAAGGAGCAGCAGGAGCGGAGGAGCCTAGTGCCTTATTGGTTGCTCGTCAAGCAACAGGCGTGACCGTAGAGGTCGTCTACTAATATAGAAAAAGTGTAGTATTGTCTACACCTATTTTTATCCGTTGAGAAATGGAATGCCACCAGCTTATTTTATAATAGTTGGTGGCATTGTTCTGTTATGAAGTAGGAAATTATTGAAGTAAGTAGGATCGAGTAAAAGTGGTTAAGAATCAAAAGGTTGCATTCGTTTTTTTAGGCGCCTTTAAAATGCTTATATTAGCAGTTAATTACAACCTCTATTTCCATTTGCAATACTATTGCAATTATTTCAACTTAATCAAATTTCACTTCAAATGAACAACAAATTTTTAATAGCCTTGATTACTGCTAGCTTGACCTCAGGAGCGGCATGGAGCCAAAATGTAGGTATTAGCGTTGTTAATCCTCTAGAAAAACTGGATGTTGATGGCGATATTTATGTCCGAGGAGACCAGGTTTACTTCTCTCATGATGCTGCTACTAATACCAATAATGATTACATGGGATACAGCGATGTAAACAGCCTCCCTTTTTTAGGAACAGGGATGTTTTATTTTCAAGCAGATGTTGCTAGAGGAGGGACTTGGGATCAACCTACGGCTTCAATTAGTGCTAGGGGAGGTTACTTTTTGGGGCGTTTAGCAGTTGGTACTCAAACACCACAAACCTTATTACACATTGCTAGTAATCGACAAGCCCTAATCACGTTAGAAGCCGATACCGATAATGTGGATGAAGATGACAATGCGCGTATTGAAATGTATCAAGACAATCGTTTAGTAGGAGCGATGCTTGGTTTTTTTGATGGGACCGTTAACAGTGGGAATACGTTTAGAATAGGGATGAGGGAATCAGGTGTAACCGATTGGAATACTTTAACGATTAATACAGTGAGCAAACATGTAGGAATTGGTACAGATGTTCCTGATCAGCGTTTAGATATTGTTGGTGGTGGAATTCAGTTGAATGATACTTTTGGAATTGGTTTCTTGGGCGAAATACCTGCTAATTCTAATGTTAGTGGAGATCGAGCGCGTTTTTATTGGGATGGGGACTATGCAGGTATGTATTCTGATTTCTTAATGATTGAAAAAACAGATGGAAACCAGGTAGATCCTGATGGAGGGATTGCTTTTATTAATAAAGGGTCCGATAATGTGCGAGATTTAGCGATGATTATCAGAGGAAATGGCCGTGTTGGTTTACAGACAATCAATCCAGTTTATGCTTTAGAATTGCCTAATAATGCGACAAATGGTATTGGTCGTGCTCGTGCTAATGCTTGGGTAACTTATTCTGATGGTCGCCTCAAAAGTCAACGCAAAACCTTGCCGTATGGCATTGCTACAGTTATGAAACTGCGTCCTATGCGCTATTTTCAAGCAAATTCAACACAAGATGAAACAGGAGCGATCCAACTTTCTAAAGAAGGGGCTGCTCAGATTGGATTTATTGCGCAAGAATTAGAACAAGTCGTGCCAGAGGCGGTGAGTCGTCCAGAGGAAGAAGGAAAGGACTATTGGGGCGTCGATTATACGCGTCTAGTACCAGTACTCACAAAAGCGATTCAAGAACAACAAGAGAGCATTCAACGCTTAGAAGATAAATGTGCTACCTTAGAAGCAGAGTTGAAGGCCTTGAAGGAATAAAAGGCTGCTTTTTTTTGTATAAAAAGGAACCCTCCTTTCTAACCTTGTTGTTAGAAGGGAGGGCTTTTTATTAAGGAGCGTTCTACTTACTTTTTCTTCTGATTAGGATTGAGTTGTTTGCCTTTATTGCCTTGGTTTTTGTCGTATTGTTTGTTGGTGCCCTTGGTTCCTTTATTGGAATTACTGGTATTAGACTGATTGTCTTTTGGGGATACTTTTTTCTTTGACATAATGTTTTGATTTTTATTTATTAGTAATAAAACCAAATGTAAATAAACTAAAATAAAAAACCAAACTTTTTAAGAGATGAAATTCTTCGCCCCTAAAAAAGAAAAAATAGTATCTTAGACTATGACAACTTTTCCAAATTCTTCCCATTTACGTATTGATCAACTTTCTGGAGTGTTCAAAAACACCAGCAATTCTTATAAGTTTTATTGGTTTTGGAGTTTGCTGGAGCGTGTGCAAAATGAGGAACGTATACCTTTCAAGGCTTTAGTCATTGATATGGTGGCGCTAAGTTGGCATACTGTTGCTTATTACAAATTGTCTTTGGGGGGAAGTGACCAATTACCTGAAGTTATTCAACGAATCCTAGCAATGGGAGTGTTGACAGAGCATTCTAAGCGAGAAGAGGTGGTGTGTTATTTGCAAGCTTGTTGGACTGCAAAGCAACCTTCTGAAACCCAAAAGGAGTTAATTAGCGCCTTGAAAAAGCTAGAGAATTATGTGCCCTATCGTTTTATTAGTCCCTTTTTTAGTCGTTTGCCAAAGGGGAATAAAGAGCGGATTATTGCCGAACGATCTCAAATAAGTTTTAGAGTAGCAGAAGAAGCCGCTCTTTATAAAATCAACCTTAAGCGTTCTAAAAAAGAAGAAAAAAGCATTACCATACATCCTGCTTGGCAAGCGTATTTGCAACAGCATCATAAGATTTTAAGAGAATTTTGTTGGTGGAATCTCAGTGTGTACTTGCGCAGCCGCAATCCGAATGTGCCCAATGTTGGTGGTAAAATTTCTCCGCCTTATACCCACAAACGTGCGCTTGGTACTGCCAAGAAGTTCTGGGAAAAAGCGCTGGCGCCTACTTTACCTCCATTATCCTGTTTGTATACGAATGAAACGCTGCAACCGACTTGGTCTATCGACCATTTTGTGCCTTGGAGCTTTGTTTTACACGACCAGTTGTGGAACCTTTCGCCGATTCCTAGTGCCATCAATTCTAGCAAAAATGATCGTCTTCCTGCGGTGTCCTATTGGGAGCCTTTTGCCCATCTACAATACCAAGCTGTTCAACGTGTTTTTACCTATCATAAGGCTTCTTCTGCTAAACTCTTAGAAGATTACACGATTTTATACCAAACGACATCTCAACAAATTGCTGCCTTTTCTCAGGAACAATTTGTTAAGGGCTTATTAGCGGGGATACAACCTTTGATGCAACAAGCTAATAATTTGGGTTTTGCGGAAGGGTGGTTCTGGGAAGTGTAAAGGCTTAGGAATTTTGTTTTTATTAATCAACAGACCTCAACGATATGGAATAGCTCTTAGATGACCAACAAGTAGGGCCGGAGGAAAAGGAAGTTCCTAAAGCTTTGTACGGGTTAGCGGCTAGTTATGTCGGTTTTTGGATGGCGATGGTATTAGCAGAGTTTGATTTTTTGATTTTATGGAGCTGTGTGGGGGGCTTTGTTTGCTGATTAGCGGTATCACAAGTATAGTGGCAGTTCTAATGGTAAAAGATAATTGGGAGCCACGTTTGAGAAGCTACAGTTGTTTTATGCTGGGGGGCGAATTGTTGCTATTGATTCGCTTTATAGGACTATTTTGGGGGTATGGGATGACAGCAAGAACATTTGATTGCTTGGTCTTATTCCTTTTAGTAGGAATAGGGTTGTTCTTAGTAGAATATTATAAAAATAGAGAAAATAGTGCTGCTTGGTGGCCTTGGTTGGAGCAGAGTTTATTATGGTATTTGTTGTTGCATTTAGATAAGTTGTTGGCAGTTGTTTCGGAGGCACCTTTGTTAGGCTCTATGACGATGGTTGGAGCACAACTTATTTTATTTTGGATTGGAACAGGTGGCTTGTTGTGGAGACGCTGGTTAATTTGTAATCGAATAGAACGTCAAGTGAGTATTTTACTGTATGGCAGTTTGGGCGGAATGTTATCTATTCTGGAATTAGAAGTTGCGAATAGTGTATTTTTAGAATTGTTGTTATTGTGTGCGATTGTTTTATTGGTTATGGCTATTAGTAAGGTGCAAGCGGCTGTTTTAAATTCAGAATAACATGAGTGATTTATTAGATGATGAACAAGCAGAGCAATTGGAAGAAGAACAGTTAGAGCAGGTCCGTGCTTTGGCATTGGTTTTCTTTGCGAAGTGTTTAGCGGATTTATATTTTCGATTAAATATGGAGTTCTTCTATTTTGATGTTAATTATGTTCTTTGGGGGATAATTGTTTTACAAGCGATTGTTATACAGCGCTCTTTATATGCTTTTTATAGTTGGAAGGATAAATGGTTGTTGTATTATTTGCGCTTTTTTTATGTCAGTTTGGGGCTTCTTTTTTTGACAATAGCGATCATGTATAGCGATTGGAACTGGATGCAGGAGAACATGTACCCATATTACATACATGGGCTGGTTTTATTGCTATTGGATACTGCTGTATCCTTGTTGTTGATTCGTTATTACTTTAATCAAGGGAAGGGAGGCCAATATTGGCTTTTTATGGAAAACTTGATTAAGTTGAGTTTTGTGATTTTGCTGATTTACAAGAGTGTTTTTTTACAACTTGTTTTGTTCTTATCTCCCCATATTGTACTTATTGGAGGAGGCGTTAAAGTGCTATTAGCGGTATGTAGTATTGGTTATTGGGTGATGATTTTAAATAAAATACCCTCCAAACAACGCATTTTTTCTTTTATCTCTCTATTAGCAGTGCTTTCTTGGAAGCTAGGAATTTATTTGGAATATTATGTTCATTCCAACCTAGAATTGGTGCTTTTTGCCAGTGTGGTTTTGGCTGTCTTGGCTTATGCTTTTTCTTTTAATGAGGATACAAAAGAAGAGAGTAGAAACCCTATAGAATAAGAGGCACTATTTTACTTTAGACACTTTGTTAATCAAACGAACTGTTATGCGTGAATTATTAGATGAACCTTTAGTGCTGCCTTCTTCCCCTTCTTCGATCCCTGCATTGGTTAAAATAATTGGATTGTACTTAGTTGTTTTGTGGTCAGGATTGTTGTATTGGGAACTGAATTTTGTATACCTGCTGAGTACTGTTGATTGGTTAGCGGATTGTTTATTTTTTGTAACAATCTATGTGCTTTTATACACCAAAAAATCCTCTTATACGGTAGCCTTAAAGGTGAAAATAGAACAATATTATAAATATGCTCCTCCCTTAGTGGTTGGAGTTTTATTGGCTTATTTTACAGAAACGGACCTAGCGCTTGCTTTACAGGGGGCTTGTAGAATTGGTTTAGTGTATCTACTTTCTAGAGTGGTCATCACGATTTACAAAGAAAAAGGACGAACTGCTGCTGTTTGGGACTGGGTGGCGATGCTGGCTACTTTTTGGGGCGTTGTATTGTGTTTCCAAATTGTAAGTTTTCAGATATACTTGCCTTGGTGGGAATTTACTCCTGATGCTCTTTATGCCCTCTTTTTAATTCTTTCCTTGTGTTATACGACTTTATTTTATCGAAAACTTTCAGAGAAAAAGAGCGCCGCTTTTAAAAGCTTGCCTATGGCCTGTTTTATTAGCAGTGCCCATCTAATTATTTTGGGACATCAGCTTAATTATTGGGGAATAGAGTATGGTCAGGCATTAACCTTATTAGGGGTTGGTTGTTGTTTATTGGTAAGTTTATATGCATGGATCAAGCAGATAGATGTTCCTGTGGAAAGATAAAAGACGCTTATCGCTTGGTAAATTGCTTTGCCAGATCTTCTAAGTCCATTGAAATAAAGGTCTTGTGTCCACTAGGCCCCACATAAGGAACATGGCAAGCAAAGAGCTCATTAATGAGCTGGTGCATTTCTAGCGGGCTAAGTGTCGTCCCAGCTTTCATCGCGGCCTGTTTGGCTAGAGAGCGGGCTAAGTTATCATACAACTCAATATTCAAATCTACATTTTGCTTGAATTGTTCTAATAATTGTAGAATGATTTGCTGCTCGTTTTTCTGACTCAATTCACTGGGCAAGCCATGAACAACAAAACTATTGTCTCCAAATTCTTTAATATCCATACCCAATTCCTGCAATTGTGGGAGTAAATCTTTGAGCAGCGCGGCATCTGCTGGAGATAAATCTACTGTTTGAGGAAAGAGTAACTTTTGTGTATTGGCTTGTTTTTGATCCAATTGTTGTAAATAGCGTTCATATAGAATGCGTTGGTGGGCCATATTCTGATCCACTAACATGAAGCCCGATTTGATTGGACTTACAATGTATTGCGCATGCAATTGGTAGAGGTGCTTTGTGGTCGTTGGACTGTCCTTGCTGCTTGTTTTAGTACTTGTTGTATTATTAGCGGAGGCTTTGCTCGAAAAAGTTTGAGGAGCGTCGTTATCCGTTTCATTTTTGTTGGTTCCTTGTGAGAATAAAGTAGCTTCTTCTTCTCTTTCTAAGGCTTTTCCTTTTTCGAAGGCTTCGTTCTCAATCGAGGCGTAGAGTTGTTCCCAATTCTGTAGGTTGCTCTCTTCTAAGGAGGTCTTTTTGGGAGGCGTATAAGAAGACGATTTACTAGAAAAACTACCACTGCTTGCTTTAGAACCAAAAGTCTGCCCTTCTGTGGGGTTTTCTAAAGATTGATCCAGTGGGGAAGGGTTAAAGTTAGCGTCATCTAGGTGTTGAGAAATGCCACTTTCTACTTCAAAGTCTAAACTAGGAGTGATGCTGTTTTGTGCCAATGCGTGGCGAGCTGTTACTCGCAAATAATTGTAAACCAGGCGTTCATCTTCAAACTTGATTTCTTGCTTGGTTGGATGAACATTGACATCAATTTTACTAGGGTCCATTTCAAAGAAGATCACATACAAAGGGTAGTGCTTTTCTGGCAGCAACTCTTCGTAAGCGGTTAGAATGGCATGATTGAGATAAGCGCTTTTGATGAAACGATCATTCACAAAGAAAAATTGATCTCCTCGTGTTTTTTTTGCTGCTTCTGGTTTTCCAATATACCCAGAGATGCGCAAAACATCGGTCTCTTCCTCAATAGGAATGAGGTTTTTATTGATTTTATTTCCTAAAACACCTACAATACGTTGACGTAAGTTGGCCGTTGGCAGGTGGTAAAGCTTGTTTCCATTGTGATGAAAAGAAAAGAATATATCAGGATGGGCAAGTGCAACATGCTGAAATTCATCTACAATGTGTCGCAATTCTACGGTATCTGATTTTAAGAATTTCCGTCGAGCAGGGACGTTATAAAACAGATTCTTAACAGCGATAGAGGTCCCTGCCGCTGCTTGACAGGGCTCTTGTGAGGTTATCTTAGAGCCTGCTAAATGAATGTCTATCCCTAGTTCTTCCTCATGGCGTTTGGTGCGCATTTCTATTTGTGCGACCGCTGCAATAGAGGCCATTGCTTCCCCTCTAAAACCTTTGGTAGTAATGGAAAATAGATCTTCTGTATGGCGAATCTTAGAGGTAGCATGGCGTTCAAAACACATGCGAGCATCTGTTTCAGACATGCCTACTCCATTGTCTACTACTTGGATCAGCGTTTTGCCAGCGCCTTTTATAATGAGTCGAATAGAGGTAGAACCTGCATCAATGGCATTCTCTAACAGCTCCTTGACTACAGAGGCAGGTCGTTGGACTACTTCTCCAGCAGCAATTTGGTTCGCAATAAGATCGGGTAATAATTGGATTAAATCTGACATGATGACAAGCAATCAACTACTTAAGACTAGAATAATTTTTTTAAGTAACAAAGAACTAGGAATCGTAAGGATCTAGTAGTTCATATTCTTGGTGTTCTAATGGAAACCAAGCCTGCATTAAATCGGGCAACCAATTCTCTAACACCACATAACTAATGGCGGAGAGCGCAATGATAATCAATAATAAACGGAAGGAAGAACGTTTAGAATAATTGCGTTGGGTGACGACTTGACTGCGTCGTTGCCGACTAAAATCTTGCCGCATACGAAACTTCATACTTTCGGCAGAAGTAACGCCTTTTCCTTCGCGTGCTTGAATGCGCTTTTCCAATTCCTCTTGTTCCGCATCATAAAAGAGCGGTTTGTAGCCAAATTCTTTCGGTTCGCGTTTGATGGTATTGAATAGCTTTATCATAAAAAGTGGACTTGAATTTTCTAAAAAAGATCCCTCTTAGAAGATGGGATTAATAAGAAAAATGGTGTATAGCATGACAATAATCATAAAAAATAGAACTGCAACTAGTAAGTAAGCGGCCCAAGCATTCTTCCCTTGATTGGGTGATCTATCAGCAGGAGTGTTTTTAGGTTTACGCTTTTTCTTCTTCTTTGTTGCTTTTTGTGCTACTTTGTCTTCTTTCTTATCTTGTTCTACCAAAATGGCGGCTGGCCCAAGTACCTCTTGTTCTCTTTCTTCCGAAACAGCTGCTGGAAAAGCGTCGCTGGGAAGATTGGATTTATAGGCTGTGTTTTTGAGCGCTAAGCGTTTACGGCTGCTTTGAATATTGCTGTTATTACTGGCCTCTAAGTCTAAGTAGAGATAGGGCTCATTCGCTGCTGGTACCGTTAATCGAATGGTTTGAGTGCCATTGGTAGAGACTTCTCCAATCAAATTAATGCGTACTTTTTCTGCATTGAAAACTTCCCAAGAAATGGTAATAATGTCTCCCTTTTGTACGGCGTTCTTAGAAGCAAAAAAGGCAGCAATCGTGGGTGTTGGAGCATCTAGAATGTCGTCTACTTCTGCGGCAATCTGTTTTTCAAAGGCTTTGTCATAGCGAAAGCGTTTGTGATCATCGCTCAGTATTTGATAAGCTTCTTTGGCCTTCTCATAATGCAAGGTATAGAAAGGATCATTGGCGTTTTTTTCTGGATGGAATTTTAACGACAATTTTCTATAAGCTTGTTGAATCTCTGACAAGGAAGCTTTATGGCTTACGCCCAAGGTGTAGTAGTAATCTTTCACCCTACAAATATACTACTTTTTTAGGGAAGAAAGGAAGGGAGTGCAGGGAATAAAGAAGGAATGACGATTGCTTAACATTGGAATCTTGGTGGTTGTGTAGAAGGTGTTGCATGCAACACCTTCTACACAACTCTAAAGCGCTTGCAAAGCCACCAATTTATGATAGACACCTTGCGCCTCTAAAAGCATCTGGTGAGTACCCTGCTCTACAATACGTCCTTCTTGCAACACTACAATTTTATCAGCGTGCTGAATCGTTGAGAGGCGATGAGCAATAATAATGGACGTTCTACCAGCCAAAACATGCACCAAGGCTTCTTGAATGAGGCGTTCGGAGACAGCATCCAACGCTGAGGTAGCTTCATCCAGAATCAAAAGAGGAGGATTGCGCAGAATCGCCCGAGCGATGGTTAAACGTTGGCGTTGACCACCGCTAAGTTTATTGCCACGATCTCCAATATTGCTTTGATAGCCTTCTGGTAATTGTTCAATGAATTCATGGGCATTGGCAGCTTTTGCCGCTGCTTGAACGGCTTCCAAAGAAACATTTTCCAAACCAAAAACTAAATTATTATACACCGTATCATTGAACAAAATGGCCTCTTGAGAGACCAAACTCATCAAGCCTCGTAGATCCTTTAGTTTATAATTTTTGATGTCAACCCCATCCAAGAGAATACGCCCTTGTGTTAAATCATAAAAACGAGGAAGTAAATCAATGAGCGTTGACTTTCCTGCTCCCGAAGCACCAACTAGTGCCACCGAACTCCCTTTGGGAATATCTAAGGTAATGTTATCTAAAATTGTTCTTTCTTCGTTATAAGAAAAAGACACATTTTCTAAGCGAATTCCTTGTTGAAGATCTGTTAAAGGTTGTGCAGTGTTGGCATCCTGTATCATAAGGGGCGCGTCCAAAATTTCTTGAATACGCTCAATGGCAGCACTTCCTTTTTGAATGGCATAATAAGCACTAGAAAAAGACTTAGCAGGATCAATAATGTTGTAAAACATGGTAATAAAAACCACAAAGGTTGAAGCAGCAAACTGTCCTTGGAAAACCAAAGAGCCTCCAAATAACAAGAGTAAAACAACCACACCAACGCCTAAAAATTCCGTCAAAGGAGAAGATAAATCCTTGCGACGCATAATGCGCGTCATGGTTTGTTGGTAATAGTGGTTCTCTTGGCCAAATAAATTATTTTGATAACTCTCGGCATTAAAAGCACGAATAATACGCAAACCACCCAACGCCTCATCTAAGATAGAAAGCAAACGTCCTTGGGAGTTTTGGGCTTCGCCAGATTGGCGTTTGAGTGTACGAGCAATTCCCCCAATAATCAGTCCTACAAAAAGAATGAGCACAAATGAAAACCCTGTTAACAACGGACTGATATACAGCATAACACTCAGCGAACCAAGGATGGTAATTGGTGAGCGAATAATCGTTTCAATCGATTTTAAAACAGACCATTGTATCTCTTGTACATCAATGGTAATGCGCGACATCAAATCGCCCTTTCGCTCTTCAGAAAAATAAGATAAAGGCAATTCTAACAACCGTTCAAAGACACCTTGTCGAATGCGCTCTTCAATCCCATAACGCACAGGCGAAATGACATACAAGGCTAAATAACGAAAGAGATTTTTGAGTAAGAAAGTGATTAATACAATACCTGCTACTAAGACCAAACCTGCTTGTTTTCCAGCGCGAAGAATGTATTGCTCTAGTTGATAATTAAAACTAGATTTGGCGTACTCTAGCCATGCCATGCTATTGTTTGGGGCAGGTGCTTGGAGCGCTTCTGTAGAAAATAAAATATCCAAGAAAGGTTTGAGTACCAAAAAGGAGGCAATAGTAAACAACGCGGCCAAAATATTGAAAAGAACATTCAATACAGCATGACCCCGATAATAGCGCAAATAGCGCAATGTTCTAGTAAAATGATACATAGCTTGGTGCTAAAAGCGCTCCTAATAATCAATGAGATCCAATTCCTCTAAGGTCTCAAACAATGCGTCTAAATCGTCAAAGGATTTGACACCAACGCGTTCTTCTTCTCCTCCTTCAAAACTTAAGCCATAAGGTTGAATGTGTTGGATTACTGCTTCCAATTCTTCAGGAGAACAACGAAGACTGAGTAAAATAGGATACTCTTCACAGAGCGCTTGTAATTGTTGTAAGGTGTTGGGCTGTTCTTGGAGTGTTGTCCAACTAAGGCCACTTTTTTCTAAATTAAGGGAATAATAATCGACCCACTCTGTTGTTTTTTTGCAATGGGCTTCAAAATCAGGAAGCGCTTCCCAATTGCTTAATACCCACTCTTGTAAAACAGGAATCTCGGTTAAGCCTTGAAGTAAATCTTCATCAGCATACTGTCCTAGTTGTACTGCATCTAGATTCAACATCGTGACTGCATTTTGGATTTCTCCAAGCGATTGCGCCAAACCAAATTCACCAACGATTTTAGGACCAACTAACCATTCTTTGATCTCTTTGACATCTTGGGGACGAGTGTAGTTGGCGTGTCCTAATTCTAAGGAAAAACCTAACCACTCTACATGCCAAGCGGCAAAATAACGGGCATCAGTCAAGTTTTGTATGCTACTAGCTTTTATTTTCATAACGAAAGACGTTCTTAGATAATGTCAACAGAAAAAACGCTGTAAGATAGGAATAAAAATGGTTCAAAAGAGGGGTTTAATTGTATACTTCTTCTGAAGGGTAAAACTTAGTTTTGAACCTTTATTTTTTAGAGAAGGCCAGTGTCACGGCTAATATAGATAAGACACTTATTTTACTCCATTTGGTGACCTTCCAAAAACTTGGATGGTTAATGTATTTGGTCAGTTTGCCCGCGAAGATGGCAATGGCACTGAAGATGATAATGGCCTGTAACATAAAGATTAAACCCAATATAATCATTTGAAAAGCTACATTGAATCCATTTTCCGTTATAAATTGTGGTAAAAAAGCAATAAAAAATAAGGAAACTTTTGGATTTAAAACATTCATCAAAAAACCTTTTCTAATCAGAAAAAAAAGGCCACTTTCTTTTCCAGCATCTTCTGATTTAAAATTCAAAACCGTTTTTTTCTCTTTAAAAGCTTGATAAGCCAAATAAAGAAGATAAGCCGCCCCTAAGTATTTAATCATAGAAAAAGCCATAGCTGATTGCTGAATGACGATAGAGAGTCCTGTTGCGGCTCCAATTGTGTGAACCAGAACCCCAAGACTAAGCCCCAACGAAAGGACTATTCCATTTCTTTGCCCCTTAGTTAAGCTCTCTGTTAAAATAAAAATATTGTCTGGCCCAGGCATCAAGGATAAAAGGATGGACATGCCTAAAAAAGAGAGTATTAATCCTAGTTCCATGGATGTTGTTTTTTCAAAAATAGAGAATTCCTGTCAATGATCGAAGGAAAACAATCAAAGGAATAAGAGCGGATTTTTATTAAACTAGAAAGGATAATTTAAGAAAAAAAGCAAAATTATCCATTTTAAATTAGTTACAGAACGACCCTACTTTAAACCGCTTCATTGGAGTCTTGTTCTGTTGTTTCTGTAGAAGGGGAAGCTAGCTCAAATTGCTCTGTGATTTCTTGCCCAAATTTTTGAGCATGGAAACTCAACGAATCTAATAATTGCATGACCTCTTGACGCCGCATATCGTCTAAATAATAGGTTGAACTTAGAATAATCCAGCGATTAGAGAGGCTAAAGGTTTCTGTAATAAGAAGATGATTCTTCTCTAATAAGTAATCATAAATGGCTGTGAGTTGCTCATAGTTCTCAGGTAGCTGAACTAGGGGAGACATCATCGAAACCGTGGCAACAGTGTCTTCTAAGTGCGTTGCAGAGTCTTGCGCTGCTATTATAATTTGGGCAGTTCCTCGATGCAGTTGCCAAATATTAGGGGCATCAGTTTGTTGACAAATACTAGGGTCAATGCCTAAACTTAAAATAGCATCATTAATCAGTTGGCGGTGGGATTCCAAAACAGGCATAAAAACAATTTTTTGATAAACAGTATCCACGGTTAGCGCAATGTTGGCCTTCTAAGAAAGATAAAAAGAACCAAGCACTAACCGTGGATGTAAAAAAATATCTAAGCGTTCACAAGCGCAATAAATTCCTCTTCAGTGAGAATATTAATGCCTAACTCTTGGGCTTTTTTGAGCTTAGAACCAGCTTTCTCTCCAGCAACTAGATAGCTTAATTTAGAGCTGACACTTCCTACTGCTTTTCCACCCGCTGCGGCAACCATTTTCTTGGCTTGATCGCGTTTAAGTTGAGTTAACGTTCCAGTGAACACTACAGTTTTTCCTGCAAGAGGCGCATCTTCAGCAACTTCTTGTTTGCGTTCTTCTTCTAGGCGGCTTGTATTGACTCCCAAAGCTTCCAATTCATCCAATAATTGAATGGTGATTGGTCGTTGGAATAAATCTACAACTTGTTGGGCGACAATTGGTCCAATATCCCGCAAAGCACACAATTGTTCTACATCCCAATTGGCGAGATCTTGTAGTTTTTCAACTTCTGCAACCAGAATTTTGGAGTTGGTGCGACCAATATGACGAATGCCCAAACTATATAAAAGTCGGTGAGCAGGGTTCTTTTTACTCTCTTCTATTGCTGCGGCTAATTTATCCACAGAGCGTTGTCCAAAACCTTCAAAAAAGGCAATGGTTTTGTAATTCAAACGATAAATATCAGCTAGACTTTGGAGCATTCCTTCCTTGTAAAAGCGCTCAACATATGCTTCTCCAAAGCCATCAATATTCATGGCATCTTTAGAGACAAAGTGCGTCAGGCGGCCAACGACTTGAGCGCGACAGTTCGGGTTAACACAGCGCCAAACAGCTTCTCCCTCAGGACGTTCTAAAACAGAGTCACAAACAGGGCAATTGCTAGGATAAACCACTTCTTGCTCGCTTCCATCTCTCAAATCAGCAAGTGATTTTACAATATAAGGAATGACATCTCCTGCTCGTTCTACTAGGACGGTATCGCCGACACGAATGTCTTTTTCTGCAATAAAGTCAGCATTATGCAAGGAGACATTAGAAATGGTTGCACCTGCTAAATTAACAGGTTCTACGCGGGCTACAGGGGTTACAGAACCTGTTCGACCAACTTGATAATCCACCTGTACTAGCTTGGTTGTTGCTTGTTTCGCTTTGAATTTAAAGGCAATTGCCCAACGTGGGTGGTGGCTGGTGTAACCACATATTTCTTGTAAGGCCAGTTCATTAACTTTGATGACTAAACCATCGATTTCAAAGGCGTATTTTTCGCGATCTGTTTCCCATTGTTGACAATGCTTAGCAACGTCTTCAATGTTAGAATAAACATCGCGATCAATACTTTTCTTAGGCACTTTAAATCCTAGTTTTTCTAAGATTTCTACTTGTTGGTCATGGGTTTCAAATTCGCCCAATATGTTATCGCCGTTGGCATTGGCAACAAAGCTCATTTGATAAATGAAGGCATCTAAAGCACGTTCATTCACCTTTTTGGGATCCTTGAGGCGTAAACCACCTGTGGCTGCATTCCTTGGATTAGCGAAGAGGTCTTTGCCTTGTTTTTGGCGTTGCTCATTTACTTTGTCAAATAAATCCTTGCGAATCAGGGCCTCTCCCCGTAATTCTACGCGTTGAATGCCATATTGAGAAAAGTTGGCTTGTAAGGGAATGGTGCGAATGGCCCTAGCATTGTGGGTGATTTCATCTCCCTGTAAGCCATTGCCACGAGTTGCAGCTCGAACCAAGCGATCATTCTCGTATACTAATGTGAGTGTACCGCCATCAAATTTTGGCTCTACACAATAGGAGAGTTGGGCATCAGCATTCTCTTCTCCAATTAGTTTCTTGATGCGGTCATGAAAATCTTGTAGATCCTCTGCATTATACGAATTCTCTAAAGAGAGCATTGGACTTAGATGTTGTACGGTCTCAAAGTCAGATGTTAAGTCACTGCCCACCCGTTGGGTGGGAGAGTTAGGAGTAATTAAGCTTGGAAAAGCCAATTCTACTCGTTCTAATAATTTATACAAACGATCGTATTCTTCATCACTCAAAATAGGGTCATCCAGTACATAATAACGCCACTCATGGTAGATCAACAACTTAGAAAGTTGTGCTACTTGTTCTGTGGCAGTTGGTAACGTGTCCGCATCGCTTGCGGTTAATAGTTGTTTCGAGCGCTCATAGAGCGCTTTCTGTTCAATAGCAGAATACATCATAAAAATCAGCTAAATTGTAGTAGGATTTTGTTCCCTAGGAAAGGGAAAGGTAGAATAGTGTGTAATAATTGGCCAAAGTAACGACCAATTTATTTATTGATATTCAAAGACTTCTTCTAATTTTTCAGGACATTTGTTGATCACTGCTTCTTTGAAATCTTCTAATAAAATGCGTTTGGTAACCTTATCATAATCTTGCCCATAAGCACTAAATTCCATTCCAAAGCAAGTACTTAAATCACTTTTATAACCAAAACCATCTTTGCTATAATTGTAAAAATCACTTTTGCTGTTTTCTGAACAAGTGCAGAACTGGTTGGCAAAGCGTTCTATTTTGGACTCATAGAAAAAGGCCGTGTAGAGCAGTACTGCAAACAAAACAATTCCTATAATTATTCCTAGAATGGAGAGTATTTTTTTATTGTCTTGAATAAAGTATTGAAACTTACTCTTAGGGGAGTCATTGTGACTATTTTCGTCAGGTGTTTCTGCTATAGGTTTTGGGGAGGAGGAGTCCATTGACATAAGGCGGTGGTGAGGTTTGCGTAGCACAGCGCAAGTGCTAGGTCGTTAAAGAAGGAATAAAATTGTACAAAGCCTCTTTCAAAATGGAGCAATGCGCGAGGAGTTTTGTACCTTTCTCCATCGTGTTACTCAACAATTCTTGAGAGTTATCAATTGCTCTAAAATGGCACTTAAATGTGCTTGTATAGGGCGTCCTAAATATAAGGTAAAGATGAAGGAGAGGCGAAGAATCCAAGAGATTTTTTTATTTTTGAATCACTTCCTTGTCCAAACAAATTTTCTTGCTGCAAGACGGCCCCTCTTATAAGTAGGCTATTTTTTAACATAGAGACCCCTTGTAGCTGGTCGAAACCTATTGCTGTATGCGAATTTTGTGTTCCTATTTTATTTATAGTAGCTTACTACTCTTCCTTTTAGGACTGTGTAGCAGTTTTCAGCGTCCTGACGATAGTGCGTCGATTCAATTGCGATGGGAATGGGCTCAAGAGCACCATGCTGTAGACAGCTTGTTATTTTATCACAAGCGCTTACAGGAAGCTTATAAGGCTACAGGAAATACAGCTTTAGCGACAAGATATAATCGTCTTTTCTTAGCTTATGTACTTAAAAGCAAGGTAATTAATGGTGAGGAGAAGAAACAACTGTTAGAACAATATACCAGTACGGAGACTTGGAATTATGCTTATCGAGTACAATGGTATAGCCAGTATGGTCAACGAGATTCCGCTTATTTTTATCAAAGTTTATTAGAGCAATTACCAGAAGGAAAAGCGGCATTGATTTATGCTTATGGTCAATTGGCTGTCAATTTTGGGTTAGAACAACAGAATTACCGAGCTGCTTATAATTATTTGCGCCAAGCAGAGAAAAGGACCGAAACAGCAAGTGATTCTCAATGGCTGTACCCCATTCAAATGCAAGTTTATGCAGGGTTAGGTCAAATAGAGCAAGCGACCAAAGCTGGTATTGCTTTGGTGACACAAAAACGACAAGAGAAAAAGATAGATTCCATTGCTTTAGCTACAGTTGTTGGACAATTAGGGCAATTGTATCAAGAACAGGGGCGATACCAAGAAGCTACTATTTACATAGGAGAAGCCATCAATTATTTAGCAGATCGTAAAGGGCATACAACAGCAATTGGAGCCTTGTGGTATCAATTGGCAGCCGCTTATTATCAAATGGAAAACAAGCCCCTAGAGACCATTTTGTATGCCCGAAATGCATTAGCTAAATGGGAAGAAAGCTCTACTCTTGTTCGTGAAAAAACTGCTTATATTGATGTTTATCAACTGTTGGCCAAACAGTTTTTGAAGGTAGAGCAGTTGGATAGCAGTCAAGTATACCTAGATAAAATAGAGGATTTACAAAAGAATACAACGTATCAAATCGCAGAAAGAGAGGCCACTCAAGCTTTACTTTATCAACGTTTAGGACAGTTTACAGCAGAGGGAAGTGCTTTGCGAAAAGCGCTAGAAGCAAACCTTCAACAAGAAGGAAAAAAAGGAATAAAAACAGCGACTCGTTGGTTGGCTTTAGGGGTTTATTACCAAGAACAAAAAAAATGGTCTGCTGCTCGTCAAGCGCTAAAGGCTGCTTTTTGGGCCCTGAGTTGGAAGCCAGAAAGCCGTGCTTTACCACCAAGTAATAGTTTGTATTCTAAGCGAATGGCGTTGATTATTGGTAATGCCCAAGGGAAGACTTTATTGGCTTTGCAGGAAGAATCTAAATATGCCGTCTCGGAAGAAATCTTGCAGCAACAATTGGAATACAATATTGCTTTATTGAAAGCGCTACAAGTGCAACAGCCTTGGAATGCAGCGCTTTGGAGACATGCCAAACAGGCGCGTCAACAATTGATCGAATGGCAATGGAGACGCTTTAATCAAACAGGAAATACTGCCTTATTGGCAGACGCTTTTGCACAAGCAGAAGCCAATCGCCAAGCTGTGATAGGAGAGCAATGCCAACAACATTGGGAGCAAAACCCCGTGCGCTCTTTGGTACAGTTGCAGGAACAATTACAACAACAACAAGCGCAGCAGCGGTGGTTTCAAGAGCAAATCTGGGAAGCTTATGAGCAACAGGATTCTTCTCAATTGGATTGGTATCGCCAGCAATTGGCTGCTAATAACGCGAATTGGACGCTGACGCATCAAGCGGTAAAAAAGCAATATAAAAAGTATTATGAATGGTATTATCAACCAAGGACTATTGCTTTAGATAGTTTGCAACGTCGCTTGAAAACAGGGGATGCTTTGTTGCAATATTTTGAAGCAAAAACAATTGTTTATCAATTTGTCTTAACAAAAGATACCTTGGTGCTTAGACGAGTGGTTTGGGAAGAATACCAACCTACTGTTCTGAAATATAGAAAGCACTTTACGAACCCTAAAATGCGTCAATACCTAAGTTCTGGTTCTTTTCAAGATTTTTGTAGAACAGGACACAGCTTGTATTATAGATTAGTGCACCATGATTTGTTTAAGAAAGTACAGCGCTTAATTATCATTCCTGACGGTTTACTGGAGCAATTGCCTTTTGAAACCTTGTTAACTGAAATTCCATTGGATAGTGTGCATAAGGCTGACTTTTCTAAGTTGGATTACTTATTGAAAGGCAAACGAATTCACTATCATTACAGCAGTCAATTGTGGTGGCAAAGTTGGCAGTTAAAAGCTTCTGTTCTGAATAAGGAATTATTGGCAATGGGGGCTGATTATAAAGCAGAGGAAATAACTGGTCGATCCGTTGTTCAACAACAGTTAAGAGTTCAGCTAACTGCCCAAAATTATATGGACTATTTATTGGATAGTCTATCTGGAAATTATGCGGGCGATTTTTATAATAACCGCTATTCGGGAGAGTATTATTATAAAGATGATGCCGCTAAATATGGTCTGTTATATCTTGGGTTTTATGGTTATAATGGACTTGTTAATAATGGACTGCCTAGTTTAATAATGGCAGAAGATGGTTATAAGGAAGAGGATAATTTTTTATCTTTTTATGAAATTCAAGAACAACCAATTCAGGCTGATTTGGTGTTTTTAGGGAATGCTTATCAAGCAACACCTCAGGATTTATTGATGTTGGGAACTAGCTTTTTATATGCAGGAAGTAGAGGCGTAATTTTACCCTTGTGGCAGCAAGATTCTACGGCAGCAGAAGTGGTGCAATATTATTACGAAGGCTTGCAACAAGGCTTAGAAAATGACGAAGCATTGCGCCAAGCGAAACTCCGATATTTACAGACAACCAATGGGAGTGAAGGACATCCTAGCCATTGGGCAGGGTATGTTTTAGTAGGCAACCAACAGACGATAAAAGTGGCAGCGCCTATTATTTATATTTGGTGGTTTTTATTCCCGATTGCGTTTATTAGTTTCTTGGGATGGTGGAGTTTGCGTGCGCTTCGCCAAAGGCGCTAGACCTTTTGAGGGTTGGGGGCAAAAAAGCCCATTTTCCACGGTTTATAAGCAGCTGGAATCAAGGTGAAGTGCTGCTTTTGAGCTTGTTCTTTTCTAAGAAAAATTAGCCCCATAAAAAACAAATCCATACTTAAGGTGACTTGTGGATGCTCCTTGATCGCTTGCCATGCTGCTTGCATTTCAGTAGACCAATTGATGTCATCAATAACAAACACGGTATCGTTGTGGCTGTGAACTAAGCAGGCTTCAAAATAGGCTAGGGTAGGCGCTTGCTGATGATTGCCATCAATAAACACATAATCGACCGTTTCTAATTCTTGAAGCGCTTGCGGCAACGTATCGTCAAAATGCCCGATGTATTGACGAATGTTATCCGCCTTCAATTTCTTGAAATTATTAGCGGCTTCTGCTGCAATATTAGGACAACCTTCTAGGGTGTATAAAGGGGCGTTTCGTAAAGGCAAATACTGGTACAAGGTACTGATGCCCAAAGAGGTTCCAATTTCCAATCTATTCTTGGCTTGGAAGTGATTGATTAAACGAAAAAGAAACTCTCCTTGCCAAGCAGGCGAGACCGCACTTTTGGTGATTTGAGCAACAGAACGCTGGGCTTGTTCATGTACTTTAGAGCCTGCCCCTAAATCATTTACCTTTAATTTCTTTTCATTGCGTTCTGAAAGTTCTCTCAGTCGTTTTAACGCCCCAAAATCATAGTAACGCCTGTCATCCTCTACAACTTGTTCTAACAAGTCATAAACGAAAGGAGAGTGGATGGTGTATTTAGTTTCTGCTTGCCAGTAATACCGCCAAAAATGCCTCAAATTGCTCACTAGTTCTAAAGATTCGTCAGATAATGAAATTAAGCTGTTCTAAGTAATCCTACATTGCTTTTTACCCCCCCTGCTTAAAAAGAAGCATCTAAGCGCAAAGAGAAATTTCTAGGAGCTTCTACACGACCTGGTTGAATAGAATATTCTTGATTGAGTAGGTTATTGACCAAAAGAGAAACCTTTAAAAAGGTCGTCACTTGATAGGCCGCTCTAAGATTTACAAAGAGAGAACCTTGGTTGTACTTTTCTCTGAAATAGTAGATTTTGGTTGGTGGATTAGAACCGTTACCAACTATACCATTTAAGAACTGATCAATGGCCTCCATATGGGATACATATTGTACCGTTACGCCCAAAGAAATTCCTTTGTAGTTGGCTTGTACATCGCCTTTTACAGTATGGCGGTTTCTGTATTTAAGTACATTGTAATCTACCGTAGAATAATTAATAATATCTGCCTGTGTGGCACTGTCTTCAAAGTTCTGGTACTGTGGGTTAAGTAGCGTGTATCCTGCTAATAATCCAAGCTCTACTGCTCCAATTCTCCCCATACCTGTTAAGCTCATATCCAAGCCTGTAATTCTAGTATCTCCAATGTTCTGTACTTGGAAAGCAACAGGTAAATTAAAGTACTGGGCGTTGATCTTGCGCGAGGCTTGGAACTCCATCATATTTTTGTACTCTGTCCAGAAGCCTGCAATGTCTAAAAAGCCTTGCCATTTTCCAATTTTAAAGCCTTGTTTGATCCCAATTTCTGCACTCCACCCAGTTTCTGAAACCAACTCAGGATTAGGAGCAATCGTAATCCCTGCGGCAGGGGTAGAAATGAATTTTTCTAGAACTGTTGGGAAGCGATAACCTTGCCCCCAAGAGGCGCGTACAAAGGTCGCTTTAGTCAATTCATAACTGGCTCCAATACGAAAGACAGGGCGTTGTTCTATTGTATCTTTTAGGGCATAAGATTGTGTTCCAATAACGGTTCCATTGATGCTGACATCGTAATTAATGGAATCTGGGTAAGAAGTTGTATTGATTTCATAACGAGCACCTAAAGAAATGCTTAGGCGTTTGAAGAATTTTTTATCAAGCTGAACGTATGCCGCATAATTGTTATGTTGATAACTATTAGAACCATAAACTTCCGCTGAGGAAAAGACCGCACTAGCCACTACTCCTGCGGCAATTTCTAGGCCTCCTAATTGTTCTAAACGACGCTGAAATTGATATTCTCCAAACAAGGTAGTCGATTGATTGCTTTGATTGGCTTCGTTGTTATTATCAATATAAAAAATACGACCTTGCACTCGGTGGCGGTTGCCTCTTTCATCATAAATAGTAACAGCTGGATCAATGGTCCAACGCAAGTTATTGCCCCGTGGCGCAGGTGCAAAATCAGTTTCATAATACCCCAAGTCTTGATTCACTCGACTGTGAAATAGAAAAGCATTTTGAGCACCAAGATTAAGGTTGGTATTGAGGGTGAAAATTAGTTTTTCGCTATGGCGATAACGAGTATTTACAGTAAAACGAGCACGGTTATCATAACCAGGCAAAGAATCAATATCTCCATTGTCTAATTGGCGATAACTGCGCATAAAAGATTGGTTGCGACTTAGGTTGCTACCCAATACCAAATCAAACTTTCCAAACTTCTGACGATGTGCGAATTGTAAGCCTGTTTTGTAAGGCATATTTTTACCTGTCCACCACTTGTTGTTGGCGTCTACAGGATCTCCATAAACGGTTCCAAATAGACTTATTTTAGTCTGTGGTTTTTTGTTGGGATAGGCCGTGCGAATATTAATGACACCATTCATGGCTGTAGAACCATAAAGTGCAGAAGCGGCGCCTTTTAAAACTTCTATTTGGGCAATGTTTTCTGTTGGTAAATCGCCCCAATTGGGAAGCCCTGCATCTGCTTGCAAAACAGGTAAATCATCCAATAGAATAAGCACCCGACTTCCTGTTCCTTGTGAAAAGCCTGCGCCTCCTCGGATCGAAACTTGTTCGCCCATGGTATTAACGCCAGGCACTTTTTCTAAAACTTCATTAACGGCTACTGCATTGGTGTTTTCAATAAGAGAAGGAGCAACGACACTGAGCGAAACGGTTGCTTCTCCTAGTGATTTAGCAAACTTACTAGTGGTAACTGTTGCCGTTTGTAACATTGTTGCCGTTTCTGGTAATGCTACATTAAGAACCATAGTTTCTTTGGCCTTGATTGTAACTGTGTAGGTTCGTGTCGCGTAGCCCAAATATGTAAATCGAAGGTCATGGTTGCCTTCTGGTAGCTCCAATTCATATTGACCATCTATATAGTTGCTGCTGGTATTAGCAGCCTTGGTGTATATCTGTACTCCTAATAAGGCTTCTTTGGTAATCGAATCGGTGACTACGCCAAGAAGCTTGCCTGTTGATTGAGCGCTAGTGGTCAAAGAAAATAAAAAGAGGAAAAAAATGCTTGAACAAAAAACTTTCATGGTAATACAAAACTTATTAAGTGCCTGAAGGGCATCATAGTTATTATATGATAGCACCCCATCAAAAAAAGTTGCTTGGAAGGTTCCCTTCTGGTTGTTGGGAGTTCTTGGTAACTTTGGGGATAGTAGGGCAGTTTTTGAAGAACACTTTCTCCAATAAATGGGAATATATGTACCAAAGGTAAGGAAACAATTCTTTACGAAAACGATTTATTTCAATTTTTGTGTCTAGGAGGAGGAGCGACAGTTGTAGAGAACGTATACTTGATAAGAGATTTACCTTGTGAGGCCTGTGGTGTTTTATTGCGAAAACAAGCATTCAGAATTCAGTGTTTTATTAGTTGTTAGAGCCTTATCTTCTTAAACAACTTCAAAGGCTAAATTTGTGATTGCCCTATAAATGCTGTATTTTTAAAAAGTACCTGCTATTAAGGCTACTTTTTAAAGCAGCTTGGTATAGGAATTGAACCATCAAAACAACAGAACGTTATAGTAGTTACTTTCTTTGTTTAGCCTCATTTACAACATTGTTATGATAAAAAATAAGCATTACATTATAATAGGAATAAGCTTTTTATGTTGCTTATTTGGTGGCCAACTATTGGCTCAAGAAGAAAACACCAAGGTGAATGAAATCTATTTTGGTGGAGGCTTACACACCCGTGGTTTTCAATTCACAGCAGGGTATAGTATTATTCGAAAAACCCGTCGCACACAAACCTTTTTCTTAGATGTAGGAGAGATTAAACATCCCAAAGAAAATAGACGAACTTATGACGCGGTTTCGATTGTGGGTGGTTCTCCAAAAGCATTTATTTATGGAAAGCAAAATAATTTGTATTTCACTCGTTTAGGTTATGGCGAAAAGTTTTACTTATCGGCACGAAATACGCGGTTGGTTTCTTTAGGCTTTACTTATTCTGGGGGCTTTTCATTGGGAATAATTCGTCCTTATTATTTGGATTTGATTTACAGAGACAATGGGGGAGTACCTGACGTTGTGGCAGAGCGATTTAGTGCTTCCAACATTACAAAATTTTTAAACCCTCAAGAAGTAGATGGTCCATCTGGTGCTGCTTATGGTTGGAATGAAATCACGGCCGCTCCTGGAGTATTTTTAAAAGCAGGTTTATTGATTGATTGGGGCGCTTATGATTCGGTAGTCAAAGACTTAGAAGTAGGATTAGCCGCTGATTTTTATTTTCAGAATATCCCTATGATGATTTTTGAAGAAAATACGCCCATTTTTGTAAATTTGTATGTTACTGCCCGTCTCGGGCATCGCTGGTAAGTGGCGCTGTTTTTGTGCCGAACTAGCCAATAATTCTTATGAATGTTATTGTCCTTAGTAATGAGGATATCACGACTTGTAAAACCATCTATTTTGATGGCAAACAAGCTAGACTTTATCTAAGATATGTTAATAGAACTTCCAATCGTTCAGAAAAAAGAAGAACGGCAGAAGAAGCCCAGTTGGTTGCGTGTAAAATTGCCCATGGGGGAAAATTATAAGCGTGTCCGTAAACTAGTTGATGAATATAAATTGAATACGATCTGCCAGAGTGGACATTGCCCAAATATGGGGGAATGTTGGGGAGAAGGAACCGCTACTTTTATGATTCTAGGGAATGTTTGTACACGCTCTTGTTCGTTCTGTGCTGTAGCAACAGGGCGTCCGCCTGAGTTGGATATGGATGAGCCAGAACGCGTAGCAGAAGCCATCCGTTTAATGGAGGTGAAGCATGCTGTCATTACCTCGGTCAATCGCGATGAGTTGAAAGATAAAGGTGCTCAGATTTGGCATGATACGGTTCGTTTAGTAAAAGAGCAATCGCCTATTACTACCATTGAAACCTTAATTCCAGATGTACGAGGGAAATGGGCGGCGCTGGAGACCATGATTAATCCAGGGCAAGAGGTGGTGTCTCACAATATGGAAACGGTAGCGCGTTTGTACAGAAAAGTGCGTCCACAAGCAAAGTATCAACGTAGTTTGGAGCAAATCAAACGAACTAAAGATTTTGGGAAACGAACCAAGTCGGGTGTTATGGCTGGTTTGGGAGAAACGAAAGAGGAGATGTTCCAAATCATGGATGATTTGTTAGAACACGGCTGTGATGTTTTAACGATTGGGCAGTATTTACAACCCACTAAACGCCATATGGAAGTAGCAGACTATGTCCATCCTGATATATTCGCGGAGTATAAAGAAGTGGGTTTAGCCAAAGGATTTGACTATGTGGAGTCAGGGCCAATGGTGCGTTCTTCTTACCATGCTGAACGTCATGTGCATCCCAATAGAACAGATCTATAAAGGAATTTAAAAAGCGCTTAGAAAAATATTTTTCTAAGCGCTTTTTAGTTGTTGATTATACAGACAACTGTTCTATAATAGAAGCAAGGGCTAATTCTTGTTGCTCGCCTGTTTTCATATTTTTAAAACCAAGTTGACCGCTTTCTATTTCTTTGCTGCCAATAAGAACCGTATAGGGAACTTTAACCTTGTCAGCGTATTTCATAAGCTTTTGGAATTTCCAAGCTTTGGGATAAATAGCGGCAGGAATGCCTGCGGCACGAACCTGTCGAAGGGCATCAAAGCCATATTGTAAGGCGTCTTGATCCATCGCTAAGAAGAGCACGGTTGTGCTACTAGGAGCGATGTCCTCAAAAAGCTCTAATTGTTCCATGACATCAAAGATGCGTTCTGCTCCAAAAGAGACGCCTACTCCTGACTGGTTGTTAAACCCAAAAATACCTGTCAAATCAGCATAGCGGCCACCGCCCCCAATACTGCCCATTTTAACGGCTGCTTGTGCAGGGATAGAAGTGTCTACTACTACTTCAAAGATGCACCCTGTATAATAGCTTAATCCTCGTGCTAGAGAAAAATCGAGTTGTAACTTGTTGTTGAATTTATGTCCTTTTAGAAAGCTGTAAACTTGCTCTAGTTCTTCTACTCCTGCCAAGCCTACAGGGATTGCTGCAAATAAGCTTTTGATGGTTGCTAAGTCGCTTGCTTCTAAAACTTTTTTAACTTTTGCAAAATCCTCTCCTTCAATTGCTAGGCTAGCCAATTCTTTTTCGACGCCATCCCAACCAATCTTATCTAACTTGTCAATGGCCACCGTTAAATTGCTGAACTGTTCTGGCTGTCCCACATATTCTGCGAGACCTTCTAAGATCTTGCGATTATTGATTCTAATAACGACCCCTAGATTTAGAGCAGCAAAAGCTTCATCATACAATTGGCAAAGCTCTGCTTCATATAATAAAGACTCAGAACCAATTACATCTACATCGCATTGGTAGAATTCGCGATAACGGCCTTTTTGAGGATTATCAGCACGCCATACAGGTTGAATTTGATAGCGTTTGAAAGGAAAGGCTAGATCGTTTCTGTTCATGGCAACATAACGCGCAAAAGGAACCGTCAAATCATAACGGAGGGCGCGTTTGGATAGGCGGGCTGTTAATTCGCCAGAGACGCCTTTTTCGATTTCTTGACTATTAACCCCTTTGAGGTAATTTCCATTGTTAAGAATCTTAAAGAGTAATTGGTCGCCTTCTGTGCCGTATTTGCCTGTTAATGCTTGGAGGTCTTCCATGGCAGGCGTTTCTAACGGCTCAAAACCGTATTTGGTAAAAATATCTTTGAGTAGGTCAAAGAGGTAATTGCGTTGACGAACAGCAAGAGCGGAAAAATCACGAGTGCCACGGACCAATCTTGGTTTCATAATAGTTATAGTGTTGATACTCTGCTTCAAAAAGGAAGCTAGGAGTTTTGGTGTGTTATGATGATAATAAGAAGCTTCTATAACAGCTTATTAGAGGCAAAAAATAAAGAACAAAAAGTTTCTATAGAATGTTCCCTGTAAGCAATAAAAGCTATTTAGAGGTCTCAAAAGTACAGCCCAACGCTTTATATCCAAAATATGGGCGACAGAAAAATAAAAAACTTTATTTTCTCCTTTAGAAAATGTACTTTTGCATAGATAAGCCACTTCTAAAGTTGTGGTAAAAAAGCCACTTTTAAACAACTAGCAATACGACATTGAAAACCTTGGATCAAGATTCAGAAGTTTTGGGCATTTTAAAGGTTGCCCTCCAGAAAAACCAGCAATGGTTTTTACAGACTATTCAAACTATTCGCGATGAGAATGTTTCCAACTATCCAATTCTTATTGCCTTTCCTTCTTTCACCAATCTTAATATTGGCTTGCCTGTAAAAGAGGAGGAGTCCTTATCTTTTAACGCGACAACATTAGAAGAATTAGCGATGAAAAAAGTGGTAGATTTGGACAAGATTGATGGATTTAGAAAGTTGTATAAAGAGAAGCAAGATAGTTTTTGTATCTTTCTTCTTCAGAAGCCAGCGCCCCAATTTGTTTTTGTACCCTATACTTAGAAGCAATTTTTTAGGACTTACAACACAAAATAAAGTTGTTAAGTAATTTAAAATTTTAGTGCTTTTAAGTGTTAATAAAATCAAAAAAATAGCGTTATCATTAACCCAAGGCATTTTAAAGAGAAAATTGGGAAGAAGTAGAACACTTGCTGGAAATAAAAAAAAGTAAGTTTCTATAAATGTAAAGGCAACAAATCAATTTTTGGGTTCGTTATCCCTATATTCAGATTCTGTACAATCTAATTCGTTAAGATTATGCAAAATCATTTAATATTGCTGCTACCTACAGCAACACTCCAAGGAGTGTTATTATAGAACAGAACAGTAACTATGTTGAAATTTTTATACTTACACGCAAAACAGTCATACCCTATGTTACGTTGTAAACACTTTATTATACCCTTGCTGAACGTCTTTCTGGTGTTTGGCCTGCTGCTTTTCGGAGCGGAGCAGGCACAGGCAACCCACGCGCTGGGTTCAGATTTGACGTACGCATGTACGGGTAATCCGAATGAATATCGAGTGACGTTGAATGTCTATCGAGATTGTAATGGTGTCAATTTGGGAACTACCCAAAGAGTTAGTTGGCGAGGATCATGTGGAACTGGTTCTACTACCGTTCGACGAATAATTCGTCAAGACATTACACCTATTTGTCCTTCACAAACTTCCTCTTGTGGAAGTGGGACAGGTGCTTTTGGAGTAGAACAGCACACGTATGAAGCAATCATAACGGTGCCTTCCAATTGTACAGACGTTACGTTCTCGTGGAGCTTGTGTTGTCGGAACAATGCAATTACAACATTAGCAGGTAATCCTGCAATGTATGTAGAAACACGGTTATTGAACCATCAAATTGTTCCCTGTAACAATTCACCCATCTTTTTGAATCCGCCTGCAGCATTTACTTGTAGGGGGAATCAAGTGTTTTATAACCACGGTGCTATTGACCCTGACAATGATTCTTTGAATTTTTCTCTGATTCCTTGTTTGCAGTCACAAGGTAACAATGTTAATTATCGCGGTGGTTTTTCAGGAACACAACCATTTGGAACGAATCCTACTACTATTGATCCTACTACAGGAGCAATTACCTTTACGCCTACATCTTTGCATGTAGCCGTTTTGTGTGTTTTGGTAGAAGAGTATAGAAATGGTGTGTTGATTGGTACAACGATGCGCGATATTCAATTCCGTGTATTAAACTGTAGCAATGTCAACCCTGTTGTCTCTGGAATTGATAGTGCAGGTGTAACGACGTCTAATTATGCTGTTTCAGCATGTTTTGGTCGTCAGCTCTGTTTTGATATTGTTGGTTCTGACCCCGGTAACCCTGGAGATAACCTATCGATGAACTGGGATGGAGGTATTCCTGGAGCAACCTTTACGGTTTCTCCTCCAGGTGTTCCTTCTGGTAATCAGTTGACAGGTACTTTCTGTTGGACACCAACAATTGCCGATATTGGTACTTATAGGTTTACGGTAACGATACAAGATGACGCTTGTCCTCTGGTAGGAAGTAATACCTTTACGTATGTTATTAATATTGTATCCAATCCCAATGATCCTGTTGATGCAGGACCAGATCAGACGATTTGTGTAGGGAGTAGCGCTAACTTGTCTGCAACGACAACCGCTCCTAATGTAGTTCGCTACGTTTGGTCGCCTAGTACTGGACTTTCTGATCCTAACATAGCTAACCCTGTAGCAAGTCCAACTGTTACTACTAATTATGTAGTAACAGCCGTATATGCAGATAGCTGTACTTCTACCGATCAGGTTCGTATTGTTGTGAATGAGCAGCCAGCTTTAGCATTGGCTCCTGACAATATTAATGTTTGTGGAGGAGCACCATTGGTACTAACTGCAACAACGAATCGTTCTGGTTTAAAATTTCGAATTGTAGAATTACCTAGTGGTACTGTTATTTATAATCAACGAGGTATTGCAGATGGACCAACCGCTACGGTTGGCATTACTGTACCAAATGCTCCTGGACCTTATCAATGGTCTGTAACAGTAACCGATACGATTACGAATTGCTCTACTACTGATTTTATCGATCTAACTGTTGGAATACCTCCTCCAGTAGTGGCCTGTCGTAATATCTATGTATCTACAACAGGTTCTGCGGCGGCGTCTGGATCACAGTTTGATCCAGTGACATTGGAAGAAGCCTTGCAACGTGCTGCTTGTAACAGATCGGTTATTAAAGTAGCTACTGGTACCTATAATGTAGACAATGCTTTGAATATTACAGACCTTCTTACTTTGGAAGGTGGATTTATTCAAGGTCAAGCGTGGTTGAAGACATCAGAAGTTGGTGCTACAACGATTAATAGAACTACAAATAATGCAGGTGGTGTGGCCAATTTTGATCGCCACCTTACCGCTGTTGAAGTATTTGGTTCTAGTAATTTCCGCTTACAAGATTTAACAATTACTACAGATGATGCTGTAACTACGAGTACTTCTACTTATGGTATCTTTATGAATAACCCTTCGAATTATAACCTTACCCGTTTGAACATTGTACCGGGTGCTCCTTCTAATGGTACGAATGGTGCCCCTGGATGTGATGGTACAGACGGAGATGATGGAACCGATGGTCTAGATGGTCTTGCAGATCTTGCAAATGATAGTAGACGCGGTGGTCGAGGTGGTAACGCGGGAATCTTTGGTAATTTCGCCTGTGATACAGCCAGTGGTGCTGTTGTTTCTGGTGGATTAGGAGCCCGTGATAATGCAGGAGTTTTGGTAGCTGCCCAAGTGGGGGGAACAAACCCTAACCCTGGTGCCCCAGATGGATCTGGTGGTGGTGGTGGTGGCCGTGGTGGTAACGCTGCCAATGGTACGGATGGTGCTGCTTCTGGAAATCCAGGCGCTCCTATGGCTCCTCCTTTTGGTTGTTCTGCTACCAATACAGGACGTCGTGGAGCTAGTGCTGCTGGTGGTATCGGTGGTACTGTGAATACTGCTCCTGATGGTAACCTGATTAATTCAGGAACTAATCCTACTAATGGAGATAATGGAACCAATGGTTTAGATGGTTGTGTTGGAGCAAATGGCCTTGCAGGTACATTTGTTGCTTGTCGTTACCAAGTAGGTGCTCAAGCAGCTACTGGTATGTATGGTTCTGCTGGCGCCGGTGGTGGCGGTGGCGGTGGTGGCGGCGGTCAAAGCTGCCCAACCTGTAACGATGGTACTGGTGCTGGTGGCGGCGGTGGCGCTGGTGGCGGTGGTGCTGGTACTGGTGGAAAAGGTGGATTTGGAGGAGGTGGCTCTTTTGGAGTTTATCTTTGCTCCAATGGAGTGAATGGTTTCATCGAACACTGTTTCATTGATGCAGGTACTGGAGGTACTGGAGGTGTCGGTGGTGTTGGTGGTATTGGCGGCCAAGGTGGTACTGGTGGTCAAGGTGGTGCTAGTCCTGCTCCTGAAGTGCAAGCTGGTGGAAACGGTGGAAACGGTGGAAACGGTGGAAACGGTGGAAACGGTGGAAATGGTGGAAATGGTCTTTCTGTCAATATTTTCTGGGATGGTGCAGGTACTGTCCCTGTTGCACAAGATTCTACTTATGAATTGTTCAACCAACAAGTTATTTTTGTAGAGAATACAAACTGTACCAATGCAGAAGTTATGTTCTGGGATTCCTCTAGAATGGCGAATGATCCAAGAACAACTGCTCTTCCTCAGGTAATTCCTGTAGGTCTACCAGGTACTACTGTAACCAATTGGGTATTTGATGCGATTGGTTTAAATACAATTCCTGCAACAAGAGGATTTAATGCAGACACTACTCGATATAATAATGTAGGACGTTACGATATTATACACAATACTTGTGTTGGTTGTCCTGCTGCAGGTGGTGCTGCTGGTAATGCCCTCGCTGAATATAGAGGCTTCCACAATATTGCTTTTGATAGAGCCTTTAAACCAGATATTACGAGTAGTGCCAATGTTATTGGCGCTGATACATTCCAATTATGTGTTGGTGACTTTGCAACTTTTGCAAGTACGATTTTTGGAGATACAACTCGTTGGGATTTTGATGGTGCTATCATTGATCCAGGAAACGTTCAATTTGTACCTAGTACACAATTTAATACACCTGGTTTTTATGAAATAAAATTATTCCTTATTACAGATTGTTGTGGAGATACACCAACAGATACAGCGTATCTATTTGTTGATCCTATTCCAACACCAACAGGAAGTGGTGACCAAGCTATATGTTTTGGTGACTCTGCTACCTTAAGTGTATCTGGACTAGCTGCTACAGATAGTGTTATTTGGTCGCCAATGACGACTATTAATATGCTGAATCGTTCAACGGTAGAAGTATTCCCTTCTGTCACAACAGTCTATACTGCTTCTGTTTATTCTGTCGTAACAGATGGAGGTCAAACTCGTTTGACTTGTCCAGTAGCAGTGAATTTCAATGTTACTGTTAATGATTTGCCTACTCCTGCCATGTCTTCTACTACGGTAGTTTGTAATGATGATGGAACGGCAACGGCAATACCACCAATTCCTGGTAGCTATGACTTTGTATGGTCTAATGGTTTTACAGAGAACGGTGTCCCTAATAGTACAATTATTGGCTTAGCAGCTGGTACTTATTGTGTCACTGTTACAGATGTAGCAACAGGTTGTGTTGATGACGATTGTGTTTTTGTAGCACCTGCTGCTGTAGTACCTACGGTTTTTGCCACTAACATTATACCTGTTACTTGTTTCGGAGATAATGATGGTTCTGTAACGATTGGTACGAATAATGGTACAGCTCCATTCACTTATGTGTGGGATACGCTTGTGCCTGGTATTGTTTCTATTACAGGCACTAATTATACCGTTAACAACTTAGCACCAAGAGATTATACCGTAACATCTACCGATAATAACGGATGTATTTCTGTTATTACCTTTAATATTCCAACTCCTGACTTACTAACAGTAGCTATTATTGATACGACTCATCCTATCTGTCAAACAGATACTGGAAGAATTGAAGTGGAGGGTCAAGGTGGAACAGGTTTATATAACTATGCTTGGTCAAATGGACAAAATGGCCCTTCAGGTGTATTAACTGGTATTGATACTGGTTTCTACTGTGTGACGGTAACAGATCAAAATAGTTGTGAAGCTATCTTCTGTATTAATCTAGATGCCCAGCAAGTTATTACTACTGCCGCTGTTGTTTCAGATTCTGTAGATTGTAATGGTGGAACCGCTTGTATTGCTGTGAATGCAGCAGGAGGTGGTGGAACCTATAGTTACAGTTGGACAGGAGCAGGTATCACACCATTTACGACAACACTAGATACTGCTTGTAATTTTCCTGCAGGAGTCTATACGGTAGTGGTTACTGATGACACTTTTAGTTGTTCAACAATACAAACAATTACTGTAACAGAACCTTCTGTATTGATACCAAGTATAACTGCTCAAACCAATGTGAATTGTTTTGGTGATGCTACTGGTACCGCTACAGCTGCAGGATCAGGGGGAACACCTGGTTATAGTTTCTTATGGGATGCAGCTGCGGCAAACCAACCAACTGCCACAGCAAGTAACCTAGCTGCAGGTATTTACACAGTTAGTGTAACAGATGCTAATAACTGTCTTGCTACTTCTACGGTTACCATCACAGAGCCTAACTCGGCCATTGATGTAACAGCGAGTATCACATCAGACTTTAATGGAGCAGAGATTAGCTGTTTTGATGGTTCTGATGGACAAGCAACGGCTGTTGGAGCGGGAGGTACGCCTGCTGCTTCTGGTTATGTTTATAATTGGAACAATGGACAGACGATAGATACTGCTAATAACTTATCTTTCGCTAATAACCCTTACAGTGTAACAGTCACAGATTCCTTAGGCTGTCAAGATAGTGTGACAATTCTTATCTCCCAACCTACACGTGTTGCGGCTAGTATTGCTAGCAGCGTGAGTGTTTCTTGTTTTGGTGATTCTACTGGAACAGCAACCGCTGCAGGAGCAGGAGGCACAGGTTCTACTTATACTTTCCAATGGAATGATGGACAATCTACAGCAACGGCTATGAACTTAGCGGCTATTGATAATCCTTATATGGTAGTTGTAGCAGATAGTAATGGTTGTTTAGATAGTGTACCTTTTAATGTACAGCAACCTGGATCTGCTTTAACTTCTAGTGCTACTGTTGTTGAGAATGTAAACTGTTTTGGTTTCTCTGATGGAATTGTTTCAGCAACAGGATCAGGAGGAACGGCACCAATTACTTTCTTATGGGATGCCAATGCAAGTAATGCTACTACAGCTGTTGTCACAGGTTTATCTGCAGGAGTATATTGTGTAACAGTTAGCGATGCTAATAACTGTAATAATACCCATTGTGTAACAGTGACGGAGCCAAGTGCTGTAACTGCTACTATTACTGGTTCTAACAATGTTTCTTGTAATGCAGGAAATGATGGAGATGCAACCGTAGCTGGTTCAGGTGGTAATACTGGTACTGCTTATACATTCTTATGGGATGATCCAGCTGGCCAAACAACGGCTACAGCTACTGGCTTAACAGCGGGTGTTTATAATGTAACGGTATCTGATGATAGTGCTTGTATTGGCACCACATCAGTAACAATTACAGAACCTAACCAATTGGTTGTAACAGCTAGTGTAACTAGTAATATCAATGGCTCTCAAGTGAGTTGTCCTACTTCTTCTGATGGTAGTGTAACTGCTGTTGGACAAGACGGTACTGCCCCTTATACTTTTGCTTGGAGCAATGGCGGGGTTGGAGCAACTCAAACGGGTTTAGATACTGGATTATATATTGTAACGATTACCGATGATAACAGTTGTACGGCACTTGATAGTGTAACTATTGTACCGCCAACACCTGTTACCTTAACAATCACTAGTTCTACAAATGTCTCTTGTTTTGGAGATTCAACAGGAACAGCCTTAGTTGCTGCTGCTGGAGGTTCTAGTGCTACATATTCTTACATCTGGGATGATGGTACAACTACTGCCGCTAATAATAGCTTGCCAGCAGGTGTTCATTGTGTAACAGCAACCGATATTAATAATTGTCCTGCTGTAATTTGTGTGACAATCGGACAGCCAGATGCTTCTTTATCTGCTAATGTGGTATTAGACAGTAGTATTACTTGTAATACCTTCAGCAATGGTGGAGTACATGTACAAGCTGCTGGCGGAACACCATCTACTGTAGCACAGACAAATGGCACGGGTTATACTTATAACTGGAGTAATAGTTCTGTTGATACTTTTGCTACTGGTTTAGCAGTAGGTGCTTATAGCGTAACCGTAACGGATTCTCTATTATGTACAACAATTGCTAGTGTGACGCTCTCAGAGCCTAGTGCTGTAACGGCAACGGCTGTAGCTATACAGAATGTAGCTTGTTTCGGAGACTCTACTGGACAAGCGCTTGCAACTGGAGCAGGTGGAACACCAACAGGGGTTGCACCAAACTACACTTTTGTTTGGAATGATGGACAGACAACACCAACAGCAACTGGTTTGCCTGCGAATACTCCACAACAAGTAACCGTGACTGATGCAAACGGTTGTATTGCTACTACTACAGTTTCTGTATCACAACCTAGTAACCCTGTCGCGGCTACTGCAACTATCAATACTAATTATAACGGACAAGATGTAAGTTGTAATGGAGAATTGAATGGGGAAGTTAGTGTAACAGGAATAGGTGGTACGCCTAACACGGTAGGTGATCCTTACGACTATGTTTGGACTACTACTTCTACTAATGATACTTTGACAGTAGGAGCAGGAACTTACAGTGTGACGATCACTGATTCTTTAGGTTGTACAGATTCTGCTACAATTGTTGTTAATGAGCCTAATCTCTTAACCGCAACAATTAGCAATCAAACAAATGTAAACTGTTTTGGAGCCTCTACTGGTAATGCACAAGTTGCAGTTGCAGGTGGAACCGTAACAACAGGTTATAGCTTTGTTTGGGATAACGGAACAACCACTGCAACTAATAATAACTTACCTGCTGGAATAGAGTGTGTAACGGTAACAGACAACAACAATTGTGTTGCTATTGTCTGTGCAACGATTACACAACCCACTGCTCCCGTAACGGTAGGTACTGCTGTTGTTAATTCTAATGTAACTTGTAATGGAGGCAATCAAGGTTCTATTACTGTTGCTGGAACAGGTGGAACACCAGGGACAACAGGAACAGATTATACCTATAGTTGGACAGCCAATGCTAACGGTCAAACAACAGCAACAATTACCAACTTAACTGCTGGTACTTACTGTGTAACTATTACTGATTCTTTAGGTTGTTCTGTTGATACTTGTATCAACATTATAGAACCTACTTCAGTAGTTGCTGCTGTTAATGTCTTTACCAACATTTCTTGTTTTGGTGGAGCGGACGGAACAGCAACAGTTTCTGCGACAGGCGGTACATCAGCTGTTGGATACAGTTTCCAATGGGATGCTGCTGCTGGCGGCGGAACGGCTGCAACGGTAACTAATCTTTCTGCAAATATTCAGTATTGTGTGACCGTAACAGATGATAACGGTTGTACCGATACTGCTTGTATTATATTAACACAACCTACTACCGCCGTAGCAGTGAGTGCTTCTCAAGTAAGCCCTGTGGCTTGTGCTGGAGCAAGCGACGGTGTTGCTTTAGCAACAGGGACAGGTGGAACAGGAATCATTACTTATCAATGGGATGCTGCCGCAGGTAATGCTACTACTGATACCGTAAGAGGATTGGCTGCAGGTATTTACTGTGTCACCGCAACGGATGCTAATGGTTGTTTTGCTAGGTCTTGTGTAACAATAACAGAACCTACCCCTATTGTTATTAATGTAACTGCTACTACAGATGTTGTTTGTAGAGGCGATTCTACAGGAGAAATTAGCATTAATGCAACAGGAGGAACGGGAACCTTTAGCTTCTTATGGGGAGCTAATGCTAATAATAGAACAACTTCTACTATTGCTGGTCTAGCTGCAGGCACTTATTGCGTGACTGTAACAGATGCTGCAGGTTGTGAAGATTCTATTTGTGTAACACTTACAGAACCAAACTCGGCTGTTAATGTAATTGCCAATGTGATTTCTAATTACAATGGTTCACAGATTCGCTGTTTTGGTGACTCCTCAGGGGTAGCTGTGGCTTTGGCTACAGGTGGTACAGTAACTACTGATTACCAATATCGTTGGAGCATCACTACACAAATGAGTGATACTGCTGTAGGATTGCCTGATGGTTTATTCTGCGTAACAGCAACGGATGACTTTGGATGTACTGATACTGCTTGTGTTGTAATTAGCGAGCCTACTCCTGTTACAGCAACAATTACCTCTACCACGAATGTTACTTGTTTAGGTGACTGTAGTGGAATGGCAACGGTAGTAGCAGGTGGTGGAATTGGTACTAATTATACATTCCTTTGGGATGCCGCTGCTGGTAATCAAACTACGGCAACTGCAACTAACTTATGTGCTGGATTGTATGGCGTAACTACAACGGATCAAAATGGTTGTATTGGTGTTACCACTGTTACCATTACAGAACCAAATACAGCTGTTCAAGCAAGTGCAATTGTTGCGTCTAACTATAATGGTCAAGATGTAAGTTGTAATAATGCTTTTGATGGTTCAGCAACAGCTTCTGCAACAGGAGGAACTGGACCTTATACTTTCCAATGGAATGGTGCTGCCTCTGGACAGACCACGGCTACAGCTACTGGCTTAGGTGCTGGTATTAATTACTGTGTGACGATTACAGATGCATTAGGTTGTATTGACTCTACTTGTATTATCTTGACAGAGCCTACAGCTATAATACCAAATATTGATACTACAATTGATGTAACATGTTTTGGTGACTCTACAGGAGCCGCAACAGTTTCGGCAATCGGTGGTGTAGCTCCTTATGATTATTTATGGGATGCTGCAACAGGAGGACAAACAACCTCTACTGCTATCAACTTGCCTGCTGGTTCTTATACAGTAACTGTAACAGATGATAATGGATGTATTGGAGCTGCTGTTGTAGTGGTCAGTCAACCTTCAGGTGTTTTAGATGTGACTGCTGCAGTTACTTCTAACTACCCAGGTGGAACTGCACTACAATGTTTTGGAGATTCTTCAGGGGCAGCCTTAGCTACTATCTCTGGTGGAAGCGCTCCTTATACACAACAATGGAACCACGGCCCAACAACATTGGCTGTGAATAACTTGGCAGAAGGTACTTACTGTTTGACAGTAATTGATTCTCTAGGTTGTACCGATACTGCTTGTGTAACACTAGTAGCACCTACTACTGTTACTATTGGCTTAGTTAGTTCTTCTGATGCTTCTTGTGTTGGTGGAAATGATGGACAAGCAACAGTAGTAGCTGGTGGAGGAATTCCTGGATACACTTATCAATGGGATGCTACCGCTGCTGGGCAAACTACAGCAACAGCTACTGGTTTAGCTGCTGGTACTTATGGTGTTACTGCAACCGATGCGAATGGCTGTGAAATTGGCTTTAGCGTAACAATTGGTGAACCTGCCAATGGTGTTGTTGCTGTTATCAACCAAACTATAGATGTTTCTTGTGCAAACGCAACAGATGCCCAAGTGGTAGCTACAGCAACAGGAGGAACAACAGCTACTGTTGGTCAATACGATTATGTATGGACAACAGGAGCAACAACGGATACCTTGAGTAATATTGGTGCTGGTGTTTATTGTGTATCTGTTTCTGATGATAATGGATGTACTGATGTTGTTTGTATTACGGTAACAGAGCCTGCTCAATTGACAGCTACTGTTAGTAATTCTAATGATGTCGCTTGCTTTGGAGATAGCACAGGTAGTGCAACAGTTGTTGGAACAGGAGGAACTGCTCCTTATAACTATGCATGGAGTGCTAACGCAGGAAGTCAAACTACAGCAACTGCTAATAACTTACCTGTTGGTTCTTACACTGTAACCATTACAGATGCAAATGGCTGTACTGCACAAGCAATCGCAGTCATTGATCAACCAATAGCTGCTTTAGCAGTTGGTATTACGACTACCACACCTGTACAATGTTTTGGAGACTCTTCTGGAGCAATCCAAGCAAATATTACAGGAGGAACCGCTCCTTATACTATTAATTGGAATCAAGGCGCAACGACTACTGCTGTTGCAAGTTTAGCAGCAGGTACTTATTGTGTGACGATTACAGATGCAAATAGCTGTACAACCTTTAGTTGTGTAACACTTACAGAACCTACAGCTGTTACTTCTACTATAACTACAACTCCTGCTGATTGTCAAGGAGCTGCTACTGGAACGGCTACCGTAATGGGAGCAGGAGGTACAGGCCCTTACAACTATCAATGGGATGCAAATGCTGCTAACCAAACTACCGCAACCGCAACTGGTCTATTGGCTGGTACTTATGGTGTGACGGTAACTGATGCGAATGGTTGTTCTGCTGGATTCAGTACAACTGTTTCAGAACCTGCTAGCAGCGTTGTTGCAAGTATTACTCAAACACAAGATGTTTCTTGTACAGGTGCTATGGATGCACAAGTAACTGCTTCTGCTATTGGCGGAACGACAGCAGTTGCGGGACAGTATACTTATACTTGGACAGGAGGTGCTCTTACTGATACGTTAAGTAACATTGGAGCTGGTGTTTATTGTGTGTCTATTTCTGATGACAATGGATGTACTGATGTCGTTTGTATCACTGTGACAGAGCCTGTTCAATTAACAGGTAGTATAGTTACAGTTACAGACGTAGCTTGTACAGGAGATAGCACAGGTAGTGCTACTGTAGCAGCTGCTGATGGAACGGCACCTTACACTTACTTGTGGAGTGCCAATGCAAATAGTCAAGTAACGGCTACAGCGACTAACTTGCCTGCTGGTTCTTATACAGTGACCATTACAGATGCAAATTTATGTACAACTCAATCTACGGCTGTTGTTAGTCAACCTACAGCTGCCTTAGCTCTTGGAACAAGTACAACACCTATACTATGTGCAGGTGACTCTTCTGGAACAGCACAACTTACAATTACAGGAGGAACCGCTCCATATATTATCAATTGGAACCATGGCCCAACAACAGCTAATGTTACTGGATTACCAGATGGTACTTATTGTGTGGATGTGGTAGATGCTAACGGATGTACAGCAACAGCTTGTGTAACCTTAGTTGACCCTGCTGCTGTAACTGTTGCGATTACTACAACAGATGCTGATTGTCGTGGAACTGCTACTGGAACAGCAACCGCAATGGGGAATGGTGGAAATGCGCCATTCACTTACCAGTGGGACGCTGCTGCGGCTAATCAAGCAACAGCAACCGCTACTGGATTAGCGGCTTCTACAAGTCCTTACCAAGTGACAGTAACTGATGCAAATGGTTGTACGACAACTGGATTTGCAATCATTGGTGAACCTGCTACGAATGTCAACATTGCTTTAGTAACTTTATCTAGTTACAATGGTGCTGACGTAAGTTGTAATGGTGCAACCGACGCAATGATTAGTGCTTCTGTTACAGGAGGAATTGCTCCTTACACTTACTTGTGGGATAATGGAACAACCAATGATACCTTAACAGGTGTTGGTGCTGGTCCATATTGTGCCACTGTAACGGATGCAAATGGGTGTACTGTTGTTGATTGTATTACCATTACAGAACCTAGTGCTGTAACCGCAACCGCTGTATCTACAGATGCTACCTGTTTTGGTACTTGTGATGGAACAGCAACCGTAACAGGTACTGGTGGAACAGCAATTAGTACTTACCAAGTACAATGGGATGCTGCAGCAAGTAATCAAACTACTGCTACTGCTATCAACTTGTGTGCTGGGTCTTACAATGTAACAATTACAGATAATAATGGCTGTGAAGCGGTAACTACCGTGTTAGTAGGACAACCTACCAATGCTTTAGCTGCAACGATAACAGCAACTTCGAATTATAACGGACAACAAATTTCTTGTACTGGTGCTTCTGATGGAGAATTGACGGTAGCAGTAACAGGAGGAACATTAGGATATAATTTTGTTTGGAACTCTAATCCTTCTACTACTAATGTAGCAACAGGGTTGGCCTCAGCTGGTAACCCTCACTGTGTGACAGTAACCGATGCGAATGGCTGTTCAGTAGTAGCTTGTTTCAACTTAGTTGATCCTACTCCTCTGACAGCAGTTATTGATACACAAACGAATGTAAGCTGTAATGGTGATGCCAATGGTACAGCCACTATCTTACCAAATGGTGGGACAGGTGCTTACACTTACTTGTGGGATGCTGCTGCAAATAACCAAACAACAGCAAGAGCAACAGGCTTAGCGGCTGGTGCTTATTGTGCAACAATAACAGACGCGAATGGCTGTCAAGTTGTGGCTTGTGTGAATATTACAGAGCCTACAATATTGACAACAACAGCAACTGTTGCTTCTAACTACAATGGGGTGAATGTAAGTTGTGCAGGTGGTAACGATGGAGTTATTTTTGCCACGCCAACAGGCGGAACCTTACCTTACTCTTATGCTTGGTCTGTAGCAGGTGCAGGTATCAATGATACTATTACCAATGCTGCTGTAGGTGTTAGTTCTGTATTAGTAACCGATGCGAATGGTTGTACAGCAACGGCCTCGGTGACATTGACAGAACCTTCTGCTGTAACAGCTACGATCACTGCTTCTGCCGATGCGACTTGTAACGGACAATGCGACGGTACAGCAACCGTAGCAGGTGCAGGTGGAACCGTAACAACTGGATACACTTTCTTGTGGAACAATAGCGATACTTCAGCTACAGTAAACAACTTGTGTGCGGGCACTTACAGTGTGACTGTAACCGACAACAATGGTTGCTCTAATGTAACAAGTGTAGTTATTGGTCAACCACTCCTTGGAGTGTCTGCTTCGGCAACTATTACTTCTAATTACAATGGTGCTGACGTTAGCTGCTTCGGCAACTGCGATGGAGAAGCTACTGCTGTTGGAGCAGGTGGAACCGTAACTACAGGATATACCTTCTTGTGGAGTGACGGACAAACTACACCGATTGCAACAGGCTTATGTGGTGATAGCACTTATAGTGTAACCATTAGTGATAACGGTGGTTGTTCTAATGTAACAACAGTAACCTTGAATAATCCTGATTCTATTGTAGCAAGTATTAGCTCTACAGTAGATGTAAGTTGTGGTGGTGGTTCTGATGGACAAGCTACTGTAACAGCAATTGGCGGTACAACTAGTGTAAGCGGTTATACTTACCAATGGGATGCAACAGCTAACAACCAAACAACAGCTACAGCAACTAACTTGCCAGGTGGTGTTGGTATTAATGTGACAGTAACAGACAACAATGGTTGTTCTGATGTTGTAACAGTAACAATCACACAACCTTCTAACTTATTGTTGGTAACACCAGCAGTTGTTTCAGATTACAATGGACAAGACATCTCTTGTAACGGAGAATGCGATGCAGCAGTTGCTGTACAAATCTCTGGAGGTGTTCCTGGATATAACTTTACTTGGTCTACTGGGGCAAGCACAGATACCATTAGCAACTTGTGTGCTGGTACTTATGCGATCACAGTGACTGATAGTGTTGGATGTACTGTAGTAGATTCAGTAACAGTAGTAGAACCTATTGTTCTTTCTGCTTCTATTACCACACAAAACAATGTCTCCTGTACAGGAGGTGCTGATGCTTGTGTGGAAGTACAAGGAGCAGGTGGTACACCTGGTTACACGTACGCTATTCAAACGGGAGTAACACAAGCCAATAACGGTTTGTTCTGTAATCTAGCTGTTGGTACTTATGTAGTAACAGTGACGGATTTGAACTTCTGTGAAACAACCGTAGGGGTGACAATTACACAGCCTTCAAGCTTACCTACTGTAGGTGCGATGGTAACTTCTAACTACAATGGCCAAGACATAAGTTGCTTTGGAGCTTGTGATGCTAGCTTAACAGCTACACCAACAGGCGGAACAGCACCTTATACTTATAGCTGGTCTAGCACTACTCAAACTACACAAACCGTAACAGGTATTTGTGCAGGTACGTACTCTGTATTGATTACAGACTCTCTAGGTTGTACAGCTTCTGCTGTTGTGACTGTAACAGAGCCTACTCAATTAACAGGAAGCTTAGATGCAACAACAGATGTACCTTGTTTCGGTGATTCTACAGGAACAGCAACCTTCACTGTAGCTGGCGGAACAGCGCCTTATACTTATGCTGTTGGAAGTAGCAGTACAACTACTGCGAGTACTACAGCAACTGTAACAGGTATTGGTGCAGGTGGTAACACTGCAACCGTAACAGATGCGAATGGATGTGTTATTACTATTCCATTCATCATTACTTCTCCACCATTATTAACGGCAGCTGCGACAGTAACTTCTTCTTACGCTAACGGAACAGTAATTAGCTGTAACGGCGTTTGTGATGGAGCTGCAACAGCAGTTGGTGCTGGTGGTAACCCTGGTAGCACGTATAACTTCTTGTGGAGTGATGGACAAACATCCTTTACCGCAACGAACTTGTGTGCAGGATCTTATACCGTAACAATTACTGATCAAAATGGCTGTGATGCAGTCGATACAGTAGTTCTAGTAGAACCAGCCGCAATTACGGCAATAAGCACACAAAACAATGTGTCTTGCTTTGGTGACTCTACAGGATCTATCTTGATTGCTGCTACACCAGGTACTGGTACTCCTAACTACACGTATAGCTTAGGTACAGAAACAAATGCAACAGGATTGTTTACAGATTTAGCCGCTGGTACTTATTGTATCACGATTACTGACGCTAACAATTGTACAGCAGTAGAGTGTATTACGATTACACAGACACCTGCTATACAAACAACTACTTTAGTAACTTCTAACTACAATGGAGCAGGTACTAGTTGCTTCTCCGCATCAGATGGAAGTGTACTCGTGAATGTAACAGGTGGTCAAGCAGGATACACTTACCAATGGGATGCTGCAACAGGTAGTCAAATGACTGCTATGGCGACTAACTTACCAGGAGGTACTTATTTTGTAACGGTTACAGATACCCTAGGATGTATAATGGTTGATAGCATTGTCTTGACACCAGCAGATAGCTTAGTCTTAGATGTAATTGATACGGTACATGTAGCTTGCTTCGGTCAGCCTACAGGTTCCTTCACAGTGGCTGCTAGTGGTGGAGTTGGCCCTTATCTCTATTCTTTTGATGGAGGAGGATCATTCACCAATACAGTACAGTACACGAACTTACCTGCTAATATGGTTGGTAATGGATACTGTGTAATTGTTAGAGATGCAAATGGTTGTGAAACGACTACTTGTATTAGAATTAATGAGCCTACACAATTACAAGGCTTAGCAGACAGTCTAATCATGGTAAGCTGCTTCGGTGGTGCAGATGGTTTGATTGCTGTGACAGGTGTTGGTGGTAATACTCCATACTTGTATAGCTTTAATGGTGGGTCTTATGATACTACTAGAATATTTACTGGCTTGGCTGCTGGAAACTACACGATCAACGTCCAAGATTCTTTGGGTTGTATCTTCAGCATGACCAACCAATTAATTACAGAACCAGCGGTTCTCGTACTTAACCTAGACACTTTACGCAATCCTACTTGTACAGGCAACTGTGATGGTGTGATTCAGTTGAGTGCAACAGGAGGTACAGCCAATTACGATTTCTCTATTGATGGTACAACTTATCAAGTATCTGGAGTCTTCACTGGCTTATGTGCAGGTGGTTATACCGTATATGTGAGAGACGCACAAGGATGTATTACATCACAAGCTGTTATCTTATCACAGCCTACGCCAATCCTACCAAACGCTGCTATAACTTCTTTCTATCCTGCAAGTCCTGCGTTGATTCAGTTCAATGTATCTTGTAACGGAGAGTGTGATGGTAGTGCGATTGCTACACCAAGTGGTGGAACAGCAGCTACTCCTGGTACTTATACTTACCAATGGTCAGTAGGTGGTGCAACAACACGCGCTGTAACTGGCTTGTGTGCAGGAGTTGTTTACACGGTAACAGTAACGGATCAAAACGGATGTACTGCAGTTGATTCTGTTATTCTTAATGAGCCTACTCCACTAGTTGGAGTGTACACACAAGTAACCAACGAAACTTGTGCAGGGGACGATGATGGAATAATTGGAGTAACGGCAATATCTGGATCAGGTGTTGGACCTTACTCTTATGACATCGGAACTGGACCATCTAATAATGGTGTATTCACCAACTTGACAGGTTCTGTAACAGGTACTTCTTACTCTGTGACAATTACCGATGCCAACGGATGTACTGCAATTTTAGATACCTTAATTTATGAGCCTAACTCTGTAGTTATTACGAATGCATTCGCAACAACAGACTACAACGGCTTTAATGTATCTTGTTTTGGTGCTTCTGATGGAGCTGCTACAGCTACCTTCACAGGTGGTACTGCTCCTGTAACATACTTATGGGATGTGAACGCGGCTTCACAAACAACATCGATTGCTACCAACTTACCAGTAGGAACCTATTGTGTAACGTTGACAGATGCCAACGGATGTACCGCTGATACTTGTGTGACGATTGTTGGTCCTACTCCTGTAACCTTAACGACTACGGTAGTTGATGCAGGATGTAATGGAGCAAATGATGGAAGTATTACCGCTGTTCCTGTAGGTGGGACTGGAACGTATTCTTACTCTATTGACGGAATAACGTATGTTTCAACGCCTCTATTTACTGGATTAAGTGCAGGTACTTATACCATATACTTGAAAGACAGCAACGATTGCGGTCCAGTACAGCAAATTGTGACCGTTGGACAAAGTGCTCCAATTGTAATTAATACCAACGTTCTAACACCATTTAACGGACAGGCTCTAGCTTGTGCAGGTGATAGCACCGCAACAGCAGTAGCTACAGCAAGTGGTGGCGCAACTGGTAGTAGCAACTTCACTTACTTGTGGAGTGCAAATGCCAATAGCCAAGCCACAGCAACCGCCAACAATTTATTCGCAGGAACCTTCTTTGTGACGGTAACAGATGTTGTTTCGGGATGTGATGCAGTAGACACCGTCATTATTACAGAGCCTACTCCAGTAGTAGTAGTTCAGGATACAGTGATTGATGTAAATTGTGGAAATGGTGCAACGGGTGCAGTACAAGTGTCTGCAACAGGTGGAACACCAGGGTACACATACGATATCAGTGCTCCTGGACAAGCTCCAAATACAACAGGTATCTTTATCAACTTGACAGCAGGTACTTATACTGTATCTGCAACAGATGTGAATGGTTGTACAAATACTGTAGCGATTACAGTAGGAAGTACTACACCAATCGTTGTTACGCTAAGTGCAGATAATGTTACTTGTAGTGCTTCTGAAGATGGACAAGTAGTCGCTAGTGTAACAGGTGGTTTACCTTCAAGCCTTGGCTTGGGTTATACCTTCAACTGGAACGGTCCTAACGGAAACATTATAGCAATAGATACTGTAGCGAATGTTGGCCCAGGTCGATACTTTGTAACGGTACAGGATTCTGTCGGATGTATTGATACAGCTTCTATCACTGTTTTAGAACCTCAACCAATTGTGGTGACAGCAGTGAGTACAGCAGCTAGTTGTGGTAATAATGATGGAAGTATTGTACTTTCTGCTACAGGCGGTCCTTCAGACTTGAATGGTACTCCTAATAACTACGAGTACTCGATTGATGGAGGTGCTACATTTGTAGCTAATAATACCTTTAACAACTTACCAAGTGGATTCTATGATATTGTAGTACGTGATGCAGGAGTAACTTACTGTATTGGTTTATACAATGTTGACTTAGGAAGCAACAGCGACTTAACGGGTACTATTACTAGTACAGATCCTGCTTGTGATAACTTAAACTCTGGTTCGGCTACTGTCTTCGCGACAAGCCCAGCAGGAGGATATGTTTACAGATGGTTTACAGACTTGAATCCATTCACCTTAAGTGCAACAGCTACCTTAAGCAATGCCGTAGGTAACGTATACGATGTAGACGGTGATGGGGACTTAGATACAGCATTCCACTACATTGTAGTTGTAACGGATGCCAATGGTTGTGAATACAGAGATTCTGCTTACATTACTGTTCCTGAGCGTCCAGTGATTGGTACAAATGTAGGAGCAGGCTTCACACAAGATGTGGATTGTTACGCTGGTAGCAATGGTGTTATTCAAATTGGAATAGATGGTGATACTACTGGTTTCACTTACCTCTGGAGTACAGGAGCTACGACTAGTCAGATTACAGGCTTGTCTACAATGGGTAATGATTCTACCGATTACATTGTAACAGTGACCGATGCTACAGGATGTGTCGCTTCAGACACCATCTTCATCTATCAACCAGAAGATCCAGTAACTGCATCTTACACGGGAAGTACAGTAAACTGTGCGAACCAAGCAACAGGAACAATTACAGTGAATAGTATTAGTGGAGGAACTGCTCCTTACTTGTTCTCCTTTGGTGCGAATGGACCTTATGGTTCAGATGCCATCTTGACACAAGGATTGACTGCAGGTATTTACACGATTTACACACAAGATCTCAACGGATGTATTGATTCTGTAGAGAACGTAATTGTAAGAGATACGATTGCTTACCAAGTAACAGCATACCAAGACCAAACCATCAACTTAGGCGACACTGTTCGCTTATACGGTAGCGTTAACAGTACGCTTACAGCAGCAGATAGCGCTTTAGTTTCTTGGTCACAATTGGATCCAAATACAGGCTTAAGAAGTACCGTACTTGTTGGACCAGATGCCTTGATCGGTTACACCCCACCAATCTTCTACACAGACATGCAGTTTATCTTGTCTTTGAACAATGGTTGTGGTGATAGCTCAATCGTTACTATTGAAGTGAACAAACAGCAGACCGTATTTATACCAGACGCGTTCTCACCAAATGGCGACGGAACCAATGACATCTTTACCATCTACGGTTCTACTGACGTATCGCGCATCAAAACGTTCATGGTGTTTGATCGTTGGGGAGAAATGATTCACATTGGTGAAGACTTCGAACCAAACAGCATTGACCCAGACAATGGATGGGATGGTACTTTCAGAGGTCAAGCAATGAATCCTGCTGTATTTGTATACTATGCAGAAATTGAATTAGCCAATGGCGAAACAGTTATCCGTAAAGGTGACGTAACGCTAATCCGATAAATAAAATGATTGCACAGCCGCTAAGGCGGCTGTGCTCTTTTTATTCGTACTATTGTTGGGACAACCGCAATATAGGGACTAGCAAATAAGTTATAATAAGGGGTTTGTTTTGCTATAAGCCTCTCCATAAAAAGCGCTCCTAGGAGCGGTTCTAAAAACAAAGATCGTAGCGAGAGGAGTCTTCCCGCTACCTTAGCAAAAGGAGAAAAATCTAAAGACTATGAAATTAGGGAAATTCTTTACATGCACACTTATAGCCGCTTTGGCGAGCTTTCAACAGTCCTCTGCACAGGACATCCACTTTTCACAGTTCTATGTGTCCAATTTGACACTTAACCCTGCTACAACAGGTGTAATGACTTGTAAAATGCGTGTCTCTACTATTTATAGGAACCAATGGGCGGCCGCTGTCGGTAACCAAGCCTTTAATACGTTCGGACTAGGAGTAGAAGGAAAGTTTAATGTTGGAAGTTATGATTATGCAGGCGCTGGTCTATCCATATGGGTAGATAGAGCAGGTACATCAGAATTGACTTCTATTCATGCCTCTCTATCTGGTTCTTACATGAAAAAGATAGGTGGTCGCCGTGCCAATGAACATTATTTGGTCGCTGGTGGACAAGTTGGATTTATCCAACGAAGCATGAACCTAGACAATTTACGCTGGGGATCTCAATGGAATGGTGTGAGCCATGACAATAGTTTAGGAAGTGATGAGTTCAACTTAGGAGCCAATACACCACCTAGATTTGATTTGAGTGCAGGACTAATGTGGTTCAGTTCTCTAGACAAAGACAACAAAAGTAATTTTTATGCAGGAATTGGATTCCAACACTTGACCAAAGTAGATGTATCTTTCATCTCTGCTCAAAGTACTATCTCTTCAGGAGATAATCCATACCAAGCATTATTTACCCGTTTTAGCATTCACGGCGGGGCTGAGGCACGTATTGGACGTCGCTTAGCTCTAGTACCCAATGCTGCGGTAATGGTGCAAGGACCATCTACACAAATGAACATTGGTACAGGGCTTAAGTTTGACTTTAGCAAGCGTGCTCGTTCTAGCCAAGCCTTTACTATTGGTGCTTATGTACGTGGTGCCAACCGTGTCTTAGGAGACAATGAAACGGCTGGTTTTGGAGTAGATGCCATTATTGCTTTAATTCGTATGCGCTTCAACAGTTCTCACATTGGTTTGAGTTATGATATCAATGTATCTCCTTTATCAGGAGCAACTGGTGGCAACGGCGCTTTTGAATTGTCTTATGTTTGGATGCTTTGTAATGACAGAGGTCGCCGCTTAGGCTGTCCTACGTTCTAAAAAGAAAGCAGTGCCAATAACACATTATGAAAATGTCCTTCTAGCTTATTGCTGGAAGGACATTTTTTTATGAAATGTTAGGTGTTAGTCTGTGAAGATTGGAGTAATCGTAGTATCAGCTTTTGTACTGAAAGTATAGTCGCCTACAGAAAGTGTGCTATCTATTGACGAAGGAGCAAGAGGTGTGACAATTCTCCTCATGGTATTTATGGGAGAGTTAAGGCAAGAAGTAGCGATTGTAGTAGTAAATAAAAGATAAAGAACAACGTTCTTAATTTTTTGTTTTTCTTGTTCCATTTACCTATTCCGTCTTTGAGATTCCAATTCTAAATGGAACCAACCCTACAACTCATCTGTAATATGCGCATACATCTGCCAAACCTGATCCTTCTCAGGAACAGAAGCCTCAATAACCACAGGCTCTTTTTTGATAGGATGTATAAAGGAGAGCTTATGCGAATGCAAATGAATGGTCCCTGGATCATTGTTAAATTTGGTTGCACCATATTTCTTATCGCCTTTAATCGAACAACCCATTCTGGAAAGTTGTACTCGAATTTGGTGAGAACGACCAGTGATGGGCAAGACCTGTAGCAAGTGGTGGTCGGCCAACCCTCCAATATATTTGTAAGAAAGCTCCGAGCGCTTGGCGCTTTTGTAACGCTGTTTGTTGAAGGCATTGGTGACATTGCGTTCTTTATCTTTGGATAGATAATGTACCAAGGTACCGTCTAACTCCTTAGGGCGATTCTCAACAATGGCTACATATTCTTTTTGTACCATGCGATCTTGGAACAGCTTGTTCATGCGCGTCAGGCCTTTGCTTGTTCTAGCATAAACAATGACGCCACTTACAGGTCTATCCAAGCGGTGTATAACCCCCAAGAAGACATCTCCAGGCTTATTGTAGCGGCGCTTGATATAATCCTTTACAAATTCTGTTAGCGGCATATCGCCCGTTTCATCGCCTTGCACCAACCAGCCCGCAGGTTTGTTGATCGCAATTAAATGATTATCTTCATAAATAACTTGTATGCTATGCTTCTTGAATATAGACATGATAGAATATAGACTGTTTGAAAAAAAAGTAACTGCAAAGCTATAGAAAGCTATTGAAAAGATGTTGTTTTTACTACAAATTTATTCAGAACAACTGCTATTCGACCTTAAAACCCACAAACATGCATAAACGCCGTCATTTTCTAAAAACCTTAGTAGGAGCAGGGGCTTCTTTATCTTTTACAACACTTGCTCAACGGGAGCAAGAAGAACAATTAGCAGAGAGCTTACAACAGTTGCAGGCATTACCAATAGAGCAAGCCGTACAGCAAGAAGAACTCTGGAAACGAGTACAAGAAGCCTATTTAGTCTCTAGGTCTACGCTCAATCTTAATAATGGAGGGGTTTCTCCTCAACCTAGAATTGTTAGAGCCGCAGAAGAAAAATACCAAGCGATTGTTAACGAGATTCCTTCCCTTCAGTTAGCAAGAGTATTGCCTTACAACCGACCTATTCTCAAAGAAAAATTAGCACGTTTAGCAGGGTGCCAAGCGAATGAAATTGCCTTGATGCAAAATACCACAGAAGGATTGCAAACGGTGATGATGGGCATCGATTGGAAGGCAGGGGATGAGGTGGTACTTTCTGAGCATGACTACTCTACGGTTAAGGCTGGTTATGAACAATTGTCAAAGCGGTATGGGATTGTATTAAAATGGGTGACATTACCTGCTCCCATAGAAGAGGACACCGCTATTGTAGAAGCGTATACTGCTCAGTTTACTTCGAAAACCCGTCTGGTACACTTGACCCATTTGGTGAGTTGGACAGGACAAGTCTTACCCGTAGAAGCGATTGCTAGGATTACAAAAACAGCTAGAGCCAAGGGCATTTTTAGTTTGGTCGATGGCGCGCATTCCTTTGCTCACCTAGCGTTTAAAATAGAGGCGTTAGGTTGTGATGCTTTTGCGACATCTTTGCACAAGTGGCTGAGTGCACCAATTGGAACTGGTTTTTTATATGTGCGTCAAGCGCAAATTCCTAATTTATGGTCGTTGTTGCCATCGAGAGAAGCAGATAAAGCCTTTATTCATAAATTTGAACACAAAGGAACCATTCAATTGGCCCGAGAGGAAGCGACCCATATAGCCATAGATTTCCAAGATCGTATTGGTATAGCGCTGAAAGAAGCGCGGTTGCGTTATCTCAAAGATTATTGGGCGAAGCCTTTTGAGCAAGAAGAACAGCTGCGTTTTTTTACTTCCTTTAAAGCACGTTATGCAGGAGGATTAGCTTTATTTGATCTTCCAAAAGGCGATTACAAAGCGTTGAGTATTGTTCTGAGCAGCCAGCATAGAATTCATCATACCAATAGCATCGCGAAAAACATTCAGGGGCTTAGAATTACACCTAATGTCTACACTTCTACCAAAGATTTAGATCGTTTGGTAGAAGCCATTCAGGGCTATTTAAGACAGTAATGGAGTAGATGAAAAGAGGTGTTAGCACTACAAAAGGCAATTACTTTTCTTTCAAAATACGTTCATACAAGGCTTGTATCGCTTCTGTAGAAGGCTCTTGCTGTAGGAGTTCGATGCGCTCTTTATGAATAGGTTTCCAACGATACAACCAAGAAATGCCCCATTTTTTATAATAATAATTAGGCTGTTGATAAATGGGATCTTGTAAAGCGGCGTCCAACGAAATAAACTGATAGTTTCTAGCTTGGAGTTCTTTTATCAACAAAGGCAAATAGTGCGCATTCAACAAATTATCATGACAGAGGTAAATATGTTTGATAGGGCGGTGATATTCATTAAATGCCAACGTTTCAAAAAAATCAAAATACGCTAGTGTTTTAGTAACATACTCTTGTCCTATTTCTTTTGCTTTTTCTTCTTGTTGTTGTTCCCAATAATATTTATAAACATAGTTATAGAGCCAATCCGAACTTTCTATGGTAAATGGAGTTGTTTGGTAGCCTTGTTTTCTTAAGAAAGCCTCAACAGCGGCTTGTTGCAGAGAGTCTTTACCTAAATCATTGTAAGGGAATCGAAAATGGTGTAACGTTTTGTTATAATACTGAGCAAGTTCTGTAGAAATATAAGCTCCTTTGAGAATGTCTGAAAAGAAAGAGGGGCCTGTTGTGGAGTAACGACTATGGCTAAAGGTATGGTTGCCTAATGTTGTATAATCGCTTTTGATCCATTGATGAAGCAAATCAAAATTTTGAGAGAGCGCTGTTGTTTTATACAGCAACCCTTCATTGATAAAAATGGCTGTAGGAATTTGTAATGCTTCTAATTGCTGTAGTAAGGGGGCTTGATGATTTTGTTGTTGATATAAGTTCGTATTAGGCACATCATCAATGGTAATTGAAACGACTTTTTGTGCAGATAGAACTGCATTTTGTAAAAATAACAATAGAAAGATTAAGAACGAATTGGGCATTTTTTCAATGTTTCAGAAAGAGTGGTGAGTGTTTGATAATTTTAGATAAAATTGTACTACAAAAATGCTCTAAAAAAGAAAAGTGCCCTAAGGCACTTTATCATACTATTATTGTTCTTCTGATTCTCTTTTGTTGATCTCGTCACGAATCTTCGCAGCGCCTTCATAATCTTCAGCTTCGAGGGCGTTTTCAAGAAGCTCATTGAGCTCGGCCGTACTATTTTCCCGAAGTGTTTTTGGTTTTGGTTGGCGATCAGAACGGCGATGTTTAGCGCGTTGCACTTCTTGTTCTGTCTCTTCCTCTAAGATAATGCCTGCTTGTTCTAAGATAAACTCGTAGGTATAAATAGGGCATTCAAAGCGAACAGCCAAAGCCAAGGCATCGGATGTTCTAGAATCAATCTCTACTTGTTCGCCATCTTGTATGCAAATTAGATTAGCATAAAAAATACCGTCTACTAAGTTATTGATTATAATTTCTTTGACCTCTATATTAAAACGAGAAAGGGCATTCTTAAATAAGTCGTGGGTCATAGGGCGGCTAGGAGACATTCCTTCCATGGCAACAGCGATGGCTTGCGCTTCAAATTCTCCAATCACGATGGGCAAACGTCTTGCTCCACTTTGTTCGCCTAATACAATGGCATAATTCTGTGTCTGTGCCAAACTATGAGACAAGGCAACTATTTCAAGTTCTATTTTTTTCATTAAAAAAAGATTGTTCTGAGCCAGTTAAATGATCAAGGACCATTGGTACAACTGCTCAGTAAGTTCTAGTCCTAAAAGTACGTTGAACGGTAGTTATTATCTTTGTGAAAGTTATTACTGTGTTGTTTTACAAGTTGATAGCAATCCAGAAAGGGAGAAGAATAGCCTTTGGAAAGTTTATAAAAACAATACTAGTAGTTTAAACAGTAAAACGATAACCATTCCATTATGTTTGTTTCAAGGGGAAAAATACGGCTTTTTTCCAAGAAAGAATCATTAATAACAAATGAAATGCTCGTCGATACCATTCTTTTGTAATTGCTAGCTTAAATTAGGGCATAAAAAAATCGCGCCTTATAAATAAAGCACGATTTTAGAGGGTCGTTTTATCTACTCAGGGGATGAGGCAGTTAATAAGTAGTACCACACACACACACACATCGGGTATACTTTTCAACTCATGCAATGAGTAAGAGTTTTTCGCGTTTAGTTTTCAAAAGGTTTCCCGCGATTTGCTGCTTTACAGCAGCGGTTTAATGGACTTCAAACAGTTGGTTTAAGCACTAGCTTTAGGGTTTTTCATGGTTTCTAAGGCACTAGCGTTTCATGGATTTTAAACGTAATATTTAAAGTACAAAGGGTCAAAGTGTTTAGTTGTTCACTAGTTCTAGGATTTTGTTTAAGTTTCATGGTTATCAAGGACTAGCGTTTCACAAGGTCAAAGTGTTTAGTTGTTCACTGATTTTAGAGTTTAAAGTTTCATGGTTTCTAAGGACCAGTGTTCAAGAGTTTATAGCATTTTAGTTTTAATAGGCAATAGAGTTTATTAGTTTTGTTAAATAAATTTGTGTCTCAGGTTTTTAGGAACTTAATTTTCTGTTCAAAAGATCATTCAATTAAAAAGCATGGTTTAGGGTTTAGCTTCAATGAGTTTTTGGTTCTACAGAATCTTAGTGTCTAAATAATCAGTTTAAGCGTTTGAAGTCTATTAAGATTTCAGAATATTCATTTACTGAAATTGACAACTTCATGGGATCGACAACACAGTAAATTATTGGTTTCAAGTGTTTAGTTTCATTAAATGGTTTAAGGGACAAAGACTTTCTAAGGTCTCGACAGATATAGAAGAAGTACTAATCTTGTAGTGTTTTATTGTTTTGTTACAAACATCCTTCTATACCTTAATGACATAAAAATGCTAAACGTTACCGCTAGCAGATTTTTTTTTTCTAAAAAAGACAATTTTTTCTTACAATGTTTTCATTGTAATATATATAAAGCTTTTGTACAGGTATTTGTGAGAATTGGCAAAAAATAAAAAAAATAAATTAATGTTGAAAATAGGAATAACAGGTGGAATTGGAAGTGGCAAAACAACAGTCTGTAGATTATTAGAGCGCTTTGGTGTCCCTGTTTATTATGCTGATGATCGAGCGAAGTGGCTGATGAGCCATCAAGAGAAGGTAAAGAATGCCTTGATCACTGCTTTTGGAGCAGAAACGTATACTGCTGAAGGTCGCCTCAATCGCCCCCATTTAGCAAGTATTGTCTTCAAAGACAAAAAAAAATTAGAAGAACTCAATGCCATTGTGCATCCTGCTGTCCATCAAGATGGCATAGAATGGCAAGCAGAGCAAGAAGAGGCAGGAGTTGCCTATACTGTTAAGGAAGCTGCTTTACTGTTTGAGACAGGGTCGTATGCGGAATTGGATAAGATTGTAGTGGTAACAGCACCAGAAGAAGTGCGTATTAATAGAGTCCTCCAACGAGAAGATATTACCGTAGAGCAGATCAAAGCACGGATTAAGCAACAATTGCCACAAGAAGAAAAGATAAAACGAGCGGACTTTGTTATTAATAATGGCGCTTGGGAGACTTTAAATATTAGTGTGTCCGAATTACACGAGAAATTATTATACCTAGCCAAACGCCCATAATTAAACTACTTATTTTTTAAGTGTTCGATCGTGGAAGTACCGCAAATACCGCGATAAATGCACTGATTTATCTAAAGGCCTTCCCAGTTCTAAATGATCCACTAGAGCTTTTGCCCAAAAAGGCGCTAAAGAAGCCCCCTTTGCACCCATTCCATTAAACAAATAAAGGGCAGGGTGTTCTGGATGAGGGCCAATAAAAGGGCGCCTATCTCTTACTGTCGGCCTAACAGCAACCTTGTGCTCTACCACCTCAAAGGGCAATTGTAAGATGCGTTGGAGGCGTTGTTCTAATGTCTGTCGAGCATCTTGCTCGGGTTCCGTACTGGTATAATTACGTTGATAACTACTCCCCACCCAATAAAGATCAGGCTCAGAGAGCGGAACAATAAAAACACCGTGTTTAAGTAATTCATTAGTGGCGGGATAATTGGGAATCTTAACCAATAAAACATCTCCCTTGGCAGGCCAGAAGGGCATATAATTGAAGTAAGGATTGTAAATGGCGCGATAGCCTTCTGCAAAAATGATACGCTTAGCTTTCCAATTCTTATACTGTACGCCTTCCTCTAACAGTTGAAAGGACGCATAATCAAAAATCTCTTGCGCATAAGTGGCTTGCTCTTTTAGGAGAGGGCGGTATGCCTCAATCAAGGCATTCATACGTACCCGACTTGTTTGTTTAAACGTAATAACTTGTTGAACCTCTTTAAGAAAGGAGCTATAGGCACTGGTTTGGCGTGGTGCATCAACATAAGGATGTAAATCTGGATTACTAGAACGTACGAGCCAATCATTATAAGACTTAGTATCACTAATCACGCGCACTAAAGGGGATTCTTCTAAAATAGAAATGCCTAGTAATTCTTCTAAAGCACGGTAGGTTTCCACTGCTGTTGGGAGTAATTCATCAATCATCCATGTTTTGACAAAGTGCCTGCCTGTTATAGGATTAATCAAACCCGCTGCTACTCGGGATGCGGCCTGTGCATGCACTGCATCTACAATTAAGATATTCTTTTTTTGTTGTAATAAAAAGTGAGCGAGCAAGGTTCCTGATATACCTTGACCAACAATAATATAGTCATACATAGTGTGTAGATGTGCGGTTGAAACTTGAAAAGCGTAAAATTATTGATTAATTTGGCAAGAATTTCCCAATTGCGTCATTGTTTGACAATTCTAATTTTTGAGACTACTTTAAAGCAACTTAAACCAAAAAAAAACTCTTTATGCGTCTTTTATGGCTTGGTTTATTCTTGATGAGTTCTTTTGTGCAAGCACAAGAAAAGAACTCTTTCAAGAATTCTACAACCAAAACGAAAAATCCACACACTAATATTGTTATTAGTACCTTAAAACAACCCAACGAACCTACAATTGCTGTTCATTCTACCCAAAATAACATCCTAATGGCTGGTTCTAACATCAGCAATCTATACATCTCAGAAGATGCAGGAGAGACATGGAAATCCAAAACGCTACGCTCTACTTATGGAGTATGGGGAGACCCTGTTATTATTCCAGACACCGCAGGTAATTTTTATTTTTTCCATTTATCAAATCCTCCTGGAGGCAATTGGATTGATCGTATTGTTTGTCAGAAGACGAGTGATAATGGAAAAACTTGGACGAATGGTTCTTACACAGGATTAAATGGTAAGAAAGCACAAGACAAGCATTGGGCAGTGGTTGACCCAGCAAGCAATTATCTATATGTAACTTGGACGCAGTTTGATAAGTACAACAGCAGTGCTCCAGAAGACAAAAGTTCCATTCAATTTTCGATGTCTACGGATGGAGCGACAACCTGGAGTCCTGCTAAGAAGATCAACCAGCAAGATGGTGATTGTTTAGATGGTGATAATACAACAGAAGGTGCAGTGCCTTGTATTGGCCCCAATGGGGAAGTCTATGTAACTTGGGCTGGCCCGCTAGGATTGATGTTTGATCGCTCCTTAGATGGTGGAAAAACATGGTTGGAGGAGGATGTAAAAATTGATCCAATGCCATCTGGTTGGGAATATCAAGTGCCAGGGATTTACCGTTGTAATGGCTTGCCTATTTCTGCTTGTGATCGTACTGGCGGGGCCTATCATGGAACCATCTATCTCAATTGGACGGATCAACGGAATGGTGCTGATGATACGGATGTTTGGTTGGCAAAGTCAACCGACCAAGGCAAAACATGGACAAAACCTATTCGTGTTAATGATGATGCCCCAGGTAATCATCAGTTTTTTACTTGGATGACTATAGATCCTACCAACGGCTACTTATACTTTGTATTCTATGATAGAAGAGGCCTAAAAGGAGAGATGACCAATGTTTACATGGCGCGTTCAACTGATGGAGGAGCAACCTTTGTTAATTTTAAAGTAAATGATAAACCCTTTTCGCCCAATGATGAGATCTTTTTTGGTGACTATAATAACATAGTAGCAAGAGGAGATTTGGTTCGACCGATTTGGACGAGATTAGATGGGATGCAACTAAGTGTAAAAACAGCGTTGGTTGATGTATCAGCCATTCCTAAGACCTCTACAACAGAGAATACAACAGTGCCAACAGATAGTAGCTTAAATGATCCTGCTATCTTGTACACTTCCTTTAAGCTTCCTAAAGCCAAGAAGGTGAGTTGGACAATTTATAATCGTTGGGGACAAAAGGTGAAGGATGTATTTAAATGCGAAGCCTTAGAAGCAGGGAAGCACATTCGTTCTGTGAAGTATGCTGATCTTAATTTATCCGAAGGACAATATCACTATAAAGTGTGGCATCGCAAGGAGGTCTATCAACAGCGTTCTTTTTCAATTGAATAAAATAACGAGTAATAAAACCTCTAACATACTATGAAAAATGGGCTGCTCACCAAGAGGTGAGACAGCCCATTTTAGTAGGAGGTAGTAAAATTACTAATTACTACACTTCATTTATTCTTGACCAGCAATGATTACTTTGCGGTTCAATTCTTTTCCTTGCTTGTCTTTCAAACGGAAGTTGTAGCTACCATTATCCAAAGACTGTACATTCAATGCTTTGTAGTTGTTACCTTGATTTACTTGGAACTGGTTGTTCGCTACAGTAGTAAAACCTTCTTCATCCAACATTTCGATCGTCAAATCTTTAGCTTCTTCTGTTTCGATACCAAAGATAAACATACCATTCTCAACAGGCTCTTCAGACATAGTAAAGTTTACATCTAGAATTTGAGCTTCTTTTTCAGCAGCCATTAAGTTATTGCTTACAGCCATCAATTTCTGAGCATCTTGGTCATCTGCACTCATAGCTTGAGCCGTTCCAACAATGTCTTCTGTATTTAAAGTAATTGTTTTTCCTTCAAACTTTACTTGAATAGCTTTTGCTTCAGAAGCAACAGTACGAGTCAACTGTGCATTCTCAGGATTAACAGTCTTTTGTGTATTTGGAGTAGTATTGCAAGATGCAGCTAATAAAATAGTCGTTACTGCTACAAAAAAGAGATTCATGTAATTTCTCATCATGATAAATTTAAACTGGTTCTATAAAATTCTAAAAATCGTGATTAGGTACTGTGATGTTCAGTTAATGATCAACAGTGTTCTTAAATGTTCAACTAAATCCTATTCACGGGTTATCATTTACCTTAAAGGTATAACTTTATTTGATTCTAGTCAAGCCCCTTTTATAAACTGGTTCATACGAGTGAGTATGTGGTAAGAACAATGAGTAAACGTTCATAACCATTTCTAAAATGACAGCAGACATCTTAAAAGAGTACAAAAATCGTACTAAAAATTAAAGGAAGAAGAAAGGGGAGATTGGGAGGGACTATTGTAGTAATGGTTTAAGTTATAAACTTGTTGCGACATACCAAAATAAAATTTGCAAAATCTCTAAATAAGCCTTTTTTTATAAAAAGGGTTTGTTTTTTCAAAAAATAAATTGTAATTTTCCCCTCATAAAAGTAGGCTTTAGTTAATACTAGGTTTACATAGAAAGAAAGATCAATTACTACTATAATCATTGCTATATAATAAAAGCACGACGTCATGCCAGAACAACTATCTACAGGTGCTCAACAAGCCTTAATCAGTTTAAAGAAGAATTTACGTACATTTTTAAAAGGGTTCGCAAAATTGTCTAAGACAGATGCGGCTTACAGTCAATACAGAGGCAAAGTAAACGCTATGCGCAATCTGTATTTTGAAATAGATGCCTTGGACTTGGTTCAAAGTACCGCTGCACCTGCCGCTGTTGTAACAGCGAATGATACACCTAAAAAAGAGGAGGTATCTCAAACACCTAAAGAAAGCCGCAAACAACGTCGTGAAGAACGTAAAAAAGCTCGCAAAGCACAACGTGCTGTAAAAAAAGCACAACGTGCTGCCGAAAAAGTAGAACGTCGAAAGCATAAAGGGGACAAAACTGGAAACAAAGAGGAAAGTGTGTTCCGTTTTGAAAAATTAAAAGCAGTTTGGGACAGTATTAAGTTTGAAGAAATCACAGAGAACTTTAGAGAATACTTAGATCAAGCAGAGCAGTTCTTGTCTGATGCGCGCAATTATATTGCCTTTGTAGAAACTTATCTCCCAGGGCAATTTACAGATGAAGTAGATGAGGTACAGGTGTTCATTACTAAGGTAGAGCGCTTCTTAACATTAGCACGTAATGTAAGCCAACAAGTAGATCGTTATGCTAAATTAGCGGCAGATATTGTTAATGTGATAACAACGTTGCCTTCTAAAGTAGAGGACCTAAAAGACGGTATAGTAGAAGAAGCTACACGTGTTTTTGCAGCCGCTAAAAACTTTATCTCCACCACCGATACTTCTGATCCAGAAAATGCGGCAAATGTTACCAAACTACAAGAATACCTAGACAAAGGAGAACGCAAATTGTCTCAGTTAGAAGGGTTAGTAGGAATGATAACTGAAGACAAAGACAAAGATAATTTACCTGATTGGTACAACCGATTAGAAGAAAAATACAATGCTATCTTTAATGGAAGCACTGATCTTGTCCCTGGGACTACGATTGATGACGCTATTCTATTAAAAATAGTAGGACTGAAAAAATCAGTAGATGAGTTCATCGCCAAGGCTTCTGATAAAGTTGAAGAATTTCAGGAACTGATCCAAAATGCCCAGCAATGGCTAGGAGAACTCAGTAAATTCACAGAAGCCATTACTGGGTTTGTGGAAAACATCAAAGATGGAGACTTAGCAGAAATCTACCAAGATCTTAAAGAATTTAAAGGCTTTATCGATTCTGATAAAGATCTATTTAAAGGAACGAATGTTGATAACAAACTCAAGGATAAACTGCAAGAATACAGCAAAAAGGCAGAGACTTGGTTGATGAACAAATTAACAGGAGGAGATCCGAGCAAACACAGTGAAGTACGTGAAATCTTAGGTGTCATTGATACCTTAATCCTAAGTACAGGAGGAGTAGTGGATCATTCTTCTAAATATGAAAAAGATGACGATCGAATTAATATTCCAGACATCAATGATGTTTCACAAGTACAAGTAGATGATGTTTTAGAACGTTATGGTATTCGTGATACCAATGCTTCTTATGAAGGGATCTTATCAGATATGAAAGATCAGGCAGATGCCACCATCCGTCAAGCAGGAGAGAAGTTTAAAGACTCTGCTAAACGTGGTGCACAGGCTTCTTCCGCATTTAGAGATGCAAAAGAAGAGTATGACCAAGCTGTCAAAAAACACAATGATTATTTTAGAGCAACTAACATCCTTGGTAAGAAAATTATCAATGGGTTATTAAGTGTAGCAGGATTAACCATTGATTCTTTTGTACCAGGAGGAGGTACGGTACTAAAAGCAGTTGGTTCTGCTTTGTTAGGAGAATTTACAGCCATTAATAGAGAAATTGATAAATTACTACCAAGCGGCTTTAGCTTTATCAGTGATTTAGCAAAAGACATGCTTCCAGCAGTCTTACCACAATTCGCGAGTGAAAAAGGCTTGATTGAAATAGAAGGAAAAGAATTATTGCAAGGTTTAAATGAGTTGTATAACAATGGTATTGCTGCTCGTTACCAAGAGGTATTAGAGTTACTAAATACAATGAAAGCGAATGCTAGTAACCTTAGTAAAAACTTACGTGCCGCAGAACAAGCACAAGAAGTGGATGAAGAAGCACTAACTGTTGTCAAGAAGAAGGTAATTATTTTAGAATTGAAGTGGAAAGGGTTACAAAAAGACATCATGGAAAAATATGTCAACCTAACTTACCCACCAATCAATCAGAAAAAAGCTTACCGTTACGCCAGCCGTTACCTTTATTCTGTTTGGTTAATTAAATTCCCACAGAAAGAGATTCGTATTGGTAATGGATTGATTGGCCAGTTTGATAAATTTGGTATCTTGAATGAAGCAAACGTAGAATGGAAGACAGGCTTCCTTTCAAAACTAGGTCGTAGCTTCTTTGGCTTCTTTGGAGCAGATCCACATGACTATAGAGATAAAATCCAAGCGCTAAAACGTTGGGCGAATGATGAAAATGATCGTCTGAAAACAGCTCAAGCTTGGTCTAAAGTATTCTAGACAAGCTTAGTACCACCATAAAATTTAAAAGAGGTTTTAGACTTGTTCTAAAACCTCTTTTTATATTAGCGGAGAACATAACTATTTACTAAACGAACAATTCATGGACTGAGAATGAGCAAATATATCGATAGGTTCAAGCAAATGGTAGAGGCAATTCGAGAAGAAGAAAACATTCAGATCGTCAGTTACTACTTCCATCCAGAAGCGACAGAGGATGAAATATTGGAAGTAACAGTAGATTTAGATTTCTTTTTAGAAGAAGATATTGTCCTCTTTTATAAAGAAATGAATGGTTTTCAATTGCGATGGATTTATAAGGACAATCCAGATTTTGATCCCGCGATTCATGTAGAAGAAGAAGCACCCTTTGATGCTTTTGAACCCTTTGAGAAATGGTATTTGCCTTATGATGGTTATATCAACCTTTTTCCGATTAATTATATCACTGATAGCGCAGAATGGGAGACAGTGATTTGGAGTGAAGAAGACAGAGAATATCAAGAATCGTTTATGAATCAGGATAGTAGTTTATACGATGTCCTAAAAAATATGAGGCCTTTTGACTTATTTAGTAGAAGCATCTGCATGTCTTTTTTTATAGAAAAGGAACCAGAACAACTAAAAGTATTGATGTTAGGTGATGAATTGCTTGATCCAAAATATTCTAGAATAACCTTCTTTTCCCCTTACATTGATCTATTATTAGCAACAAAAGGGCAAGTAGAAAAACGAGAAAAATTTTACTACGACATTCGTGGCGATTTAAAACCCATACTCACGACTGCTTTCAAAGGTTAAGTAGGGGAAAATAAAAAGCTTTTTGTGGGTGAAACACCTACAAAAAGCTTTTCTTTTTATGGAAAACCATTAAAGAACATTGATGAAAGAAGGCTAACTAAGAATTGGCCTTTGTTGCACGAGTCATTTCTCGCTTTCCAGCAGGTCCAGGCAATCCTTCTAGTGTAAATCCGATTGCTTTTAGAGTTCGTTTAAAAGCGCCCTGAGCACAATAGGTAGTCAGAACACCATTTGGTTTAAGGGCATTATAAATCCGTGTTAGTTGCTCTTTTTCCCATAAATGAGGTTGAATACTTGGTGCAAAGGCATCATAGTACACAATATCATACTGCTCTACCACCTCCAAAGATTCAAAGGATTGTACCTTCTTTTCAAAAGAAAAGAAAGGTGTTAATGCGGTCATAGCTTCTTCTCTTTGATGTAGTTGCAGAAATAGAGCTGTATCTTCCTCCGAAGCCTCTAGTAAATGGGGATAATTTAAAGCACGGGCAGTGGCTTCTTCAATAGGGTAGACCTCCATACCTGTATATTGAATATTCCAGCCCTGTTTTTGAGCTTCTAAATACGTCATAAAAGCATTGAGACCTGTTCCAAGACCGATTTCTAAAATAGATAAAGGATCAGTTGTTGTTGCTTTGTGGTATAAAGCGGCTTCTATAAACACAATTTGACTTTCTTGGACAGCTCCATTAATAGAGTGGTACAAAGCATCAAATTGGTTAGATTTTAAAGTGTTAGAGCCATCTTTTGTGGAGATAATATCAGCCATAATTATAATTCTATCAAAAACTAATCAGTTACTAGGACTACTGTTTTAGACGTGGCCCAAAAAGCATCTTTATTGATAATTGTTAAGCGAGTGCCAGCTATTGTATAAGAACTAAGTGCACGATTAGGCAAAATGTATTGGATGTTTTTATCACCACAGTCTACCTCTAGTTTATTAAAAAAATCGAATTCTGTTCCCAATTCTTTCACTTTTTTACGGAACTCTTTTGTCAATCGCTTACCACTTAACAGGCGTAAAATATCATTTTTTCGCAACGAAGCTTTATCACTACAAACCACATAAGCCTGTGCATCATTCGCTATAAAATCAGCTTTATCTTGTAATTCTACTAGCGTTATTTCCAATTCTGCATTATTGCGTTCCAACTGCCCTGTTTGAATTTTTAGATTGGCGTAAGCAGAAGCCAAATCGGTTTCTGTAGCACTAACTTCTGCCTGTAAGTTGTCTAAAGCAATTTGCATATTAACGATGGCCGTTTGTACTTTATTGACACTATCTGTTAAAGCAACAAAACGTATCTCTAAACGATCAATGGTCTTTTGGAGTTGACCATTTTCAATCTTAAAACTTCTAGCCTTACTGCGCAAGCTACGAACTTTTTCATCCGCTTGCTGGTTGGCATCTTTCAACGCTTTTAGTTTGATCAGAATGGCTTGTTGGTCACTCACCTCTTTAGTAAGCTCTTTTTGGCGAATCAAGGCACTCATTTCCTTATTACGAGTAGCCATTTCACTTAAGGTCTCATCAATGGCATTAAGCGTTTCAATCGCATCGCCATATTCTCCTTTAATTAGACGTTCTTCTTCTTCTAAGACACTAATTTTATCAGCAAACAAGCGCTGTTGTTGGCGTTCTTCTTCAAATCGACTTTGGTAATCTTCACAACTGCTTAAGCTGAGGGAGAGAACCACAAGCAAAAAAAATGGTGTTAATTGTATCATTGGTTGCTGTATTTGTAGGGGTTATTTTTTTACAAGTACCACTGTTTTATCAGTAGCCCAGAAGCCTTTTGCATCTTTAATTAATAGAACACTACCATTGATTTCATAGGAATTGGGGTCGCGTTCAGGGAGAACATAAGCAATAACACCATCACCACCACAGTCAATTTGATCATTATTAAAATAATCAATCTCATCCCCATTCTCTTGTACCGAAGAAAGGTAGCTTTTTGACAATCTTTTCATGCTAGTTTTGCTAAGAATTCCAGCACGACGTAAAACACGTTTATCACCGCATGCTACATAAGCTTTTGCTTGTTCTTCGATGAAATCTGTTTTTGTTTTTAGATCAGAAATAGTGGTTTCTAATTGAACATTAGACTCTGTTAATTCTTGATTCCGCACTTCTAAATCGCGGTAAGCATCTTCTAACTGACCACTTTTTTCACTTAATTGACCTTCCATTTTGGCTAAGGCAAGCTCCATATCATCAATAATGATTCTAGCTTCTTGCAAATCTTCTTCTTTATCATCAATGCGCTTTTCTGTTTGAGCGATCATTTTTTTGAGCTCTTGATTCTCAATTTGATAAGAACGAACGCGACTTTGCATTTTTCTAGCGGCCTGTTTAGCCGTTTCGTTTGCATCGCGTAATGCTTGTAGTTTGGCAATAATTGCTTGGCGTTGAGATAGGTTGCCGTTGAATTCTTTTTCTTGTGTTAATCGTTGAATTTCTTGCTCATTATTAGCAATGCTACGGAGGGTATCTTCAATAGAATTCAACGTTTCGATGGCCATAGAGTAGTCACCTCTCACCAAACGATCTTCTTCTTCCAATTGATTAAGGCGTTTTAGATCAGCGGCATTTTTTTCCACCAAGGCTTGGTATTGCTCTTCATAATTGTTACAAGCGCTAAACAGCACTGTCAACAAGCCGAGAAGAAGGACTATATAAGATGGTTTCATAAGTATTCAATTTGAATTATGACAGATTTTTTGAATTGAAGGTATTAAGAGGGTTTTGTTGTTGGAATCCTGCTTGCATAAAGCCTAACTTGAATCAGGCAACAACAAATAATAGGGCCGAAAAAAGCATTATCCTTCTTCGTATTTAACTAAATTCCAGTATTGGTTGACGTTAGTTGATTCTAATAATAATTTATTTCCTTTTTGGTAGGCACGGCCGTCTGTGATATTAAGCATGACGGTGTCGTCTTTCTCCATAAACATAATACCATAAGTCTTGGGATCAATACGCCCATCAATGATTTTTTTGATATCAGAGGTTTGAATGCGTGCCACAAAACTAATGCCAGCACTATCGCGTCTAATTTCTACAAATTTGAACGCTAATACTTGTGTTTCTCGGTTACCATAATCAATCTTACCAATAAAGGTACTTCTAGTCAACTCCGCTAAATCTAAGTTTTCTTTGTTGATAGAATCAATGCGAGATGGAACTTCCTCCGCATATTTTCCAGTAGGGTAGGTGGTAAGGTATTTTTTATAATGGTAAATGGTGTTTCGATCTTTGGCAGCATACCACGTATAATCTTGTTTGACCGCTTCCGCATCGTCAGCATATTTCGTTTCTGGATAGTTTAATAAGAAGGAATCAATAGCCTCACTAGAGTTTTGAGCAACAGCCTTCTCCCAAGCAATATCTTCTTCACTAGCACAGGCGACTAGTAAACAAAGAGCAAGGCAATAGATGGCAAAACGTAAAATCATAATTAAAAGATTAATGAACACTAATAAGACTATCTAATTGATAGCCATTTAAACGATTGTGATAATAAAACAAAAGATTGAGGTTTTCGCTGCTAAAATCTCCTTTATTGGTAGTAAACAATACCTTTTGAACATGGAATATACCTAAATTATTGAGACCATGTGTAACTAAATCATCCAAGGAAGCAGCTTGCACATTTGGAGATAATTTAACCCGCCCAGCGGCATGCAAATGTAACAATTGTTGTCGCAATCTTTCGACATTCTCTAAAAACAAGGCTTTAGGAAGTGTACGATCTTCTTTAGGAAGCCTCAAAATGCCATATAAATCTAAACTAGGATAGCGTTTTTGTAAAAGCTTGAAAGCTGTATGGGCAATTAAATGGCTGGTCAACACCACATTTTCGCAGTAATAACGCTTTACCAACTCCTTAGAAAGCATTTTGGTGTATTGTGCATTCCGTTGTTTGTCGTTTTGTACCACTCCTCCTGAAATAAAATAGCCCATTAAATCAACAGGATTTCCTCGCTTGTCCAAGCTTTCTCCCTCTCCATTCACAGCATTGCCCAATACATCTAAAGGTGCTCCAAAATTGACCACAATTTCAGAATTGGAGGAGAAGAACTTCCAGAAAAACTTAATGAAGCTAAATAGACCTCCAAATCCTTTTTTATCAATCAGGTATAATTCTTTACCTGTTCGTTCTAGATGAGAATTAATTAAATTTTTTGCTTCTAAGACACAATGGTAATTGAGAATAACAGGAACAATAAAAACTTTGTGACTTTCTTGGCTTTGGAAGAGATTACCTTGCGCATCAATGGCCGTTCCCAGTAAACCCATCTTCAAGCGATCTTCTAAAGCGCCTGAACGGGAGCGCGTCCCTCCAGGGAAAAAGATACTGTGCACACGGCGTTCAATCATCAATTGAGAGTAAGCCTTCAAGGTTTCAAGATAAAAACCGTTCTTCTTACGGCGATCTACGCCATAGGCCCCCAATCGAGGAAAAATATAACCCAATACTCGATTGTACAAATTGATACCCGCTCCATAAGTAAAAGCCGATAACCCAATCTGATCTGCCGCCCAACCTACTAAGATCGAATCTAAATTACTAAAATGAGTAGGCACTAAAACGATGGTTCCCTTGGGAACTAAAGCTCGAATTTTATCCACATCTCCTACAATTTGTAGACGATTTTGTAAGCTTTTTTTCTTTTTGAAAATGCTTGTGGCATTGAGAATCGTACTAAAAAGCTTTGGTAAGAATTTTTGAGCCAATCTATAAGTCGAAATCTTGAAATTACTCATGATTTCGCGTAAATACCGTTCGGTAATACGACGTAGAAGTCGATGATTGTATTCTTCTACATTGTTCTCCGTTTGATCTAAAGACTTGCGCAGTAGCTTTTTACGGATATCATTCCAAAAATCTAATTCATCAGGTGGATCAACTTTCCACGGCTCATTAATGACGCGCATGCGCTCTAGATAGAGCACTTTTGCAATCGCCTCACTCATAGGCTCGGGGCGCTTTTTGTTGATGAGCAACTGTGTAGTAAATTCTGAAGCATACTTCATGAACTCTTCCTTCTCTTGGCTGAGTTTATGAATGGGCCAATCTGTCATTTCCTCTACCGTAGATAAAGGATAATTGACAGGCTTTAATGCTGGCGGCTCACTTGGTTTGACCACAGTTTTCTCCATTTTTTTGGCTGTAAATTAATGAATTTAAACGCCTGTACAAAAGAGGGGCGTTCTTTTTAAAAGATAAAATTCTACTTTATAAAACAGCATAGCGTTCTAAAGACCTCTATCTTATTATAGTAACACTTTTACTAATTCTGTATATTGTTAATAGGAACGCTCTTCAAAACATTGTAATGGTTTTAGAATCGTGCCGCTGCAAACTTAATGATTTCTTTTAGATTTTGATTGATTCTAGGAAGGGGAAAGTATAAGCAGGGGCATCCAATAGAGAGTTGGCCTTGATTATACCATAGGATAAGAAAGTTAGGGCTTGTTTTTTAGCATAAAAAGAATTATCTTAAGCACCGTTTCCTTATCACTTTTGCCTTATTTTTTTTCATAATGAATAATGAGGGGAGATTTTTAGGTTTTCAAACAAATTGTATAACTTACAGGAGTAAGCCATCTATTACTTTGGAAAGCTTATACCTTCTTGAATAGAGTGGTAATTAATCGAAGAATAAATAAAACACGATCTTTATTGTTGACGAACAGCTGAAAAAAAAGAGTAAGCACCACAACGCGACCAACCATTTATGACAGAAAAAGAGTTAATCGAGAGAGAAGAGTTACTAGAAGATATTCTGGATGCTTTAGAGGATGGAGATTATGAAGAAACAGAAGATTTAGCAGATGAAGCTATAGAGGCTTTCCCACAAGAAGCTTTTGGATATTATTATATGGCAGAAGCCCTGTTTTTTCAAGCAGAGTTAGAAGATGCTGTACATTATTATGGGTTAGCCATTGAGAGAGCTGGAGATAACCCCGATTATAAAGCGCGCTTAGCCCTAATGCACTCTAAATTAGGAGAAGAGGAGAAAGCAAAGCAGATTTATAGAACAATTGTTGCTCAGCACGATAGCCATACGGCTTCTTTGGTAGCGCTAGGAGTTTATGCTAGCAATGATGGAGAACCAGAAGAAGCGCTAGATTATCTGAATAAAGCAATTGCAGCACAGACAGATTATGATGCCGCCTATCGGGTACGTGCTATCATTCATAATACATTAGGTAATTATGATGCCGCTTTGCAAGATTTAGAAAAAGCCTTAGAAAAAGCACCAGACGACAGCCAATTGTGGTTGCAAAAAATAAAATTATTAGACAATGCAGATAAGATAGATGCCACAACAAAGGCTTTTGAAGCTTGGGTTGGCTTAGGTCCAACCGAAAGTAAACGCCATCATGCTCATGCTACTTATCTAGCACAGCAAGAGCAATTTGAAGCCGCAGAAGCCGCTTATAATAGAGCTATTGAACAGCAAGTCTATGGTGATTATGCGGCACTAGCTTCTATTTTAGGAAGAGCTTGGGCACGTCTGCATCAACAAAAAACAGCCCTTGCCCTAGAAGATTTTGGCAGAGTGGTAGAACTAGAGCCTAAGACAGCAGATGCTTATATCGGTATTGCTGATGCGCGTTATGAGCAAGGTGAGATAGAGGCAGCGCTTAGTTATTTAGACATTGGTTTGGATGCCGTCATTGAAGAATCTTGGGTCTTGCTGAATAAAAAAGGCGCTTTATTGGTTAAATCCAATCAATTGGAGGCCGCTCAAGCTGCATTTGAAGAGATTCTTAAACAAGACGAAGAAGCGCAAGCAGAAGGTTACTTTAGTTTAGGTAAACTTTACCAAACGAAAGGAGATTTACAAACGGCCTTTGAATATTGGCGCAAAGCAAGTGATATTTTCCACTTGGAAGCAGATCAAGCGATTGAATTGTATTGTTCTGAATTCGTAGAAAGAGCGTTGAGAGAGAAAGAAGTTGCTCTTTTAGGTGATATGCAAGAGAATTTCCAAGAAAACAAACAATCACCGCTCCTCAAAGGAATATTTGGACAGTACTGGACGGTTGATTGGAAGGGGACCTTAGCCAACAATAAGATGCTAAAAGATATGCCCGCAGCATTTGAAAAGCCGTTTAAAAATACGCTTAGTCAATTGTGTATGACGCTAACGGCAGAAGGCTTTCTTATGGTTAATCCTGGACAAATGGATGTTCGATTGGTGTATTCCATAGAAAAAGAAGACAGCAAAGAAGTTGTGATTGAAGGTGTTCCATTGAATGGGACAATGCGGCGTTCCTTTACTTTGATTCCTAAGGGAAATGCCTTGATTATGAATGGTTTTGGAGATGAAGATGCAGATATAAATGTTTACCTAAAAGCAGCGTCTACGACGGATTTGCCAAGTGCCGTGAAGCAAGCCTTCCGTAAATTGGAAACCGCAGGAGAATTATCTTATTTAGGGGCAGGATTTAAATTACCTTAACAGGGTATTGATAGGGGAGTCCCTCTTTTAATTATACAAGTATAGAAGTTGTCTTGAAGTAAACCTTGAAGGCAACTTTTTGTTTTAACAATAGCATTATAACACACTATCTTTCCACCCATCCAACGGGAAATTGTTGGATCAATTAAACACACTTTATTTGCTTATGGCTTCTGTAAAAGATGTTAACATAGAAGAAACTTGGAAAAAGGCTTTGGCTGAGGAATTTGAAAAGGAATACTTTGGGAAGATCAAGGATTTCTTGAAAACGGCTCATAACGAAGGGAAGACCATTTATCCACCTGCAAAATTGATTTTTCATGCCTTTGATCGTGTGCCTTTACCAGCGGTGAAGGTGGTAATTTTGGGACAAGATCCTTATCATGGTCCTGGACAAGCACATGGTTTGTCATTTTCTGTTCCAAGAACCGCTAAAACACCTCCTTCCTTGCGAACGATCTATAAAGAATTGATGGTAGATGTAGAAGGGTTTGAGAAACCAGAGCATGGTAATTTGGAAAAGTGGGCAGATCAAGGCGTTTTTTTACTAAACGCTTTCTTGACAGTAGAGCACAAAAAGGCAGGGTCCCATCAGAAAGTTGGTTGGGGGAACTTTACAGATGCTGTTATTCAGAAAATTTCTGACGAACGAGAAGGGATTATTTTTATGTTGTGGGGGAATTTTGCGAAGAAAAAAGCTAAATTAATTGATGGCAGCAAGCACTTGATTTTAGAAGCCGCCCACCCATCTCCATTAGCCCGAGATGCTTACTTGGGCAGCAAACATTTTTCACAGGCCAATGCTTATCTAACTAAACAAGGAAAAGAAACGATTGACTGGATCTTAGAGTAAGACGATCGCATGTCATTCCAAATAATAAAACGCTTCTCTATGTAGAGAGGCGTTATTTTTTTGTGAAGGTGGAGAGTGAGGAAGGATCTTTTAGTTAGAATGCGATAGTTTTGTAAGGCAATCTAATTTTTGACTACGTAATACAATGTAACGGAAGTTTATTAAAAATACAATGGCCAAAAGCTTTAACATCAGCCACGGTATTGGAAGGGGCTACTCGCGGAGCGATCTGATTG
>JBOEFW010000036.1:39955-54736 GCA_050633105.1 Aureispira sp. | reverse complement strand
CTTTTTGTTTCTTTTTGTGGCAATGACAAAAAGAAAAAACAATCTACTTAAAACCTAAATAAATTTCTGTTACACGGTACTAAATTCTTTTTATCATGAAATTCTTATTAACGTGCACCGCGTTCTTCTTTTTTATTTTGTTAGCAACAGGAGTGGAATGGCCTTCCAATAATCCAAAAGGGAAGACAATTAGCCCCAATCAACCTACCATTAGTTTTACTTTTGATGATGGCAACCCTCAGGATATTGCAGGGTATCGATTGGAAGAGTGGAATGAGCTAATTTTAGATGCCTTGGATGAACACAAGCTGAAAGCGATCTTTTTTGTAATGGGAAAAGGAAAAGAGACAAAAGAAGGGCAGTATCTTTTACAATCTTGGAATGATCGAGGGCACTACTTAGGCAATCATAGTTTTTTGCACTTGTATTATAATAGTAAGGACGTCTCTTTTGAAGAATTTGAAACAGATTTTTACAAGGGACATGCTTTGGTGAAACAGTATAGTAACCACCTTCCTCTATTCCGTTTTCCTTACCTCAAAGAAGGAAACACCAAAGCAAAAGTAGAGCAATTTAGGGCTGTCCTAGCACAAAATGAATATAAGAATGGATCAGTGACAATTGATGCTTCCGATTGGTATATTAATAACCGTCTTAAAAAACGTCTTAAAGAAGACCCTGGTGCTTCGACAGAAGGCTATAAGCGTTATTATATACAGCATTTATTGGATCGAGCGGCATTTTATGAGCAGTTAGCATTTGAATTAACAGGACGACATATTCAACATAATATTTTACTCCATCATAATTTAACCTCTGCTTTGTTTTTAGAAGATTTGATTACCGCTTTTAAGAAAGAAGGGTGGAATTGTATCAATGCTCATGATGCGTTTAAAGATCCTATTTACAAGAGCCAACCAACACTTGTTCCAGCAGGAGAGAGTTTGATTTGGGCTTTGGCAAAGGAAGAAGGAACTTACGAAGCACAATTGAGATATCCCGCGGAAGATGGGCGCTATGAAAAAGAGGCGATGGATGCTCTAGGGCTCTAGGATATAGAAGGTGTTTTTCCATCTTTCTAGAAAAAAAGGAACCTTTGTGAAAATAATTGACCTTTTGTTGTAATAATTCCTAGAATGGCGTATTTTTGCAGGCGCTTAAGAGCAATTGTTCTTGAGTAATTTTAATTGTAAACCATCGTTAGTAAATTTTTTTATCGTAATGAGACAATACGAAACAACGTTCATCATCAATCCCACACTGTCAGGTGATGAAATTAAGCAGACAGCTCAAATGTACGTCGACTTCATCAAGGAAGAAGGAGGAGAAGTACTACATTTAGAGGACACGGGTGTACAACAATTAGCCTACCCAATTCAAAAGCGCTCTTCTGGTGCTTACTTTTTTGTAGAATACAATTCTCCAAGTGGAGAGGTAATCAACAAAATGGAATTGGCTTTCCGTCGTGACGACAATATTTTGCGTTACTTGACTATCAAAGTAGACAAACACCGCGCTCAATATAATATTGACAAGCGTGCTGGTCGTTTTGATAAGAAAGCAGAAGGAGAGAATGCAGACGCAAAAACTGAAGGTGCTAAGTCTAAGTAGGCAACCTTTTGTAATTTTGTAATTTATTTGAGAACAATGACCAAAGCAATAGACTTTGGTACCATATAAAAGCTGTATAACATGGCAACTAGAGAAGATATCAAGTTTTTGAGCAATCCCAAAATCGGTCAGAAGCGCAAAAAATATTGCCGTTTCCGTCGTTACGGGATCAAGTCAATTGATTATAGAGATGTTGACTTTTTAATGAACTTTATCAACGATCAAGGAAAAATTCTTCCTCGTCGTATTACTGGTAATTCATTGAAATACCAAAGAAAAGTGGCTACTGCTGTAAAACGCGCCCGTCACTTGAGTTTACTACCTTATGTAGTAGATAATTTGAAATAAGCCCGCCATTTAGGCTTGTGGCTTCACATTAACCTTTATAATCAGACAACTTATCATGGAAATTATATTATTGAAAGACGTAGAGCATGTAGGCTTGGCCAAAGCATTGGTTTCTGTAAAAGCTGGCTATGCTCGTAACTTCTTGATTCCTCAAGGTTTGGCTATTGTTGCTAACAAAGCCAACAAAAATAGCTTGATGCAGGAAATCATGCAACAAGAAGAGCGCGCTGCCAAAATTTTGGAAGACGCTAAAGCATTGGCTGCTGATTTGGCTACTAAAACATTAGACATTGCTGTAAAAGCAGGTACTAGTGGTAAAATCTTTGGTTCTGTTTCTAATGTTCAATTGGTGAACGCAATCAAAGACCAATTTGGTTTAGAGATTGACAAGAAAAAAATCAAATTGCCAGAGGATGTAAAAATGTTAGGTGTTTACACCGCTACCTTAAACTTGCACAAAGAAGTACAAGCTCCTTTGAAATTTAAAGTAGATGACGACCGTGGAGCAGATGCTCCTACTGTTGCTCCAACAACTACAGAAGATACAGAAGCAGCAGAATAAATTCTTGCTGTTCAAAATATAAAGCGTCCTTTACCTTGTGTAAAGGACGCTTTTGTAGTTATAAAAAGTGCCGTTATGTGATAGATCGCTTAAATGGCAGCAAGAATGGCTAAAAGGATAAAAAATAGAACAATACTGCACAAGATTAGGCCTGCTTTCCCATGCTTTTTTAATGGATATTGCTCTGAGAAGCTCTTATAACGTTTTAGAAATACTAAGGAGATTATAAATCCTGTTAAACCCACGATTGGTGTAATCCAGCCAAATATACGTAAGAACTGAAGCATTGTTTGTGAGGGAAATCCAATGCCATAAATTAAAGCAACAAAGAGAAGTATTAAAGAAAGAGGAATTCCTATAATTCCTAAAACTAAGGCCCAGACACCCAAGGGATGACTCTTGCCACTTGCTAGTTGATGTTGGACTTTTTGAAGGCGTTTTTGTAGGGTTCTTTTTCTACGAGAAGTTTTTGCAGCATCAAAACGCTTTAATAAACGCTGTTCCTTTTTTTGAAGTCGCTGTTCTCTTTTAGTTAATTGTTTTTTTTCTATAGGAACAAGAGAAAAACTACTCAAAGAAAAGAGTAAGCAAGAAAGAAAGAAAGATGAAGAGGGTAAAACGCATAATAAAATAGTTGGGGTAACAATTGGTTGGTTGAAAGGTAAATTGATTCTAACGTTCAGTCGTACAATAGATATTGTTGCACTAAGGGGGTAATATATTAGACGCTTAGTGCTTAGAATAAGTTGCAACGATAATAAGGAGAACTCGTTATAGAGTGAGGAGGTTCGATCGAAGGAGAGGGGGGGCTACCTAGATTTTTTTGAATTTTTTTTGCTATAAGAAATAGAACAAACCTTTTGCTCAACAGATAAACCAAACAAAATTTTATTAATCAAAAATTAAGAGCCTAAAGGGAGAATAGCTTGCAATAGTTATAAATTGAAAAAAAGAATCCCACTTTATTACTCTTCCTATCTTAAACCAGCCTTTTCCTTTTTAAACACGTTCCTTTCCTTCTATATTCTTATATTTGTCGAGAGGGCGAAAGAACAAAATGCAGTTGACGACTGTCCTGAACATAAGAAAAGAGCGTCATCAAGCGTTTGTAATGAACAACCAATAATAAACATGAATAAGCTACGATTGAGCCTAGTGCTGTGGCTGCTGCTATGGGGTAGTAGTCAAGGGCTGTTGCAAGCACAAGAATCGGCTATCTTTAGAGATGCCCAAGACCATTATAAACGTGGAATGCGTTTTTATAAGCAAGCCTTGTATGGTCAAGCCTTATCTGAATTTGAACAACTGCTAGCGCAACCGCGCTCTTTTGATGACAACAATGAACCCTTGTATAGGCAACGCTCAGCGTTGTATGCAGGGCTTTCCGCTTTGTATTTAAAGCAACCTGATGCCGAAAAACGCTTGTTGTACTTTATAGAAGCACAAGCGCCTAGTAGTATTGCTACACGGGCACAATTGGCGTTGGGGAATTACTATTATGCAGAGCGAAATTACAACCAAGCCATCAAATACTTGAGCCAAGTTTCTACCTTAGAATTAAACAATGAGGAAATCATTGCTCAAAAATTCAAGCTCGGTTATTCTTACTTTGTTAAAAAGAAATTTCCAAAGGCAAAGAGTCTATTTCAACAAATCCGAAATAGTAAAACGCAGTATTATTACCCCGCCAATTACTACTATGGGATTACGGAGTTCTTTGATGGAGATTATAATAAAGCACTAGATGGTTTTAATAATGCCAAACAATCTAGCCGTTATAAGAACATTGTACCTGTTTATATCATTCAAATCTACTTTGCCAACAAGCAATATGCTGAAGTGATTAAGGAGGGTAAACCATTGGTGAACAATGATAAAATCAGAGAACGCCAACAAGTAGCGCAATTGGTAGGACAATCTTACTTTGAATTGGGCCAATATAGAAAAGCATTGCCTTTACTCAATGAATATGTGACCAGTACCCCTAAAGTAAGCAAAGAAGCCTTGTACCAATTGGGGTATACGCAATACAAAGTAGGGAAGTACAAAGAGGCCATTGAGAATTTTAAGCAACTCAATACACTCAACGATAACTTGGGGCAAAATGCCTTGTATTATATGGCGGATGCACAACTCAAAACGAACGCCAAATCAGCGGCTCGTCAAGGTTTCCAACGCGCCAGCCAAATGACTTTTAATCCTGTTTTGCAAGAAGATGCCTTGATTAATTATGCAAAGCTATCGTATGAATTAGGTTTTGATAATGATGCGATTACTGCTTTGCAAAAAATTAAACCAGGGACGGATTACAGTAATGAAGCACAGAATTTAATGGCGACTGTTTTTCTAAATACAAGAGATTACGACAAAGCCTTGCAGACCCTGCGTAAAATGCAGCCGCCCAACAAGACACAGAAATTACAAGAAACGCATCAGAAGGTAGCCTACTTTAGAGGGGTACAGTTGTACAATGGCCGTAAATACGATAAGGCGTTGCAATTGTTTGAAGAGTCTATTAGTATGGGCATCAATCTAGAAACAAAAGCTTTAGCGCGTTTTTGGCGAGCAGAAACCTTTTATAAGAAGAAGCAATACGACCAGAGTATCAATGAATACAACCAGTATTTGACGTTAGCTGCACCGCTAAAACAATTGCCTGATAACTCTTCTAAAGGAGTGGCTTATTATGGGCTGGGGTATTCTTACATCAAGAAAGATGATTATAACAATGCCAATCAACATTTTGGCAATACAGTGCGTACCTTGGAGAAGAACTTAGGAGCATACAATGATAAGTATGTGACTAATTTTGTTTATCCAGATGCTCTTTTGCGTTTGGGAGATTGTCGGTTGTATTTGAGAGATTATGAACGAGCAAAGAAGCCTTACAATACCGTTGTTACTAGAAATTACCCCAACAAAGATTATGCGTTGTATCAGTTGAGCTTGATTTATAACTTGCAAGACGATTATGCTTCACAATTGAGTCTGTTGGATAAAATTATCAACGAATACCCGAATTCACGTTATGCCGATGACGCTTATTATGCCAAAGGAAATACGCTCTTTATTATGAGTCGTCGTGATTTGGCAAGAAATGCTTACGAGGAATTGTTGCAGAAATATCCCAATAGTGAATTGGGCAATCGCTCCTTGTTGAAATTGGGATTGATTGCTTATTCTGTGGGTAGAAATGAGGAGGCTTTGAATTATTATAAAGGGGTCTTTAGAAACAACCCTCAAAGCGAGGAGGCAAAAGATGCCTTAGCAGCGATTAAAGAAATTTATGTGGAAGATGGCAATCCAGATGGTTATTTCAATTTTGTGAACACCGTACAAGGATACAATGTTAGTGAGTTTGAACGGGATTCATTACTCTTTATGGCCGCTCAAATTCAGTATGATAATGCCCAATGGGAACGCTCGATAGGCGCTTATACGAGTTATTTGGAGCGTTTTCCAAATGGGATTAACAGTCTTAAGGCACATTTTAATAGAGGAGAGGCCTTATTTGATCTGAAACGTTATCCAGAAGCCTTACAAGATTATTCTTACCTTTCTGATTTAGGGAATTCAGCTTATACAGAAACGGCGAATCACCGTGCGGCTAATATCACTTATTACAGCACCCAAGATTTTTCCCAAGCACAGCTTTATTTTGGCCGTTTAGAACAGACGGCAACAACGGAAGAACGCTTATTTGAGGCACAGCAATATGGGATGAGAAGTACGTTCTATGCCAATGATTTCCAAACCTTACCAGTGATTGCGGAACGTTTAATTAAGAATCCAAGATCAACACCACCAGACCGCGCAGAAGCCCATTATTATCAAGGAAAAGCCTACATTGCTCAAAAGAAATATGATCAAGCTTTGTTGGCTTTTGAGAAAAATATTGCTCTTTCAGGTGATGATGCATATTCAGCAGAAGCACGTTATTGGAGAGCATATATTGCTTACCATAATCGTAATTTGAAGAAAGCCGAAGATTTAGCTTTTGATAACAACAAAGCGTTGTCTGGGCATCCTTATTGGTTGGTAAAGAGCTTTATTTTGTTGGCAGATATTTATGCGGAGCAAGACAATCTATTCCAAGCGAAAGCAACACTACAGTCTATTGTAGACAATTACAAAGGGGACCAAGCCCTGTTAGATGAAGCAAAGCGCAAACTGCGTTTAGTCAAAGCAGCAGAGCAAAACAGTAGTAAGTTAAAGCAAGATAATCCCAATGGAGAATTGGAAATGATAGAAGAAAATTAAACAGTATAGTAGGGCTGTATTGCATACAGCCCTACTACATTGAAAAAGAACCGACAATAATTTTATAGCTAAAATATAGAGAACGCATTGCTTCTCTTCAAAAATAAAGAGCCATGTACAAAGGCCTAAAATTAATTATTGGAACCGTATGCTTGTTGATGGGGACAACCCTCCAAGCACAATTGGACGATAGTCAAACAGAGTTTCTAAAGCCCTTTCGGGCAAAATTGGCACAAAGCCAAAAGTTTGAGGCGCAACCCTTGTTGCCGCGATTAGATACCAATTCTAATAAAAAACTCAACTATGTGGTGCCAACGCATTTACTCGGGTTGCCTTACCCTGCGCCTATTATTCGCCCATTGGCAATGCCACGGGGGCGCGCAACAGAGGTGTATAACTTTTATGCCAAAGCAGGTTTTGGTTACCCTTTGTCCCCTTTGATTGAATTGTCTTACTTTAATGATGATATAGAGCGATTAAAATATGGGGCACAAGTGCGCCATCACTCTGTCTTGCAGGGATATTTGCCCAACCAGAATTTTACCCAAACAGGGATAGATGTGCAGGTGGATTACTTCTTAGAGAAAGGCCTAGTGATTGGAGGTACCTTAGATTTTGATTTTAATACCAATCGATTTTATGGTTTTGATCCTGTTATTGAGAGTTATGCAATTACAGAAGATAGCATGCGTCAACGCTTTTTGAATATTGGTGGGAATGTTCACTTGTTTAATGGAACGTTGAACAAGAGTGCGTTTAATTATCGAGTAGACCTAGATGTCTATCGTTATAGTGATGCCTTTAAAAGTACAGAAGTTGGCATTGCCCCTAATGTGACTTTAGAAAAATGGTTTGGAAAAGGCAAACAACGTTCTGCGTTTCGTTTGAAGACTGGATTGAGTTATTTGAATTTTCAAGACATCCCTGTAGAAGTTAATAATGTAACAACTACTGCAACTAAACAACTAACGCTTATTCATTTCAATCCTACATTTGTCGCCAAACTTGGTGCTTTTAAAATGCGTCTAGGATTAAATACAGGATTAAATGCCAGTGCCAGTGGAAACGGAAACACCAATAATTTTTATATTCACCCTGATGTAGAATTTTCTTATGCGATTGCTTCAGGAGCTTTTGTACCTTATATTGGTGCCGTTGGACAAGTGCGCCAGAATTCTTTCCGTTCTTTAACTACTTACAACCGCTTTTTGGTTTCTAATCCAGCGTTGCGCCATACCAATTATCTAGAGTTATTTGGAGGACTCAAAGGATCTATCAAGAAGATCAATTACGACATACGAGGGGGGTATGCCTTAACACAAGACTTGCCTTATTTTGTCAATGATACAGGAGCACTGACACAGTTTTCTCGCTTCCGTCCTGTTTATGATACGGCTAGTATTATCTTTGTAAAAGGAACTGTAGATTTTCGTTTATTGGATGATTTAGTAATTGGAGGAACCGCAGGGTTTCATGCCTATAATACAACCAATTTTGAAAAAGCGTTTCACTTGCCTACTTTTGAGAGTAATATCTTTGTAGAATACATCCTCTCTTTTAAGGGGAAATTGAGAGAACAGAAGGGTAAAACTATATCTAAAGGTAAAATTCAAAAAACAGCTTATAATCCTTACCTCTCTTTCCGTGGAGAATTCTATGTGAATTCAGGCGTTCCTTATTTAGATGAAAATCAAGAAGTAGGTGTACTACAAGGCTTGTATGACCTTAATTTAGGGGTTGATTTGCATGTATCAGATCATGTAATTTTATTTGCTGACTTTAATAATATCTTACATAACCGAAACCAACGTTGGTACCAATACCGCCAATTAGGCTTTAATGCGATGGTAGGAGCCAAAGTTCGTTTCTAATGGAGGAATAATACAAGGAGATAAACTCCCTTAGTTAAATAATAAATCTAAGTTTTTTCAAAGACCTACCCAACCTTGGTAGGTTTTTGTGCATTTATAAGAGGGAAGTGCTGTTCTTTAGAATGCCTTCCCAATCAACTAATAATAAACGAACAACAGATAATGAAAAAGAGAGTTCTGATGGGTATGTTAGGGGCAAGCCTTGTCTTTAGCGCTTGTTTTAAAGACGAAGCTCCAGGAGAGCCCGCATATATACGAGTAGAAAGTATTCAATTGGCAGTCGATACCAATGGTAGTGAAGGAGCAGCAACTTCGGCTATTACTGATGCTTGGATTAGTGTTGATGGTCAACAGCTAGGAGCAAGTACGTTTCCAGCGACTTTTCCTGTTATTCTGGATGAGAATTTATCAACCAATAGTATTCGGGTACAAGCAGGGATTAAGAAGAATGGGATTACAACAACAAGGGTAGCGTACCCTTTTTATGAAGCAATTATTGCTACTGAGGATTTAAAACCTGGAGATGTACTAACCATTAATCCTACTGTTAATTATGATGCGCGTGCGGTGATAGAGGTAGTAGATGATTTTGAGAACCCTAATCAGCCTATCTTTACAGTAGATTTAGACAACAACCCCAATACAGAAATTGTTAGCCAGTCAGATGATGTGCGTACAGGGAATTACTCTGGGCGAATTACGATTGACGCTAACAATTTGGAGTGTACAGTTGCGAGTTCGTCTCGATACTCTAATTTGACAGGAATCAGTGCTACACCAGTGTACATTGAGATGGATTACAAAACCAATGTACCTATTCAGATTGGTTTAATGGCGCATTATCCTACCAGTACAGATGCAATTTACAAAGGAGGAGTGAGAGATTCTAAAGGTGTTTGGCGTAAGATTTATTTTGAATTTACAACAGAAGCATTTGGGAGCAATGCGCCAGAATATTCTGTTTTATTACGGGCGATTCGCACACCAAGTGTAGACGTTCCTGAGGTGTTAATTGATAATATAAAACTCGTTCACTTCTAATTCGTTACTTTTTAAGATACAAACCAATGAACATAGCCATTATCGGCGTTGGAAACTTAGGCCTTTCCATTGCCAAGGGAATTATAAATAGCAAATTAGCTACGAATTTGCATTTGACTAAGAGAAATGTAGCAGATATTAGCTACTTAGTAGAAGAAGGAAAGGTGCACGTTGGTGCGGATAATCGAGCTGCTGTTGCAGCGGCAGAAGTCGTAATTTTTGCCGTGCAGCCGACACACTTTGAAGCGATTTTAGAAGAAATCAAAGATTTGTTGACAAAAGGCCAAGTACTCATTTCTACCATTACAGGATTTAGCATTGCACACATGGAGCGCTTGGTAGGAGCAGAGCAATTTATTATCAGAAGTATGCCCAATACGGCTATTTCTGTAGGCGCTTCGATGACTTGTTTGTGTAGTAATACCAAAGGCAAAGAAAAGATAGACCTTGCTAAAACTATTTTCAATGAGTTGGGGCATAGCTTAGAAATTCCAGAGCAACAAATGCAGGCAGCTACGGTGATCTGTGCTAGTGGCATTGCGTTCTGGATGCGCCTAATGCGAGCAACAACACAGGGCGCGATTCAATTGGGTTTTGATGCTAAAGAAGCGCAAGAATTGGCGATGCATACTTGCAATGGTGCAGCGGAACTACTCATTGCATCTGGCAACCATCCTGAACAAGAAATTGATCGCGTAACAACACCAATGGGCTGTACCATTCAGGGACTCAATGAGATGGAAATCCAAGGCTTGAGCTCTTCTCTAATTCAAGGAATTGTGGCTTCTTATAATAAAATTACAGCGTTTAAAACAAACTAAGAAAAGGAGATTTATATATGGAAGGACCGCATTTAAACCACTTCATTGAATGCGATGATGATATTCCAAAATAAATAAAAAGGTTGTTAGAGAAATCTACAACCTTTTTGTAGTTTTAAGTAAGTTCTAAAAGTAACGACACCATGAAAAAGTAAGCAGAACACCCATTGGATGGATGTCCTGCTAATTAACTACTTACTCCCTACTTGGATAAGTGTAGTAAAACTCCTATATATGGTGTTGACAGAATAGGCTAATTTAGTGGCTCAACGTAGGCAATGCTGGTGCCAATGGAAAGTCGATAGGTAACTCTGTTGTATTGTGAATATAGTTGCTGATGGTCTTGTCTCCAATCAAAACAATAATATCAACCAAGTTGCCTTCTGTATATCCAGCATCTAATAAAGCTGTTTTTTGAGCGGCAGAGGTTTTACCTCTTTGTTCTACAGTAGCTTTAGTAAAAGCCGCCAATGCGTTTAATTTTTGATCAAAAGAGGCTTGTCCTTGACGAATGTCTAAGATTTGTTCTTCTGTGAACCCAGCATTTTTACCCAACATAGTGTGGGCAGCCAAACAGTACTGGCAGCCGTTTACCTGACTAGTAACCAAATTGATTACTTCTTTTTCTTTGTTACGTAAACTAGTTTTGCGATTTTGTAAGGTCAAGTAGTCTCCCAACGCAGTTGCGCTTTTTGCATAATAAGCGTATAAGTTTGGAACGAAACCTAAGCCTTTCTTCAATTGATCAAAGATCGCTTGGTTGTTTTCAGAAACTTCTTGTCTAGTTGGAACTTGAAATAAAGCAGCCATTGTTGATGTGTGTTTAGAAGCAGCAAGTTGACTCTTGTTGCTGTATTAGTTAATTATTGTGATACAAAGATGGCTGAAAAAATAGGGCACCTGTTAGGTTATATTTCCTACGAAAGTGTCAATTTTTCCCAACGGCTACTTTTTTATAAAGTAATGTTCCAAATACCATTATTTCTTCTTCCTAAATCTATTTCTTATGTATTATTGGCATTGTTTACTACTACTACTTTTGGGGTTCTATAGTACTACTTCTAGTTGGGCACAAACGTTACCTTCGGTAGATGTTTTGTACATTGAGCCTGCACAACCAACTCCTAGCGACAGTATCTCTATTATCTATAGTATGACTTATAGTAGTACGATGGGCTTTGTTCGTATTTATGACTACCAGCAAGTAGGTGATACCCTTAACTTAACAATTTGCCATGAAGCAGGGTTAGGTGGAGCGATTACTTATTTTAGAGACACGATTGTCGTTCCTCCGTTAGGGCTAGGAGGATATCAGTTGAATTTTGAATTGCAGCGAGGATGGCCAGATACAGCTACAGGTGCTTGTTTGGCTTCTAGCTCGTTTAGAAAGGGCTACGATACGCTCAATTTTAATGTAGGTCGTAGAAATTACAACACCAACACGACAGTGGGTGACCACACCGTCTTTCCTAATCCATTAGGGAATGGGCAGCAATTGAACGTGCAGTTATCGACTCCAATGACCTACGTGGCTTGTTATAACAGTACAGGTGTTTTAGTAACGGAACACTATTTACCCCAAGAATACAAAACAACGCTTCCCTTAGAAGATCAACCTGCGGGCCTGTATTATGTAGTGATCCAATCAACAAAAGGAACCCGAACCCGAACAGTCATTAAACGATAAGGATTTACAGCGCTTCTTTGATCGCTTTTTTTCTGAATTCAGAAGGAGCAGTACCAACATAACGTTTAAAGAAACGCCCAAAGGTTTGTACATCAGAAAAACCAATGTCGTAACCAATTTCAGAAATGGGGGTTTGTGTATACGCCAATTGTCTGCGCGCTTCTAAAATACGTCGTTCTTGAATAACAGCCAAAGGAGTTTTATCGCCTAATTTTTTGAAAAGATTAGAGAGAGTTTTGGGCGATTTATGTAATAAGTCGGCATATTCTGTTACGGTATGCTTCTCTCTAAAATGAGCTTCTACTAAGTAGTTAAAATCGCGAATAAGCGCCATTTTGGGTTCGGCCAAGGGTTCTAGCGTATTTTGCTGTTTGTAGAGGCGGGTACAGAGAATCAAGAGCCGTTTAAGCAACATTTGCAACATTTCTAATTGCAAGTTATCATATGCTTGCATTTCTCGTTCTAATAAGCGCCAAAGTGGATCTAGGACAGGCACATCCTCTGCTGGCAATTGTACTTTGGGAACGGTAGAAGAACCAAAGTATAAAATGCCTTTACAGCCAACTTCACTATCGTGATCGGCAATGCAATAAAATGGACGATTAAAGCGCAGTAGCCGAAACTGGCTGACCTGCTTGAATTGAACTTGATGGAATTCTGTTAAAAAAACTAACTCATTATTCTTAAAGGTATGAGAAACCGTGTCGATGGTGAGTTGTTGTTCCGCTCCTTCAAACCAGAGTAAGGAAAGTTCGCTCGGTCCCATTTTGGGCAATTGAGCGTCTTCTTTTGTATTGATATCTCGTACTTCTAAGTACTCTTCATTTTGGCCTTTATAAATCATGGGAATAAAGATACACTATTTTAAAAAAAAGCAAAACACAAGTCCTAGTACAAAGCCGTATAGGCTTGCTGATTAGGGATTAATTTTGCTACCTTTGCAAAACCTTAACACATTGAAGAACTATTGTTGAACATGAAATCTTGGCGACTGCCCAAAGGTGTTGTTGTATATGCCTTAGCTGACTACTTAGCGGCTGTAATATCGTGGGTACTATTTGTATTGGTACGTAGAATGTCTATTGAAGGGCGACCTTTTGATGAGCGCTTATTTCAGGATGCTAGTTTTCAATACAGCCTCTTGGTGGTACCTATCGTTTGGATATTGGTCTATGTGGTCTTAGATAGTTATCACCACATTTATCGTTTATCGCGCTTAACAGAGTTTTCGCGAACCTTACTGGCAACCCTTCTGGGAGGCCTTTTATTGTTTTTTACCATTCTATTAGATGATTTGGTCAATTACCTAGGAGGATATCAAGGTTATTATAGAGCCTTGGCCAGCCTAATGGGTATTCATTTGTGCTGCGCGGCATCTATGCGTATGGTTATCCTGACAATTGTTAACCGCCGAATTCGATCAGGGCGTTATACTTTTAATACCTTAGTGATTGGTCAACACCTTAGTAGCAAATCAGTCTATGAAGATATTACCACTAGAAAACGAAAATTAGGTTATAAAGTAGTTGGGCATTTAAATACGACTAATAAAACAGCTTCTCCTTTAGAGGAGATTGTACCCTACTTGGGGAACCTCAAAAACATTCGTCAAGTATTAGTGGAACACCAAATAGAAGAGGTCATTCTCGCCTTAGAATTGACCGAAAAACAAGCCTTTAATCGGCTGATTTCCGTGTTAGAACAGCACAGCCCAAGGATTCTCTTGCGAGTTATTCCTGAAATGCGTCCTTTGTTATTAGGACAGGTGAATATCCCTCGGGTACGTGGCGCTGGTTTGCTTGAAATTAAGACCCATCTCATTCCCATTTGGTTGAGAATTACCAAACGGGCTATGGATTTATTGGCTTCTGTTTTAGTGCTAATTTTACTCAGTCCGCTGTATTTGTTTGTCGCGATAAAAGTACGCCTTTCTTCTGAAGGGCCGATTTTTTATAAGCAGGAACGAATTGGTAAACACGGTCGCCCTTTTTTGATTTATAAATTTCGCTCCATGTATTTGGATGCGGAAAAAGGTGGCCCTCAATTATCTTCTGATACCGATGATCGCTGTACGCCTTGGGGGCGCATTATGCGGAAGTATCGCCTAGATGAAATTCCACAATTTTGGAATGTGCTGAAGGGAGATATGTCGTTGGTAGGGCCGAGACCTGAACGGCAGTTTTTTATTGAACAAATCGCAGAGCGTGACCCAAGAGTTCGATTGTTGCATCAAGTGCGCCCTGGTATCACTTCTTGGGGGCAAGTACAATATGGTTATGCTTCTAACGTAGATGAAATGGTCGAACGGTTACAGTTGGATCTGATTTACATTGAGCATCTAACCTTGGGCTTGGATATTAAAATTATGATTCATACGGTTTTGGTTATTCTAAGAGGTAGTGGGAAATAGAAATACATAATGGAGGTAGAATATAGAAAGAGAGACTTGTTTGTAAATTTTTATAGAAAGAATTTAATGGAGTTTTTTGAATTTATGTTTAATGCACTGTAACAGAAGTTTATTAAGAATGCAATCACCAAAAGTTTTAACACCTGCAACAGTTTTGGAAGGGTATAGGA
>JBOEFW010000036.1:0-39913 GCA_050633105.1 Aureispira sp. | reverse complement strand
CAAAATAAAACCTTTCTTGTTTGAACCGAGCAAAGCGAGCTCACCAACGAAGTGCGTAGCCTTCCGCAGGCGAGTTTGGAAGGTTTAGACGAGCAAAAAGGCTGTTTGCCCAGCACCTTCCTTTTTGCCCTAGACCTTTTTAGCGAGCTGCGCTGCTACTCCGTGGTCCCTTCGGGTCGTGCACGTAAAACGGACTAGTTCCTATATTATAGCAACTAGATCAGATCGCTTCGCGAGTGCTTAAGCGTTGTTTCTTTTTGTGGCACCACGAAGTAACAGCGAAGCTAAAACTCAGTCTACTTAAAATTTAAGTAAACTTCTGTTACAGTGTATTAAATCTTTTTTGGGATAGTTTTTATAAAAAAGTAAAAAGGCTTAAATTTTTTAGTCAATATGAGTAAGGTATTAGGAAGACATGTTTTGGTAGAATTTTTTGGATGCTCAGCAGAGACACTCAACGATGTTATCCAAATAGAAACATTTATGGTAGAAGCGGCTAAGGCAGCAGAAGCAACGGTTATTAATTCTACTTTTCATCATTTTTCCCCTTATGGGGTATCTGGGGTAGTAGTCATTCAAGAGAGCCATTTGGCAATTCATGCTTGGCCAGAATATCAATACGCTGCTGTGGATATTTTTACTTGCGGAGAAGACGTAGATCCTTGGATCGCGTACGATTATCTCAAAGAAGCTTTTGAAGCCACGCATGGCTCTTCTATGGAGATCAATCGCGGACAAAAGCAACACTTAAAACGCACGGATGTTAATCATTTAGCGATAGAACGAGCAACAAAAGAGGAAGTCTTGGAGCCACAGTACAACCGAGATGTTTGGTTCACAGATAAGGATGAAAACATTGGGCTGTCCTTGCGACACACAGGCAATTTATTATACAGTGCCAATACTCCTTACCAACGTGTACGTGTATTAGAAAGCTACGCTTATGGTAAGACCTTGGTGATTGATAACATGGTCATGGCTACTGAAAAAGATGAATTCATCTATCATGAAATGATTGCGCATGTACCAACATTTATTCATGGTGCACCCAAGAAAATTTTAGTGATTGGAGGGGGAGATGGTGGCACCATTCGTGAGTTGTTCAAGCATGAATGTGTAGAGCACATTACGATGGTAGAAATTGACGAAAAGGTCGTGGAAGCATCTACCTTGCACTTACCACAATTGTCTTGTGAATTTGATAACCCTAAGTTGGATTTGCGCATTCAAGATGGTATTGCTTTCTTGAAAGAATGTGGCACGGAGCAATATGATATGATTGTTATTGATGGCAGCGACCCTGAGGGGCCAGCCAAAGGCTTATTTAGTGCTTCTTTTTATAAAGATGTCTATCGCGCCCTCAAACCCAATGGAGTATTGAATTTACAAAGCGAAGGCCCTTTATTTAATACGAATGCCTTCTTGGAACTTAACCGTTGCTTAAAAGAAATTTTTGGAGTGGACTCCGTTGCTTGTTATCTGGCATATATTTCTACTTATCCAACAGGAATGTGGAGTTTTACTACAGCGGTGAAAGGAGCAACATTAAACCCCTTACAGTTTGATTTAGCGGCAGCAGCTATTTTTTCAGAACAAGAGCAACTGAAGTATTATACGCCTGAAATTCATTATGCAGCTTATGCGTTGCCGCCCTTTGTGAAAGAAATGCTATAAGATAACAAGGCGCATTCTTAAAAAGATACAATTTGTCTCGAATCCTAGTTTTTTCAAAAGAGATAGATCTATTACCCGCTAAAAAAAATCCCAAATTTTAGTCTAGCTAAAATTCGGGATTTTTTATGTTCAGTAAACAGGCACAACACTTTTGTGCTTTGTTGTAGAAGGAAGCGGCTTATTTGCCATTCTTCTTACGACGTTCCATTTCCTGTTGCTCCTTGAGCAAGTCTTGATATTTGGACATAAAGCCTTCTTTTTTGGGCTTATTCTTATTGTCCTCTTTGTTTTGTAACAACTGTGCTCGCAGTTTATCTTTATTAATCAAGACATTCTTCACTAAGAATGTTTGTGTAATATTGAGCAAGTTACTAAAGAGCATATAAGCGGTTAAACCAGCTGCCCAACTGTTAAGAGCAAAGAAGAAAAGGAATGGGAAAGAAAACTGCATGTATTTCATCATCTTCATATTGGCACCACCACCAGCTGCAGCGGTCATATCCATCTGCTTGCTGTTATACCATAAGAAGGCAAACATAGACAACATCCACAACAAGGTAAATAAACTCATGTGGTCTCCATAAATGTCATAAATGAAGGGTATGTGTCCAAAATCCCAAATCGAATCATAACTCACTAAATCATCGGCCCACAAGAAACTCTCTTGACGGAACGAAATAGAGGAGGGGAAAAAGCGATAGAGGGCAATCCAGATCGGCATGGTCAACAACATGGGTAAACAACCACCTAAAGGATTGAGGCCATAATCTTGGTACATTTTCATCTGTGCAGCTTGCATTCCTGCGGCGTCATCTTTATGCTTGGCGCGCATGGCATCCAATTCTGGCTTCATAACGCTCATTTTTACTCCATTCTGTAGCATTTTGTATTGTAATGGAAATAAAACCAAACGAATTAAGAAGGTCAACAATAGGATGATAATCCCGTAGTTGGTGATGAATAAGGCAAAGAAATTAAACAAGGGGCGGATGATAGAACGGCTAATAAAACCAAAAATACTCCATCCAAATGGAATAATACGCTCAAAATCATTGCCCACAGCAGCCAATTCATTGTAATCATTTGGCCCAATATAAAATTGCATATCATAAGCCGCTGATTTTTGATCTTTAGTGGCAATCTCCAAAGTGCTCTCTAGACGTTTAAGATGAGGAGCACTTTCATCCATCGCAAAAGTCGATAGATTGGCCGCAGAGAAATTAGTCCCTTCTTTACTAAAAATAGAGGCATTAAAAAACTGCTGAGAGTGGGAGATCCAAGAAACTGGATTGGCGAGCTGCTCTTGATCGCTAGAACGACAATCACAATAGTCAAATCCATCGTCTTTCGATTTATAATAAACCGTCGTCATGGTTGCCTCGTAGTGTGGGTTCTTTTCTACTTTATGGAGGTAAGAATCCCAGTGGAGTTGGATGTTCTTATCTCTAGGCATATTGCTGTTGATGTTTTCTAGTGTTAATTGGTAATCCAACACATAGTTATCATTCAGCGTATACTTTTGCTCAATGTACTGGCTTCTATCTTTTGCATAGGCTCTTAAACGCAAAGTATTGCCTTCCAATTGTGGCTCAAAAAATAAATCGCCTGTTGAAATACTTCCTCGACCTGTTTCATTGAGGGGAATGAAGTATTCAAATTTATTGGAAGGATCATTGAATAAGACTAGCGGTTCTTTATCATAAGCATCCTCTTTAGTAGCTTGGTTGTACTGTAAGAACTCTTTTACGTGAACTTTGCCAATGCTACCACCTTTGGTATTAAAGGTAATTTTTAGCTTTTCATTCTCCATCGTCATTTCTTGGTTGGTACCAAGTGCAGCTGGAGTGAATACGCCAAATTCAGAGCCTAATTTTGCTTCTTGAATAGTCTTTTTAATACTATCTTTTTGTGTTTGGGTAAAGGTAGTATCGTTTTGAAGATCAACTATTTGTTGTTGAGCGGCATTCTGTTGGAGTAAGGCTAGGCTATCTTGTTTCCTCTGTTGGGCAATAAGTTCGTCCTTTTCTTTCTGTTGCTGCTCCAATTGTTCGGCAGTAGGAGCGGTGAGCATATTATAACCAACCCATAACATGGCAAGCAATAAAAACCCTGTAAGCGTAGAATTATTTGATTTCATCGTTGATTTAGTACGTTCTGATATAGCTCCTTAGGATTCCTTTTGAATAGGAGCTTTATTTTGAAGGGCAAAGATAAGGAAAAGCCCCGCTTATTCAAACGAATAGGAGAATAGTCCCTTCGCAAAAATGGTACAAGCCTCTTCCTTTCAATTACCTTACTACTCGGAACCCTATTCTAATTCAACTAGTTCCCTGTTTTAGAGAGAAGTCTGTTAAAGTCAGGAGCAATGCATACAAAAAAGGGTACTTCTTGCGTTTTACTTTCTGTTATAAAAAAGCCATTTTAATCGGTTCTAATTTAGAATAAGACTACCTTTGCTTTTATCTATTACGAAGTTGTTCTAATAACTTCATTGTCCCTCTCAGTCGCTTGACAACTAGCATGAAGAAACTAAAATTATACGAACGTACCCGTTGGCGCTTTGCTCTACTTATTATTGGAATTGTTGTCGTGACAACTTCTGTCATGTATACCAATAGTGTAGCTTATGAATTGCAACAAGATGAGCATAAATATGTAGCACTTTGGGCCGCTGCACAACGAGATATGTTAGGAGCAAGCCCTGAAGAAGCAGAGTTTTGTGATGTAGACCTCAATTTACAGATTATTGAAGGGAATAGCCAAATTCCTCTATTGTTAACGGATGAGCATTATAGAATCATTGATGCGATCAATTATGAGGGCAAAGATTTGCAAAAAGATACTGCCTTTTTTAGAAAGGAAATAGAGGCTTTGCGTACTACTTCTACTCCTATTGTGATGGGCGATGAGAATTATACCAATTATCTCTTTTTTAGACGTTCTAGTATTATTACCAACTTAGAATGGTTTCCCTATTTTCAGTTTGCTATTTTAGGCGTGCTAATTATAATGGCCTACTTCACCTTTAGTTTTAATCGTCAAGCAGAACAAGAACGAGTCTGGGTTGGCATGGCCAAAGAGACGGCGCACCAATTAGGAACACCACTAACTTCGTTAATTGGTTGGTTGGAGAATATTAGAATGATGTACCCAGAAGAGGACGATTTGCAAATGATTACAGATGAAATGACCACTGATGTAGAGTTGTTGCGTTTGGTCGCTGATCGCTTCTCAAAAATAGGAACCATCCCAAAATTAGAATTGGTTAATGTGTATGACAATTTGGATAAGCATTTACAATATGTACAGCAACGTGCTTCTCGCAAAATTACTTTTGACTTTCCAAGTGCTATTGATTTACCACCAATTTATATACAAATCAATCCTTTATTGTTTGATTGGGTTGTTGAGAATTTATTAAAAAATGCCTTAGATGCGATGGGAGGATCAGGAGAAATCAAAGCTCGGGTGTTGTATACCAATAACTTTGTACATATAGATATTTCAGATACTGGAAAAGGTGTGCCTAAAAATAAATTTAAAACAATCTTCCAACCTGGTTATTCTACTAAGAAACGCGGATGGGGACTAGGATTATCTTTATGCAAAAGAATTGTTGAGAACTATCATAATGGTAAAATTTTTGTGTTAAACTCTATTGAGGAAAAAGGAACAACCTTTCGCATCCAATTACCTGCTGTACCCAACACTTAAACACCCACAAACTTACAACAGCTTCCACTTACTTTTAAATTATCGGTTTCCCTACTTTTAACATAGCGGCTATAAAAAGCCCGTCTTAGGAGATAAACAATTTTATAGAGTGTACCACTATGCGTAAATTTATGGTCCTACTGCTTTTCAGTATAGCAGTTACAATACAAGCCCAATATACAGATACTATTCATGTGATTGACGAGGATGGATTCCCTGTCATTGGCGCCTCTGTATACCAAGCTAAAGTAAATAGTAATAACATTTTATCAATTGATTCTACAAGCATCCGCTTTACTGATATTGATGGGCGTATTGTTATTAAAGACATCTCTTATGAGGCGTACCTACATTTTGCCTCCATCCAGCACCGCGAAAAAACGCTGGATATTCACAGCATTCGTGCGAATGACTTACACGTGCTCTTACAAACGGGGTACATTACTACAATAGAAGTCATTGGAAAAGGAACAACCAACGAAAAAAGCCCTTTATCAGAAGTGCCGAATCAAGTCACGGTTATTGATGATAAAGACATTGCGTTGCACAACCCCCAAACTTCAGCGGATGTATTGGCGCAAAGTGGCAATGTGTATGTGCAAAAAAGTCAAATGGGAGGAGGGAGCCCAATCATTCGTGGATTTGAAGCCAATAAAGTATTACTGGTCTTAGATGGAGTGCGGTTGAACAATGCAATTTATAGAAGTGGTCACTTGCAAAATGTGGTCACCGTAGACAATGCAGCGATTGAACGAGTAGAAGTACACCACGGGCCAGGTTCTGTAATGTATGGTAGCGATGCCTTGGGAGGCGTTATGCACTTTTATACACAAAAACCTCGTTTTCGCTCCAAAGATCTTAAACCATTAGATGCGAAGGCTTATACTCGTTTTTCAACTGCTAATTTTGAAAGCACGAGTCATGTAGATGTGAATGTGGGAAGTGAGAACTTTGCCTCTTTTACAAGCATTACTTACTCTTCTTTTCAGGATTTGAGAGCAGGACGAGTTAAGACCAGTGAAAACATGGCCTTGTATTGGAATCGTTATTTTTATGCTGCTCGAAATGACAGTGCCGATTATGTTGCGATTAATGAAAATCCTAATGTACAAGTAGGGACGCGTTATTCCCAATTGGACGCGATTCAGAAATTGCGTTTTCGCCCTAAAGATGGCCTAGAATTCTTATTAAACATCCAATACTCTACTAGCACTGGTGTGCCCCGTTATGACCAGCTGACAGAAGGTGATGTTACCGTAGAAAATGGACAAATTGCAGAGCAAACGTTTCAATTTGCAGAGTGGTTTTATGGCCCTCAGAATCGTTTCTTTGCTGCTTTTACCACCAAAATAGACAATCCAGCGATTTCTATTTTTACGAATGCTAATATTACATTGGCTTTTCAAAAAATAGATGAGGATAGAGTGACCCGTCGTTTTGATGATCCCTTGCGTCGTTTTCAGCAAGAAGATGTCTATGTGACAACACTCAACGCTGATTTTATTAAAAACCTAGGGAAAGCAGAGAGCCGTTCCTCCAAATTACTTTATGGAATAGAGGCGACACACAATGTGGTGCATTCGCGAGTAGAGACCGAAAACATTCTAACGAATAATTTAAGTAATCGAGGTATTGGTACACGTTATCCTGATGGAGGAAGTACTATGAGTACGGCAGGGCTGTATGCGAGTTATAAAATAAAATTAGGTAATCGCGCAAATGTTATAGCTGGCGCTCGTTATGCGATAGCAAATGTCCGCGCTAGTTTTAGAGATACACTGTTGTATCGATTGCCTTACAGCACAATTAGTTCTTTTAATCAGGCTGTAACGGGAAGTTTAGCGTTGGCTTGGGAAATGGGAAAAGGAGTGCAATTTAACACGGCGATTTCTAGTTCTTTTAGAACGCCCAATATTGATGATAATGGAAAAATTAGAGCCAAAGGCGATAATATTACGGTTCCTAATCCAAATATTCGCCCTGAACAAGCCCTAAATTATGAAGCAACCTTAGGTAAACAGTTTGATAAAAAAGCTTGGATTGGTGCAACGTTTTTTTACACGAGATTGTTTGATGCCATTCTACAGGAACCTGCCCAGCTTAATGGCTCTGATAGCATGTATTACGATGGTTCTTTTAGAACGATTTACTCGAATATTAATGCTGGACAGGCATCAATTTGGGGATTGAGTGCCAATCTTAAGGTAGAGTTTTCGGAGAATATGTTTATGCGTTTTGGTATCAACTACACAGAAGGACGGGAATTAGAAACAGGGGCCGCTCCTCGTCCCTTAGCACATATTCCTCCTTTGTATGGGCAGGTAGAATGGAGTTATGAGCGCAAAGTTTTTCAAACACGTTTTAATATTCGCTTTAATGGGGCCAAAAAACTCAAAGACTATTCTGATGACAGTTCTGAAAATTTAGACAAAGCACTTCCAGAAGGAACCCCTGGCTGGTTTACCATTAATATTTATTCTAGCTTTCGCTTAAATCGATTTTTGACCTTAGACTTGGGGATTGAAAATTTATTAGATTGGCATTATCGACCTTATGGTTCAGGAGTTTCAGCGCCTGGCATTAATGTCATTGTTGCCCTAAAAGGTCGTTTCTAATCCATGAAAAAAAGAGCATGTTATTGGTGTTGGATGCTGTTATTAGGAAATTTACTATCTAGTAATTTGTGGAGCCAATTGCCTGTAATATTAGAAAAAGCACATGCTCATAATGACTATGACAAGCCTTGGCCAGCTCTGCATACCGCTTTGAACAAAGGGTTTAGGAGCATCGAAGTAGATGTTTATCCTTATCAAGGACAATTGAAGGTAGCCCACTGGCCCTTTGCTTTAGGAGCGGCGGCGGATTTGGAAGCGCTTTACTTGCGTCCACTAGACAGTTTATGGAAGGCCGAATCTCCTTGGCTTTCCAAAAGTACCCCCTTAATTCTTATGATTGATATCAAGCGCCAAGGGGGAATTGCACAAGAACTTTTAGAGAAACTTTGTCGGCGTTATGCACATTTATTGTGTTCGTTTACTAAGGATAGTACCCATGCTGCTCCTGTACAGGTGCTACTTTCTGGGCAATATGATTGGGAGCATACTCAACAACAAATTCCTCATTATTGGCAATTGGATGGACGGTGGCATCACTTGGAAAGTTCCAATCAATTAGTCCCACGAATTAGCCAGCCCTATCGGGGGAGCTTTTCTTGGAAGGGGCAAGGAGAACAACCTGAGGTAGAACGGCAGTTGTTGGATAGTTTAGTGCAGCGCGCTCATGCTGTTGGTAAAACCTTGCGTTTTTGGGGGGTACCTAATAATACGGGCCTTTGGAAGGCCTTTAAAAGAGCAGGCGTAGATTGGATACAAGTAGATGATTTGAAAGCATATGAGCTTTTTTACAACAAAAAAACACTTGAAAAGATAAGAGGGAAAAAATAGTTTTTTCCCTCTTATTGTTCTGAAAGAAGACAGCTGTTCCCAACTAATTTACATATTTAGGTAAAAACTGGAAAATAAATGATGGAATATAGCAAGGAGGGGCTATATTTGCTGTATGTTAACGGAACATAAATTGAACGCTGCCGTTACAGTTTATAACAAATTGTTTACAGCGATTTTTAACTTCAATGATCAATTGCAAGTGATCATTTTTTTCAGAGCCTATTTTAAAGCATTGTTTATGAAATTCAGCACATTACTAGGATTAGTCACCCTCCTGCTCCCATTTTTATTAACAGCACAAGCGCCTGCTACCGCAACTCCCGAGTGTGGTATTTCTGCAGAAACGGCAGAGCTTATCCGTCAACGGTTGATGGATAATCGTCGTGCCTTCACCACACAAGATGTTCAGCGTTTAACGAATGGACGTACGATTACTTATGTACCTGTTACCATTCACAACGTTGCTGCTGATGCTGCTGGTACAGGAAAAACAAGTGAGCCCACTATTATGGCCTTCTTATGTGGATTGAATGCAATTTATTTGGATCAAGATGTACAATTTTTCTTGCACAGTCCTATTCGTAGCCGAGTGAGTAACTTTATTTACCAAAATGCAAGTACCTCTACCGCACGTAGCCATATGTTGAGCTACCGTGTACCAAATACACTTAATATGATTATTGGTGCTTCTATTAGTAATCCAAGAGCTAGTTGGTATGATGGTGGGGGAGATTTTATTTTCTTACTACAACAAATGTTGACGCCTGCGGCGAAGACGGAAGCGCATGAGATTGGTCACTTCTTTACATTGAACCATACGTTTTATGGTTGGGAAGGCTTAAATGCAGAGGCTACTTATGGTGGTCAAAGTGTTCCAACAATAGTACCCAATGGCTTTTTTAGTTTTCGCCCAGAAGCAGTGGCACGTACAGGAGTACAAGCAAATTGTCAAACAGCAGCCGATGGTTTTTGTGATACCGAAGCGGACTACTTTTCTGACCGTACTGCTTGCCCTTATCAACCTACAACCTTAGATCCTCATGGACTAAGTATGAATCCTGATGAGAGTAATATTATGTCTTATGCTTCTGATGCTTGTGTAACAAATTTTTCTACAGAGCAGCAAGCAGCTATTGCTATGGATATTGCTAACAGAACTTGGGTGAGCCAAACGCCTAGTAATACTACTGATATAACAGCAGTTCCTAGTGTGGTATCTCCTCAGAGTGGAGGACAATTAGGAAGTATTACCAATGCTACTGTTCGTTTAGAATGGGCGCCTGTTGCTGGAGCAACATGGTACTACATCGAGGTCTTAGGAACAAACTTTCCAGGATTGTGGCTTCCAAATTCTAACGATGTTATTTATAAAGGAATTCAGTACAATGGAAATACACATTTTAACTTGCCTTCTACAGACTTAGTCGCTGGTAAGCATTATGTATGGCGTGTTAAAGCGTTGAACTCTGTTTCTACTTGTGCTCCACTTTCTACTTACAGTCGTTTTGAGGCAGTAACTAGCATTACTACTTCTGTAGGAGATTTACCATTAGACCAGCAAATGAGCTTCAAGATTGTTTCTAATCCAATTACTACTTCTTTTGTTCCTGTTTCTATTTATGCAGCAGAAGAAATTGTTGGATCAGTTCGCTTATTTAGCTTAGACGGTAGAGAAGTATTGACCTTGACAAAACAAACATTTGTAGAAGGAGAAAGCCTTTTGCAATTGCCTGCTAATAACTTGGCGAATGGCATGTACTTGGCTGTTTTGATGACAGAAAAAGGTCAGTTACAACAAAAAATAATTATACAACGCTAAGAAAAGCGGTTGAGATATTAAGGGCGCGTTGTAGGCAACGCGCCCTTTTTTTGTGCCTTGTTGGGAACGAACCATAAGAACGAAACGTTAACAACAACAAGACAAAACCTATATTTCTTAGCAACAACAACGTGTTGAAAAACACCACAACATACAAAAACAAGTACCAATGTTTGGAACCGTAAAAAAATGGTTGGGAATGGAAGGCACCCGCATTCGCCTACATACACTTCCTGTTTACCCTGATACTGTCAAGACAATTAATGGAGAAGTGGAAGTTTATGCAAAACAAACCGAAACCATTGAGTCCATTCGCCTCCGCTTCATTGAAATATATACTCGTGGAAAAGGGGAGGATAAACGTATTGACGAATATGAGTTGGGGACTTGGACCTATGAGGAACCTTTAGTGTTGTTGAATGGAGAGGGACAATTGATTCCTTTTAAATTAACCTTTGAACCAGCACAATCAGCAATGGATCGTCGTGCTCAAAATGCCCCCTTACTCAAGGGAGTAGTGGCTCTCATGAAAAACCTAAAAGGAGTACAATCTGATTATCGTTTAGAGGCAGAAGCTTCTGTTAAGGGCGGGAATTGGCAACCCATGGCCAAAACTAAAATCGTTTTTGATCGCTAATTCATAGCACAATAAAACTTAAGGGGAATAAAAAAATAACCTCTTCCATGCTATAATGTGGAAGAGGTTATTTACTTTTGCGCCAACTTTAAGTTTAAGCGCTGTAGGTGGTTTCTTGTAGTTCAAGAAACCTTAAAAGGGAATGAAGTGCAATTCTTCAACTGTCCCGCAACTGTAAATAGCTAAACAATTGTTGTTTCTAAAGGCCACTGTTTCAATAAATAAAAAAATGGGAAGGCGATACAACAAAGCTATAAGTCAGGAGACCTGCCTAGAGCGATATTGGTACTTGCTTTCGCGGATTGAAGCAACCAGTTTGGAAAAGAAGAAATACTTTTTTTCTCAATTGGGCTAGTTGTTAACAACTAGCTTCTCTTCTTGTAAGCATAGGTGAATTTTTCTCTTTACAATGTAATAAAAATTACTATGCAACACATTTTTACAAGCGTATCCCTAATTTTATTTTTGTTTTCTACCGCAGCAATCAATGCTCAAAATGAGTCGATTATTGTTGTAAATGGTGGTTTATTTGGTTCTACAACAAACTATGCTAACCCTACCATACAGAACCTGAGTCCTACAGCAAGCCCTGCTGATAGTTTAGGGACCATTGGCACCAATTCTATCCAAGACATCTTAATTGACAGCAACTTTGCTTACGTAGCCGCACAAGATAGTATTGTGAAATATGATTGGACAACTAGAACACGTATCGCTGCCGCTGCTTTTGGTGGTGTTAGTACCGTGAAATTGGCATTGTACCAAGATAAATTATTGGTAGGAAACTTTTACTTACCTTTTGGATCTACAGCACCTTACCCTAATAATTTACGCATTTTTGATGCCAATACCATGGCTTTTATTGACAGTGTACCTGCCATCACTAAGCCTACAGAAGATATTTTGGTAATTGGAGACTATGCCTATATTGCTCAAAATCATGTCAAAACATCAGGATTTGGAGATACCTTAGGTTATCTTACCATTTATGACATTCAAGCAGATACCATTGTTAGCAACGACACGCTAGGACTAGCAGGAGAGGAAATTGGTCGTTTGGTAACAAAAAATGGTGTTCTTTATGCTTTGAATGGAGCTAGCAATACCATTAGTGAATATGCCATCGCTACAGGAGCAGCTACAACTTATGCGGCAGGAGTGGACTTGAAACCCGCTTCTTATGGGCCAACTGCTTTTGAGGGAAATGGCGTATGGTATTTTCCTTATGATAGCGGAATTGGAAGTTATGACCTAACTACTGGAACAGCGGTAAGCCACCATGTGACTTATTTAGGCAATTCTGCCTTTGCCTTTAACCCTGCCAATAATACCTTTTGCGTTGCTACAACCAACTTTGGTAACCAAACAGTAAATACAGGTATAGTTTACGATTTACAAGGAGATAGTTTGTACAGCTTTGATGTAGGTTTCTCACCAGAAGCATTAGTGGTTGTTTCTAATACCTTACTGAATACAGTGATTGTACCAGCAGAAGGGGAAGAGTTAAATTATACGTTAGCACCTAACCCAACTAGCAATCAATTGACAGTAAGTTTAGACAAAGCACAGTTGGTTCGTTTAGAAGTGATTAACCAAATTGGACAATCAATGTTAGTAGAGCAAAGCTATCAGAAAGAAACGACATTAGATGTTAGTCATCTACCAACAGGAACGTACTGGATGGTTGTTATTGATGAAAAAGGCCGTATGCGTACACAAGGATTTGTGAAGCAATAGGAACTGTAGGGTATTCTACCCCAATAGTTTGCCCTGTTGTAGTGATTTTGTACGCAAAAGCGTATTTTTATTCACTACAGCAGGGCATTTTTTATAGTTATTATAAGAACAAATTACAATGGGCGTAACAACATATGAAGGGAAAAAATACCAGAGAACCGAAACAACTATGGTCAAAGATGCGCTAACAGTGGAAGAAGCTTTGCAAATTGTCATCAATAACCGTCCATTTACAGTAACCATGCGCACACCAGGAGCAGATGAAGCCTTGATAAGAGGGCTTTTGTATTCAGAAGATGTTTATCGGCAAGCAGCACCTCTTTCCATCGACTTTCGTCAAAAAAATGCCATTACACGAATTGCACAGGTACATTTAGCCAAGCAAGAACTAGGGACAGGGATTCAAAGCACCCGCAGTTTGTTATCTGTTTCTTCTTGTGGAATTTGTGGACGACAGGAATTAGAGGCCAGTTCTACCTTCAAAGAAGAGTTAACGAAATCAGCACAACTAGCTCCACAGCAACTCTACCAAGCCTTTGAAGCAATGAGTAAACAGCAAGATGATTTCTTGCGCTCAGGAGGCTCTCATGCTGCTGCAGCAATCAATGCCCAAGGAGAGATTTTAGTGTTAATGGAAGATATTGGCCGCCACAATGCTGTAGACAAAGTAATTGGGGCTTTGTTGCAACAAGAACGCTTAGAACAAGCGGTTGCTATTTTGGTGAGTGGGCGCATCTCTTACGAAATTGTCTCCAAAGTTTTTTGTGCGCAAATTCCAATCCTAGCAGCGGTTTCTGCTCCTTCTTCTTTGGCAGTAGAGTATGCCAAACAATTTGGCTTGACGCTATTGGGCTTTTGTCGAGGACAAAAAGCAACTTGCTACGCCAATGCTTGGCGGATGGAAGAAAAATAGGCTGTTCTTCCCTAAAAAGGGTCTTTCCAATGTACTGAAAAGACCCTTTACTTGAATTTTTATAGCTATAAGACCACTAGCTAGCCTTCACAATCTCCACTTCTACAAACTTAGAAGCAGGAATCTTGACATCCTTATCACGACTCATTAAAGGCACCAAGGCATTGGTTTCGGGAAAATACGTACCAATACAGCCAGGTGTAATATCATAGGGAATTACCTTAAAGTTATCCGCACGGCGTTGCTTACCTTGATAATGGCTGATGAGGTGTACGGTTTCTTTGTTTTTAAGGCCTGCCTTTTTCATATCCTCTTGGCGCATCAAAACCACACGGCGTTCGTTTTGAATGCCTCGATAACGATCGTCCAAGCCATAAATAGTGGTGTTGTATTGATCGTGGCTTCGAATGGTCATCATAATAAAATGCCCTTCTTTTATGGAGCGATTAGGGAGTGGATTCACCGTTAAATGTGCTTTGCCTGATGCCGTAGTAAAACGGCGTTCACGTGGGCCATTGGGTAAATAAAACCCTGCGGCTTGGCGCACTCGTTCATTGTACCGATCAAAACCAGGAATACAAGCCTCAATATGATCGCGCACCACATCATAATTATCAAGCATGGCTTGCCAATCAATAGGACTCGCATTGCCAAAGGTTGCTTGCGCTAATTGACTAACAATAGCAGGCTCGCTCAACAGGTGTTTGGAAGCTTTCTCAAAACTCCCCTCGCTAGAGTGTACCACACCTGTAGAATTCTCCACAGAGACAAACTGTCGTCCAGAGGCTTGAATGTCTTCTTCTGAGCGCGCAATACAAGGGAGTATAAGGGCTTCTGTTCCTGTAATTAGATGAGAACGATTCAATTTGGTAGAAACCTGAACCGTCATCGCGCAATTTTGCATGGCTTCCCCCGTTACTTGACTATCAGAAGTCGCAGAAACAAAATTACCACCCATTCCCATAAAAAAGCGCACTTTGTGATCGCGCATTGCCTCTATGGCTTCCACGACAGAGTAACCATGCGGACGGGGGCAGTTGATTCCAAAATGTTGATCCAAGGCGCTTAATAATTTTTCTGGGGGGGCTTCCCATATCCCAACTGTGCGATCTCCTTGTACATTACTGTGTCCACGGACAGGGCAAGTGCCGCCGCCAGGGATACCAATACTGCCTTTTAAGAGTAGGAGGTTGACCACTTCACGGACATTATCAGTACCGTTTTCTTGTTGTGTCAAGCCCATCGCCCAGCAAATGATGATTTTTTTATTCTTAATTAATAGCTGCGCAAACTGTTGGATTTCCTTTTTTGAAATACCACTCTGTGTAACAACTTCTTTAAAATTGATGGCCTCTATATGAGCAATCAATTCTTGGTAACCAACACAATATTTTTCTAAGAAGGGTAAATCAAAAACCGTCCCTGGGTTTTCTTTTTCAGCTTCTAACATTAAAACCATAGCGGCTTTGAGGAGAGCAATGTCTCCATTGATGCGCACTTGTAAATGCTGATCGGTTAGAGTTGTCCCACCTTTGAGTACACTAACAGGGCTTTGAGGATCCACAAAACATTCTAAACCTGCTTCTGGCAAAGGATTAACACTAACAATCTTTCCTCCATTCTTTTTGCATTTTTCCAAGGCACTTAACATACGAGGGTGGTTGGTGCCAGGGTTTTGCCCCATAATAACAATTAACTCTGCTTCATAAAGATCTTTTAAAACGACAGAGCCTTTTCCAATGCCTAAGGTTTCGCTTAAGCCGCGTCCTGTGGGTTCATGGCACATATTAGAGCAATCAGGCATGTTGTTCGTGCCCAATTGTTTGGCCATAACTTGGTACATAAAAGCGGCTTCATTGCTGGTTCGGCCAGAAGTATAAAACACCGCTTCATTAGGAGAATCTAAGCTGTTGAGTTGATCGGCCATTTTTTGGAAGGCTGCTTCCCAAGAGATTGCTTGGTAATGTGAACTGCCTTTAGGCAAATACACAGGCTGCGTGATGCGCCCTGATTTTCCAATTTTGAAATCCGACCAGCGACTCATTTCTTCCACACTATGTTGGCTAAAAAAGGCAGGATCCACTCTAGCTTCTGTCGCTTCTTCCGCCAAGGCTTTTGCGCCATTCTCACAGTATTCTCCTAATGCAGATCGATGATCGTCAGGATCAGGCCAAGCACAGCCTGCACAATCCCAACCGCCTTTTTGGTTCATTTTGTTGAGGCGCTTAAGCCCTTTATAAACACCAGTTTCCTTTTGTAAATGTTCCAAAGAAACCAAAACCGCAGGAATGCCTGCTGCTCTTTTTTTACGTTGGGTTAATTTAAGGTTTTCAAAGGTAGCAGGTGGAATTATTTGGACATCTCTTTTCATAATAAGGACATAATGTTCTAGTGGATAACAAACAGCTATTTAGGGCAAGGTATAGTAAGGTAATAAATTTCGACAAAAACCAGCCAGCCCTTTAGATTAATACCAAAACAACCTTATATTGTTCCATGTCTAAACAGCCTTATAGGTAGTCACTTTGTGTTGTATGGACAAGCACTTGCTTTAAAAAGAACAACAATAGCATTGGCCGCTTTAAAAAAAGAAGAGGCAATACTAGTTTGCTTATAAAAACCAACGGTACATATTAATTGGCTAATCCTTTTCAAAAAATACTATTATTATGAGTACGAACACACCGTTTCCTTCTGATATTGAAATTGCACAAGGCAATGATATACAGCACATCAAAACAATTGCAGAAAAACTGAAAGTTAGCGAAGAGGACTTAGAATATTATGGTAAATATAAAGCCAAATTACCCTTATCCTTGTTGGATGAAGCTAAGATGGCAAAAAGTAAATTAATCTTGGTGACAGCGATGACCCCAACACCAGCAGGAGAGGGAAAAACGACCACTTCTATTGGTTTGACAGAAGGACTTAATAAACTAGGGAAACAAACAACAGTTGTCTTAAGAGAGCCTTCTTTAGGGCCTGTTTTTGGGATTAAAGGAGGTGCCGCAGGGGGAGGCTATGCACAAGTCGTGCCCATGGAAGATATTAACTTGCATTTTACAGGGGATTTCTCAGCAGTAGAAAAGGCCAATAACCTTCTGTCTGCTTTGATTGATAATAATTTGCAGAGCAAGAAGAACCAACTAGGACTTGATCCTAGAACCATTGTTTGGAAACGGGTAATGGATATGAATGATCGTTCTTTACGTCAAATTGTTATTGGGATGGGAGGAACAGGCAATGGCGTCCCAAGAGAGGATGGTTTTAATATTACACCTGCTTCAGAGGTGATGGCGATCCTGTGTATGGCAAAGGATCGAAGTGATTTGAAAGAAAAATTAGGAAATATCCTAGTTGGATTCACTTATGACAAACAACCTGTTTATGCACGAGATTTACAGGCAGAGAATGCGATGGCGATCCTACTCAAAGATGCGATTCAACCCAACTTGGTACAAACTCTAGAAAAGAATCCTGCTATTATACATGGAGGGCCTTTTGCTAACATTGCACAAGGAACAAATACCATTATTGCTACGAAGATGGGCTTATCTTTATCGGATTATGTGGTAACAGAAGCTGGTTTTGGCGCAGATTTAGGCGCAGAAAAATTCTTAAACATCAAATGCGTTGCAGGGAATTTGAAACCAGAGGCTGTTGTATTGGTGGCTACTATTCGCGCCTTGCGCCACCACGGAGGTGCTGCCAAAGCAGAATACAACACGCCCAGTGTAGAGCGTGTACAAGCAGGGTTAGCCAATTTGAGCAAGCACATTGAAAATTGTCAAAAATTTGGTCTGAATCCTGTTGTCGCAATTAATGCTTTTCCAAGTGATACCCCAGAAGAAGTCGCCTTGGTCAAAGCACAATGTGCTGCATTAGGTGCTCAAGCGGTCGTTGCGAAAGGTTTTGCAGAAGGAGGAGCAGGGATGACCGATTTGGCGCAAGCGGTATTGGATCAAATTGACTCTGGTAAAAATGAATTTAAGGCCTTGTATGATTGGGACTTACCCATCAAGGAAAAAATAGCCACAATTGCGCGTGAAATTTATGGAGCAGATGGCGTTACTTATTCAAAAACCGCGCAGCTTAATCTCAAACGAATCAAACGACTAGGGTTAGAGCATTTGCCTGTCTGTATGGCAAAGACACAAAAGTCGTTTTCTGACAATGATAAATTATTGGGCCGCCCAACAGGTTTTACAGTAGAAGTACGGGAGTTTGAATACGCTGTAGGAGCAGGTTTTGTTATTCCCATTTTAGGTAAAATGATGCGGATGCCTGGTTTGCCATCTGTACCTGCTTCAACTGGAATGGAGATCGATGCAGAGGGTAAAATATCTGGATTGTCTTAGAAGGACCATTCATTATTATAAAAATACACACAAGCATACCTGTATCATTTAGTATATAGGTATGCTTTTTTGTTGGTGGCCAAATATTAAGAGGCGTACAGAAATCAGTGTTCTTACACTCTTTTTACCTTCTACGAAAGCATTCAAACTGTTGGTAAAGAGTCAAATAATATCTTTATCATGAATAAATGAGCGTTATTTTGGTCACTGGTACAGTTATTCTGTCTATTCATACAATTGATGTATAAAGTTGTTAGTTATTGCTTTAGTATTGTAGACTTTGTTTTTATCGCCTTGGCAAAATGGAAACACAATAGACTAATTGAAGGATAAGAAGAGCAGTTATCCTTTAAGAAAAAGGAGCAAAACTTTTTTATGCCGACACTAGGGTAATCGGCATTTTTTGTGATAAATTGCTTCTTTAAACAACTTCATTCTTTCCTCCTTTATGAGACACTTTTTTTTTCTACTACTGTTTTTTGGAAGTTGTTCTATTGTACACGCACAGGAACTCGCTAATGTTAATTATGGTTTAGAGTCACCGATGCGAACCAATAAAGTCTATCATTTATACTATTCTAAGGACGATTTATTATACATCTGTACGGACAATGGATTATGGTCTTACAATGGTTTAGTATTTAAGAAGCATCCTCTGAGTAATCGGAGAAGTATGGGCTTGACGGATGTTCAAGAAGATGAGCGAGGTGATCTTTTTATAAAGGACTTTAAGGGAAATATTTATCAGTTAAATGAAAAAGGGACACTAGACCTGTATCCATTCCCTCCTCTTGTAAAAGGGAAAATTATTGGTTTTAAGATTGTTAAAAATACGAAATATTTCTACACTAGCAGGAATGTCTATTGTGAAAGAGCAAATGGGGAATGGTTAGAGGTCATGGCTGCCTTAAAGATGAATTTTGTTATAGAGGTTTTAGATAATGGAATTGTTGAATTAGTTGATAAAGAGGCAAAAGCATGTTTATATAAATTGACAGATACCTCTTACCAATTGCTTCCTATTAAACAGGCTATTTTACGAGATAAGTTCAAAAAGAGTTATGAGAATGCTGGTTGTATAGTAACACCTAACAATCATATCATTAACGATAAAGGAGAACTTTTAGTTGATTTGTCATTGGCTTCTACTAAGTTAAAACCAATACAGCTACGAAATATTAACAATCGCTTGTTAGTGGCTTGTCGCAGTGGGTTATATGATGTGGCAAGCAAGCAAATCTTTTTTCAAGATCAATACATTACAGGTACTGTAGCCGATAGAGAAGGAAATATCTGGGTGAGTATGCTTAACGGCGGCTTGTGTAAGATTCATAATTTGGGTTACCAAGTGTATCCTATTGATAATATTAAAAAAGGGGCAGATTTTATCTTAGAACACGATGGTCATGTTGTGTATTCTGATTTGATGGGGAATCTATATAAGAATTCTAAACAAAAAACGGCTTTTGAACTTTTTTATACGAATACCTTACAAGCAACGGTTAAGAACATTTTCTTTGATCCTTATAGTCAACAATACATTAGTTCAGGGAATGAATACAATGTTTTTGATACCACGTTCAAGCAAACGTTACATGAAGAATCTTATGGGGCAGTTGCACCAATGAAAGGACGGCCCTTCTTTTTTCAAACTAGGCTGGCAAGATCTATTCATTTTGATTTAAAAGCAATAAATGTAAGAGCTTCCTACAGGTTAAATAAAGAAAAAGATGAAGTTATATTTTGGGAAGAAGAACAGCATAAAATCATTTTTAGTCAGCGATTAAATGGAGGGAAGTATTTTAGTTCTAAAAATCCTAATATTCAATTTACAGCCCTATTGGGGGAGAAAATTTTTTATTACATAAAAGATAGTCTCTATTGTTTTAATTACAAAAAGTTAGAAAGAAGCACTATAGGGTATTATCCTCAACTTCAGAATCTATGGGTCAAGAACTATGAACTCTTTGCTTTAGATAGTTTAGCCTTTTTGAAGTTGGATAAAAAAGGACAAGTACAGCACCGTATCCTTCTACAGAATGGTATGGAGGAAGGTATTAATTATATTTCAGTCAATGACGATTACATTTGTTTGAGTACCAAAAGTAACATCCATGTACTAAGAGCTAAAGATTTAAAGTACCAATGCAAATTTAGTACAGAGAATGGGATTACATCGGTAGATTTTGTCAAAAGCTGGGTATATGGCCATCATTTGTATGTGAATGGGAGCAAAGGCATTAGCAAAATAGACTTAAAAGCTGATTATCATCAAGGACAACCTTTATTGGCATTGACAATGGTTCGTATTGATAGTCAACAACAAGTAGGGCATTGTTTTGCTTATAACCAAAACAATATTGAATTGTTTTTTGATGTCAAATCCTACACGGCAGATGGAAATATTCAATGGCGAATCAATGGAAGGAATTGGCAAACTTTATTGGGCAGTGACCGCATTGCACTTAATGATTTAAAAAATGGTGCCTACAAGATAGAGGCTGTTTTTAAAAATAAACTGGGGGCATCCTCCAATAAAGTGGTGTACAGTTTTCAGATCAATAAGCCCTACTGGCAGAAAGTGTGGTTCTGGTTGTTAATTATTAGTGTTGTAACAGCTTTAGTTTGGTGGCAGTACCAAAGACGTTTGAAGCAAATTCAAATCCAAAATGATCTGGAAAATAAATTGGTGGCCTCTCAAATGACGGCTTTAAAAAGTCAAATGAATCCGCACTTTATATTCAATGCACTCAATTCCATACAGAGTTTAGTTCGTTTTAATAAAAACAAAGAAGCGTATAAATACATTAATAAATTTGCAATGTTATTGCGAGAAACATTGCATTATTCGGATAAAGATTCGATTCCATTAGAGCGAGAAATATCGATGTTGCAAAACTACTTGGATATGGAAAAGATGCGTTTTGATGAGGAATTAGATTTCTCTATTGAGGCGAATTGTTCAACCAATATTAGTATTCCTTCCATGATTATTCAGCCCTTTGTGGAAAATGCCATTAAACATGGCTTATTGCACAAAGTAAGCGGGCAGAAGCAATTGTGGGTTACCTTTGAGGAAAGAGATCAAAACAGCTTAATCTGTACGGTTATAGATAATGGGATTGGTCGAGTACGTGCCAGAGAAATTGCTACCAGTCAAAAACGCATTGGTGCTTCTTTTTCCACACAAGCAACCCAAAAACGCTTAGAGTTACTACAAGAATTACAACACAGCCAATTAGGCGTTTCTTATACCGATCTCTACAATGACTCCAAGGAACCTCTAGGAACAAAAGTAGAGATCATTATCCCTGTAGATTAATTGTTAAAATAACCCCACTAATTATGTTAAAAGCGATTATTATAGATGACGAATCAAAAGCAAGAGATTTATTAGAACTCCTGATTCAAGAGTCAGGTAGGGAAGTAGAAGTGGTAGGAAAATATCCTACTTTAATTACAGGTGTAGCAGGAATCAAAGCACATCAACCTGATGTAGTATTTTTGGATATTGAAATGCCAGAAGTACAAGGCGTACAATTATTGGAATACATCCCCAATCCTGATTTTGAAATCGTGTTTGCCACGGCTTATGACCAATATGCGATTAAAGCATTTGAGTTATCTGCACTAGATTATTTGCTCAAACCGATTGATGATGAGAAGTTAAACCTTACTTTAGATAAAGTAGGAAAGCATAAGCTCCTCAAAGAACGCCTCTTGACTTATGAGCAGAACCGACAAGAGGAAGCCCCACTAAAAATTTGTATTCCGACGTCTAACAATAAGTATGATGTGGTGTTGGTGCAAGATATTATGGGAGTGGAAGCAGATCGTAATTATTGTTACATCCACACCGTGTCCAAGAAGTATTTCTTAACCAAATCACTTAGCCACTTTGAGGAGAAATATATGCCCCTCAACAGTTTTGAACGCAGCCACCGTTCTTGGATTGTTAATCTCAACCAGGTCGCCCGTTTTGAAAAAACAGAGAAGAAAATGGTGATGCAGCACCAGAATTTGGTCATTCCAATCAGTCGCGCGAACCTAGAACGTATTTATAAACAGATGAAAGGAAAGTATGCAGGCTTGTAAGGAGCTATTTATCTTTATCACAATATTCCTTCACCTTTGCGACCGCTTGTACCTGCCCCAAACGAGCGGCTTCTTGCAAATCTGCACAGGCTTTTTCAGGAAGCAATACTTGTAGATAAATCAATCCACGATAGTAATAAGGTTGTGCAAAACTAGGGTTAAATTCAATGGCTTTATTATAATCTGCTAAGGCGCCATGCAAGTCCTTTTCTTGTTGTTTTAGAAAACCCAACTTAACATATAAATCAGCATCGGCTCCTTCCATCGCTAGAGTGCGCTCAAAATCTTGGCGTGCAGCTGTAAATTGCTGCAATTCAAAATGAGCCAAGCCTCTATGATAGCGATATTTCGCTTTGTAAGGACTTGCTTCTATGGCTAAACTATAATCTTCAATAGCCGCCGCTATTTTTCGAAGCTTCATTTTAGAAACGGCTCTGTAATAATAAAGAACAGGAATCAAGGGGGTATGGCTATTGCTGTCGATGGCCTCATTGAGCAAATCAATACTGCGTTGGTAGCGTTGACCATCAAAATGGGTGATGGCTTCTTTCATCAAGGTCTCAGAAGTAACTTTTGGTGTTTCGTTAGGGACTACTGCAAAATATTTGCGAGTGAACGATTGTTGGCTGCTATCTGTTGCAACGCTTGTGCTGTCTTGCGCCCAAAGCGTACAACTACTGATCAAAACCAAAAAAAGAGAGATGTAGAACGGCATGAGTATGTAATCGCTAGGTTAAAAAAGTCCTGTTGAGAGGAGGTTTCTGACAAGCCTAATCAAAAGTTATACCGAGCTGTAGACCAAGGAGCTTTCTTCAAGAATAACGAGGCGTGATTTTAGGCAGAAAGCAGCTTGACAAAGGGTTAATCTGCTAATTAAACCGTATCTTCGTAAGAACATTACTTTGTAGAGAAATTTTGCTCTATTGATAATCAATGGAGTGTAAGGTGCTTTTTTACTTGAAAAAATAAAGAATCTACAGGGCACAATCCAATAGACATGATTTATAGGAGTCACTTTTTATGGCTTTGTTGCCCACAAGATACCAAAAAACAACTTGACTATGGTCATCAATTGTAGAGGACATTTATTGTCACTAGAACATCCTGTTTTGATGGGTATTCTTAATACAACACCAGACTCCTTTTATAAAGGGAGCAGAGTGGTCTCTAATGAGGCGCTGTTGATGCAAGCAGAACAGATGTTGAAGGCAGGAGCCACTATTTTAGATATTGGAGGCGCTTCTTCGCGCCCTGGGGCAGCGGCGGTATCAACAGAAGAAGAGTTAAGACGAGTACTTCCCGCAGTAGAAGTATTGCGTGCGCATTTTCCTGCGGCAATTTTATCAGTAGATACCTATAGTGCAAAGGTTGCACAAGCGGCTTTTGACACAGGAGCGCATCTCTTAAATGATATTTCAGGAGGGAGTTTAGACCAGGATTTACTACAAGTAGTCGCTGCAGCCAAGGCTCCTTATGTATTGATGCATATGCAAGGAACACCAAGAACGATGCAGGCAAATCCTCAGTATGGGGATTTGATGACGACTATTGCGGATTTTTTTATGGATAAAATAGGACAATTGCAAACTCTTGGAGTGCAGGATATACTCTTAGATGTAGGCTTTGGATTTGGCAAAACTATAGCACATAACTATGAATTATTGGCTAATTTAGCTGCTTTTAAAACCTTGAATTGCCCACTTCTGGTAGGTATTTCTCGGAAGTCAATGATTTGGAAATTATTAGAGAATACACCAGAAGAAGCGTTGAATGGAACAACGGCTTTGCACATGGTTGCTTTACAACAAGGAGCCAAGATATTGCGTGTACATGATGTTCAAGCTGCAAACGAGGTCTTGACATTATGGGAGCAGTTAGGAAGTCCTATTACAGGATAATTTTATAGGGAGAATCATTAGGAGATATACACATGGAACCAACACAAAAAAGAGTTTTAGGAATACAATTGGCAACTGACCCTCGCTGGGTGAATTTGGCAGAGATGAGTTTGGAAGAAATCTTGACCGATCATGCCTATTGTGAGCAAAAAGCAACAACGAGTTGCATCAGCTTGATTCAACGCTACTCTGACAGAACTTTATTAGTAGAAAAAGTAGCACCTATTGTTTCTGAAGAGTGGAGCCATTTTCGATTGGTGCTTAAAGAATTGAATAAAAGAGGCTTAAAGTTAGGGAGACAACGCAAAGACGAATATGTGAATGCGTTGTTGAAGTTTGTCCGTAAAGGAGTAGAGGAAGAAGCCTTGTTTTTAGATCGGTTGTTGGTTTGTGCGATGATTGAAGCGCGCAGTTGCGAACGATTTCGATTATTATCCCTGCATATTAAGGAAGAAGCCTTACGTAGTTTTTACCATAAGTTTATGGTTTCAGAAGCAGGGCACTATCGACTCTTTTTAGACTTGGCGATACATTATGTTGGTACCGAAAAAACACAAGCGCGCTGGCAAGAATGTTTAGCTTTTGAGGCTGCTTTAGTGGCTAAGTTAGAGCCAAGAGCTGATAGAATGCACTAGCGTAAGGCAATATTTTTTGGATCAAAACGAACCTCTTACCCTAGTTGAAACGTTCTATAGAGTAGAGACACCATCTTCCCAATAAAGAATAATCGATAGGATTTAGAATAGCATCCACTCTTATTCACGAGTTGGACAATAAGAATAAATTGATCAAGTTAAATACAGTATAGAGTAAGATAAAGAAGCAATATCTCCTTATCTATTAGTCCCGCTTGCTTCCACACTAATCGACCCCAATAACACAGTTAAAAAACAACACATTATGAAGCAATTTTTTACGATCGGATGTTTGATTATTTGGGCGCTCCAAATGCAGGCTCAATGTGATGGTATGTTTACAAAAAACATCAAGCATGGCGATATGCACAGCTTGAGTACCAAAACGAATATTTTAGTAGCGCGTATCAATTTTGATTATAGCATCAAGTTTGAGAATTCTGAAGAAGGGATTACGGCGGTAGTGACCACAACAGGGCATGATTACACCTTAATTAAACCTTTGGAGAAAGACGATAAACTGATGTTTATTTCAGCAGATGGTACCAAACGTCCTTACAATTTTATTTACGATAGTGAGAAAACCAAAGTACAAAACCGTGCGGCGTATGTGAATACCGTACAGTTAGATATGGATGCGTTAGAATGGTTGTCTAAGAATACCATTCGCCAAATTCGTATGGTGAATATGGTAGAGATGAAAATGTACCCGTATTCCTTGGATGAAGCGCGTCATAGTCAGATGCAACGCACGATTACTTGTTTCTTAAGAGAATTAGATCCAACAAAAGTACGCGATAAGGAAGTAACAGCAAGTATGCAGAGTATTGCGGATAATAACAGTAAGAAAATTGATAAAGAGAATACTTCTGCTGCTGCAACAATTGCCCGAAGTTCAGGGTCTCCTTGTGATCAATTGACCGATGAAGAAGAAAAAAGCCTTAAAAGAGAATTGACTTTACGCAAAGATGAATTGCGCAATGAGATTGCAGAGATAAGAAAACAAAACAATACCATCAAATCTCGTTTGGCAAAAGATATTTCTTTAGCAAAGGAAAATGCGGCTAAGCAACAGTCCGCTATTGCTCAACAAGTCTTAGATGCTCGAAAACGTGCTAACGTAGAAATTGAAACCGCACGTGCTGAAGTTGCAAAGGCGATTGCAGCAGCACAGAAAACAGCTTCTACCATCAGCGAAAAAGCTCAACTAGAGGCCTTAGCAGTCAAAACACGTTCTGACCAGAAAATACAAGAAATACAGCAAGAAGAAGCTGAAAAAGTCGCCAACGCTCGAAAAACAGCTGCAGAACGAATGGCAGAAGCCCATCAACAATTTGAGACGGCAAAAGAACAATACAATGTAGAAATCCAAACGATTAAAGAAACAGCAACGGAGGAACTACAAAACATTCAAAAAGAAGTCGCTGATAAAATTGCAGATGCTAAAGCGAAAGCTAGAGACGCGCAAAACTTAACAGCAAAAGATGTATTAACGGCGCGGCAATCTGCGGCTGAAGAAGTAGCCAATGCAAAAGAAAAGGCCGCTATTGCTGTAGGAGAAACAAAACAGAAAGCGGCAGAAGAGAAGCAAGCAACTCAATTGGAAGTAGCAGAAGTAAAACGCAAAGCTTCCGAAGAAATGGCTAATATTAGAGAACAAGCAGCCAATTCTGTTGCCGAAACGTTAGATAAAGCAGCCGAAGAGCGCAAAAAAATTGGAGCACAAATTGAAAAAGAACGTGCTCTCGCAGCGGAGGAAATTGCTCGAATTAAAGCAGGAGTAATCACCGCCAAAGAAAATGCTGTAGAAGAAAACAAAGAAACAGCCGCAGAAGTAGCGGAAGCAAAAGCAAAAGCTGCTGCTGAAGTTGCCAAGACAAAAGAACTGACTTCAGAAGCTGTGCTAGCCTCTCGCAAAGAAGCAGAAGACAAGAAAAAAGTGATTGCATTGGATATTGTTGCTGCTAAAGAAAAAGCAGCCGCTGAAATTGCAAAAATCAATGCAGAAATTCGTGCAAAAATTGAAACAGCTAAAGCCAACGAAGCGAAGATCAAAGCCGCTTCTGCGGAAGAGGTGATTGCTGCTCGTGAAAAAGCCACGACCGAAATTCAAAAAGCACAAGAAGAAGCGATTACTAAAATACAGGAAGCCAGTAAAGAGGCGAAGAGCGTTAAAACAAAATACGTAGAAGAGATCCAAAGCTCTCAGAAAACAGCTCAAGAGCGTATGGAGACTATTCGAGAAGAAACCACCGCGCAAATTCAAAAAGCACGGGCCAAAGCGGATGAATTAAAATCAGCTAGTGCAGAAGAAATTGCAACCGCCAAAGAAAAAGCAGCAGAGGCCTTGTTCAAAACACAAGAAGCTACACTCCACCAAATTGCAACGCTAAAAGAGCAAGAAGCAAGAGTGAAGAATGAAACCTTTGAAGCTATGGCAGAGTTCCAGCAAAACATAGCAGAAGAGCGGGCTAAGACAAAAGAGAAGTTAGCCAATGAAGTTGCTGCAGATAAAGAACGTGCCGCTTTAGAGCGTCAAAAAGCAGCGAATGATATTGCCGAGACCAAAGAACGCGCAGCCACTGAAATTGCTAAAACAAGATCAGAAGCCGCTTCTAAGGTCGAAACCATTCGTGCTAATACAGTAGCCGCAGAAAAAGAAGAAACCTTACGCTTATTAAGTACTAAAGAAGAGGTAGCGGAACAAATTGCTTTGACCAAAGAAAGAGCAGCGACAGAAGTAGAGAAAACCAAACGTGCTGCGGAAGAGAAGAAAGCAAGTATTCAGTTAGAGTTGGATTCTACCGTAATCAAAGCGCAAGAAGATATGGCAAATGCCAAGGAAAAAGCAGCAACAGAAATTGCAACGACCAAAGAAAAGGCGGCAGAGGAAGTTGCTAAAACAAAAGCAAAATCGGCAGAAGAGGTACAGAAAATACAAACAAACAATACAGCAGCTAAGTTAGCTTTACAAGAAAAATTGAAAGCCGCACAAGAGGAGAATGCAGAAGCCGTTGCTTTATCGAAGGAAAAAGCAGCAGAGCAAATTGCAACCGCCAAAGCAAAAGTAGCAGCAGAAGAAGCTAAAATTAAAACAATAGAAGCAACGCTTCAAGAGAAGCAAGAAGAAGTGGAGGCACAAGAAAAGAAAATAAAAATCTTGGAAAAGCGTGTGGCAGAGTTGCGCAAAGAAGTGAATGGAACAGACTAATTATCGGACTTAAAATACAGCCACTTTTTGGAGCTGGTATAGAACTTGCAGACCATAAAATTACAATACAACTACTCCACAGTGCTTCCTAACTACTGTGGAGTAGTATTCTAGAAATAGAAGTTGTGGATAAATAGCCGTATCAACTTCAATAAAAACACCATACATGAGACAAGTATCATTGATCGTTTGCTTTTTTTTACTAGTTGGATTTACTAGTCTACAAGCACAATATTCTAAAGTAGCCTATGTAGACATGGAGAAAGTAATGGACTCAGTGGAAGAGTACAAAACTGCACAGAAACAATTGGAGCAACAAGCAGAGCGCTGGCGTCAAGAGATTGCTAAAGAGTATGAGCAAATCGAAGCCATGTATCGCGAGTATCAAACGCGAGAACCATTGTTGAGTGATGAAATGCGTAAAGCAAAACAAGACGAAATTGTAGCCAAAGAAAAAGCAGTACGCAGTTTACAAAATACACGTTTTGGACCAGAAGGAGAATTATTCAAAAAGCGCCAAAGCTTAGTGAAGCCTATCCAAGAAAAGGTTTATGGTGTTGTCCAAAAGTTAGCGAAAGATCGTGGTTTTGATTTCATTTTTACCGCACCAGATGGCTCTACTTTATTGTATGCTGCGGATGATAAAGATTTGACACAAGAAGTGATCAAGCGCTTGAATTAATTCATCTTCCTTAAAGAAATAGAATGCAAATGATCATTGTTAGAAAACTTGGTTTTCTCTTCTGTTTTCTGTGGTGTTTTAGCAGCATAGAACTACAAGCACAGGATAATATTGCTTATGTCAATACAGATGAAGTCATCACCTCTATGCCAGCTTATAGAGCAACCCAGAAAAGTTTAGAAACGTTTCAGGAAAAATTGGTGCAAGAGTTAGATGCGGAGAAACGCAGTATTGCTAAATATTATACTCAAGTTCTAGAGCAAGTCAAAGCAGGACAATTGACCTCTAAACAACAGCAAGAAGCGGAACAGAAATTACAGACCATGCAAAATAATTTGCAACGCAAAACAGATCAAGCAGATCAACGACTTTCTGACAAAGAACAGTCCTTGACAGCACCTTTGTACGATCAATTTGAGGCAGCCTTAGCAGCGATTGCCAAAGAAAACAAGTACATCTATATTTTGGATAAAAAACTGTTGTTGTATAGTGGCCAAGGGATTGATGCTACCGATCAGATGAAAAAACAATTGGGAATTTAAGTTTTTGTGTTTGTTCTCCTTTTATAAGAATAGATTTTATGCTCCTTTTACTACGGTAGAAGGAGCATTTTTTTGATTATTTCTATGACAATATTTTGATATTTAAGAAGAAGGCTGCCTTTCTTTTACGTTAAAGGCTGTTAAATAGCCTGAAAATCCTACTATAGTTCTGTTAAAGAGGTATTAGCTCTATGAATACGGCATTACATTGCAATAGAAAAGTAGGAAGAATGTACTTTTATTTCATCAAATCCCACTGGGACTGTATTACAAAAACCCTTGTTATTATGAGATTATTTATTGTTGCTAGCTTACTAATATGTATGAGCAGTTTTGCTCTTGCTCAAACCCAAAAAGTGGCTTATGTCGCATCAGAAAACATCATTCCTGCAATGGCGGAGTATAAAAAAGCCCAAAGTGAATTGCAGGCTTATACCAAACAGCTGGAAAAAATATTGCAACAAAAGAAAGCGGCTATAGAAAAAGATTATGCAGCAGTTATGGATTCTGTTCAGAAAGGGATCATGACAAAAATACAGCAAGAACGCGCGCAAGTACGCTTGGAAACAGGCCAACAAAAATTACAGCAGGAAGCAATGAATGCTGATCAGAAAGTGGCTAAAAAAGAAGGGCAATTAATAGAACCTCTCTACAAAAAATTTAATGATGCTTTAGAAGCAGTAGCAAGAGATGAAGGCTATACGTACATCATAGATAAGAAATTTTTGTTGTATTCCGTTGGTGGAATTGACGCTACAGCTCAAGTAAAAGAAAAATTAGGAATGTAATATTTGGAGCATATGGGCTGTTCTTAAACGACTAATAACAGGCTTAAATGCTTGATTAGGCGTTTTTTTTAGTTGGATTTATATTAAGAGGAATAACTTTGAATTGTTCTATATCAGAATAGTTCTATTTTTGTCGGGGTTACATTAGGTCAAAACAGCATGAATCCGTACTTTTGTAGCCGCAATTTTACCCCTGTTGACTGCCTATGTTTGGAGTGCTTTTAAAAAGTGGTACGCAATATGTATATACTCCAATTGTACCCTGTTATTGAAGCTTCTGATGGAGCAAAGTAATCGGAACAAATAGGCTGCTCGCTTTGGGTGAGCAACTTTAACTTATTATCAATAAAAAATTAAAAAGAATCAAGATGAAAAATGTCTTAAATCTATTATCCGTGTTCACCATAGTTGCATTTATGGCATTTGGTACGACTGCAAAGGCTCAAAAGATAGCATATATTGTTTCTGAGGACATTGTTCCTGAGATGCCTGCTTACAAAAAGGCTAAATCAGAAGTAGAGGCTTATGGTAAGCAATTGCAGAAAGTATTGGAAGCAGAGCAAAAGAAAGCTCAAGATTACTACCAAGAAATCATGGAAAAAGCACAGCGTGGTGAATTAACTCCTAAGCAGGAACAAGAAGCACAAGCTAAATTGCAAACGATGCAAGCTGAATTGCAAAAGCAAGCTGGTGATGCTGACCGTAAATTGGCAGAAAAAGAAGGCGAACTAACAAAGCCTTTGTATGAAGAGTTAGACAATGCTTTGAAAAAAGTAGCGAAAGAAAACAAGTACACTTACATCTTAGACAAGAAATTTTTGTTGTACTCTGAAGGTGGAATTGATGCGACTGCACAAGTAAAATCAGCGTTAGGCATCTCTTGGTAAGAACGGCCTAAACGTTATAAGATATTTAAAACAATAGCTCCTTTGATCAAAAGGGGCTATTTTTGTTTATATTGAAGTAGGTTTTATAAAGGAGTGTAATTAGCTCCTCCCCATTCTCCCATAAACCTTACTATTGACTTGAATTACAGAAGGATTCTATGAAAAACTACCTTTATCGCTACTGGTTCTTATGGCTTTTTCTAGGTGCTGCACTTGCTGTAGCTACTAATGGGCGCTTTATCAAGATTGCTCAAAGCATGGAAAATTTTGCTTTGGCTTATCGCATTATCAACAAGGAGTATGTGGATGAAACCGATCCCAATCAATTAATGCGAGTGGGCATTGACTCTATGTTGGCGACACTCGATCCGTATACCAACTATTTCTCAGAAGCACAAATGGTACAAGTACGTATGGGGGTCAAAGGTGGTTGGGATGGTATTGGTGTTGAATTAGCGCGCAATAAAGACCAAGTAGTGATTGGAGAGTTGATTGGAGGAACACCCGCTGAGCAAAATGATTTGAGGGTAGGGGATGTTTTATTAGAAATTGATGGAACAGGGTTGGAAGACCGCGCCTTAGGGGATATTTCTCAAACACTACAAGGAAAAGCAGGGACTAAAGTAACAATTGAGGTATTGCGTCCTTCTTCTGGAGAACAACGTACCCTCACTTTAGAGCGTACAAAAGTCACTAAAGACAATGTTCCTTATTATGGAATGCTGGACGATGAGACAGGCTATATTGTACTAACCACGTTTTCACAACGAGCAGGTGCTAATGTCAAAAAAGCATTAGATGCGCTCAAAGCAGAGCACGATCCTAAACAACTGGTTTTGGATTTGCGCAGCAATGGGGGCGGTTTTTTGATAGAAGCTGTCAATATCTGTAATCTGTTTTTGAATAAAGGCAATGAAATTGTTTACACTAGAGCTAAAATTCCAGAATGGGATCGCTCTTTTAAAACCTTAAACAATCCTGTTGATCTTAATATTCCTTTGGTGGTATTGATGAATGGAAGTTCTGCTTCCGCGTCAGAGATTGTAGCAGGAGCTTTGCAAGATTTAGATCGTGCCGTATTGTTGGGGCGCTCTTCTTTTGGTAAAGGGCTGGTGCAAAATACAAAAGACATTGGATACAGTTCTAAAGTAAAACTAACCACAGCTAAATATTATATTCCTAGTGGACGTTGTGTGCAAGCGTTGAATTATAAGAATGGTATTCCTGTTAAAGTGCCTGATTCTTTACGTCAAGTGTTTCAAACAAAAGCAGGTCGTGAAGTATATGATGGCAAGGGCTTGGAGCCAGATTATGAGGTGAAGGAAAACGAACGCAGTGCTATTTTGAGAGCTTTGTTAAAAGAAAAAATCATTTTTGATTATGCTAATAAATACCGCGATGAGCACGATTCTATTGGTGTAGCCAAAACATTTACCCTCACTGCAGCAGAATACCAAGACTTTGTAACAATGGCAAAGACCCCTTGGATGGCCTATCAAACGGCCACAGAAAAGGCTTTGGTAGAACTAGAACAACAAGCAAAAACAGAAGGGACTTATGAAGAGTTGCAAACTAGATTTAAGCAAACGCGGGAATTGATTGACAAAGAAAAAGCAGTTGCTTTTGAAGCGAATAAACAAGCAGTCAAAGAGGCCTTGGAAGAAGAAATTGTTGGGCGTTATTATTATCAAACGGGACAAATTGAGAATCGTTTGGCACGGGATACGGATGTAGCTGCGGCCTTAGCTTTATTCAAAGACAAGGAGCAATTCCAGAAATTATTAAGACCTTAAAATAATTAGCAACATGAAAATAGTACAGCAAATAAAAGCTAAAATATTGATTTTGGCGCTAATTGGAGGGGGCTTAATTGGAATTTCTACTGAGTGGAACGATTTTGAGATTGCTAAGAATTTAGAGTTGTTTTCTAACATTTTTCGTGAGCTCAATACCCATTATGTAGACGAGGTAGATCCAGAACAATTAATGGAAACGGGGGTGACAGCCATGCTAAAAAGTTTAGATCCTTATACCACCTATATTCCTGCGGATGAAGTCGCGCAATTTACATCTACGATTACAGGGCGTTATGGCGGTTTAGGCGTATCGGTTATACAAGGACCCAAACATATTATTATCTCTTTGCCTTATGAAGGCGGACCAGGACAACTTGCTGGCTTAGAAGTAGGGGATAAGTTAGTGGCGATAGATGGAGTGAATGTTGTTGGAGCTGGTATGCGAAAAATTAGTGAGCATATGAGAGGGCGACCAGGCACCACAGTAGAAGTGACGATAGAACGCGATGGGAAGAATAAAACCATGACGGTTACTAGAGAAGAAATTAGTATTAACAATGTACCTTATTATGGAATATTGGAAGGAGATATTGCTTACATCGTCTTGCAATCATTCTCCGAGAATGCTGGAGAAAATGTCTCAAAAGCGCTGCTTGCTCTTAAAAAAGAGCAAGAAATTAAGGGGATAGTTCTTGATTTACGAGGCAATACAGGAGGCTTATTAACAGAAGCGGTCAACGTCGCCAATGTATTCTTAGAAAAAAATCAAACCGTTGTACAAATCAAAGGACGTAAAAAATCCGTACAACAAATTTTCCGCACACTTAATACTCCAATAGATACCAAAGCACCTTTGGCTGTCCTTATTGATAGATCCTCTGCATCCGCTTCAGAGATTGTAGCAGGAGCCTTGCAGGATTTAGATCGAGGTATTATTGTAGGACAGCGTTCTTATGGTAAGGGCTTGGTACAGAATACCCGTGATTTGAGTTTTGGAGCTAAGTTGAAAATGACAACTGCTCGTTATTATATTCCAAGTGGACGCTGTATTCAGGCTTTAGAGTATAAGAATGGTAAGCCAGAGCAAATTCCAGATTCTTTACGCACTGCTTATACCACAACAGGTGGGCGTAAAGTGTATGGAGGAGGCGGCATTCAACCAGATGTGGATGTAGACAAAGCAGGTTTTCTAAAAATAATGAACACTTTCAAACAAAAATTATACTTATTTGACTTCGCCGCTGAATATCAGAAAAAGCATACGGATATTGGCAAAGCGAGCCAATTTCAATTGACCGAAGAAGATTTTGAAAACTTCTTATCTTTCTTAGACCAGCAAGGATATGAATATAAAACGGAAACAGAGGTTTTATTAGAACAATTAGAAAAAAAAGCGGAAGTAGACAACTACCAAGTAGCGATTGATAAAGAACTAGGCAGCATCAAAAAAGTATTGTCGAATTCTCGCCAAGTGGAGATTCGTCAACAGAAAGCACGTTTGTTGCATTTGTTACAACGCTATATTGCTACCCGTTACTATTATGAGCGTGGAAGCATCGAAGCAGGGATTCGCACGGATGCAGAAATTAACCAAGCTAGAGAAGTTTTAATAAAAGGAAAGGTCTACCAAGAAATTTTAGCCACCAAATAATTACTGTCTTCCTTTTTACCGAGAAAAAATTAAAAGAAGCTCTATCTTGCAGGCACTCGCCCAGCAATAGGGCTTCTTTTTGTAATAATTGTGTTTTTGTAATTTTATGAATAAAATTAGTACCCGCTTAGGGTTGATGACGGGCTTTATAGCCACTTTATACATTACCATACTCTATTTAGTAGAACCACGACTATTAATTGATGGTTATGAGCGCTGGACCTTGGTATTGTTTTTCGGAGCAATTGTTTATGGCGTCTATCAAGCGCGTCCTACGACCCTAAATCAACGAAGTTTAGAAGCTTTGGTCAACAGGGAAGCCCACAAAGAGGAACTGCACCAAGGAGATTTTAAATCCTTTGGAGAGTTGTTACAAATAGGTTTTAGAACGTTTTTTATTGCTTTTTTAATAAAATTCATCTTTATCTATTTTCTGTTCAACTATTACGATCCCAGTTTAATTGAAATGGTACGTGATGCCAGTACAGAAATCTTCAAGAATAACATGGATTTTTCAGAAGATACTCAAGAGATCGTTGAACAGCGCATTGCGAATTATAGAGCAGGGGAATTTGGCCCTAGTTTACGTGATCCCTTAGGGATAATCATAGAATTATTAATAGGATTTTTTATGGCTTTTTTGACCGCTCTATTTATGAAGCGGGAGCAGCCAGAGTACTAAAAACACCAGAGTAGCGAAAAATGGATACAAAAGCAACCGCAAAGTTGAGTTTAAAGTTGGCCCTTTTGGGGAGTGTAATTTTCTTTTTGGGACGTTGTGGCTTATTATCAACTGATTTACAAATTTCTTCTGCCGCCGATTGGTGGTTTCGACTAGCAATAGTCGCTACGATTGTCATTGGTGTTTTAGCGCTAAAAGGCAAACAACAAGGCTATCTCACGTTTGGAGAAGGCTTTAAATTAGGAGGATTGACCACTATATTTTTAGCCGTATTGATGAGTTTGGCGACTTGGGCGTACATGAGTTTTGTACAGCCGACTTACGCCCAAGAATATGAGCAAAAATATCGCGACTTTCATTACAACAGAATGATGCGCACTTATATTGGAACGTATTGGAAAAAAGATACCATCACCCAAGGGGCAATTGATACCGTACAACGCGGATTGGATACTAATATAGAGAAATATACGAGGCATCTATTTACGGTGTCAGGACAAGTGCAAACGACCTTTATGTATGCTATATTTTGGGGCTTATTAACTTCTTTAACCGTTATGGTTTTAGCCCGTAAAAGTCGAGAATAAACGATTGCAATTATCAAAATAACTTCTTACTTTTAGGATTCCCTTTTATAACAACCCTTGCAAAGCAGCAGTATATGAGCTTAGATATGTCTATTGTGATCCCTCAACTTAATGAAGAGGAATCCTTGCCAGAATTGACCGCATGGATACACCGTGTCTTAGAACCACTTGGGTTCTCTTATGAAGTGATTTTTATAGACGATGGAAGTACCGACGATTCTTGGGCCGTAATTGAACGCTTGCGTCAAGAAAATCCTGCGATCAAAGGGATTAAGTTTCGTCGAAACTATGGTAAATCTGCAGCCCTCAATGAGGGGTTTAAAGCGGCAGAAGGAGCAGTAGTTTTTACAATGGATGCAGACTTGCAAGACTCTCCTGAGGAACTGCCCGAACTCTATAGAATGGTGATGGAAGAGGGCTATGATTTGGTCTCTGGTTGGAAAGAAAAACGCTTTGATCCTTTTATTAAGAACAAGACGAGTAAACTCTACAACTGGGCAACTCGAAAGATGTCAGGGATTGAGCTGAATGGCTTCAATTGTGGCCTCAAAGCTTACCGAAAAACAGTCATAAAAAATATAGAAATATATGGCGAAATGCATCGCTATATCCCTGTCATTGCCAACAATGCAGGCTTCAAAAAAATTGGAGAAAAGGCAGTTGAACACCAAGCGCGTATGCATGGTGTGTCTAAATTTGGAATTGCCCGTTTTATTCGTGGCCCTTTAGATTTATTGTCCATTATGTTTGTGGGACGCTTTGGTAAACGTCCCATGCATTTATTTGGCTCTTGGGGGTTGATTTTGTTCTTCATGGGTTTAGTTTCTACTATCATTATTGGTTATACCAAATTGTATTATTTAGGGCTTGGATTAAAAGCACCCTTGGTGACGGACTCTCCCTATTTTTATATTGCCCTGACTTGCATGATAATGGGAACACAGCTCTTTTTAACAGGATTCTTAGCAGAAATGGTGGCGCGTAATGCTCCCAATAGAAACCGTTATGGCATAGATGCGCACTTGGGCCTAGAGGAGACTTCTGACTCTAAAAAGACAGCTTTGGAAGCCTTAGAATTATTTTTAGAACGGTCTACTCCTAATGCCTCTGGCAAAGAACAAGATCCAACCTAATCAATTGGCATATTTGCTAACTTGTTTACAAAGAAAATATGCTGTAAGAATAAATGACCAATGAACCTCAATCAAATTACGGTTCCAGTATTAAATATCTCAAAGTCCATTGCTTTTTATGAGCAGCTTGGCTTAGAACTCATTGTCCATTCAACGAACCACTATGCTCGTTTTGAATGCCCTACTGGAGATGCTACATTTTCCTTACATCAAGTAGAAACATTGCCAATAGGGGGTGGTGTGTGGGTTTACTTTGAAGTAGAAGAATTGGAACAAGAAGTGAAACGTTTGCTAGATATAGGGATGGTTTTTGAAGCATTGCCCATCGATCAACCTTGGTTGTGGAAAGAAGCCCGCCTTAAAGATTTAGATGGCAATCAATTAATCTTATTTTGTGCGGGGAGCAATAGAAAAAATCCACCTTGGCGGATTAATAAAACGAACCATGAATGAATTATTAGATGATAATTGGGGAGAAGAAGAAGCCATTGTGTATGAAACAGCAGGGTTGGGAGAACGCTTTTTGGCTTTTTTTATAGATAGCGTTATCTTTAGTGGACTTGGTTTTATAATGACCTTAGGAGCGTATGTTTTTGGAGATAGGGTAAGTGTCTTACTGTTTTGGGGAATATTTATTGCGTTAATGATTGCCACTAAAAAAGGATGGCGTGGCCTTGGAAAACGCGTCATGAAGTTAAAAGTAGTATCTATTGAAAGGGAGCCTACGGTCTATTGGGGATTAATTGTTTGGCGCACGATTTTAAAGTACCTGTTTCTTTCTCCAATAATTTTTGCTATTCTCACCTTTATTGCCACAAAAAAAAGAAAAGACCCACAACAAGTTTTTTTTCATGATCTAATGAGTAAAACCAAAGTGGTGAAAACCGAGGAGGTTGATCCCTCCAAAGAATCTTAGACAACAGCCAAGTATTATGAAAATTTTGATCATAGGGCCTGCTTATCCATTAAGAGGTGGTCTAGCCGCTTTTAATGAACGGTTAGCAGAAGCCTTCTTAGAACAAGGAGACGAAGTAGAAATTGTCACCTTCAGTCTACAATATCCCAATATCTTATTTCCAGGAAAAACGCAGTATAGTGAAGATCCTGCGCCAGAACATTTGTCCATCAGTGTACAGATGAATTCGGTGAATCCATTTAATTGGTTGTCTGTTGGTAAAGCTTTGGCTAAGAAAAAAGCCGATTTAGTGATTTGTCGTTTTTGGTTGCCTTTCATGGGCCCTTGTTTAGGAACGATACTAAGGAAGATTAAAAAGAACAAACACAGCAAAATTGTCTCTATTATTGATAATATTGTGCCCCACGAAAAACGCATTGGTGATGCATTTTTTGCACGGTATTTTGTGCAGCCTGTTGATGCTTTTGTAGTGATGTCTCGTTCTGTGGAAAAGGAATTACAACCTTTCTTAAAACCACATCAAGACGTGAGCTATTTACCACACCCTATTTATGATAATTATGGAGATCGACTGTCTAAAGAGGCGGCCTGTGTCCAACTGAAATTACCCGTCCAAGAACGATATTTACTTTATTTTGGTTTTATTAGAGCCTACAAAGGATTGGATGTCTTATTACAAGCGATGGCTGATCCTAGAATTCGGGCGCTAGGCGTAAAATTAGTGGTCGCAGGAGAGTATTATGCTTCCCCAGAATTATACGAGGGGATAATCAAAGAAAATCAATTGGAGGAACAGGTTATATTAAGAACTTCCTTCATTTCGGAACAAGATGTTGCGGCTTATTTTGGCGCGGCTGATTTAGTAGTACAACCTTATAAAACAGCCACACAGAGTGGCATTACACAATTGGCGTATCACTTTGAAGTCCCAATGCTGGTGACCGCAGTAGGCGGCTTACCTGAAGTCGTTACCCATGAAGAGGCAGGCTATGTGGTACCACCTAATGATTCATTGGCAGTAGCCGATGCTATACTCAATTTTTATCAAGAAGAACGAGGCGCTGCTTTTAAAGCAGGCGTACAAGCTCGAAAAGAAGAATTCTCTTGGGAGAATTTCCTAGCTGGAATTAAACAACTTCAATAGATCACTTTCTCTAAAATAGAAAACAATGCAAGACAGTCCAGAAAAATTATACGAAGCTTTTGGAGAATTACTATATGTGGTGGCTATGGCAGATGGCTTGATCCAAGAGAGCGAAGTAACTGCCCTAGAAAAAGTATTAGCCGCCAATCCTTGGGCCGCTGATATTAAATGGTCGTTTGATTATGAGCGAAAAAAAGAGACTTCCCCAGAGGTTGCTTATCATAAGGTGTTGGATTATTGTAAACATGCTGGCCCACAAGCGGCCTATGGAGATATGTTAGAAGTGATGCATGCCGTAGCGAAGGCGAGTGATGGGATTGATAACGAAGAACAAGCGGTTATGGATACGTTTATTCATACCTTGACAGAGCGTTTCAAGAAAGATGTCGCCATCAAATAAAAACAGTTCTTACTCCTTGTTCTGAATAACCAGATAAAGGGGCTGTAAGTACACAGAAAAACAGAACCGTGACTTGTTCACAACACTGTCTACAATTTAATCCTTCTATTTTTATTTGAAAATAAAAATCATTACTCTTCCTCGGATAATAGGAAACTAAGGTTAATAATAATCTTAGTTTCCTAGATTTTGGTAATTGGGTATAGCAGGGGGCTTCCCTTCGAACACTGAGTGTACGTGCCTGTAGCCTGCCGATAGGCGAGACATTGTTGGTGACAGTTTATTGTTTCGTCTGAATAGTATAAAAGTCATAGGTAGCTTTTGCAATATCCGCTATGATTTTTGCATTTGTTTTAAAATTTTCTTGCGAGTCTGTTACAAAAACACTGATAACAAAGTAATTCCCATTTGGCAAAAAGACAATTCCAATATCGTTTACGGCAGCAGTGATTCCTGTTTCTTTGTTAGTGCCTGACCAACCTGTCTTATTGGCTACAATTGTTTCCTTTGGCAATTGTCCTCTTATTCTATTTTTTCCTGTTTTTGCAGGTTAAAATCACGAAAGCAG
>JBOEFW010000035.1:24053-43240 GCA_050633105.1 Aureispira sp. | reverse complement strand
ATGGTATTAACACGCTTTTTTTGTCCAATACTCTCTTAAAAATTATACTCTGTGAGGTCTGCGACGTTCACACAAAACTGAGTTCGCAAGCTACTTATTTGATACGGCATATCAGATAGGATTAGATCGCTTCACGAGCGTTGAAGCAAACGTAGTTGAGAGTGGGCATTAGACTACTACAGCTTTAGTTAGCTGCGCTGCTACTCCGTGGTCGTGAGCGCTTCGCTTAAAGTTATGTGGTTTAGTTGCCTTGTTACTCCCTGATCTTTTTTCTGACTTCTTAGATAAAGTAATTGTACGCCAAGGGATAGGGAAGAAGTCGAGTAAATAGACTGTGGCGTACTGTGTTGAAGTAAACCTCTAGTATAATAATTGTTATTGAATGGATGTTTCTGTGGAGTCTATAGATTGTGCTTGTAATGCTTTTTTTACAGATTTTTGTACTCGTTCATTCTTCATAAAGGATTGAATTTGTTTTTTTGTCCGTAGATGCCTTCCTTGCCTGATTAAATGATAATAGGTATCATAGAAAAGCTTGTCTTCAAAAACAAAATCTTCAGGTGTATTGAGCACTTCAAAATCAAGGTTGTTAATAAGGTCTTTATGGAATTTATTAAGGATGGTTTTGTGCGCATCAAAATTCGATTTAGCTAAGGATGGATAGATGAAAAAGAAACTAACTCCTTCATTTTTAGCTTTAAAATCGTTTAATAGTTGAATGCCTTCCCAGTATCGGTATTGAAATTTTGTATCGTCAGATCTTCGTTGATACCAACCATCGTGATCTAGGTGTTTCGTAAAGTCACCATACTTATTGAATTTTAAGCTGGGATCAAAACGTTTCTTATTCTCCATTTCCCAGATGGAAAGTTTATTCTTATACTCGTCTTTTTTAGGTTTATTCTCTACTAAATCGACCAATCCTTGTCTTGTTTCATTGAGATGGAGCTGAATTTCTTGTTTTATATTGAATTGTTCAATGTCAGCCACTTCTGGGAATTCTAAACAGGTTTGTTGAATCAATCGATAATCTCCATCTCCTGTAAAATACTCAATAGAAATAAAGACGATGTCCCCTTTTTTGAGCAACTTTTGGGTTTCTTTAAGCATGAATGGGACGCCTAATCCACCGTGAAGGCCCAAATTAACTACAGGAATAGAGAAGGCTTTTTCAATCATTTCACTATCCATTCCATAAGCAAGATTGGAACCACCAACAAACACTATTTTGGGGGAGGTTATTGCCTGAGCACGTTGATGTTTGAGCTTAATTCCTGCCATGTAGCTATAGGAAAAACCATGATAGTCGTCTTTAGATATGGGGGCATAATGCGCAATAAATAAATACCCCGTAATTACGAGAATAGAGAATAAAATAGTTTCGATGATAAACTTGCCCATAATGCTAGAATTGAAAATAGAGAAACTGTTGAGGCGAACCTGAGAAATAAAAGATTAATAAGATTATGAATAAATAAATAATATGTCTAAAAGGCTTAATGAACCATTCAATCCATTTATCTAAGGCAAACTGTCCCTCTCGTCCTAGCCATTCTAATACCATAAAACCAAACAGAACGAGAAGAAAAGTATTACCAGGTTTATCATCGGTTAGGTAAGGCATGGTGAAAAAAGAAGGATTAAAAATTCCTGCTATAAAACTAGCAGCATGTTCTAGATTTTCCGTTCGGAAGAATATGAATGCAAAAGTGGCTAATGTGAAGGTTAATAGAATTTGAAAGAGTTCCTTCAAAGATGGAAAGAGTTTTCCATGTGCTACAATGTGGCTGAATTTTCTATTCTGATTGCTTAGAAAAATAGGCAAAAAATAAAGAGCATGAAGCCCTCCCCAAATGATATAATTCCAACTCGCTCCATGCCAAAAGCCACTCACTAAAAAGATAATAAAAATATTTCTAATACTTTTTGAAGTCCCTTCTCGGCTGCCTCCTAACGGAATGTACAAATAATCTCTAAACCAAGAGGACAAGGATATATGCCATCGTTGCCAGAATTCGGCCATGTTTCTTGAAAAATAAGGGAAGGCAAAATTTCTAGATAAACGAAACCCAAACAAACGAGCAGTACCAATAGCAATATCAGAGTAGCCAGAAAAATCGCTATAAATCTGAATAGAAAAAAAAGCAACACCTAATAATAAAGTACTACCATTGCATAACTCTGAGTTGTCAAAAACCATATTGGCGTATTTGGCACAATTGTCAGCTATGACTATTTTTTTGAAGAACCCCCAGAGAATTTGCCGCAATCCATTAACGGCATTATCATAATTAAAGGTTCGTTTAATACTAAATTGAGGAAGTAAATTAGAAGCCTTTTCAATAGGCCCTGCCACCAATTGGGGAAAAAAGCCTACAAATGCCGCAAACCTAATTAGATCCGTTGTTGGAGAGAGCTTTTTATTGTAAACATCTATGGTATAACTTAAGGTTTGAAAGGTATAAAAACTGATACCAACAGGTAATAGAATATTAAGGGAACTTGGCCCAAGCTCTGCGCCAAAAAAAGAGAATGCTTCTATAAAATTTTCGACGAAAAAATTACAATATTTGAAATAAATAAGAAGCCCAAGATTAGAAAATATACTAATCCAAAGCAGTAATTTTCTTTCTTGAGGGGCTTCTGTCTGAGCTAATCTTCTTCCAACGCTAAAGTCAACAACAGTACTAAATAAAATTAAGAAGAGAAATTGAATGTTCCACCAACCATAAAACACAGCACTAGCAACTACAATAAGGATATTTTGTTGTTGAAGGTTTTTATTAAAAATAAACCAATACAGAAAAAATAATGTAGGCAAGAAAACTATAAAATCAATCGAATCAAATAACATTATCTAGGGATTGATACGTTACAAGTATAAAAAATCATGCTAATATAGGTAAACTATTGAGATGTTAGGTTTGAGATGGTTAAAAAGACAAAGAAAAAAGATAAATGAAATAAGAGAGAACCTAAAGTTTATCTAAGAACAGAGCGGCTTTTAAAGAAGAAGAGCGCTTGTATTGGCAAAATTGATAACTATTTTGATCTAAAAAAATTTGCTTAATCCAATGAAAATGGAAAAAAGTGTTCTTTAGAAGTGGGCTCTAGACAAAAGATTAAACAGAAAATTATTAAGATAGAAGCCCTTCTACTTATTTAATGGCGGCACTGGATTTCTTCCATCTTATATTGTAATGGATTTGCGCCTTTACAGGAATGCTTTCTTTTAAACCACTTGTTATTGCCCTTATGCAAAAATGTTTGTCTTCCTGTAAAACTTTTCCTATTTTCCATAGTTTTTGAATTATAGTAAGGTAATTATTAAATACCATTGACAAATGATAAAAGAAAAAATTGCCCTTTGGGTATTAGGAGCTATTCTATTATGGGGTAGCATAGGATGTTCTTCTACAGAAACAATAACCAATTCAACCTCAACTATGGATAATGATCCTATGACAGCGGAGTATTATCTAAATATAAAAGGAGGAGAGGCACGCCTAGTGGCGTTAATGTCAGGCCGTTTTTCTTGTCACAGTGTTAATAAAAAAGGATTGTGGAGAGTGAATGATGGCCAAGACAGCATGATACTTCATGGCTGTAGTTTGGGGGAGCCTGCTAAAGATGGCTATTGGGTTTATCAAGAAATCATCATGACGCATCTTCCTAGTGAACCGATGGTACAATCTGTTTATAAGATAGAGCAGGTGGCACCCGATAGCTTGATTCTTTGGAAATACAAAATTAAAGATAAAAAACAGCTGAATGCTATTTATAAGGAAGAAAAACGTCCTTTTGACAAGGCCAACTTAAAACAGCACAGTTGCACCAGATATGTTAAGAAAAGAGGACAGGTTGATTTTTGGGCTTCCGTCAAGGCTTGTGTAGATAAAAGACAAGACAAGACCGTATGGTTTGATGAATATTATCAATATGTTCCTCAACACATTATGCAAGATCTTACACAGTGGTCGGACCCTATAAAACGCGAGGAAAGTGATGTGGCAGGAAATAGAAGTGTTTTGTATTTTAAACGCCTACCAAAAAGCTAAGGAAGTAGTTTTTTATCTGTTAAGGAGGGGGGCGGATGAATGAGCCGAAAATATAAACAAGATGTTTTCTTATAATAGAGCGGACTCTAAGTACCATGCGCCAAACTACTAAAATAGAAGCCCCTTAGCNNATCTTACCTTTTCACTAGGGTTAAGCCAAAATTTTGTGTATGAGTTAGCAAATCAATGTTGATTTTCTAGGCTATAATAATATACGATCTTCAAAGCTAAAAAACGGCGCTTTGTTCATAAAAAGCTTGATCAACAAACGGAAGGAAACGTACCTATAGGAGTGATTTTGGGGGCTATTGCTTTGGTACTTGTAGGCTTAACAACTCTTGCTTTTTCGATCTTAGCTATGATTTGGTTTCCAATAGTAGGACTGATTATTTTGTTGAGTATTAATATTCTAGCTGCGATTATTATTTTTTCCTTTTCTATGGCAGAGCTCATAGAAAATATTTGGGCGGCCTTTAGTATTCCTGGCCTTATCTCTTGGGGGCTTTCCAACTTTTTGTTTGGGGGATCGTTTTTGCTGTGCCAGCTTTATGGATAACGATGCTTGTTTTGGCTGGAATTACTTTAATGGTAGGAATACTATTGTTTATATTTCTTTATATGATAGGGAAAGCTATTAAACGTTAAGGTAATTGACAGAAAACAGCTACAAAAAAACTCCTTTAGTACAGTAGTTAATAACGGAATATTAGGAAGCATCTATATTCCTCCTTGATAGCCCAAATCCAATGTTTTAATTAACGCAAGAAAGGCTTTCTTCTTGCGCTTAGATAATGGAACGGTCTCTTTATTATCTAGAACAATGACATTGTCTGTTTGAGAAAACCGTTGAATGGAATGGACATTAATTAGATAAGAACGATGAGGCTTGAAAAAATGACTGTAGTCTTCTAACTTTTGGAAGGTTTTTAAATTCTTACTCACTAAAATCTTTTGATTATTGTAGAGATGAATCTCTGTATAAGCACCTTGAGCCATAAACCATCTAATTTGTTCAACAGCAATGAATTCTAAGCTATCAGAAGTAGGGACTACCAAGCGTCTGATGGATTGATGCTGTAAGTTTTCTTGTAAAGCGGTAATAGGTTTTGTATTGAATTGCGCTTGCTTTTTAGCCTTTTCTACAGCTACTTGTAATTGATCAATACTGATGGGTTTTAGGAGGTAGTCTACAGCCGATAATCGAAATGCTTCTACAGCATATTGAGAATAGGCAGTTGTAAAGATAATCTGAAAATCTAGCTCCCCTTCTTGAAAAAAGGAAGGGAGCTGTAATCCAGAAATATTGGGCATTTCAATATCTAGAAACACCAACTGTGGGGCTTTTGATTTTATAAGCTCGACAGCTTGTAATACATTAGACGCTTCTGTTAATCTCGTTACTGCTGGACAAAATTCTTTTATAAGGGCCCTCAAAGTAACCCTAGCCAATTCTTCGTCATCTACAATTAGTGCGTGCATAATAGTTATTCAAGAGGGATTTGGAGGATAACAGTGGTTCCTTGGGCTAAACCTTGGGCGTCTGTTTTATCTATAAATTTAAGAATAATGGGTTGCTTTTTTTCAGCGTTAAGTAACTGAAGTCGTTTCCTATTCGCAGAAACAGAGAAAGATTGATGTTGTTGCCTTCTTTGCATTTTGGAAGCGGTACGTCCAATACCATTGTCATCAATAGTGATGGTTAGAAAAGCTGGAGGGTGACTTAATTGGAACTGAACATGTACTGCTTTTTCTCCTTTTTTGTGTAATAGACCATGTTTGAGAGCATTTTCTATATAAGGTTGTAGGAGCAAAGATGGGATATAAATTTCTTTTTCTTGCAATAAGGGATCAACGGTGATGCTAAAGATAAAATTTTGGTTAACCCGAATGTGTTCAACTTCCAAGTAGAGTTGGAGTAGTTTGATTTCTTCTTCTAATAGAATTTCAAGCGCTTCGGAACGATCTAAGGTAGATCGTATCAATTGTGAGAATTGACTGAGGAGTAAATTAGCTTTCTTTTTATCGTTGATAATGTATAGGCCCTGAATGGAGTTTAGAATATTAAAAACAAAATGAGGGTTCATTTGTGCTTTTAAAGCTTTGAGCTGAGCAATACGTAAATCTCGTTCTAACTGCGAGTGTTCTAGATCCAGTTGGTTTTGTCGTTCTCGTTTGTTGTTTTTTATCTCTACTTGACGTATTTGCCACTTGAATATCCCCCCAATAAGAAGACTTCCAACACTTAATACCAATAAGAAAAACCACCAGGTTTTGTAAAAAGGCGGAAGAATGGTAAAGCTGATTTGGGCGGCTTCTCTACTAGGATATCCTAAGGCATCAACAACGGTTACTTCAAACTGATAAGAACCTGGGGCTAGTTGAGGGTAGCGAATGGTATTGTTATAAGCATTGGTTTTAATCCATTCCTTTTCAGAACCTAATAGTCGATATAAATAGGTGAAGGAACCTTGACTTTTAAGGCTAACACCTTGGAAACTAATTTTAATCGAATTTTCAGTAGCAGCCAGTTCAATAGGATGATGGCGTTTTTTTTCTTGGTTATTGACTTCAAAATGCGTGATCTGAATTAAAGGAACAAACGGCTTAATTGGAGGCAAATTAATGCTGGTAGATAATAGTTTTTGTCCATCACTCAGATAAACACGCTTGTTAGAAAGAACAAGATTTTTAACTTTATTAATAGACAAACCTTGTATAGCGCTCCACTGCAAGAGTTCTTGCTGGGCTGGGTTATAACGAACCAGGCCTTTTTCCGAGCCAATCCAAAGATAGGGCGCTTGCCATGCTAACTTGTAGACTTTCTTAGTTGGCATTCCCTCTTTTAAGGTAAGGTGTGTTTTTATTTGCCCATGCTGTAGTAAGAATATACCTTTATTATTACTAGCCACCCACAACATAGAATCATTTACAACTAATAAATCATTTGCAATAATAGAGGCTCCATCAAGATCTAATACGGATTCAATTTTTCCCTTAACAATCCGTTTTAAACCATTGGCCGTACCAATCCATACAGTAGGAATAGGGACTTTTTGAAGGGCAATACTATAGGAACGAACATTTTTTGTACTTAAGATGAGTGCGTTGTTTTTCTTTGGATTGATTGAATAACAAAGCTCATATTCTGTAAGGGACCTTTTTTTACTAAAATCTATCGTGTCTAGTGATAAGTTGGAGAAAAGAGGACTATTGGGCAATTGTTCCTCAGGATTTTTTTTTGAAATCAAATAAGCGCCTTGCCCTGTGGCACAATAGATATTTTGATAGGCATCAAAAATCATCTTCTTAATGGAAAGAGAAGGAAGGTTAGAGAGAGATAATTGATAAGTTTTAGGGTCAAACAACAAGGGAATATCATCTATTATGATCCAATAAACTTGCTCTATAGGATCAAAGTGTATTCGGTGAATAATATTACTGTGAGGCAGTTTTATATGACACAGTGCAGTGGCTGTTTTTCCATCCAAATACGTGATTTCGTTTTTGGAATGTCCAAGGAGTAAGTTGCCTAAATGATCTTTTTCAATGGCTTGGAGAGAATTTTTGCCTCCTAGATGAATAAGGTGTTCTTGAATATCTTCGGATGGAATAAAGAAGAGGCCCTTCTGAATACCCGTTCCCCATATATTGCCCTCCATATCCTTGTAAACGTCACTAATGAATGTTCCTTTTAGATAATGTTTACTACTGTTATGGTGCAGGTTCCAAGCAAAAATTCCTTGTGAGGTGGCTAACCAAAGGATAGAATCACCTTGCCAGTGGGTATTGATAATCTGCAAATTGAAGGCTTGGTAGGACTTAATAGAAGGGGGGAATGGAATTGGATAAATACTATCAATGGTGTATTTAAAAAAATAATTGAAGGTTGTATCTACAGTTATATTGATATAGTTTCTCACATAAAATATAGAACCGATAGGGCTTTGTTCTAAAACATATTTTATCTGTTGTTTTGCTTCTGAAGGGATGTAACAGGCATTACAACTTATCTTCTTAGTTGTTGTATCAGTTAATAAATGTAAGCTGGTTAATTGATGATGGGTGGCTTTTAGAAGGTGTCGCTTTTTTTTATTTATCCAAATGGGGTTAAAAATAAACGAGTATTTTATTAAAGTATCCTTTACTAAAGAATCTTCATGAATATGATAAACATAGGACTGAGAATTAGTCAGCGATAAGTAAATTCGATTGCTATCAATAGGCGTGATTTTATTTAAGCTGCCAACCGTAACCGTGTTTTCCCAAGTTTCAATCAAGTATAAGCTATCATTTTGGAAACAAAAAAGCTGATTCGCAAAATTATGCCCCCACATTCTGTTTTTTTGATCGATTACCATTCCATTAACAGAGCTGTTTTTTACGGCCTTATTGGAGTAAGTCTTGAAATGCAAACCATCATATTCGACTAAACCTGCATCGCTTCCTATCCAAAGTCTACCATCGTTGGATTGTGTCAACCAATACAATTCATTGGTTGGTAAACCATCTTTTATCGTATAATTTTGGTGATAAGAAATGGTCTGGGCAATCCCTTCATTTACAAAGCAGAAAAATAGTAGGAGGTATAGTTGATACTTAATCAATAGGAAAAGGAGGATTTTTAAAAATAAATGTAATAACTTCTAAAAGCTGTCTTTAAAATAAACAAAAAAATAATACTATTCTCAGATACAAGTGGATGAGAAGTGGATTATTCAAGTAATGAAAGGATAAAAAGCAACAACTGCCTCTTTGGACAGTTGTTGCGATTAGGGATTTAGTGTTTGATGAATTTTTGACTCACTGATGTTCCTTCGGCATCATGGAGACTTAATATATAGACTCCTTGTGTTAATGTTTCTACATTCATCGCTTCTTGGAAGGAAGTAATACGTTGTTGTTTTAACAACCGACCATGAATATCATACAAAGTAATGGTAGACCATTTGTGGTTGGTCTGTGTAGAGATTGTAATATTAATGTATGCTTTGGCTGGATTAGGAGTAATCTGTACAGGGTTATGGGAATCAGCATAGGTATCAATAATCTTAGAAGAGTTAATCTTTGAAGCTAATTTTAATGGTTTGTAATCAAAAGAATAAGCGTTATTGGTTCCTCTATTTAAAATGGATCGAGCGCTGTGTTTATACCAAGTGTTTTCGCGCGCTATTCTTTCTAAGGCATCTGTAGAAATCGCTCGCCCTAAATGAAGATCAATGGTTGCTTTATGAAGGACGATTAAATCTTCTTCTTGCTGATTGCTAGGTATAATAGCTTCTAAGGCTTGTAAACAGGCAGCCCAATCCTCCTGTTTATGGTAGTAGGTAACTGCTAACCATTGTTGATGATTAAGGCTTAAGTCTAATTGTTGTGCGGTTTGATATAAGGCGGCTAAATCAGTAGAATGGTCTAATAACTGCATGGCACTATTAACTATATTTCCTGCCTCTTCGGTAGAATAGTGACTTAAGATTGCCTGATAATCATTGGTTAATTGTAGTTGTGATTGTACGCGGCTTAAGATGACTGGCATCCCTGACTCTTCGTTGTCACAACGTGTTGTCCAACCTGCTTCTACGATAGGATCAATAGGCGCATTGGTTGCATCCATACCACCACAAGCGGCAAAGGGACGTAAATCTAAGTGCTCATTGGTAAGCGTATTCCAAGGCGTATAACCGCTAGTAGGCCCATGAAAAACCCCTGATTGAGCATTTCCTGTGGCATTGACAATATCCAAAATACCATCTGCCCCAACATGATTATCATCAATTCTAACGGATAGATTATTATTATTAGGACTCGTTAAGACAACATCATCTCCTCCTGTATTGGACAGAAAAGCATTGCGACGAATTTTTTGATGAATGCCAGAGGCAACACTACCTGTATTATAAATATCTTCTAACAGAATGCCTGCTTCGTTATAATTATAGAAGTAGTTGTTTTGAATGCTTGTTTTTAGAACTTGTGATGGGGTATTGTCATTCTTTTTTAAATGAATGGCTCTATCGGTATTGCGAATGCAATTATCAAAAATGAAATTAGAACTCTTCAAGTTACTTTGTTCCACAAAAATTCCTGTGACAGGTAGGTTAGCAACTTGATCCATTTTAATTTGATTGCAACCAATCTGCCCCAAACCAGCTTCTTGATAAATCCCAAAGAGATGCGCTTGAATGTTGTTTTTGATAATCTGGCTCTGTTGACCACCTAATTTGTAGATGCCTACTTCAAATCCAATGATCTCATTATCTACAATACGGACATTGGCATTGGTTGGAATGGTAGAAAGGTAAATCCCCCCAGTTCCCTCAACAGTTGTTGCGGTATTGTTGAATAGAATATTATTGGTTAGATCAACTGCGGGAGCCGAATTAATGAGCGTATTGCCCTTGACTAACAACTGACTATTGTTGCCTAGTAAATTAGAAAAGAGGACAATTTGATAAAAGGATTGGTCAACGGTTGCTCGTCGAGTAACTTCCATGTAGTTGTTCTCAATGCTGTTTTGAGTACATTTGTCAAGGATAATACTTCGATCATTATTTGTAAAACGGTTTTGAGAAAGACTGACGCCATTGATGTTTTTGAGGGTAACACCATTGTATTCAGGATTCTCTGCTCCTAATGGAAAGCCATTGATAAACTGATTTTGACTAATAAGACTATTACTGAGTAGTGTATTGTTGGTGTTCGTTAATAATTGAATGCCTGCAAATCCTTCAAAATCAGCTGCTGTAGTCGTTCCTGTATTGGTAAAAAACCGTTGATTCGTAGTGCTAAACTCTGGAAGCCCATTACCCCAAATAACAGCACTACCAGTAAGGCTATTAATTACAATTTCGTCTAACAAGGTATATTCTAAGGCTAAGGCATCAGGGTTGACACTAAAGGTATTATTGGTAATTGGACTGTTCCACTCGCTGTTTGTTCCTACGATTCCAAATTGGCAATTCAAGAAAGAATTATCTGCCACAAGACCTACCGTAGCATTGCCTTGAACATATAGACCTACAGTAGCATTAATAAAAGTACTGGCTTTACAACTAACTGCTGTTCTAGCTCCTGAACTAATGATACCATTCCAAGTATCTTCTTCCGTACAAGGTCTTAACGTTGTTTCGTTGATAATCAACTCCGCACGATTACCAACGGTTCCAGCACCTGTTTGAACACGAATACTTGCGCCTGCTCCAAACACAACATCTGAATTGGTTAGGTCAACTACAGTATTGGTAGTTCCGTTATTGGTTGCTTCAATGTCTAGTACGACACCTTGTGCCAAGTATAACTTAGAGGGGAGACGGTTGTATTGTCCATTTCTAATTTGGAACTGACCATTTCCCAGTGCTACAATACCAAAGTCTGTTATTCTAGCATCTTCATTATTGGGATCAAGTCGGATATAAGTAGAATCTGAAGAAGCCCAACAATGGGTGCAGATAGGGGTAACATCCCAAGAGATATCAACTGCATTTAAAGTAACAAGGGTAGTGGGATAGTTAGGCGCTGTATTATCGTCTGTCTCACTATTGGGGCTTATAGTTAACAATGGATTACTGACAACTTCATTGGAAGTACTACAATCATTTAGTCCATTGATATCGGTAATATTTAAGGTCAAAGGGCTGGTATTATCAAGAGGATTCCAACCCGTCATAGCAATTCTATTATTAGCAATAGGGCTTAATCGCTGAACAAAGTTATTGGCATTGTCATAAGTAATATGATTTTGAAGTATTCCATCGTCATCCAAAATAGCTATTCCCATTTGGTTGTTCGTTCTAATATTGGCGATCCAGCCTCCTTGAGGAGAAGCTTGGATACTGGTAATTCGACCAGGAACAGGGTATTCTACTGCGTGGTCAACAGCGACCTGGTTGATGTTAAAATCAACAAATAAAGGACGAGTATTATTCAAACCACCTAAAATGAGATGATCTTCGCCAGCTATGTTAGCGGTTTGTAGACTATTAAGAACTAATCCTCCATTTAATCTCCAAATAGTATTGGTGGTAAAATCAAGCGCATTAACCGCAACAATAAGTGGCCTTCCGTCAGAGCGACCACAAGCATAAATAGTATTGCCTATTTGGCGAGCTTCTGTGAACCAGTTATCGGTTCCTGGTAATTCATGGTCCGCCAAAATATTGCCATTGAGATCCAACCGTACAAGGTAGCTGTCGTCAAAATCTCCTGCTCCTGATCCTCCAGAAGCAATAAAACTGGTTCCTCCTGCGGGATTGGGGGATTCAAAAATGTGAATGAGATAAGAAAAACTCGATGGATTAAAAGAAGTACTTGCTAAAACAGCTCCTGTTGTTGCATTGACACGCAAGAACCACATGGATTGATTCGTTGTAGTGGCCGATGCCATAAATCCAACAGCTACAATGTCGCCATTGTTGGCCTGTATGGCCATGGATAAACCATTGAGATCTACATCGTTATTGTTACTATCATAAGCTCTAGACCAAATAATTGCCCCAGTAACAGGATTCATACGAGTCAGCATGCCGTCTCTCATACTACTAGTATTAACCCCATTATCTGTTGAGCCGATTAATAATAAATCGCCATTATCGAGCTCAATAACATCGCTGCCAATATCTTGGCTATTGGCTCGGTTAAAATGTAAATGGGGTTGCGCTTGCGCTGTGGAGGAGTAGAGGGTAAGCAATAAAATCAGTAAACTTAGGTATTGATGGAAGTGAAATTTCATTTTTTCTTTGTTTTCACGGTAAAGGATTTTTTTGTCAAAACAAAAGTCAGAAAAAAGAAAGGAGCAACCAGTGTTGTTTTATAAGTGGTCAGTTTGGCTTTATAAACGATGTTTTTTAATAAATGGACGGTTTTTAAAAACTGTATGGAGAAAGAAGCAATCAAGATGGCGAAGAAAAAAGAGGATATGTTGAAACACTAAATAAGCCCAACTAGATCCTTTTCTCTTTTGACCCTTAGCATATTTAATTACTAGAGAGAAGGCCTAAGTTGGGCTTTAGTATACAGATATTTATTATACCCGATGTGTGTGTATTGATCCAATTATTCAACGCCTTAAAAGGCGCGTATAAGCCCTCAAAAGAAGGGATGTAAAAGTAGGCCACAAGGACCTACTTTTATTCATTTAGCAAAATATACTCTAAATACCACACTTGAAGAGGGAATAAAGAGGAGTACTGTTTTTGTGCAATTTTTGTAGATTGTAGGGGATTAAATCATAGCACACACTGTTCAAGAGACTAACCTTGAAATGATTTATTGTATTCAGTAGCTACTTTGGAACCCGTAGTGTGTTGGAGTTGCTTATAGCTCCTTTCTTTATTTTTCAATGGTGACAAAACGAGGGGGATGTTTTATCCTATTGTTACAGCTAAAGCAGTGCTCCAACCTACTACTAGGGGATTTCTTTTCCCAATCATTAATGATCGTGTTATAATCTATAGTTTTTACAAAAGTTTAAAAGGATTTTTCCTCAGATTTAACGATGTTTGTAAGCGGGTTAATGGTAATAGTTGTTGTGCATAGAGTTTCTTTTTTAAGAAGAAAAAAATAGGGCTAGTTTTCTGTTGTGGTTCCTTAGTGACCGCCTTAAAATGATTAAGCTATTGATGTTTTTTTGATAATACAAAGATAGGCGGCTAGTTGAAGTCGTCACAATAGATTCATTCCAAAAAAAAGGTTTCTGTTGTAAGAAAACTATCGCTAATTATTGTCAATGAATGGTTTGTGGAATCTTAGAGAGGTGCTTTTTTATTAAGAATAGGATAAAAGTAAATTATGAAGACTTCATCTGATGCCTTATTTAGGTTGATTAAAGCAATGACAAAAGGGGAGAAAACATACTTTAAGAAGTTTACTTCTTCCAGTGGTACCGTGTCTAATTATTTTAAACTGTTTGATGCGATAGCCAAATCCTCCGTGTATAATGAGGACGCTTTACTAAAGAAATTTAGGAAAGAGTCATTTGTGAAGAATTTTGTAGAGACCAAGCAGTATCTCAAAACACAAATCTTAAAGGCATTGAGAAATTACAACTCCAATCGTTCTATTGTTTTTAAGTTAAGAGAGGAGTTGTCAGAGATAGAACTCTTGATTGAAAAAGGTATTTTTGATTTGGCTAGAACTCAAATCAAAAAAACACTAAAAACAGCTCAAGAGCACGAATTAATCCATTATGTGTTTGAGATCAATAAGATACAATTGCATTTGTCCAAGTCTTTGTTGGATTTTAAGGCCTTAGAGACCTATCAAAAAGAAACAGTTCCAGAAGAAGAAGAAGGGCTCAAAAAACTGGCGCATATCCAGTATTACGCCCACCGTTATGTGAACATGTATGTGCTCTCCAAAAAGCAAGGTGTCATTCAGTATGAACAGATGAATGTGGATGAAAAGGAACACCCAAGAGACTCTTTTAATGCTGCTCATTTACATTTAGCTACTAAATTAAGCATTGGGCAAATTTTGGGGGAACCAACGGCGCTTTATAAGGATGCAAAAGTACATTATGAATTATTCCAAAAACACCCCAAGCAGATTGATTTAATACCTGTTTATTATTTCGCCTGCATTTCTCTATATGGAATGGCTTGTGCGAAGGTCAATGAAATTAAAGAAGGCTTAAGGGCCACAAAAGAAGGCATAGATTTACTACAACTGCTCCATAAAAAGAATAAAATCTCTTATCACTTCTTTGTGAATTACATTGTGAAACTATACAACAACGAACTAAGACTTTATTTACACCACGGTTCTAAAACGTTATTCAAGGAAAATTATCTGGCCTACAAAGAGTTGATGAACCAATATAAGGAAACCTCTTCTACCGCCTATATTGACTTAACCAGTGTGTTTTTTAGTGAAATCATCTTAGAAGAATGGGACGCGGCAGAAGATAGTTATCAAGTGTTGGTGAATACCAAAATAAGAGGCTATCGCGAGGATATAGAATGTATTCTGCGGCTATTAGGTGTATTGGTTTATTATGAGAATAAGAATGATGCCTTACTAGAAGCTGCGATAGATGCTGCATATCAATTTATTAGAACCAAGGATTTTCTATTTAAATTTGCCCGTGATTTTATCAACCTATTCAAGCATAAAATACTAAAGGCCGTCAACAGAAAAGAAGAAATCCAACATCTAATCGCTTTTAAAGCAAAAACCTTAGCTTTTTTTGAAGAAGAACCACAAGAACGCAACGTCTTGGCCTATTTTGATTTTATAGCTTGGCTAAATAGTAAGATTGAAGACCGCTCTGTTCATGAGGCTTATTGGCAGAGGATGCAGGTAGAAACAATCGAGTAAGTATTTTGCCAGTGTTTATTTTCTACCACTCCGTAATGCAAATTAGACCCTCCAAAAAATATTAAGCAATAGATAGCATGATACTAAAATAAAACGTAGAGGAGTACTTTACTTTAGAAAGGCTGTTGGTATTCGTACAGACAGCCTTCTTTTTGTATATTGGACAAGTAATTTATCATTCATTCAAAACCCAATAGCTCCCTATGAAAAGAGGCCCCGTTGTTGTTTGTGGAACCGTTAGAAATTGTGGAGCAACCATTGCCCAAGAGATCAAGCAATTGGCAAAGGCGTTGGTGGATTTTGAAGAAGTCCATTACCTGATCATAGAATCAGACAGCCAAGATAACAGTCTAGAAGAATTGGAACAGCTTAAACAACAATACAAGCATTTTGATTACAAGGCTTTGGGCGAGCTCTCGACAACTATCCCGTTACGTACCGCACGAATTGCACATTGCAGAAACCAGTATTTAGAAGCGATTGAACAGGAAGAACGCTACAAAAAAGCGGCTTATGTGTTGGTATCTGACTTAGATGGCATGAACAGCTTGTTAACTAAAGAGGCCATCGCCTCTTGTTGGGAATTGGAAGAATGGGATTTGTGTACCGCTAATCAGGAGGGATTGTACTATGATTTGTGGGCCTTTAGGCATCCTTTACTTTGCCCCAACGATTGTTGGAAAGTGTATCGTTATTTAGTAGACGATTTGGGAGTGAATGCGTTAGAAGCTAAGAACAAAGCTATTTATAGCCAAATGTTTACCTTGCCCACGACTGCTGCACCAATAGAAGTGGCTTCTTCTTTTGGTGGCTTAGGACTTTACAAAAGAGCGGCTTTAGTTGGAAAACGCTATGTAGGACTTAATGAACAGGGGCAAGAGTTTTGTGAGCATGTTGCTCTACACGAACAAATGCGCCAAGCAGGGGCTCGTCTTTGGATTAATCCTCAATTAATCAATGGCCCAACTCCCGCAGAACATGTTAATCTAGGAAATCGCCGACAAGTTATGCGCCATATTGTGCAGTTGCTTTTTCCTAATATGCTGGAAAGTAATTGGTATAAAAGCTTAAAAAAGAAGGTGACTAAAGGATAGTTCCTACCGTATGTTTTCTCTATTAGAAAGCCTATCATTACGCACGATCAATTACTTGCTTATATCAATACTACTGTGGAACTTCAGCCAAAAGAGCAAGAAGCGATGGGGCAATATTAGCAAATACATAACTTTCAACAAAGAGAATGTTTGTATCCTTAGGGCAAAGGCCATTGTCATATTTACTTTACTACTTAACAATATAATTTAGATCTCAAACCAAAACGCTTGAGAGGACTTTAATTGAGGCCGTACAAAAGTAGGAGAATTAGGAACAACTTCTTACCAAGGAAGAACTGGTGGATTGACTTATTTTTCCAATTGGGAGTACGGATGAATAGTTGAGTTTTCTTTTATTCTTGCTTCAAGGAGAATTGGAGCAAGAATAAATAGGGGAACTCTTCTATTTATTAGAAGCAGCTTGCTGCTAGTTAGTTCCACTAAAAACGAAAAGAGGCTGTCGCGCAATGACAGCCTCTTTTTTATTTCCTCCAAAACTTTTTTCATAGCACTATTAACCACCAAGGGTTGACTATGAAGAAGACATAGCCAACCTAGATCAGTGTTCTAGTTTAGTAATAACTAGTTACTTACTGCTCTATTAAACCTGACAACTGCATGGCGCGAATCATTCTGGTGACGCCAATACCGCCTCCAGAACGCGGAAAAAAGTCCAGCGCTAGAAATTCTTCTAACTCTGCTTCAACGCGTTCTTTGCCAAACAAATCAAATAAACGTTGGGCATATTGCCCCTCTTCAATGCTGTAAAAGGTAGCTTTCATCTCTTCTGGATTGCAGCTTCGTTCAGCAGAACCAATGGTCTCCATCCCATGTAAGAGGACATCGACCTTTTCAGAAAGACTAGTGTCCGTCTCTTTTCGTTTCATATTCCAGAAAGGATTCGTGTATTCTGGAAAGTCTTTCAAAAAGAAAACAGGACCGTGATCTACTCCAATTTGAGTTTCTTCCGCTCGATCTAGTTCCTGTACTTGATAGGCTTCTGCCATTGCTTGGTAACTTCCTTGTGGAAATTGGGCAGCAGCCCCAAAACCTAAATACTCTAGTAACTCTGCTTCTACCTGTATTAAGGCATCTATTCCTCCAGGTAATTCAAATTCAAACATAGGAAAGATGCTGCAATGGCGCCCAGGAATAGGGTCGGGCTCATTTCTATAAGAGGTGGAGACACAAAAAAAGCCAGGCACATCAGGTTGGCCTAGCAATTCGTATTCTAACCACATCTGTCCTGTTTGTGGAAGGGGCCAAACTTGGCCGAGATAGTTGTAACTGGCAATCGTCTTAGGATCTTCACAAGCGGCCATAATGCTCAACCGATTTTGCGTATGAACTTCTAGGAAACCCTTTTGCAAAAAAAAGAGCCTCATCTTATTCACGACAGGTGAAAATAAATGAGGCTCAATGAGTGGGTGAAGCTTAGATTCTTGTCTTTTCCTTTCTAGGATAGCCAGCGGCGGATTCGCAATCATAATAGTTGATGTTTTGCGCGATGAAAAAATGTTTGTTTAGGATTAAATTGGCGCGAAAGTAAGGCAAGGGAAATTACTGTGCAAGTTTTTAGAAGGAAAAATTAAGGAGCGGCTATGTTTTTTTAAGCATCGGGGTTTGAAGAGATTCTTATTTATAATAAAATTAAAAGTTTGTTTTATTTTACTTTATAATTTAATATTGTGTTTAGTGTTTTATATCTTAGGTAATGTTAGTGAATTTTTAGAATAAATAAAACGACTTAACAGCTCTACAGGAATAAGCCATACTATGAAAAAAACAATCAATGAAGAACTCTTATATTTTGAGGCGGTCAGCCTCCTCTCTATGCACTCTGTTTTGGATGGGATTGCCTATCTAGAAAACCCAACCTTGGATACTTTACGTCAATTTTCAGATAGAGACAGTAGAACGGTGAAAAAAGTCTTGAAGAATTGTATTCATCTTGGAATTGTAGAGCAAGAACAGGAAGAAACAGAGAACCGTAGCTATTTTAATCTCTTGATTCCTTATCCTTATAATGGAACAACCGCTAAGAAAAACGACGCCCTCAAAGAGGCCATTCTTAAAATGCCCTTGGTCACGAGTCTAAGAGAGTTCCAAAAGTTAGGCGACTCTATAACAGATAGTTTGCGAAAATCAAGTGCAGTTAATGGCATTGCTAACTATAAAGAAGAGTACTTTTTACCCTTGCTTAAATGGGCAAAAGAATTGAGAGTGTTAGAGGTTAAACAGCCAGAGGATTTAGTTAAACAACGTGTAAAAGACAAAACCGAGCGCCAAAATAACAGTGGAGACGTAGTTGTATTCTTGTCGCATAGTTCTAAGGATAAAAAATTCATTAGGCGCTTAGCAGCAGATTTAGAAAGTCATGGTATTGGAGTTTGGCTGGATGAACAGCAAATCCACGTTGGAGATTCTATTAATGATAAAATTAGTCAAGGCTTAGCCGATTCTGATTATTTACTCCTCGCTTTGAGCGAACATTCAGTGAGTTCTGAATGGGTCAAAAAAGAGCTTAATTCTATGATGATTCAGGAAATACAGGCTAAAAAGGTGAAGATTCTCCCTATTAAAATAGAAGATTGTACAACCCCTTTTTTACTGGCAGATAAGAAATATGCAGATTTTGTAGTGTCTTATTCGGATGGTTTGGAGGAGGTGCTGCGGGCGATTCAGCGTTAGGTTTTTATCAAAAAAAATAGGAACAGGCTCCAAG
>JBOEFW010000035.1:388-24021 GCA_050633105.1 Aureispira sp. | reverse complement strand
CTTGGAGCCTGTTCCTATTTTTATAAGAAAGAAAACTACTTACCCAATACTCTTCAACTTCCCTCTAAAATCTTCTACAGAAGCATAGCCCTTCTTATTCATCAGTGCCTTCAATTCCTGTTCTAATCGCTCAAAACAACCCATACCTTCGCGCATAAGTTGGGTACCAACTTGCACCGCACTCGCGCCACATAGAATATGTTCAAACACATCTTGACCCGATTTGACTCCACCACAACCAATGACAGCAATATCTTCTCTTAAAAGCAAGTAAAATTGGCGGACATTGGCTAGGGCAGTTGGTTTGATGTAATCGCCACCAATGCCTCCAAAACCCTGCTTGGGTTTAATGACGACTTGTTCTTGGTCGACATCAATGACTAAGCCGTTGCCAATACTGTTAACACAAGTCACAAATTGCACAGGATACTGGTTGATAATGTCAGCCATTTGTTGGAAATGAATCAAGTCAAAATAAGGGGGGAGTTTAATCCCTAAAGGCTGTTGAACTAAGGGACAAACTTTGTCTAAGACTTCTTTGGTACGCTCAAAGTCATAACCTGTTTGTGGTTTGCCTGGTACATTGGGGCAAGAGAGATTCAGTTCAATGCCTGCAATGGGGGTATTGTCTTGCAAGGCTTGTAGCATTGTTAGGTTGTTTTCTAAAGACAAGCCTGCGACAGACATCAGGTAAGGTTTGTGGTATTGTTGCAAAGGCGCTGCCATCTCTTTATAAAATTGATAACCTTTGTTGGGCAAGCCCATAGAGTTGATACTGCCCCAAGAGGTTTCCACATAACGAGGAGCAGGATTGCCAATGCGTTCTTCTAAAGTGGCACTTTTGCAGAGAATAGCGGACGATTGGCTTTTGCCCAAGGCATGAAGCTCTTCTTTGGTGGTGCAACGAGGGCCAGAAGCATTGTATAAACAGCTGTCTAAAAGGAGGGAACCAATATGAGTACGTAGATTAATTGACATAGAACTAGAACTATTTGAGGTTGTTTTTTTAGATTCGGTAAGATTCAATTACCTTTGCGGCAACAAAGATACTTATCCTAACTGAAATTCACTATCAATGAATAAAAAAGAGCTTGCACTTAAATTGTTTGATTTAGGCGTTCTCCAGTTTGGGGAATTCACCCTAAAAAGTGGTTTGAAGTCGCCGTTTTACTTGGACTTTAGACGGATTGTTGCTTATCCAGAAATTCTAAAAAACATCAGCGAATTGCTGTGGGATTTAGTATCTGACCTAGAATTTGACCATCTCTGTGGCGTTCCTTATGCGGCCTTGTCTCTCAGTTCGACAATGGCCGTTTTGCATTCTAAGTCTATGATTGTAAAACGTAAAGAACAGAAAAAGCATGGAACGAAGCGCATGGTAGAGGGCATTTATAAAAACGGGGACAGTTGTGTGGTCATTGATGATGTGATCAGCAGCGGTATTTCTATGATTGAAACCCTAGAGGCGTTAGAAGGCGAGGGCTTAAAAATTAAGCATGTCTTGTCGATTGTGGATCGAATGCAGGGGGGCGCAGTGATGTTGAATGATTATGGCTATAAAGTCCATAATGTATACACCATTCGCGAGATTCTAGAATTCCTCAAAGAGGGAGGTAAGGTCAACCAAAAACAATACACCGATACTTTGGTGTTTATTGAAACCAACCGTATTGATTTTGAACAAGTGCGCGAGCGCCGCAAAATCAAAACTGCTTACAGCTACAAGAAGATTGGCCAAGACGCAGAGCATCCTATGGCAAAGCGTTTGACAGAAGTCATTCTAAAGAAGAAAACCAACTTATGTTGCTCGGCTGATGTGACAACTTCGCAGGAGTTGTTGGATTTGGCAGCACAAGTAGGGCCACACATCTGTATGCTTAAAACGCACACCGACAACTTGAATGATTGTTCACCAGAGACAATCCTTACACTCAAGGAGTTGGCAGAGAAACATCAATTCTTGATCTTTGAAGATCGTAAATTTGCAGATATTGGGCATATCGTTATGCAACAATTTACCGCAGCACCCTTGTGTATCGCTGATTGGGCGGATGCAGTGACCGTACATGTGGTCGCTGGTTCTTCTAGTATTGATGCCTTGCGCGCGACGGGTAAATTGGACACAACTGCCCTGATTGTAGTGGCAGAAATGTCTACTAAAGATACCTTGACCGACAGAAAGTATACAGAGAAGGCAATTGCTATTGCAGAACAACACAGCGATATTGTTTTGGGAACCGTTTCTCAAAATTACCGTTCTGAACACCCAGGAATAATGATGCTGACGCCTGGTATCAATACCGATCGCAAAAAAGATGGACTCGGCCAAACATATAACCACCCTGATGAGGCTTTTGCCAAACGTGGAGTTGATATTATGATTGTTGGTCGAGGCATTTATCAAGCAGAAAACCCTGCTTTACAAGCGGAAATTTACAAGAAAATTGGTTGGGGGAGTTATCAAAAACGCCCTAACAAAGCATAAAAGTAGTGTTACTACAGTTTTAAAGAGTCTTCTCAATGTATTTGGGAAGACTCTTTTTTCTTGCAAATAAGCCCTATGGCTTAGGAAACAATCTCTAATAAGGTTCTGAAGGCAACCAACTGACCATCAGGATAACGCTCCAAGGTTGCGCGTTGTAGGGCAGGAGCCGCTTTGGTGCTATATTCTTGTAAGGTTTTCATATCTTGGCAAGTATATTGAATAGCATAAGTCGTGGCTTCCTTGTCATCTTGACCCAAAACACGGGCAATTTGATGGTCTTGGAAATACCCTGTATTCAATACATCAGGAATGTGTACGGCCTTCATCCAGTTCAACCATTCTTCACGGACAGTGTTGTCTATTTTAACGGTAACATTATAGATAATCATAATGGTGATTTTTAGCTAACAAATATTGACTTTAATCGAACAAAGTTAAAAAAAATGTGCGATGAAATTTATACCCTCCTAGAATGTCCGTAACTTGTAAAAAACAACTTCCATAATTCATTCTGTTAAATACACGTTAAATCACTATAGAAATTGCTGGTCAACTCGTTTTATGGTATAATAATGCTTGTAAACGAGTGTAGAGAAAATTTCTTTTTATTTACCCTTACTATTCGAACAAACTTTTGGGTGGAGAATTGTTGCTATAAATAACTAATAGACCAACTAGACAGAATATAAAAAAGTCCCTATATGATAATGAATAGAAGATATCTTTTGCTGTTAGTAGCGGTTTGTGCTACTGTTTTTGCTTTTAATAAGCCAGATGAAGACCCAGATTATCCCAACAGAGAGGCCCTGTTGGTAGATGTTGTATTGCAAAGTTTGCAATATAATCATTATAAACCTACAAAAATTAACGATGCACTTTCCGAGCGCATTTATGACATCTATCTCAAACGGATTGACAACGGCAAACGCTTTTTTCTACAAAAAGATATCGACCAGTTTAATAAAAGTCGCCAAAAGCTAGATGATTACGCTTTGGACAAAGACTTTTCGTTTTTTGATGAAATGCATAGCATCCGTGATGAGCGAATTGAGCAGACCAAAATCATGTACAAAAAAATTCTAGCAGAGCCTTTTGATTTTACAAAAGATGAAGTGCTAGAAACAGACAATGATAAAATGAGTTTTGCTAAAACTCAAGAAGAATTGTATCAGCGTTGGCATAAGATGTTGAAATATCGTGTTTTGTTAGATATTCAAGTTAAATTGAAGCGTCAAGAAAAAGCACAAGAAAACAAGGAAGAGGATGTAGAAATCAAAACGTTAGAGGATTTGGAGAAAGCTTCTCGCAGAAAAATCCAAGAACAATTTGATCGTTGGTCAAAAGATATTGATCAAGAAGATCGCGATGATAAAATTGCGGCTTATATTAATACTATGGCGAATGTATTAGAACCACATACAGGCTATTTTCCTCCTTTAGAGAAACAAAATTTTGATATTCGTATCTCTGGTAAATTAGAAGGAATTGGCGCACAACTTCGCCAAGAAGATGGTTATATAAAAGTAGTGCGTATTGTTCCTGGATCTGCGTCTTGGAGACAAGGAGAGTTAGCTGTTAATGACTTGATTATTAAGGTAGGACAGGGCAAGAAAGAACCTGTTGATGTAGTGGATATGAAAATGAACGATGTTCTACCCATGATTCGTGGCGAAAAAGGGACAGAAGTACGCTTAACCGTCAAGAAAACAGATGGAACATTGGCTACGATTCCTATCATCCGTGATATTGTAGTGATGGAAGAGAGCTATGCTAAATCTGCTATTATTGAAGATAAGAAGGTTAATAAACGAATAGGACTAATTGACTTGAGAAGCTTTTATGCTGATTTCAAAGATCCTAGAGGTCGCCGTTGTTCTAGAGATGTGAAACGCGAAGTACAGAAATTAATAGCAGAAGGCGTTGATGGAATTGTAATCGACTTGCGTTTTAATGGTGGTGGTTCTTTAGGAGATGTGGTGGATATGAGCGGTTTGTTTATCGAGAATGGCCCTATTGTACAGGTCAAAGGTCGTGACAGTCGCCCGCGTTCATTGGAGGATATTGATCCTGCTGTTTTATACGACGGTCCTTTGGTCCTTATGGTGAATTCCTTTTCTGCTTCTGCCTCTGAAATTATGGCGGCTGCTTTACAAGATTATGGCCGTGCTATTATTGTAGGAACATCGCCTTCTACTTTTGGAAAAGGAACCGTACAACGCTTTTTTGCACTAGATCCTGTTGTCCCTCAACGTTACAAGGACTTAGGAGAGTTAGGTTCTATGAAAATTACCATTCAGAAATTTTTCCGTATTAATGGTGGCTCTACTCAATTGAAAGGAGTTACTCCTGATATTATTTTACCAGGTATTTATAGTTATAGAAGTATTGGTGAAAAGGAAGAAGATTTCCCAATGGCTTGGTCAGAGATTGATCCTGTTTATTACAAAAAATCAACGATTAAGCGATTAGATAAAATCAAAAAGAGAAGTGCTAAACGTGTTGCTAGTAGTGAAGCCTTTACTATGATTGAGAAACAAGCGAAGTGGTTCAAAACCTTACAAGAAGATACCGATGTATCCTTGAACTTAGAAGCTTATCGCAAAGAACAACAAGAATACAATACCTTGTCTAAAGAGTATGATAATGTTAGTAAGGAATTGCCTAATCTGGTGGTGCAAACATTGGCAGCGGATGCTGCTGCACTAGAATCTGATACCATACGAGCAGAGAGTGTCGAAAAATGGCACAAGATCTTGAAAAAAGATATTTATGTGAATGAAGTGGTTCAGATCATTGCAGATTGGGAATAAAACCTAGAAAAGATCTTTAAGTATTGCTTGAAGCAAGGAATATACTAAAAGTAGGACAGCAGCAATGTTGTCCTACTTTTGTCTTTTGAGGCGTCCTAATTTAAGTAGGGAGTTGTAATCCTTTGAATTTTCCAATAGAATCAGGGCGATAAACAAAAACATCATTGCTGTTGAATTTGTAATGATAATCTTTGAGTGGGGCACAGTATCCTTCTACCGTACATTGATAGTAAACTTTGGTCTCATAAACTTGATCGGCAAAACTACCATTGGAGAGTTGGGTGTATAAATGAATGTTGGTATTGTTTAACAATTCTTCTTGGTTGACCGATACAAAAGCAAAACGTATGGGGGCGCCAGGTGCCCAAACTACTTCTGAAACGCCTTCATAACTGTCAAAGTCATTTAGAATTTTCCTATCCAATTGTTGTTCCATATCGTATAAGAACAAACCATTGCGATCAACACTAGTATGAATTAAATAACGGCCATCTGGCGATAAAGCAGTAACTGCTGAACAGAGTAATTCATCGTGAACCCGTTTGGGAATGTCAATAACATGGCCTGCCGCATCTTCTAGTAAATGGGCCACACAGTCGTCTTCATGGGCATTAACTTCTACTAGAATTTTATTGCCCTTTACTCGATGAATAATGCCTTTGTCTTCTTCTTCACTGGCTTCATGTAGCTCTTCATCTAGAATTAAAACAAACTCTTCATTCTTAGGCTCCCATTTGTATTCTAAGAGGTGGTTGTGTCTATAATTAATGGTTCCTCTTACCAAAATGTACCCTTCAAAAAACTCATAAACGGAGTGGTTTTCTACTCGCTTGCTGTGTTCTGGCAAGCCGTATCGTTGATCAAAAGAATCAATGCGTTCCCATACTTGCTCAATCGGGAAGGCAAAAATCTCATAGGCTGGATTTCCAAAAGGATTTCTCAGAATAATAATCTCTCTGCCTTGATAAGCCATTCCATAATCGTAATGTAGATCAATGACCAATTCATAGAGGTCATCATTGGTGACGTTCTCAAAATCTACATGTTCTATAATACTCTCCGATTTATTGGATAAAGGAATGAAATGCGGTTTCTCCTTTGGATCACTAATGTGGTAAAGAAAAAGGGCAGGGCGTGCCACGATACTATTAAAGGCTACATACCATTGGTCGTCAAGGTTAGTTTGAATGAGTTTGACCCCAATATGGCTGGTGTCGCTAATGTTTTTGTAACCTTTTTCTCGAAAATGTTCTACCGCGACTTCTTTGATGTCATTAGGACTGAGAAGGATGGGTTGTGTACAGGCAGTGCATAAGAACAGTAAACTCCATAAAATTCCTCCTACTATCAATAGTGTTTTCATAGCTCCTTATTAAATTCTTTCCTAAAAGTTATTGCGCCTCCACAAAATACAGCGTTCTTGTATAACTTATAGCGTCTTTCCTTCAACGATTCTTTTTTGCACTCCAAATTTATTCTTATGATCCGTCTACTCTCCTTGATTGTGCATCATGCTCCTTGGTTTTGTGGGGTGTATTTGTTGGGTTTGGCCATCGTTTCTCTTTGGCCTCGATCAATTGGCCCAAGAACTCCTAGCGCAAAAGAAAAGAGTAGTAGATTATTGCCTCAAGATGGCGATAATTTTAAAGTGGTTGATGCAACTGTCGTTTATCGTTTAGAGGGGGGGCGTCGTCGGCCTTATAAAAGTGCCGCCGCTTTTTTAGGTCGCCCAGAGAATCCTCCTTTTGGAACGACTTATGAAGACGGTGGGATTTTGCTGTGTGATTCTGTGGCCTTGTTGTTTTATCCTCTAGGGGTAAAAATGCCTCGCCCTGGTGAGGGGCGTGTAGTGCCTTTTAATAAACGACCTTATAAACCTTTGAATAAAGGGCGGTCTTTGTTGCGTAAAGATAAAGTGGGACATTTGGTGGTCTATATGGGCTTGGCCATTTTATTGTGGTTGGTGTTTATACAGTCGTTTTCTATTTCTCCTGTAGTGGTTTTTGGGTCGGTTCTTTTCCTTGGGAGCTTGTTTGGATTTTTCTTAGAATTGGGCCAACAGTATTACAGTGAAGGACGAGATGCAGAGTGGGAAGATATGTTGATGAATGTCTTTGGACTGTTAATTGGGTCTTTGTTGAGTGGGCGTATTTTTAACATCCGGCCTTCGGGGTCTTTGTAAATTTTATACTTGGTTTAGTAACAAAAGAGAAAAGGGAACCGTAGAAGGATAGTATTTGTAAGGTACTTCTTATCTCTTCTACGATGACTTCTACTCGACCTTTTAACTTGCTACAACGCCGTGCGTGGGATTATAATGCCAATGGATTGTATTGTGTGACCATTACTACTCAACATTGTGAATTGCTCTTTGGCAGCTTGGCTGAAGGAAGGATGGAGTGGTCCGCGGCTGGCGCTATTGCTGATTTGCTATGGCGGCAACTTCCGCAACGAATAGAAGGTGTTTCTTTAGGCGATTTTGTGTTTATGCCGAATCATTTGCATGGGATTATTTGTTTGGACCATACTTATCCCTCATTTGCGTTGCATGCAACGCAAATGAGGGGCTTTTACCCCAAAAATGAAGAAATGTCCCATATTTCCCCTTCCGCAGGATCTATTTCCAGTATTATCAGAAGTTATAAAGCAGCCGTAACCAAGCAACTTCACCTATTAGAGCTTGATTTTGGGTGGCAGCGGAGCTTTCATCGTTATAGTATTCCGACAGCCCAAGCTTACCAGCGTGTTCTAAAACACCTTCAAAACAACCCTGAAACATGGACCTCCGATCAATTCTATCGCCCCATCTCCAATAAAAAAAGCGTCTAACTACCATAAAGTAGCTAGACGCTTTGTGCTAAATAGATCAAGAAAAGCTACCAAAGCCTTATTCTGCTGGAGCAGGTTGTACCGTATAGAAGAATTGTTCTTGAACAATTTTGCCTTCTTTAACTTGGTAGACACAAACTTCATCCATGTTCACATCTTTAGCTCCATTCGTCATATCAACGTTCATGTAAAGACCTAGCGTGAAGAAGTTTTCCGCAACAATAGGATCGGTCCAAGTAACCGCATTCATATTGGCGATCATAGCTTCGAAATTTTTACCTTTCTCTACATGAGCGGCATGCCCAACAGAGCGTTGGTTTGGAGCACCTTCTGCTTCAAGCGAAACAAAGTTTTCAGCGTACAATTCTTCTACTGCTTGCTGTTGTTGGTTCGCACGGCATAATTCAACAAGGCGATTGGCAATTTCTTGAGTAGTCATCATAACAAAATATTGGGTTATCCATAAAAATGGAAAGTGAAAGCGGTGATTAAAGGACCGCCTATAAATTAAGAACAAAACAAAGATAGGAGGGGAGACTGACAAGGGTATGTCAGTAGGAATATAAAACGACTAAAAAAAAGAAAAAATAGAGAAGACTAGCGCTCCACAGAAGCAACAGGAATAGGTTGATAATGGGCAAAAAGCTCTTGCGCCAATTCAGACAAGCGTTGTTGCAGGGCAAAAGGCCGAATGACGGTCACGCCATTGCCATAAGAAATTAGCCATCGGGCGACCATTTCGATAGAATTGTTCTCAAAAACAAAATGCAAGTTGCCCTCTTTTACAAACTCCTTCACAAAACCAAACGCATATTTTTGACGTTTTGCAAAATTCTGAATAGAGGGATCAAAAACCAATTCAATTTCTTGCTTTTGAGGGCGACTAGAGCGCAATCGGTCTTCTTGTTCCTTTAAGAACGTTTGTAAATCAATATGTTCTTGCTCGTAGCGCTCTTGTAAAACTCGAACGCGCTGCATTCTATTGACCAAAAAATTGCGGTAAGCCTGTTTGGTTCTACAAAAGCCCATCAAATACCAGCGTCCATTTTGATGATAACAGCCAACAGGTTCTACGTCGCGTTCAGAAACCTGTTCAGAAGCACTACAGTATTGCAAATGAATCACTTGCTTCTTGGCAATGCTAGAAAACAACTCTTGCAACGGCAATTGTGGCAACTCATAATGAAAACGCGATAATTTGATATTCAAACCAGAATCCAACGCTTCTACGGCCTGCTTGTCGGCCCCCCTCAACACGGCTCGAATTTTGTGCATAGCCGCAGAATACTGTGCTTGTGCATCGGCCCCAGCAAGCGAGCCAATCATCTTTTCGGCCGTTAATAAAGCCAATGCTTCTGTCTCTGTAAAGGCAATAGGAGGTAAGCGATAGCCTTCCATAATAGAGTAGCCAAATCCAGGATCGCCAATAATCGGAACCCCTGCTGTTTTTAACGTCTGTACATCTCGATAAATGGTACGCAAGCTCACTCCAAAGCGTTCCGCTAAGGTGGCAGCAGTGACTATTTTTTTGCCTTGTAATAAAACCAAGGTCGTTACAACACGATCAAATTTATTCATAGGATCCAAGAATGAAACAAAACTAGGAAGGAAAGAGACTGTTGATAAGGTACGGAAAAAGATAGGCTTCTGCAAAAAAAGCGGGAAGGATAACGGAGTCGAACTGATGAATGATTATCTATTCAGTGAATCATTTGATGTATGAAATTTTCAGTAAAGAATCTAGGGCCAATTAAGGAAGGGACTATTGGAGTTGCTAACTTAGGGAGGAGAACAGAGTAATATTATCAATTATTGTAGAGAATGATTTTTTAAGAACGCCTTAACAAAAAAAGCCACCAAAACGAATTGTTTTGATGGCTTCCATTTTTATCCTTGAACAAGGCAATTACTTACATATTTCTACGATATTGTCCCCCTACTTGATACAAGGCATGGGTGATTTGCCCCAAAGAGCAACACTTAGCTGCTGCCATTAATTCTTCAAATAAGTTTTCATTGTTGATTGCTTTGCGTTGTAAGCGTTCTAAAGCTGCACTGTTGTGCCCTTCATTGGCTCCTTTAAGGTTGTTCAGCGTTTGAATTTGCGCTTCTTTTTCTTCCTCTGTTGCCCGAATCACTTCATCAGGAATAATCGTTGGAGAACCTTCCTTCGAAAGGAACGTATTCACCCCAATGATAGGGAATTCGCCTGTATGTTTGAGTGTTTCATAATAAAGGCTTTCCTCTTGGATTTTTCCACGTTGGTACATCGTTTCCATCGCACCCAATACACCACCACGTTCGGTAATGCGGTCAAATTCCATCAAAATAGCTTCTTCTACTAGATCCGTCAATTCCTCCGTGATGAACGATCCCTGCATTGGATTCTCATTCTTAGCCAAACCAAACTCATGATTAATAATCAATTGAATGGCCATCGCACGACGAACCGATTCTTCCGTTGGTGTGGTAATGGCCTCATCATAAGCATTGGTATGTAGCGAGTTACAATTGTCATAAATCGCGTACAAGGCTTGCAAGGTTGTCCGAATATCATTAAAAGAAATCTCTTGTGCGTGCAAAGAACGCCCAGAGGTTTGGATATGGTATTTTAATTTTTGAGAACGGCTGTTTGCGCCATATTTTTCGCGCATGGCTTTCGCCCAAATACGTCGAGCAACACGGCCAATAACAGCATATTCTGGATCAACCCCATTGGAGAAGAAGAACGATAAGTTCGGTGCGAACTTATTGATGTCCATTCCACGTGACAAGTAGTATTCTACAAAGGTAAATCCATTCGCCAAGGTAAAGGCCAATTGTGAAATAGGGTTAGAACCCGCTTCTGCAATGTGATAACCAGAGATAGAGACCGAGTAAAAATTACGGACGTTCTTATCAATAAAATACTGCTGAACATCGCCCATCAAACGCAGAGAGAACTCTGTTGAAAAAATACAAGTATTTTGTGCTTGATCTTCTTTTAGAATGTCAGCTTGAACGGTTCCACGGACAGAAGAAAGTGCTTTTTGCTTTAATTCTGTATAAACAGCTGCGTCTAATACTTCATCTCCTGTTACCCCTAATAACAACAAACCAAGGCCATTATTCCCTTCTGGTAAATCTCCTAAATATTCAGGACGTTTAAGACCTTTGTCATCGTACTTTTCTTTCTTTTTGGCTTCTACCGTTTGTTCTAAACCCTGTTCTTTGATGTACAATTCACATTGCTGATCAATTGCGGCATTCATAAAGAACGCACACATAGCCGCAGCAGGGCCATTGATGGTCATAGAAACAGAGGTGGTTGGCGCACACAAATCAAAACCAGAGTACAATTTCTTGGCATCATCTAAACAACAGATATTGACCCCAGAGTTACCAACCTTACCATAAATATCAGGACGATAATCGGGATCATCTCCATATAAGGTCACGGAGTCAAATGCAGTAGAGAGGCGATGCGCAGGCATGCCTAAAGACACATAGTGAAAGCGGCGATTGGTTCGTTCAGGGTTTCCTTCTCCAGCAAACATACGGGTAGGATCTTCTCCTTTGCGTTTGAATGGAAATACACCAGCGGTGTAAGGAAATTCTCCTGGAACATTTTCTTGCAATACCCACTGCAATATATCTCCCCAGCCTTTGTACTTAGGCATAGAAACGCGTGGGATTCTAGTGTGAGAAAGAGAAGTGGTAAAGGTAGGAACGCGAATTTCTTTGTTGCGAACAAGGTAAACGTATTCATCCGCTTGGTAAGCGGCTACTTTTTCTTCCCACTCTTGTAAAATCTTCTTATTGTGTCCCGTTAGGCTCAATTCTACGGTCTCATAAGCTTTTTGAAGACTTTCTAAAACTACTTCTTGATCGCTGTTTTGTTCTTTGAGAATAGCCAAAGATGTCTGTAATCCTTGTAGTTTTTGAGCAATATTAGCTTGCTCCTCCGATTTGTCATTGTATTGGCGAATGCTATCAGAAATTTCTGATAAATAACGGGTGCGTTTAGGAGGGATAATATAAATCTTCTCACTAATGCCTCCTGTCAATTCAAAATCAGACTTTAAATCTACCCCTGTACGCTTGACAATCGCATCCATAATGGCGCGGTAAAGCTGGTTCATCCCAGGATCATTAAATTGAGAAGCAATGGTACCAAAAACAGGTAAATCTTCCGCTTTCGCCTCCCATAAATTATGGTTGCGGCGGTATTGTTTTTTGACATCGCGTAAGGCATCTAAGGCACCACGTTTATCAAATTTATTTAAAGCAATAACATCAGCAAAATCCAACATGTCAATCTTCTCCAACTGAGAAGCGGCACCATATTCTGGTGTCATTACATAAAGCGATAAATCAGAGAAATCTGTAATTGCTGTATCAGATTGACCAATACCAGAGGTTTCTAAAATAATCAAGTCATATTCAGCGGCCTTTAGAATATCTACGGCATCCGCAATGTATTTAGAAACAGAAAGGTTAGATTGGCGCGTCGCCAAAGAACGCATATAAACACGGTCATCTTTAATCGCATTCATACGAATACGATCTCCCAAAAGGGCGCCTCCTGTTTTTCTTTTAGAAGGGTCAACAGAAACAACCGCGATGTTTTTATCTTTAAAATCAGTCAAAAAACGACGAACCAATTCATCTACCAAACTAGATTTTCCAGAGCCACCAGTACCTGTGATTCCCAAAACAGGCACTTTTTGAGAAGGTGCTTGTTTGCGAATATCTTCTAACCAAGCATCTGCTTGATCGCCTGTGTTCTCTGCCGCAGAAATTAAGCGGGCGATCGAGTATTTATTTTTGGCTTTAAAGTCGGATAACTCTCCGTTGATATTTTGACCAGTAGGGAAATCACATTGTTCCAACAAGTTGTTAATCATCCCTTGTAAACCCATAGCACGACCATCATCAGGCGAATAAATACGGGTGATTCCATAAGTATGTAGCTCTGTAATTTCGCTGGGTAAAATGGTTCCACCACCACCGCCAAAGATGCGAATGTGTCCTGCCCCGCTTTCTTTTAGCAAGTCATACATGTATTTGAAATACTCGTTATGCCCCCCTTGATAAGAGGTAATGGCAATCCCTTGTACATCTTCTTGAATAGCTGTGGCTACAATTTCTTGAACAGAGCGATTGTGACCAAGGTGGATGATTTCTGCCCCAGAACGCTGCATGATTCGACGCATGATATTAATAGCTGCATCATGCCCATCAAAAAGAGCTGCTGCTGTTACTATACGAATTTTATGTTTGGCTTCATAAGGTGCCGCTTGTTCCATAACTCGCTGTTTTATTAAATCAGGTGAAGTAAATAGGAGGTATTGTTAAAATTATACGATCAATACTTGCCCGTAAGATAGGCAAATTTGTGCGCAACCTTAGCTGAAAAGCAAAAAAACAACAGGGGCGTTATAGAGCAGTTTATGCGGAAAGTTTTTGAGAGAATGTTCTTCGTTTTTGTAGGTATAACCGTTCGTTGGTATACATATAACGATACCAAAAGGCTGCATGATTTATACTGCCTCTTGATACATTACGATTGTAAGTTTTGACCTGAAGTTGTTATTGATTATAATAATTAAAGAAGAGTGGTGTAAGAAAAACGAAGATAAGTCGCTTCCTTTTGTTCTGCTAAAGCCACTATTTTTACTAGACTTTCATAAGTGTTGGTAAAGGCTTGAGGCTTGAGTTGGAGTTGTTCTAAACCAAGTTCTTTTAGAGGGGTTGGTTGTTGTTGGCACTGTCCTAAAAGATGGTCAATACTGCCTTTGAGGCGTGGCAATAAGATCCAAGCTTTTTCTTGCTCTTGGCGGTTTTGTTTGGGATCTAGCATCTTAACTAAAGGGACTAAATCGGCGCGATATTGCTTGCCTAATTGTTCTAAGAAGGACAATTGCTCATTTTGAGGGTGACGAACGGTAATCAAGGCATGTAAGTTATTGGCGATTGTTGTTGTTGGAAGCCCCACTTGTTCTTCTGTCAAAGTAAGTATCTGTACCGTATTTTCTATTTTTAGTTCTACTTGTAATTGAGCAGATATTTGAGGTAACACTACACTCTTAGAGTTGGTGAGAGGCGATGTTTCTACAGGAGTGGTCGTGGGCTTAGTGACTGGCAAGGCTCGTTGATCTAAATCTTCTTTTTTCATTTCTCCTTTTAACTCTTGTAAGAGTTCTTGCTTGTCCTTTTTGATGTTGCGTTCCTCATTGGGCGTATATTGGAGCTTTTTATTTAAGGATTGTTTTTGGTGTTGCAAGGCTTCTTTAGAGGCTCGAATTTCTGCTTTGGCATCTTTGACAGTTTGATTGGTCTCGTCTAAATCTTTTTGCAAGGCATCTAAGAAACCGCGTTTGTCTAAGGCAGGATCAATGTTTAATTCTTCGTCTTCTCCTTTTATTTGTATAGGAATGGAGGAACTTGGTTCTTGAGTCGGTACCTCTTCCTCTTTTTGAACGGTTAAGATATCCTTAGTGTGGTGTTGAATGTCTGCTGTTTTATGATGCTCCTGTACAGGGATATCAATCGATTTCCCCCAATTTTGTAGCTCAATAATATTCCCATCAGGATCGCGGAGATAGACAAAGGTAAGTGTCCCCATTTGCTCTGTTTGATGGACTGCAATTTCACCATAACGTTCGCCGCCAAAAGCCAAGGCTTTTTCAAGAGCAGTTTCTACCTCTTCTACTTCAAAAGCTAGGTGCCCCAATCCTTTGCGGTTGGATAAGGGGTGGGATCGTTGTTCATTTTTTTCGTACTGGAAAATTTCTAAGGTAGGGCCTTGATTTCCCCAACCTGGTAGACGTAAATGGGCCCCTTTGAGTGCTGCCTTGTTAACTCCTGTGGCTTGCGCTAACCATGCTCCTGATAAGTTGCGCTGTGGTAAGGTCATTTTACAAGCAAATGCTTGAATGTAAAATTGCGCTAAGCGCTTCCAATCGTCAGTAATGATGTTGGTGTGAACGTACTTCATAATAGGAGTATAAGGGTTACAATAATAAAAACAGCAGAATAGATTATTATACTAGGAAAGATAAACAAAAGATTCTAAAGCCCCTTGAGCTGTATTGATCTTTCCACAACTTCTTCGATTCTTAACCAACTAAAAATGCAACTCAGAGAGCTTAATAGACCGTTTTAATTGACTCTGGTTCTTTTTATTAATTAACTGAAACGTGAGTGTTGTATCTTGAGGAGTTACATCCACTTCTATTAATCCAAAATTGTTTTGGCGCACCACTTTACCCAAGCGACGGGTGTTGGGTTCTGTATCTGACCAGTTTTGCGTCAAACCACTAGAGGTTAAATCATAGATGGGATAAGTATAAGGATTTTTCCAGCAAGACAGTTCCCCCCAGTGAACATCTCCTGATAAAAATACAACTCCATTCGCTTTGGTTTTTTGTATTAATTGAAGAAAACGCATTTGCTCATGAGGAACATTGTTCCACGACTCCCAACCATTGTATTGGTGGGCAAATTGGTTGCTAGAAGCAATAAGGCGTAAATCAGCAGGTTGTTGTAGTTGATGTTCTAACCAAGTCCATTGGGCGTCCCCTAAAAAGGTAGAGTCAGGGGAGATTGTCGGTTGATAATCGTTTTTATAAAGCGTTTTCTGGCCTTTAATTCGATGGGTAAGGTCATCGCGAAAACTGCGGGTGTCTAATAAAATAACTTGTAAGCGCAAGGGAGCATTTTCTAAAAAAAGCGCATGATAAACGCCCTCATGTTGCCAACGAGTAGAAGAAGCAGGCTCTTCCCAAAAATCTAAAAAAATAGCTTTAGAACTATCTTTGTAAGGGTAATAACGGCCTGCATCATTCTCCCCATAATCATGGTCATCCCAAGTCGCTAGTAAAGGTACTTGTGCTTTTAATGCTTGAAAACTAGGTTTTTCAGCCAATTGCTGGTATTTGGCTTGTAATTCTTGCATGTCACGCGTGTCCCCATAAATGTTATCTCCTAAGTAGAGGAATACATTAGGCGCTCGTTGCACAACTGTTGTTAGAATCGATTGCTCTTTGGTTTGTTTGGCGCAAGAGCCTAGCCCAATGCGGTAGGTTTTATCGAGCGTTTTTGTTGGTTTAATGGTCCAACAGGCAGTTAATAGGAGCAAGAATAGGATTCCGTATAAACTCTTCATAGTTATTGGTTCTTCTTTTTAGCTTTTTTCTGTTGATAGACTTCTTTATTTATTCGATCTGCATCATAAAGATAAGCGCTTAAAAGTTCTTGGTCAATATCGGCTACTGTTAAGAAATCACGGCAACGTACATATTGACGCGTACCTGCGGTGAGGTAGTTGATGTCATCATACATCAAGTATCCTTGGATAAATCCAAGACGAACTCCTTCGTAGGTTTTCTTTTGACCCCACAAAATAGAGCTGGGCCATAAGTAACAAATGTTGCTGTGGCCTTTATAAAAAGGAACCTTATAAGAAAGTTTTTCTTCACAATTAGGAAGACATTCTAAGATTAATTGACGCAAGTTGGTGCAAACTAATTGCTCGTCTTCAGATAACTGTTCTAAGAAATCTTCCCATTCATGTTCTTGTAAATACTTCATACGCTTTTAATAAATAAGTGCTCTATTGGGGCTAATGGATAGCATGGAATACTACTTCTTGAAATTGGTTATAGTGAATAGTTCCTTGGAAGGAATTGGAAAATAAGGCTTGCTCTCCTAGAAATCGTATTCTTAAGGTCGTTTTGAAATCCCTCTCAAACAAGGGACAAGAGCTGCGGCAAAATTCGTTAGGAGGGAAGTAATTAAAGCAGCTCGTTGTTCTATTTTGTTAGGTGTAACTGTGTTTGTTGGAGCATTGAAAGGCTGACAAGCCCAACAACAAAGACTTAGTATCCCCAATGAGAAAATTCTTTTTAGAGGAAGATACACTAGGCGTATTTTATTATTAATAGGACCAAACATTTTCTTCTTTTTTGAATAGACTATAATTGATTTTTCCTGGAAAGGTATTGGAATAATTGCCTTTGCTCCAAGCATGTTTAACTCTTAATACTGTTTCAAAGGCTCCCTCAAACACAGGATAAGAGCTCAGTATAAGTTCATTGGCAGGTAAGTAAAATCTTGTTAAGCCCGTTCCACAATGATAGTAATGTACTTTTTGAATAGGTTTCCAAACTCCTGTACGATCTTGGGCTTCTATGATTAAGGGCAAGTGCTCTCCTATGCCCATGTCCATGGTATCTTTAGATTGATTTAATATAAAAATAGGATAAGAACGAACTGCTCCACGAATGTATGGAGGGAAATAGGTCTCTTCGGTTGTAGAAGGAGCAGGATATTGAATTAAGGCTTGTACCGAGCCAATGATTTTAGACGTATCTACAAAGAGTTGTAGATCCAATGAATCAGGGTTTGGGTACGTTAACCAATCGCGCGTTCTATGATGACGAAGGGCTCTCGAAGAATAGGAGAGAGGAATATTATGGGTGTATTTGCCAATATACATTGGATGAAAGGCTGCTGTTTGCTGTCTTGTTGGAGAAATTGGGGAGAGTGTATTCGTAAAAGTATCCATCAACGCTATAGTGCTAAGGTCTATCGTTTCGATAAGCTGTTGTTGGTAGAGATTAGCACCTTTAAAAGCAGAGAGTAGACAAAAAGCAAACAGATAAAGAATGATTAGACCATAAGCAAAAGGATGAAAAGGAGGCTTTCTCATAAAAAAAAGAAGAAGTTTATAAAGGTTGTTCTATAATCAAGGGAATCGTGAAAGACAGCCAACTACCTGGTTCTCCTTTTCTTGGTGCTCGTAAAACTTTAGCGCGGGTATTGCCTTGCTCTTGCTGTGTCCTTCTAAAGACAGGAGCAGCAGGTGCTAAGCCACGTTGCAACAAACCCGAAACATCAAAACGCTCATAAGCAACTAGTATTTTGATGTAAAAAGTAGCTTTTTGGAGATCTTGTGGGAAATTACCTAATTGTTCAGGGCGAGAAATGGTTAGCTGTGGAATATGAAGGCTACCTTTCTCATCGGTAATCGCCTCTTTAGGAGGTAAAATGTTATTGCCTAGGGCGGTTTGTAAGGGCAAAATAGCAAAATTACTATCCAGCAATAAGGTAGAAATATACACCTCTTTTTTTCCTGCTAAATGGTGCAGAACTAAACTCATTGGCAAGACAACCGTAGAGGCGTATTGAGGGTGTTGTATAAAATGCAAGGGCATTTTGCTGGATGTCAATTCATGCAGGGGGAGGCTTAGGCCTCGTTCTTTATTTTGATAATGGGCGTCATTAAGGCTTTGGAAAGTAGCTATTCTTTGGCCACGTGCTGCATTCTTAAAATCAGTGTAAATCGTGGCTTCTACTTCCAAAGTGTGGGCCCCTAATAAGGCCAATTGTAATTTGTTATAAATTTTCTGAACGGTTTGCCATTTGCAAATATGCTTTAAAGCTAAAATGACGGCAAAACCTTGTTCTTTACCTATCCCTGTTGTTTGACGGCAAACAGGAATGTTTTCTATTTGACCCTCTATTTGCTGATGAATACTAAAGCCTTCTGGACTGGTGCGCACAATAAAGTTAGCGGCTTCTGCTGTTGTTTTCCAATTGATAAACGCTTCAAAATACTTCAACGTAGCGGCTTCTTGCCCTTGAAACTCAACAAAAGGATGTTGTTCCTTCTGTGCTTCTACCAATTGTACCAAAATAGATTGTTGTGTATTGGTTTGATATTGGGCTGCTAGACGATTAAAAATAGCAACGAGGGCATTTTTTTGATAAGGAGATAAGCTCCATTCCTCAGGATTGGACAGTTCTTTTTTGTTGGTAGGGAGATTCTGATAAATAGTAGATCCTGTTGCTTCTGCCCACAAAGCTATGTGTTCTGTTTGATTGTCTACTTGACGTTGGGCGGCGCTTGCTTTGAGCAAAAGCGTTTTTTGAGCATCATATAAATGCAACCAATGGCCTTCTACTTGAAGAATAAAATGAGGCTTTTGGTTGTTGGCAATGGGGCGAATCGCAGGGCCTCCATCGTGGCGAAAGTTCTTTAATTGCTTTCTAGGACCATAATTCTCAAACAACTCTACTAAGCTTCCTTGTTCTGCAGTGCTTTCTACAAATGTAGGAACGCGCCAACGGCGTAAGAAATGGGGAGCAATCATCGCATACAATTTATTGCGGTGTTTCCTCCGATCAAACGAAATCCCCTGAAACTCTACTTTACTAAAAGTAGAACGAACGCTGGTAATAAGAGCATTGGATTGACCAATCGGTTGTTCTTCTTGTAGGAAAACCTCGATAGGTACGGCATCTTCTGGGCGCTCTATTTGGGCCAGCAATTCCATTTCTCCTGCTTTGATTTGCCAACTGCTGCGACCTTTTGGCAAGACAGGATAAAAACCATTAAAGACATCAACATCACGCTGTGCAGGAAGGCGACCATGCCGAAGTAGCTCTCCTAAGAATGGTTGATGCCGTTTTTCAAAGGCTTTATGGTGTACCAATAAATCAGGCGTTTGTTGGTAAGCACCTGCTATATTGAGGCGTGCACGATTGTATAAATCGTGGTAAGAAATTCTATTTTGGGTAGCCTCTAATATTTCTAATAAATTGGTCGTAAATACGCCCCCTTTATTGGGAATTTCATACGCAAATTCTGCTTTGTCACAAGCGGCTAAATGAATGTGTGGAGCCAAAGGTAAGAGATGGTTGACTGCAGCGGTTGTTTGTGTTGGTGTTTGTAATAAGGCCAGTACTTCAGGCGCCTTTGCAAAGGCCGTATATTGTTCTGCTAAAGTTTCTAGGGATAAATTATCCCATTGTTTTGCTGTCCGCTCTTGGGCATCAGGATCCACGTAGCGTGCTACGGGATCAGGCAAAGAAACTTCCGCCTTGCCTTCTTCTTCCAATAAAATAGAAACGGTCTTTAAATCCTTCAATACTGATTGTAGTTGCTCCATTTGTCGAGTCGCACCTGTGGAGTGACAGGAATCCTGAATGAAGACAATTTCCGCTTTTGTTTTTTGCCAGAGCTCATCCAATAAAAAACGAATTTCTTTGTCCAGTATATTGCGGATGCGTTGCCCATTGGTAGTGGGTTGACGAGCATCAGAAGGAACGAGTGTTTGTAGGAAACCATCGGCTTCTAAGAAATGAGGAGGAGCAACTTCTTTGGAACCATGCCCTGCATAGAAAAGTAGAATTAAGTCTTCCTGTTGGGCTTGACCCAAATGGGTTTGAATAGACGCAATAATGTTAGCGCGTGTTGGTGGGTGCTCTGTGTCCGTAAAGAGGCGTCGAGCATGCAAGTGATAAAGGTCTTCATTGAGGTGCTGAATGAGGTAATCTAAAAAGCGTTGGGCATCTTGGATGCAACCACTCAAATCAGGCACGGCAGCGTTCTCGTACTGATCAACGCCTATAAAAAGCGCATAGCAATTTTTTTTTTTCATGAATTATTTTCGTCGTTGAATGCTTTGTTGGCGAAGCTTCTGCTGTTGCATGTTGATTTGTTGAACCTGCTGCTGTATTTTTTGGCGTTGTGCTTCTATTTGCTGCTTAACTTCCTCTGTTTTCTGTTGCATAGGACTAGAAGTAGGCGGGGAAGGCGTTTTTATAGTTTGTTGAACTCTTTCGGCAATATCTTCTTTGGCCGTAATATTATTCTCAGGATCAAAAATAGCAGTTAATTCCTTGGGACTAAGGCTACCCCATTTTGATTGGTACTTCTTAATAATGGTGTAACATTGTTGTTTGGAATAGTTCTTCTTTTTGGGAGCATCTGCGATCCGACAAAGTGTTCTTATGGCTTGTTTATTTTCTGGGTTGAGGTTCCAAGCTTTGGCCGCTAATCGAAATGAATAGCCTTTGTCGAGACTTACTAAGGAAGCGGCTAGTTCACTGAGTTTAGCGGATTGGGCGACTTGAAGTTCTGTTTGTAATTGTTTGTTGGAAGAGCTTTGTTGTACTTTATAGGTTGCATAGGAATTGACTAAGGTATCATTACGTTCTTGTAATGCGAGTAAGGCAAAGTGCAATTCTTCCTTGGTGGCGTCTAATCCTTCTCGACTTTCTGTTAACGCACTAGAGAGTTCTTCAGCATGTTGACTTATTTCTTCATAACGAGCAATTTGTGCCGCCATGCGTTCTTGGCTTTTCTTTTCTATCCTATTGGTTTGATTGATAAAATAGAAGACAACTCCAAGCATTCCGAGTGCTGCCACACCAATAGTAATTGCAATAATCCAGATGCGATCTTTGCTGCGCCGAATAAACCGTGTTTCGTGCGGTTCTAGGCTGATTTTATCTAAATAAGGAGTAATGTAATTAATATCTGTCCAAGATAGTAAGGCTCTGTTTTCATCAAAATAATTGAAGCGATCATGAATGAATTTGCGAATACGCATCAGCATTTTATCTTCCGAAGAAGCTTTTTCGTGTATTTTCTTGGCCAGTAAGTCGTGTGATAATTCTATCTTCATTGCTAATATAGCGCTAAGCGAGTAAGGAGATCTTTCCTAAGATACTTAATTTTTCTCAAAAAAATCCCCATTACAGAGAGAGCATTTTAGAGTTTGTTTAAAAATTATTAAGGTTGAAAATCAATAATTTGTGGTTCTGACAAAANNAAAATTTAAACATGCTCTTAGAGGAGTGAATTGTAGGATTAGCGAAGCAAGCGATTTACTTCGGCATCAGATATTTTTCCGTAATTATGGCGGCTATCTATTTTCTGAATAATTTGTTCAATGTTCCCATGTGTATAGGTGTATTTAGGGCGATCACCACTCAAAAAACCACCATTAGAGCGCTTGAGTTTTTCATTACCAATGGTATTTAAAACATCCATGGCTTGGCTGTTGTTTTTACTCAGTGTCCAAGCGTAACGAGCTAATTGGAAGGCTTCTTGATATTTCTTATCGGTTATATTTTTGTCTTGTAATAAATTGTGTGCGCGTTGACTGAGTTGCTGTGATTGGTCAATTGCACTCAATTTTTTACGGGTACTAACAACTTCCTTTGCAATTTTAGCTTGTTCTGTTAATTCTCTGGTGAGTCCTTTTTTGTCTTCTTGGAGCTTATCACGTTCCTTTTCTAAAGCTCTTTTACTGTCTTCTAAAGCTTCGTTGGCTACCCGCAACTCACTGAGAGCCTCTTGGAGTTCCTGATTGGTCATTTTGATAATTTGCTTATTATCTCCAATGCGATTTAAGAGGACAATATGGATGCTATCTTTAGCACGTAATTCTGTGAGTTTGCTTTCTAAATCTTTGTTGACATCTTCTAAGGCTAATTCACTTTTTCGATAGAGGTCGTTACTAGCGGCTAGTTTGTCATTATTGGCTACATAGTATCTCAAAAACCAAAGCAAGGTTCCCACGACTAAAAAAGTAGCGATTCCAGAACCTATGATGAATATCCATAGGTTTTTGCGCGCCATCACTTTGCTATTCCGAAGGAAGATACGCTCGTCATCTGTCAAGTCTAGGTCTTCCTCAAAAGGGGCTACAGCCTTCACTTCATCCGACGTCAATAACAGATGATCTACCTCATACAATTGGTATTTAACCCGCAATAAATTGAGGACGCGGAGGCGCATACGATCACGGGCGGAAGCCCGTTCGTAAACTGTCTTAGCTAGTGTGTCATGAGAAAGTTCTATTTTCAATGCCTAGAGGGTTTGTTTTTACAGTGTGTTCAGAATAAAATGTACCAAAATTAATGCCTTTTAGCTATTCTGTATTAATGATTTCAATTACAATAACCATTGTTTTTACCAAGATAATAAAAATATCCTGATAGAATGGCTGTTTGTAAGGATCGTTTTGGCAACTTTTCTCTTTCTAGTTCTTCTTATTAACAAACAAGAAATGGGAGGAGTTCCAATAAGACGAATCGTTCTAGTAGGGGACGTGCTATAATCGTTCTTGGGATTTATCTTGGTGTTTCTAAATTCTTCTAACTGTTTCTTGATAGAGATATAACGGCCAGAATGATTTTTTAGTTTGTTTTCAAATTTATAATCGTATTTTTAGTGCTCCTTTTTGCGGATATTGCAACGACAAGAATAGCAATTAAAGCAGAAAAATTACTATTGAAAGAACAATTCTAGGAACCTTAGAATCTATTACCAATGAAAACGATTTACTGCTGCTCTTTACTTGTTAGCCTATTTTTATTGATAGCTTGTGGAAGTACACCTACTGCTGCTCCTATCGAAGAAGCTCCTGTAACAAATACAGCACCACAAGCAACAGAGCACAACACAGAGGAAGAAGAAGAGGAAACAACAACTATTCCTGGAGAACCTGCCCCTTTAAAAGCGACTGATCAGTAATGCATCGAATAATCAGGTTCAACGCAGATCTAGGGGAAAGTAGCTATTTTACTACGAGAGTTCGCAAGCTGAGTTTTGTGTGAACGCCGCAGGCCTCACAGCGTATAACTTTTAGTTCGCCAGGGCTCATGAAGTGCATTGCTTTTAGTTTATTGAAAATGTAATTATCTAAAGCTTTGACACCTGCCATGGTTTT
>JBOEFW010000035.1:0-345 GCA_050633105.1 Aureispira sp. | reverse complement strand
AAATAAAACCTTTCTTGTTTGAACCGAGCAAAGCGAGCTCACCAACGAAGTGCGTAGCCTTCCGAAGGCGAGTTGGAAAGGTTTAGACGAATAAAAAGGCTGTTTGCCGAGCTCCTTCCTTTTGGCCCTAGACCTTTTTAGCGAGCTGCGCTGCTACTCCGTGGTCCCTTCGGTCGTGCGCGTAGAACGGACTAGTACCTATATTATAGCAACTAGATCAGATCGCTTCGCGAGTGCTTAAGAGTTATTTACTGTTTGTGGCACCACGAAGTAGCAGCGCAGCTAATGACAAAAAGTAAAACCCAGTCCACTTGAAATCTAAATCAATTTCTGTTACAAGGTAAT
>JBOEFW010000034.1:0-11616 GCA_050633105.1 Aureispira sp. | reverse complement strand
CCGAGCAAAGCGAGCTCACAAACGAAGTGCGTAGCCTTCCGAAGGCGAGTTTGAAAGGTTTAGACGAACAAAAAGACTGTTTGCCCAGCACCTTCCTTTTCGCCCTAGACCTTTTTCGCTAGCTGCGCTGCTACTCCGTGGTCCCTTCGGTCGTGAGCGTTAGGTGATGTTAACAAAAAAAGAGACTGTCGAAAAAGTCCAAAAGTTAATCAAATTAAAAAATATCATCACTTTTAACTCTCTTTAAAGTTGTTACTTGTGAATTCATTTTTAATACAATTGTCTTAAAGATTTACTTTTTCGACAGCCTCTTTTTTTTCAGAAGAGAGATGCGAAGTTTTAGACTTTGTTTATCAGCAGAATAGAATATGGAAGGGCTTGCGTTTAGTCTCTCATCCTCAAAAGGGTAACGTAAGTTTGATATTTCACTCTGCTAAATGGTCGTACCTCTAAAACTTATTCTTCCACATCATAGATTCTACAGGATGGATGGTGCGTTTGTTGTATTTAGCATTGGCTTTTTTGTTGTAATAAGTATTAATTTCTCCATCTACTTTGAAGTAAATTAACTGTCCAATGGGCATTCCCTTGTAAATACGAACAGGGTGTGTACAGGAGATTTCTAAGGTCCAAGTATTGCAAAAACCAACATCTCCTTTACCTGCTGTTGCGTGAATGTCAATACCTAAACGTCCTACACTAGACTTTCCTTCTAAAAAAGGAACAGTGGCATGGGTTTCTGTATATTCTAAGGTGACGCCTAAGTATAAAATACCTGCTTGTAAGACAAAACCTTCGTCAGGAATATCAAAAACTTCAATCGGGTTATGCTTTTTGGCATCTAACACCCGTTCCTTGTAAGTGGCTAAATAACTCCCTAAATGAACATCATAAGAGTTGGTCCCTAGACAGTTTTCATCAAACGGCTCAATAATAATTTCTTGACGCTCAATAGCTTTTAGAATCTCTTGGTCGGATAAAATCATAAGATAGTATGGCTTGTGCTGATGGAAGAAAAAAAGTTGAGCACAAAAGAAGGCTAAAAACTCCCAAAAACCAAACTTGTGCCGATATAAGGGCCCGAAAACATCGTTGGTCGTTTTAGTAAATTGCCATTGCGGGTTTGACCATTGATAATGGCTAAATGATAGCCCCCTTTAATACCCATTTTTAAAAATCCACCTACTTTAACATGTAAATTGACCTCTAAAGAGGCGTTTCCTCCAAACATGGTGTATAGGTCATCTTTAAAGACATCTCTGGAAGGTGTATTGGGGTCCTCAATTAATGTGATTTCACTAAAAGAAACAGTGCTTACGCCTAACATACCATTAAAGGTAACTTGGAAAGGTTTATCAGGCATAATATTAAAACCGATGTTAATTCCAGTTTCTGTATGATTAGCAATGGTAGAAATGGCATTCACGTTATTAGAGAAAGGGTGGTCCTCGTCAATATTATTAGGAAAATTAGGACTGAAAAAGTCAAACTTATAAGGACGATTGAGTGCTCGTAGATAAATACCAAATTGAAAATTATCATTCAATACTACCCCTCCACCTGCGCCTATATAAATATCTCTTGAAATACTTCCACGCAAATAAATAATCTCTGAATGACCATAGCCACTCACGCCATTTTTTTGGCTATAACTTGGAAGTGCCCACAAAAAGGCACTAATCAATAGTAAACGGAATACTAGAACTTTCATTATTTTTGGAAGGTTAGGTTAGAGGTAATAATTTTTACGCTTTCGGCTTCTGGTGATTCCGAACTCTTATTGCGGCCTCGCCAATAAAGGGAGGTATTGACACTGCCATGCTTGATTTTGGCGTTAGAGAATTGAACCAAACTAGGATTTGTTTCTAACATAGCAAAACCACTTTTTCGCTTAGCAAATTCGGCTTTGAGCGGTGCTACAGAAAAGTTTTCCATACCGTTGTTCCAAGCCACTACTTTCATATTAATGTTGCTTTTCATATCTCCCGTTTTTGCATTATAACGCAAAGGCGTGATGTAATTATTCATTTGCAGAATCCAGTGTTCCTCATCTAAAATAACACCTAAGCCTTTAATGCCTACACAAGCCGTAGAGAAGGCATTGCGTTGCCCAGAGATCGTTAGGGCTTTACTAAGATCCTCTACTTCGACAGAGGTGTCCCAAGCGTAGTTTCTAGTGGTATAAGAATCGCGCACCTCACCAGCCTCTTCTTCAAATCCTAGAATCAACAGATGTAAAGTCAATTCATAGGCGGTTTGGTTTTTAAATAATTCACACTCCAAGGTTCTACAATTGGTTACTAAGTTAAAATTGGCAGTCAGATAAATTTGTTGGGTCTCTTGGGTGTAAACAGGATCTTCTACCAAAAAACGCAAGAGTTGTAATTGATCTGCTTTGATCATTGATTTGACTTCAAAACCATTCACTAAAACATCATAATGTGTTTTACCCTGCATCCATTCATCTAAATCTAAATAGACTTCAGCCGATTTATTGAGTAGATCTCCTTCCTGTCCATTCACTAAAATTTTGATGGCTGTTTCTTTAAAAACAACATTAGGTGCTTCTACATAGGTATAATGTGTTTTAGCAAAAGTACTGTCTGAACCCAAGCCTGTTGCGCTGTAATGCATACAATAGCCTTCACTGCCTTTGAGGGAGACATGACTACCAATACGATTAATTCTATGGTTGTAGGTCCAGCGGTGTTCAAAACCTCGCCAAATAAGTGCTTTATTATAAGATTGGAGCTTATCAATCGAATTTTGAGCGTGTAGAGATGGAGTTAAGCCAACGAAGAGCAAGAAACTTAGAAGAAAAAATCTTAAAAGCAGTAGAAGCATATCAATAAAAATTGAAAAATGAGAAATAGGAAGTATTTAGTGGGAGTGGCTATTATTTAAAAGTACGGAAATGCTGCTAAATAGCGACTATTTGTTCAACTCAAAATAAATGCTTTAGGAGAATTATGACAACTTTGATCGATATTGTTGGCTAATCTACTCCAATAAAACTAAAACACCCCTTCGGGCTTCTATACCCCTTCTCCTAAGAAAAGGTAAAGAATCCCGAAGGGGTGCTCTGGTAACAAAGAATTTTAAAGTGTATGCTCTATTAAAGAGCATGGAAAACTATCTAATCCTGTAAAAAAGTATCTATTGTAACAATAGATCGCTTGCGGTAACTAGGAATAATTCCTAGTACTCATCTTCTGGAAAGAAAAAATCAGACTTGGTAGGGAAATCTGCCCAAATATCTTCAATTCCTTCATAAACTTCGCCTTCATCCTCTAGTGCTTGAAGATTTTCGATAACCTCGATAGGTGCACCAGAGCGAATCGCGTAATCAATTAATTCATCGCGCGTTGCCGGCCAAGGCGCATCTTGTAGATGGGAGGCCAATTCTAATGTCCAATACATAAAAAATTATAATTTTAGTCGTGTAAATTTAATTGCAAGAACAACCACTGCTTCTATCAGTCAAATTGTTAGAAGGGGCTGTATGAAATTCGTGCAAATGTAAAAAAGTTCAGCAGAAGTTGTACACCTTTGCTTATTTTTTTTAGGTAATATTTTATTGTTCACGTTACTTAACGTCCTATATGCCGAAAGCGTTCAACAACACAATAGATTCTAAGTCTTTTTTGTTTAGCAATTCTTGAAATTTTTTTCAATATTTTTTGTACAATAATCAAACCTATTTTTGTAGCTTTTTATTTTTAGAACCAAGACCTTTTTCTACAAAAGAATTTCTTTTATTGTTTTTCAATGAAAAGCTTGTAAAGCACGAGCTAAGTAAGTTTTTTAGCAGTCTCTAACTCAAAAATAGCTTATTGATAAAGGTTGTTGATTAAATTTTTGAAAGATGTTTCAGAGCAAGAAATTTGGTTAAATAGTTTTCAAAAGTGGTAACAATTGCCATTTTGGAAAAAGATGCCCTTCTTTCATTTCCGTTATAGAAGTGGTAGTGAGATAGCCCCCAATGACAGGACTATTTATTCCATACACCAGTAGAAGAAGTTATTTATCAACTTGGGAAACTTAGCGGTATTGTTGATCGACGAAAATAAGTAGAATAGAAAAAACAACCCCGCTCCCTAATTTAAACTAGGGAGCGGGGTTGTCTTTCTACAAGGGGATTGAATTTAAGCCTCAATTTCGTATTGTCGAATCTTGCGATAAAGTGTTCGTTCTGAAATGCCCAGCTCTTTTGCCGCTTCTTTACGACGACCACGATGCTTAGACAAGGCTTTCCGAATCAACTCTTGCTCCATGTCTTCCAAGGAGAGTGATTCTTCAATTTCTTCAATGGCACTATACTTATCTTCTTTTTCTCTAGGCTGTTGGTCGCTATTGATAATAATAGGTGTTGAAACGTCTTTGTTTAGCGGATACTCTTCTTCATAATTAGAAGGCTCAAAATTATTATTAACAGGCGTTTGAAAGCTAGGAGCAGGAGTAAGGCTTGTACTTGGCGTATTGCTTTTAGACGAAGTAGGCATTTGTAGATCATTGGTGCGCACTAAATCCGCAATTAAGGTTTTCATATCTGCCAAATCGCGGCGCATATCATATAAGAACTTGAATAGAATTTCTCGTTCATAGTGGTTAGAACCTGCTGCATTGTCAAATCCACCACCAAATTGATTTTGAACAGCGGGTAGATTGCGATCTAATGCTTTAGGAATGAATTTCAGTAGTTCCTGAGCGGTGACGTTTTTATTCTCTGATAAGGCGGAAACTTGTTGGGCAATATTTTTTAGCTCACGAATGTTCCCTGGCCAACTGTAGTTTTCTAACAGCAATTGGGCGCGCTCGTCTAAGCGAACGGGAGGGGTACGGTAGCGCTCTGCGAAGTCTGCCGCAAATTTGCGAAACAACAAATGAATGTCTTCTGACCGTTCTTTTAAAGGAGGCACCTTAATTGGAACCGTGTTGAGGCGATAATATAAATCCTCTCTAAATTTTCCTTGACGAACATTTTCTATTAAGTTGACATTGGTAGCAGTAATAACGCGTACATCTGTCTTTTCTACTTTGTTAGAACCCATTTTTACAAACTCTCCTTGCTCCAAAACACGAAGTAAAAATTGTTGCAAACGAGCAGGCATTTCACCAATCTCATCTAAAAAAATAGTCCCACCAGAGACCGTTTCAAAATAACCTTTGCGTTCTGTTGTTGCTCCTGTAAAAGCATTTTTGGTATGTCCAAAGAGCTCCGAGTAGAGCGTACTCTCTGGTAACGCCCCACAGTTGATCGCAATAAACTTTTGATGTTTGCGAGTGGAGAGTGTATGAATGATTTTAGAAAAAGATTCTTTCCCAACACCACTAGCGCCCTGAATTAAGACCGATAAATCGGTAGGAGCAACTTGGATAGCTATTTTTAGAGCGTGATTGAGAATAGGAGAATTACCTATAATGCCAAAACGTTGTTTAATTGTTTGCAGATTCATGTGTGAATGACTAGACAAAAAAAGAAAGGATGATTCTACCTTCAAAAAGCGGTAGAGAATAGGGGCATTTTATTGATACGCACGAATACCTTCCGCACTACTGATGTATAAGATTTGTGGGTTGGCTTCGTCCAAACTGCGCTTGTTTCTAGAAAAAACAATGATCGTTGGAGGGGCAGGAGCATCCATCATTTCGTCAGGATGTACATACGTATAAATACCATAACCATTGCCATAGACGGACCAACCTTCTACCCGTTCTAAATGAGAAATAGAATAATCCCAAGTTGGTTTTTCAAGCACACTTTTGGGGCGATAGGTGGCCAATAAACGCAAGGCTTCTTGGGCTACATCTGGAATGTTACTAACGTCATCCAAGATGATGTAAGTACCATTTTTGAATAACACCCAGTTTTTATAAACAGGAATAATGGATTGCTGTACCTTTTTTAATAATTCTTCTGAAGAAAGAAACAAACTTGGATTCATGGTCACTTGAACCTGATCTAAGTTCTCCATTGTCATTGTTCCATCTCCTTCTGGTGTGGTAGAGGGACTAGGCGCCACTGGTTGTGGAGCGGTTGTTATAGGTGTTGTAGGGACAGATGGAGGCGTAGGAGCTGCGGGTTGGGGATTGGCAGTTGTTGTGACAGGCACTTGCTCTGAAGGCAAAGCCGCATCTCCACAAGCACTAATTCCTAATAACAGCAATACCAAGAAAATATAAGGCATCTTTGATGGATCAGTTAGTATAGATAGAATGAAGTTGATCGTCTATTGGGTCTTCCTATAAGGTAAAAGGAACCTTATAGGAAGACGTTTGGATAAGCCTAGGTATTGGCCAAATATTCCTCTTCAGAAACTAAGGTACCTTTGAGGGTCGCAGAAGTGAAATCGTGGATTTTGACATAGACATAAGTGCCGATTTGGGCTTCTTCTCTAGGGAAAACAACCATTTTGTTATGCGTCGTACGGCCTGCTAAATCATGGTCTGATTTTTTAGAAACCTTTTCTACTAGAATTTTGAAGTAAGAACCAACTTCTTTGCGATTGTGCTCAAAGGACAACTGTCCTTGTAGACGAATAATCTCTGTGAGACGGCGTTTTTTGACTTCTAAAGGAATATCATCCTCATATTTTTTGTGTGCTAGCGTATTTGGCCGCTCCGAGTAATAGAACATGTAAGACATGCTATAATTCGCGATAGGCATAATACTCAACGTATCTTGGTGTTGTTCTTCTGTTTCACCACAGAAACCTGTAATCATATCAGAAGAAATGGCACAATCAGGCATGATTTCATAAATGCGCTTGATTTTATTAATATACCAAGGACGATCGTAGGTGCGATTCATCTTCTTTAAGATGGCACTGTTTCCAGATTGTACAGGCAAGTGGATATACTTACAAATGTTCTCATACTTCGCCATGTTATACAAGACCTTATCCGTAATGTCTTTAGGGTGAGAAGTAGAGAAACGAATGCGCAAATCAGGATGGATATGAGCGGTTTGTTCTAACAAGTCTGCAAAGTCAACAACTTCTTCTGTATCAGGGTTCTTCCAAGCATAAGAATCGACATTCTGACCCAATAAAGTCACCTCACGGAAACCACGTTGGTACAGGTCTCGACATTCTGCCAAGATGCTGAATAAATCACGGCTGCGCTCGCGTCCACGAGTGAACGGAACCACACAGAAAGAACACATGTTATCACAACCGCGCATAATGGTTACAAAAGCGGTAACGCCATTGCTGCCCAAACGCACAGGGTTGATGTTAGAATACGTTTCTTCTCTAGATAAAAAGACATTAATGCCTTTGTCTCCATCCTCTGCTGTTGCAATAAGATTAGGCAATTCCCGATAAGCATCAGGGCCTACTACTAAATCTACCAACTTTTCTTGATCTAACAACTTTTCTTTGAGACGCTCGGCCATACAACCCAATACTCCAACTAAGGTTCCTGGACGATCTGCCTTCATTTTGTCAAAAACTCGGAGGCGTTTGCGAACGGTATCTTCTGCCTTTTCGCGGATGGAGCAGGTATTGATAAGAATCAAGTCCGATTCGTCCATGTTGCGCGTCGCAGAATAGCCAACATCGGATAGGATAGCGGCTACAATTTCACTGTCACTAAAATTCATTTGACAGCCATAACTCTCAATATAAAATTTCTTGTTGTGCGTGGAGCTAGTAGGCATTACTTGCTCTTGAAAAAATACATCACCCTGTTTGCTTTCGTCTACATCCTTAAGGGTTGGATTATCGTTGTACATAGCTATTAATTCAGCAGCTGTTAATAAAAGAAGGGCAAGGTACGAAAAATCGGCTAAGCTGTCAAAATGGCAGCAGGATAAAGTGAGAATAAGGAAGATTATTTTTAAAAGCACAAAAGTAAGAAAGAGTACTAACTGTAGGCTTTGTTTTGTTTAAAAAAATAAATATTCTAAAATAGAAGGAACTATTTAATTATGTTATTGTTTTGCTAAATAGATGAATGTTAATAAAAACAAAATTAAAAATAAACCCTTTAATTAAAACGTGCTTTTATGAAGACCTATCTACACCAAAATAGTCGTAAGAAACATAATTTTTATATGGCTACCTTTTTTGTAATCGCTATGGTTGTTGCTATTGCGATTACTAGTATAAAATCAGCGAATAAGATTCCTACGCTAGCAGAATTAGAAGGTATGGGCTATCGAGGAGAAAATAAATTGCTTTTCGACAGTACTGCTTTTTCTGTACCGTTTGAATTAGCTCCACTAAAAGAAGAACACTTATACAACTTAGTAGAATCTTATATGGAAAGCGGGGAAATAGGAGAAGCCTTGGCTTATTTGAAGGCAGAAGAACCCATGCAACGAGATTCTAGCAGTTATGTGGGTTTTATGAATTATGCGGCCTTGGTACATCTAAGGGCTAGAGATACTTTAGGGGCAGTAACCTTGTATCAAAAATTAGTTGATTTTGCGCCCCATACAGGGCGATTTAGTAACCAGTTAGGGGTGTTGTATACATATACGGCGTCTTATGATCGGGCAATAGGTGCTTTCCAAGCTGCGATTAAAAAAGAAGTTAATAATGCTCTTTACCACTACAATTTAGGCATTGCTTATCAAAAAATAAGAAAAAGAAGACGTGCGTTAAAAGCACTAAAAAAAGCACGTTTATTAGGTCATTTAGGTGCTTGCACGCTGTATAGAAAAATGACAAGAAAGGAAGTCTATAGAGCTGGAAAGACGGTGTGTTGTGATGGAACGCTTAGTACTTCTACTGGTAGAGGCACTTGCTCGCACCATGGCGGTATTTGCGAGACAGCTACAGTAGTAGATACAATTTATACCGTTGCTGCTTGTCAGTAGTGGTGTTAATTGGCTGTTTTTGTGAAGTTTTAATTTCGCCTAGAAAGAATTGAAATTGAACAACGGTGAGGAGTTTTTAGTCATTGTTTCTTATGAAAATGTTAATGCCTGAATCTCCTTACTTAAGTTCAATTTATTGACGCGCTTGCTCCATTCCTTGTTTCCAAGCATCAAGTATATCTTGATAGGCTCTTGTCAACAAACTCTCATTAACCGTAAATTTCACTATTCCTTGCTCATTGGCTCTTCCTAACCAAATATTGTGCTCTTTGTGTAGGTAAATCGCAAGCTTTTTTAAGCTGATGGAGGGGGCTAAGGTCAAATTAGAAATGTTGGTGCCATTCTCTAAAGGGGTGATCATAAGACCATCTATTTGGTTTAAGGCCGTAATTAAGGTGGTAGAAACTTTAACTACTTTATTCCATCGTTTGTTAATTCCATTTAAATAATGAGCGGCCATAGCCGTATTATTCCAGCTTTGAAANNCGTGGATTTTTATTTGATGGGCGACTTGATCAATTATGGCTGCTTCTCCACATAAAATAGCTCCACCAGCAGCATTTAAGTATTTGTACAAGGAAATGTAAACGGTATCAAAGTAGGAAGCATATTCAGCAATAGAGACCTTGTTAAAGGCAGCGGCAAGATGAATCCTTGCACCATCTAAGTGCATGTTATAATTGTGCTCTTGGCAGTAATTGGCTAATTTCTTTATCTTATCAAGGGGGATAGAAGTCCCATCAGCACGTCGAATAGGGTTTTCGATGACCACGGTTCCTAATCCGCTTCTAAAAACCTCGTTGTTGTTGGTTTCTTCGATAGTGTTTTTTAGATCCACGGCATCAAAATAGGGCTTCCCTTTTCCAACAGGAATAAGCCGCTTGCCATGAACGCTTTGCGCCGCGTCCGCTTCATCTCTATAAACATGAGAATTTTCAGGCACAATAACTTTGGTATTATTCCCATTAAGTAACTTAATGGCCAGTTGGTTGGCCATAGTACCTGTAGGAAGATAAATGGCTTTTTCTTTGCCCGTTATTTTAGCAAATTCTTTTTCCAAGGCTGTTGTCACGCCACCATTGCCATAGAAATCTGGCTCAATGGATTTGGCTCCATTGATTTCATTTAATTTTTCTAGGTATTCTTGAGGCGTAAAGGATAAACCATCATAAATGAAATTGACAGGCGCCAGGGAAGAGTTGGGCGCTTCCTGTTGTAACACTGCGGGAAGGGTCGCTTTTAGGCCAACAGTAGGAAGTAAGACAGAGGCGGTTGATAGACTACATTTTTTAAGGAACGCTCTTCTATTGTTGTTCATCTTGTTTTTATGGTTGTTAACCACTTGGGAAGGCGGGTTGGGTGAAATTGTTGGCAATAAGGCTTGTTAGAAGGACTTTCTTTTATAGATCTTTAATTTCTTGCTTGGTCAATCCTGTGACTTTGGCAATGGTAGCTGCATTAACGCCTTCCTTTTTTAAATCTCTGGCCATCGTGTATTTAGCTTCCTCTACCTTTGTTTGTACCAATTCTGTTGCCTGTTCTCTGATTCGCTCGATCAGTTGGTAATCAGGAACGTATTTTAAGCTTTTGGCCAATTCTTTCATTAAACCAATATCATCAAAAGATAAATAAGCGGTATCAGAAATAACCAAATGATCTAAAACGGGCATGTTCACAATTCTACCTACTTGAATGAGGCGATCCGTGATGTCTTGATCTTCCATAGAAGGTTTGAGCTCGCCACTAGGATGATTGTGACACAGAATAATCTTGACGGCTTGTTTTTGTAGGGCTAGACTGAACACCTCCATCGGTTCCACCAAGGTTTTGTTGACCGTACCTAAACTAATGAGTTCTATAAAGAGCAAACGCTGGTTATTAGCCAAACCCAATATCCAAAAGTGCTCCTTGTTCTGGTCTATCTTTTCTTCTCGAAGCAATATTTTTTGCATGATTCCATAGATGTCAGTGGAATTAAGAAGCTTTATTTTTTCGGCCTTGGTGAGGTTAACGTTCATTGTTTGTTGGAGCTTGGTCTATCAAGAAGGCTATAAAGATATAGAAAAGTTATTTATTGGGGCTGTTTTGTTCTTAAAAATAGGAAAGGGGGGAAGGGAATTGTGAATGATGTGAAGAAATAGGTTATAATTCAGTATGTGTTGGGTGTAGAAAATATTTTTAGAGATGTCTCTCAGCTTAAAAAGTAGGGGAAGTATTTTTTCTTCTAGTATCACCGCCAAGTAAACTGTTCAAAAACAATAGCATTTTTTTCCATAAACTTCCCGAACTTTGAATAAGCATGATTACCACTAAAGCGTTTTTTGATCTCTTGTAATAAGGCTGCTTTGTCCTCCTCTTTGACCTCCAATAAAACGGCTATTTTTTTGACCTCTTCAAAATTAATGGTGTAATAATATTCATAATCTGAAGCCCCCTTAAGAGCCTTCACTTTTTTCCCTATGTCATGGCCCTCAAAGATGAGTTGGTTCTTGTCATTAAAATACATTTTCATTGAAATTTTAATGGTGACATCTTCAAATTGGTAGAGTGTGATTTTATTCATTGATTTAGTTTAAGGGGGAATGTTTTGTATTGAAAGTTGTTTAAACCACGAAGTAGCAGCGCAGCTAAATGGGATTTTGATATTTATTGTCAATCTTTACTAATTACACTGTAACAGAAGTTTATTAAAGATACAATCGCCAAAAGCTTTAACACCTGCAACGGTTTTTGTAGGGTATAGGAAGGAGCTGGATAAGCGAACCGCTTTTTTGTAAAACGATATTTTGGGC
>JBOEFW010000033.1:46457-46582 GCA_050633105.1 Aureispira sp. | reverse complement strand
AAAGGTTTAGACGAACAAAAAGACTGTTTGCCCAGCACCTTCCTTTTAGCCCTAGACCTTTTTAGCTAGCTGCGCTGCTACTCCGTGGTCCCTTCGGTCGTGAACGTAAAACGGACTAGTTCCTA
>JBOEFW010000033.1:41035-46377 GCA_050633105.1 Aureispira sp. | reverse complement strand
CAGCGGAGCTAATGACAAAAAATAAAACCCAGTCCACTTGAAATCTTAATAAACTTCCGTTACAGTGTCATTAATACTCCCTGTTCTGATGAAAAGAAGCCTCTGTTCTTTATTCGTTCTACTATTGACTTCTTATAGTTGTACTCTTGACCCGCAGAGTAAGGAGTTAGACAGTGACGATTTTTCTACAGCGAATGAACGGATAACTGTTTTAATGCGAGAGATTGTTAGCCATAGTGACATCACAAAAGCAGAATTTGAATTGTTTAACGTCAATGGTTTTTCCAATAGTTCGGTAAGTATTCCAGGGGCCTCTTATTGGGATTATAAAATGGCCCTTCAAGTCCCCTTAGCAGAAGTAGGACAATGGACAAATGGAATGACAAAGGTCGCGACTCTTAAGAATGATTTAGAATGGATAACACAAATCATTGAACAAAGAAAGAAGGAATGGAAAACCAATAGCCCACCAGAATTTTTTATTGAAGAAGGAGCCAAAACAATTGCTGTTGTTTACAAAGAGGAAGGAATTGTATTTAAACGCATTTTGAGGGATTGAACAAGTAAGAGAATTGGTCTAAATTGACAAAACAATGGCCTAATTGTAAAAAAAATAAAATACTTTAAGGACTACTTTTAAGAAAAAAAGTACAATGATAATTGACTATAAAACACTAGAGCTTTTTGGTAAAATGATTTTTGAAACAGTGACTCTAGAGCCGCCTTTTAAAAAAACAAACCCAATGCCAAATGAAGCTTGCTTTCTGTATATTATAGAAGGGGAATACGATTCTACTTCTGAAAAGGAGCAATTGCGGATTCAAACGGAGGAATCTGTTCTAATGAAATGTGGGAATTATCTATCATCCATGCTCCAATCAAAGCAATCCGAAAAATATCAAGCGCTTGCTGTTCATTTTTATCCTGAAGTTTTATTAAAGATTTATGAAAATAAGCTGCCTTCCTTTTTAAAAGAAAAGCAATCGGAAGAAATTGGTATGTCTAAGCTTAACAGTGACATTCTGATAAGAAAATACATTGAAAGTATTTTATTCTATTTTGAGAACCCAAACTTGGTTAACGAAGATATTTTGATACTAAAGCTCAAAGAAATCATTTTACTTCTAAAGCAAACCAAAAATGCTCCTGCTATTCATAATATACTTTCTAACTTATTTACCCCTAGTTCCTATTTGTTTAGGGAAGTTATTGAGGCACATTATTTCTCTAATATAAGTTTAGAGGAATTGGCCCAATTGACGAATCAAAGTCTTTCTACTTTTAAAAGAGCGTTTAAAAAACTCTATAAAACTTCTCCAGCAACGTATTTGAGGGATAAAAAATTAGAAAAAGCAGTAGAATTATTGGAGACTACGAATTGGAGAGCTACTGATATTGCCTATGATTGTGGTTTTGGGGATGTCTCTCATTTTTCAAAAACATTTAAAAATAAATATGGAGTTTCTCCTACAGCATATAAACTTTTGAATTTTAAAAAATAACTGATTGTATGATTATTGATTTTATAATAGGATTAACCTTAGTAAATGCCTTGCCACATTTTGTCTTAGGACTTTGGAAGGGTAGAATGTTTAGTATTTTTGGCTTTGGGAATACACAGAACATACTTTATGGAATTCTCAATTTTATTATTGCTATTTCGTTGCTTTTGTATAAATATGGATTGGAGGGCCTTACGCAGAACTATATGTTTTTAGGAGGTGCTTTTGTAATTATTTCCTACTTCTTTGTTGGGAAGTATTGCTATACCCAATTTCATGAGAAATATCATAAAGAAACAAAATAGAGGCAATACTTTCTAAAAAATGGGTCATGTTGTACAACATGACCCATTTTAGCAAACCATTGAACCAATTGGAAAATAACATTTTATCCTTCTTGCTCATCTTTGTATTATTAAATTAATTGAAAATATTACAGAAATGAAAAAAGTAATGATTACAGGTTCCAGTAGTGGTTTTGGTTATTTAACCACACTAACGTTGGCTCGAAATGGCTACAAAGTTTGGGCTACAATGAGAGATATGAATGGGAAGAATCGCCTCAAGAAACAAGAGTTAGAAACCCTAGCTGCAAAAGAAAACTTAGCGATTAATGTAGCAGAACTGGATATTACAAGCGATGCCTCTGTTAAAGCACTAGCAGAACAAATAACTAAGGAAGATAACAGTCTTGATATTGTAATTAATAATGCTGGTGTTATGTATGTCGGAATTACGGAGGCATACAGTTTAGAACAAGTTCAAGCGCAATTTAATACCAACTTCTTTGGTGTTATTCGAACCTCTAAAACCTTTTTACCTCTACTAAAAAAGTCAAAAGATGGTCTGCTGATCAATCTTTCTTCCTTAGCAGGCAGATTAGTGTTCCCTTATTTTGGTATTTATTGTGCGAGCAAGTTTGCATTAGAAGCATATTCCGAAGCGCTTAGATATGAGCTAAAACCTTTTGGGGTAGATGTTAGTATTATTGAACCTGGCCCATTTCCAACAGGATTATTGTATAGCGGACCAAAAGAAGATGAGGTATCTACTTTAGAAGGTTATGGAGATGCTCAACATATTCCTGCTGCGATGCTTCAAAATTTCGGGGAGTTTTTTAAAAGTGAGAATGCTCCAAATCCACAGGAAATCGGAGATGCTGTTTTAGAAATAATTCAATCCAAAAAAGGAAAAAGACCCATTAGGAAAGTTGTAGGGATAGATTATGGAACCAAAGAATTGAATGAGAAAACTAGTTCGATTCAGGAAAACCACATCAAAAATAATTTGCAAATGGGGCACTTAATCTAGAGGAATGAAAAAAATACTAACAATATCCTTGATTGTCTTTTTGTTAATGTCGTGCAATGGAACAAAAAATCAAGAACAGTCAAAGCAAAAAGAGGTCAAAAAAGAAAAAAAAATGTCTACTAAAGAGGAAGAAATAATCAATGTCGCTTTAATCTACTTAAAAGAGGGAGAAGCAACTCGTTTTGAAGAATACAAAAGAAAAGGTGGAGCGATACTAGAGAAATATGGAGGGAAAATAGAACGCATTATAAAACCTAAAATGTTGGCAAAAGGAGAAATAGAATTACCCGATGAGATTCATTTTGCTAGATATCCTAATTTAGAAACCTTTAATAAGTTTAATAAAGATGAAGCATTTATAAAAGTCAGGGAAGAATATGGGCTTCCTGCTCTTAAAGGTATTACTATATTTACTAGCAAGAATACCGATTTTGAATTTGAACAAGAAACGGGGGATCGATCTAAAACCTATGGTGTAGCATTGGTGTATTTCAAAGAAGGCGCGCAATCTGAAAAAGAGTTTGAAGAATACCATCAAGAAGCTTGTAAGATTATGCCTGAGTTCGGAACACATTTTGAGCGGTTTATTGCGCCTTTCCAATCCAAAGGAAAAGTAGAAAAACCTAACGAAATTCATCGTTTTTATTTTGATTCGATGGATGGACTACAACAAATGGGAACAGATGAAAGAATGCAAGCATTATTTCCAAAAAGAGAGGCTTCTCTCGACAAACTATACTTTTTTATTGGAGAGGCTATTTTGTAAAATGTACACCCAATCACACGTAGTATAAAACATAAAAAGCCATAGCAGCGTTTAGATGCTGTTTATGGCTTTTTTAACATGGACAACAATGGGAATAGAAATAGAGCGCAAATTTTTATTAAAAAACAACACTTGGAAAACCTTGGCACAGACTGCTGAACCGATTCAACAAGGCTATCTTAATTTAGATCCTGTTAGAACAGTTCGAGTGAGAATAAAAAAAGGCAAAGGTTTCCTTACTATAAAAGGGAAAACTACCCACACCACGCGCCAAGAATTTGAGTATGAAATTCCCTTGAACGAAGCACAGGAATTGTTAAACTTATGTGTGTTTTCTATTATTGAAAAAACAAGATACCTAGTCGTCTACGATAACTGTACTTGGGAGATTGATGTTTTTGAAGGCGATAATCAAGGACTAGAAGTAGCCGAAATAGAGTTAGAAAGCGAAGATCAAGTCCTTAAACTCCCCAATTGGATTGGAGCAGAAGTGTCGCACGAGGCGCGGTATTATAATGCAAATCTGGTAACAACTCCCTTTAAGGATTGGTAAGAGAAGTGCTCTAGTTTATGGCTGTTTTTGTTGATAATCTTCTACCAAAACCTGATACATACCCCACCAGCCAGATACTTGATCCACTGCAACATCTTTTAATTCCTGATTGGCCGTAGGCAATAAATACCAAGGAATAAAAGGATATTCATGGTGCACCCAATGATAACCGCCATTGTGAAACATAAAATTCCAGAAGAACGAGGTATTGGTGCGGGTAGTACTAGCCGCCAAATGATGGTCTGTAATTTCCGACCAATACAAGATCGAACTATATACCCAAACCAAGGGCAAGAGCCAATACAAAAGAAAAAAGCCCAGCGCATTATTATAATAAACTAGCAACAGCACCACACTGTACCCAACAAAAACGCCAAGGTGCTTAAAGAGTCCCAAGCCTTCACTGCGGAGCCACTGAAAACCAACCCTGCCCAACAACGGTCGCGCAACCCAAAGTTGAAAGGGGGCAATTCCTTGATCCAATTGATACGCTTGGTAATCGTGGGTTAAGTGATCTTGCTCTGACAAGAGATGCCCATGGTGGGTACTGTGCTCTTGTCGCCATTCTTTTAGGGTCGTAAAAATAGAAAAGGCAATTAAATTTCCTACCAGCTTGTTGAGCCAAGCGGTTTGAAAGAGATTGCCATGACTCGCCTCATGCAGCAACGATTCTCCCAAAGCAAATTGCACGGCTCCAATAAATCCAATTAAAACAATAGAAAGCAGGATAGATTCGCCCCATTGTGCCGCCAAATACCAAGCCGCTCCCAAGAAAAACAAGTCTCTAGATAAGGTCAAAAAACCTCTCCAATTACTGCGCTGCTTAAACTGTTGTTGCACCTGAAGTTTGGATAACATATAGATGGTTTGGATTGGAGGAGATGGAATCAATTAATAAAGCAAAAATAAGGAAAAATGTAGCAATAAGAAGCGCAAAGGCTAGTAAATACAATTTTAGAAATTAACTACTTTGAAATTTTATTTTACTCCGTCTTGATTTTCTTGCGTTTGATTTTTTTTTTGGAAAATTCTAATATTTACAACTAGAGTTAGGTCTGTAAGGGGCATTTGGTAGCGAGTTTTGAAGGTGTAGATAAAAGGAGGGGGGGATTTTTATGAAGCCCTAGAGTTTTTAGCGAGCTGTGCTGCTACTCCGTGGTCCCTACGTCGTGCGCGTAAAACGGACTATACCTATATTATAGCAACTAGA
>JBOEFW010000033.1:38361-41020 GCA_050633105.1 Aureispira sp. | reverse complement strand
GCTTAAGAGTTGTTTCTTTTTGTGGCACTACGAACTAGAAATGAAACGCTCATGACCATAGGGATATAAATAGCAGCGTAACTAACTATGATATAGCAGTTAGTCAGCTTCCTAATCACGACCGTAGGGAGCTAATGCCAAAAAGAAAATACAAATGTTACTATTTTTTCTGTTGTAGAGCATGCAACCACAAACAAAAGCTCCCTGCGATCACAAATAAGATGGTTAAAACAACTGTAACCCAATCTTCTGCGGACTCAAATTGTAAAAAAACTTTATCAGACGGCTTGTAAATTAAATTATAACTAATGTTGAAAGCTGCATTAAAGAGAGCAGTCGTAAAAAATAACCCAGCATAGTTCTTATACAAAAACTTAGGATTAAGTCGATACACTACAAAACCAGTAACTATGGTAGCAATCAATGCTCCTATAATGGCATAATCAGGCAACCAAATAGCCAAAATCCACCAAACCACTCCACCAGCCAACAAAGCTGAAAGCCCTACCCAAAGCCACCAAGACTCTTGCCAAGTCTTAGGAACAGAAGGAGCAAGTACAGCAGCCTCTTGCCTCTGTTGATTTGTAACCACATTTTGATCCCCGGTTTGAAGGGTACCTTGCTGCTCCGCTGTATTATGACTATTGCTATTGTTGCTGTTTTCGTTTTTATTAACGGACATCGTTTCAGCTTGATGAACGTCTCCATAATAATGATGATGGTCCCCAAAGGCTCTTTTCTGCTTCTCCACAAGATGCTGCACCTCAGAAGGCCGCTCTGGAAAAGCATGGTCAATCAATTCAAGGATTGGAACCTCATTCCAATGTTTTTGACATTCTATAGTTTGCCCCTTATTGGCTTTAAGTTTAGAGAACAACTGCTCCTTGTACTTAAATTGATACGGCGGCTCCGTAGTTGGTACACAAGAAGGGCAAGTACAAGGAACCAAGAGCGTCACTTGGTCCGAGATGTTATAAATCGTATGCAACTGATCCAATTCTTCCTTAATCTGTTGTTGCAAAAAATACCGCGCATTTTTATCGCCATTGATGGACAAATAAATACTTCCCTGTTGTTGACGGCGTTGCTCTTGTAGAACAATCCAACCTTTTTGCCCGTCCTGAACAGTAGTTAAGACCATGCCTTTGCGCCAAATTTGTTTCTCCTGAATATAGCGATGAAGACGCACGGCCAATCTATAAATCAAACCATAGGGCATAAAGTCATAACTATATTCCAATTGAAGGGGCTTGTCTGTAGGAGTGGGGACTACCTCGGGGCATTTCGTTGCAACTAATTGAGGCACTAAAAACTGATCTCCATAAGGATAACAAACTTCAAATTTTCGCAACAATTCTAGCAGTTCTGGCAAATGCGCTTGATAACTCTCTGCTTGCTCTTGGGGCAAATCTTTATCTGCTTGCCATATTTTTGCTAAATCTTGGCGCTCAAAAATCCCCCCTTGTTCATCTACCAAAGGACTAAGAGCAACCTTATAAACGGCCTCGGTCGCCCAATTTCTTCTTAGAATCAATAATTTGTAGAGCGAACTGGTATTGTCTTTGTTATAATGAATCAAACTCCCAATCTGATGTAAATAACGACTAAGAAGCAACATAACTTCTTTGTTGTGAATGTCTTGTTGTTTGCAGATCCTTTGATAGCTTTCTAAGGAAATAATAGCGGTCTCTTTTGCTTGCTCTAAGAGCTTTTGCCGTACGGCTGCCCACTTTTTGGGCAAGACCAAACCAACATTGGGAAGTTTGGCCACTTCTTGTTTAATTTTCGCTTGTAATAATTCGAGGTTCTTTTGTTCAACCGCATCTTCGTGTACATGCATCAAATCGACTACCGTAGGTTCTTTCTCTAAAAAATCATACTGTGTACATAACTCGGTATGAATACTGGTATTTTTAACTTGCCCGTCATAATGGTTGTAAACATGAAAAGTAGGACTGCCTTGTGCCAATTTCTCGATGGTTTGCAACCAATAATTGGCATACAAATCACCTCCTGCGGCTTGATCTTGGTATTCTCTAGTAGAATCCAATAAACCATAAATAGCCCGCTCGGTCATAAAAAATTGATGCAAGGAGTACTGTATATCTTGCCCTCCAAAATCCCATATATTAATGGTATAATCTTTTCCATCTTGTTTATATTCCCAACTTTTTACAGCAATACCCTTGGTGCTGGCATTGCTTGGAGGAAGGGGACTATTGATGTCTCTTAATTTTCCAGAGAGGGTAGTCTTGCCTATGTTAGGGCGGCCAACTAGCATGAGTTTGGCTTCTCGTAGAGTTATCTTTCCTTGCGTTTTAATGGCTTGGAAATAATCTTGGACGGCTTCTTTGCCAAGCTGTACCCAGGCTGGGCTGGGTTCTACGAGTTGATGGCAATTATAGAGATAGATGCCTGGATTATTGACTATATATCTTTCTTTTTTAAAATCATACTCAAAATCTTCTCCGTCTTGTGAAGTCTTCCAATAAAGCGGTAAAGAAGTTAGAGAAGGTACTTGTTCTGTAAAATGGAGATCGTCTAATGGGGTATTGGATAAGTCGAGTAGTTGGAGTTTGGACAATTGGTCCAAGCCCTGAATGGCTTGAATTTGGTTGTTGTCAAGGTATAGGTGTCTAATGTTGGACAATTGGTCCAA
>JBOEFW010000033.1:0-38155 GCA_050633105.1 Aureispira sp. | reverse complement strand
GAATGGCTTGAATTTGGTTGTTTTGAAGGGCTAGGGTAGTAATGTTGGACAATTGGTCCAAACCCTGAATGGCTTGAATTTGGTTGTTGGAAAGGAATAGGTGTGTAATGTTGGACAATTGGTCCAAACCCTGAATGGTTTGAATTTGGTTGTTGGAAAGATCTAATCTTCTCAACCAAACCAACTCCCCAACAGCCTTTGGAATCTTCGTCAACCCCAAACCACTCAAATCCAACTCCTGCGCTTTTTCCTTCTGACAGGTCTCTATCCGCGCTTGTACTTCTTTATTCATAAATCCATCTTTTTACTATTATCAATCCCAGCTACAATATACCCCCAATTTATAGGATAGTAAGAATGTTATACGATAAAAATAAGAACTATGTATTCTCCATAAGGAGTTTTTTTATACAAAAAGCTATTCTATCGTATCTCAAGGAGAGCATTTCAAGACAGAAAGCCTAGTACCGATCGCCCATATCTATACCACTGTTATCAACATCTCCTTCAATTACATTCTTCTTGGATTGATCCCAATGGTTGTGATTATGAATAGAGATATTTTGGGGAGCTGATTTTTTGTCTCCTGCTAAGATTTTTATTACTCTTGGGCGTTCCTCAAAGGCGTGATCAATAAGTGCTAGGATAGAGACTTTTTTCCAAGAGGTGCGACATTCTATTGTAGTATCGTTACTGGCTTGGAGTTTGGCGAGCAGTTCTTTTTGATAATAGAAGGCAAAGGGAGTAGGACTGTTGGTACAGCTTGAACAAATGCAAGGAACCAATAAGTGCACCTGATCTTGTAGGTTAAAAATATGATGCAAGTCCTGTAGTTCTTGTTCAATTTGTTGCTGTAAAAAATAGCGCGCTTTTTTATTGCCATGAATGGACAAATGAATGCTGCCTTGTTGTTGGCGGCGTTCTTCTGTGAGAACAATCCAGCCTTTTTGATCTTGCTCGATGTTGGTTAAGATCAAGCCTTTGCCCCAAATCTCTTTGTCTTGGATGTAGCGATGCAAGCGTACAGCCAATCTATAAATCAAACCATAAGGCATAAAAGGATAGCGGTATTCTAACTGCAAAGCTTCTTGGGAAGCGATCGGGAATTGGCTGGGGCGTTTGGTGGGCACCAATTGAGGGACTAAGAATTGATTTTTTTTGTAGGGGTAACAGACTTCAAATTGTTGCAGCAAGGCCAATAACTCTGCTAAGTGTTCTTGATAGCTCTCTGCTTGCTCTGGCGATAAACCTTGATCGGCTTGCCAGATCTGTTCTAAATCTTTGCGCTCAAAAATGCCGCTTTGTTTACTAACCAAGGGACTGAGGGCGACTTTGTAGACGGCTTCGGTCGCCCAGTTTCTTTGTAAAATCAGCAGCTTGTAAAGTGGGCTGGTTTTTTCTTTGTTATAATGAATAATACTGCCCACTTCGTGTAAGTAACTACTGATGACAAGCATGACTTCTTTGTTGGTAATGCCTTGCTGTTGACAGATTTGTTGATACTCTTTTAATGTAATAATGGCCTTGGTTTGGGCGGTATCTAAGAGAACTTGTCGAACGGCTGCCCATCTTTTTGGCAGCACTAGGCCTACATTGGGCAATTCAGCGACCGCTTTTTGAAGGAAGGCTTGGAGGCGCTCTAGTTGTTTTTGTTCCACAACTTCTTGATTGACATGCAGTAAATCTACCACCAAGGGTTCTTTTTCTAAAAACGCATATTGTTCACACAGACTGTGGTGGATGCTGGTGTTTTTCTGTTGTCCTTTGTGGTGGTTGTAAATATGGAAGGTAGGGCTGCCATTGGCTAATTTCTCAATGGTTTGTAACCAATAATTGGCGTATAAATCACCTCCTGCGGCTTGATCTTGGTATTCTCTAGTAGAATCCAATAAACCATAAATAGCCCGCTCGGTCATAAAAAATTGATGCAAGGAGTATTGTATATCTTGCCCTCCAAAATCCCATATTCTAACCGTATAATTTTTTCCCTTCCAAGTATATTCCCAATTGTCGACCACAATGCCTTTGGTGCTGAAGTTGCTGGGCGGCATACAACTGTTTTTGTCTCTTAGTTTCCTAGAGAGCGTTGTTTTACCCATATTGGGACGGCCAATGAGCATGATCTTGGCTTCCCGTAAAGTTACTTTTCCTTGTTCGCGGATCGCTTGGAAGTATTCTTGGACGGCTTTTTTGCCTAGTTTGACCCACGGAGGGCTTGGTTCTACCAGTTGATGGCAGCTTTTGAGGTAGATGCCTGGGGCGAAGTTATTTTGACTTATATCTTTCCAAAATAAAGGAAGGTGTGATAAATTAGAGAATTGTTCTGTGAAGTATAGGTTAGTTATTGGATTATTTTGGAGGTTCAGTGTAGTAATGTTATGAAGTTGTTCCAATCCTTGAATGGCAGTTATTTGGTTGTATTGAAGGGATAATGTAGTAATGTTATGAAGTTGTTCCAATCCTTGGATGGTAGTTATTTGGTTGTCATGAAGGGATAATGCAGTAATGTTATGGAGTTGCTCTAATCCTTGAATAGTAGTTATTTGGTTGTCATGAAGGTAGAGTTTTGTAATCTTATGGAGTTGTTCCAATCCTTGAATGGTAGTTATTTGGTTGCCAGAAAGACTTAGTGCAGTAATGTTATGAAGTTGCTCCAATCCTTGGATGGCAGTTATTCGGTTATCATGAAGGTAGAGTTCTGTAATGTTATGAAGTTGCTCTAATCCTTGAATAGTTGTTATTTGATTGTGGGAAAGGAATAGTGCAGTAATGTTATGAAGTTGCTCCAAGCCTTGGATGGCAGTTATTTGGTTATTGTAAAGGCCTAGCAATGTAATGTTATGAAGTTGCTCTAATCCTTGAATGGTAGTTATTTGGTTGTGTTGAAGGGATAATGTATTAATGTTATGAAGTTGACCCAATCCTTGGATAATCGTTATTTGGTTGTGTTGAAGATCTAGTTCTGTAATGTTATGAAGTTGCTCTAATCCTTGGATGGTGGTTATTTTGTTGTATTGAAGGTAGAGTGCTTCCAACCAAACCAATTCCCCAATAGCTACAGGAATTTCTTCTAAGCCCAAACTACTCAAATTCAAACTCTTGCTTTTAGTCTGTTTACACTCTTCTATACGCTTTAATGCTTTCTCTTGCATATTCCTTCTTAATTTTAATAACCAATTCTAAGTTCTAAAATACCTCTATACTCCTTAACCTCAATCAAACCCGCAGCTTCGTCAATAACAAATACGCCTTCTTCAATACCCGCTCCTTGCCCTTTTTATTCAGATAGCGAATGTGTGCCTGATGGCTCTGAGCATTGAGCTGAATGATTTCGCCTTGCTCTATTGTGAGCAAACCATTGAGTAGATTTTTGGTGGACCAACTTACTTGCTCACCGACTTTAAATTGATATTGTTGAATGTTTTTTTGCCAAGCTTGATTCTGTTGGGAATGCTCTGTGGAAGAGAGGATGCGAATATCCAAGTAGGGAATGCTGCTTTGGATGGTTTCCCCATAAATGTTTTGGTGTTCTAGAGTCGCTTTGTGGTTGTTATCATTCAATTGGATGATGCGCCCAAAGACCGTTTTTTGTTGTTTTTGCCAACTGCCGATTTCACCAAGACTGTATTGGTATTTAGCAATTTCTGCTTGCCAAGCTTGGAGTTTTTCTTGGTAATCTAGATCGGAAAGCGGGGTGACTTGAAGGACCGAAAGACGGGCAGATTGCGGTTCTCCATAGATGTTTTGATAAGTGAGGCTGTTTTCGCCTTTTTCTTTGTCTAGGGTAGTGATTTCACCAACATAGTGGCGGCTTCCTCGCTGAAAAGTTACTTTGCCGCCTACCGCATAGCGAGTATCAAAGACTTGTGCTAACCGCCCTTGGGGTAAACCCACCATGCGTCTAGCCGCATTAAAATCGGGATGATAAATGTCTAGATCTTCAAAAGTGCGGAGGTCTTGTTGGACCATTTTCTTCCAACTTACTTCTTCGGAGAGTTGCTTGTTTTTGTAACGGGTATAGATGGCTTTGGCCGCTTCAAAGTTGCCTGTAATTAGGTAATAGTGAGCGAGGTTGCCTTGTAGGTGTAAATTGTTAGGGGCTTCTCCTAAACCTGCGGTAAGGTATTGTTTGGCTTTGTCAAATTGTTGACTCAAAAGGCAAGCCCAAGCGAGGTTATTATAAGTAGTAGCATCCTTTTTGCCAAGAGCAATGACTGCTTCATATTGAGAAACGACCTTCGTATAGTCTTTAGTTTCTTGAAGGCCTTGGATTTCTTTGAGAAGTTGCTTGATCTGGGCATCTTGTGCTTCTAAATGTTGGGTATTGGTGCTGTGGTAACAATTTTGTTTGGCTCGGTCAAAGGCGAGGTCTTGGCGTTCTTTAGATGATTCGAAAAAGGCTTTGGGGCGGTAATCGGTTTCGATTGCTTCTATGACACAGCCACAGACTTTTTGCACGTCCTCGTTGTTATGACTAAAAAAGGAAAGGCAATTCTTATTAAGTTGATTCATAGAGGCGTTGGTCCATTCATCCACATAAACTTCTTTGGCAACATAAGCGTAGATAGTGACGCTGATAGAGACGCCTTGCCGTATAGAGGGATTTTTGAACGTTAAACACAAGGGATAGTTGGGGACAACTTGGCTGGTGATAATACCTGCGGTGAGGTTCAAGCGGCTGCCTGTGATGGAGTAAGATAAAGGAGCACTGTAGTTCCATATCCCGAAGTCATCTTTGCTCAAGAACAGCTTTGCATGCTCATAATTGGTTAAATGAACATCTATAGCGGCAACTCCCGAGGGCTTAGTCAGAGCATCTAAAGCAGAAAAAGCAATTTTGCCGCCTTTATGTACCAAATCCATTAAGGATTTTTTGAACCCTGTTGTGCTTTTATTAGAGCTACTTTGTTTATTCACCGTTGTGCCAAAGGCGTACATCCAATAGACAGTATTGGGAGGCAACTGGAAAGAAATATAGGATCTATTAGTCCCTTTTATTTTTAATAATTTGCTGAGATATAAGTCTTGTTGTTGTATTTCCTGAAGTTCATAGACCGTTTTATAGCTTTGACTGAATGCCCCAAAGTAGAGGCAACTAAGAAGAAGGATTAAATGAATTTTCATAGTATTGTAATTTAGTTTTAATAAAAATCAACTAATTAATTACAACAATATAAACATCTAATTTTTAATTAGAAATTTTTCTACTAGAAAATATTCTAATAAGGAAAGTAGCTCTTTTGCACAAAGAAGTTCACTGACTAGAGCGGCTAAAGTAGTATTCTTAGAAGATAAGCGTTTAAGGGCATTATCGTTTTGTAATAAGATGTTATTTTATTTTACTCCTTCTTAATTTTCTTGCCAATTGGTTGTTTTGAAAATAACTTTGTGTTCCTAACATTTCATCAAGAACAGTATAGCTGTAATCTTTAGTTAGGAAAGGCAATCTGCTGAAAAAGTCTAAAAGGAGCTTGGAATAGCAGGGGAGTGGAGCTAGTTATTTTTAATAAAAAAAGCGGTACTACCAATCTTCATTAGTAGTACCGCTTTCAATTTTTCTTCTCAAAGGAAGAAGTAAGATGCTATTTAGAATTCCCAAGTAGCATGAATGGTAACATTGATATCATTGTTACTTAATTCAAAAGTTGCAGGAGCACCATTGCTATAGGCAGTAGGGCGGAATGCAATTGTACTGATTAATTCTCTAGTAGATGGATCTTCGTCCCACAAACTAATGTTCCAATCAATAGTATGAGCAGCACCTGTATTCGTTGGTAAGTTAGCTACAAACTCTAAAGCAGAACCAGTAACATTATTGATGGTTTCTGAACTGTAACCACTGTTACTGCCTGTTGCACCAAGGCTAAATGTCACCAAAGCATCTGCTCCATCAGCCGTATCCCAATTTTGCCCATTGGCACGAGTAGAAGGGTAGCTGTTTACTACAATTTTAGTGATGGTTAGTTTAGTAGAAGGCAATACAGTAGAGCAATCTGCTCCGCTATAACCAGTAGGACAATCGCAAATTCCATTGTTACAAGTTCCGTTATTCATGCATATTACATTCTGGCAAGAATCATAAGTGGCACATAACTCACCAGAATAACCAGCAGGGCAGTCGCATTCTCCTGAGTCGCAAGTTCCACCATTTAAACAAGTAATGTCTGCACAAGCATCTTGTTCTGTGCAAGAAGAAAATAAAAGAGCGATGCAAAAGAAGGGAATTAGAATAAAGCTTAAATTTTTCATGTTCATAAGTACGTTAGAAATACGTTGAGTTATTAAAAAGTTTTTTAGAATAAACTTAATGTCTATGTTTTGATTTCTATTTTAGAAATAGACTTAAATTTTTCGAGGAGCAAAGGTAAACTGTTTTTTAGAATAAACAAGAATTAATTATACTTATTTCTACTTAAATGAAAACTAATTACCTGTGTTTTTCTTGCAGAGAGAATACTATAAAACTAATTCAATGTTGTATCTTAAAGCAGTACTTATTACACAAATAAAGCGTTATGAATATAGAATTATTAAGAGAATACTGTCTTTCTAAAGTTGGCACAACGGAAGCAATGCCCTTTGGTCCAGAGGTGCTGGTTTTTAAAGTAGCGAACAAAGTGTTTGCCCTCACGAATATTGAAGCAGAAGATTTTACAGTGAATTTAAAATGCGCTCCTGATTACGCCGTAGAGCTTCGAGAACTCCATCCAGAAGTTCGGCCAGGGTGGCATATGAATAAAAAACATTGGAACACAGTAGATTTTGAAGGAAGTTTAAAGCGATCTTTTTTATTAGAGCTAGTGGATCATTCTTACGACATGGTTGTCAAGGGTTTAACTAAGAAGGCAAAAGCCGCCTTGGAGGCTGGCGAAGAAATGGATTAAAATAAAAATCCCCAAAAGGGTGACCTTTTAAATATTCACTCCATAATGACAAAAGCCTAGTTGTCAATCATTTGTTGTCTGTCATTAATTCTGTTGTTTAAGAACGACGCATTCTTTTTACATTAAGTTTACTTTTTTTTCTTTGTAGAATGACTGAAATAGAGCTGCATATTTACTAGCTTTATTCTTAATAAAAAATCTAGTACAGCTATTTTACCGATTTCACCAAACAAATAACCTATGTCAACATTTTTTCCAACGGATAAAATGAGAATTAGTCCATCTCTTTTTATCAGCTTATGTTTTATTTTTATGCCCTTCACGGTGGTTTTTGCACAGGCGCCTGGTGGAGTTAATAATGGTTTAGAGTTGTGGCATTTAACAGATTCTCTTCCTGTTTCGACTAGTGGTCTGAGTTTAGACTGGCCTGATGCTACTCCTGGTAGTACACGACCTGCTTCTGAAAATCATAGTACTAATAATAATGTTTATGAAACAGAAAATAACCTTAATTACAATAGTTGTGTCGTTCTGAATGATGAATGGTTTGAGTCTAACCTAAACATCAACAATGGGGCCTCTGAAACGAATTTGAATGTTTTTACGATTTTTAAATCGAGAGACAATGGAGATATTTATTTGTGGGGAAATGGTAAAACAGGAAGGCCCAACGATGGCAGACAAGCCTACACACAAAAGCTAACAGATGGAAATGGTGCCCCTGCCACTTATCTAGGCAATACACAAATAGGAGGAGCTTACATCAATCATATCTATATTAAAGAAGGGGCTGGTGGTAATCCCCAAAACTCTAAAGTCTATCTGAATGGAGAAGATATTGCAACCATCCCTACAGAAAAGACAATTCCTACTAATCCTAATCGTGTTCTTACCAAATTGTTAATTGGTAAAGCCAATGAGGATAATAATCCTGTTTTCAACGCAAATGGCAATGATCAGATTGATTTAGCAGAGTTTATTGTTTATTCTGGGGTAATTGGGCAAACCAATCGAGAGCGAATTACGTCTTATTTAGGGATTAAATACGGAATTACTTTAGATCATAATTATCAATTGTCTACAGGTACTTCTGTATGGAACCAAGCAGGCCATTCTTACAATAATAATATTGTAGGTATTGCCAGAGATTTTGATGCTACAGGGGCAAATGGCAATGGTAACTTGCAACAAGGCCGTTCTAAGAGTGAACATGCAGGCGATTTTCTAGAATTAAGTGCTCCCGCTGACTTTTTGAATAATCCAGGGGAACGAGCTTTATTAGCTGGTCATGATAATGGTAATACCAATGTATCCGTCCCTGTAGCCATTGGCAATAGTTTTTTTAGAAAAGGTTTAAGAATAGAACGCATCTGGCGTTGTGAACAAACGGGCGGGTATAGTAATTATGATATCTCTTTTAATGACGATATCTTTGCTGGTAATTTACCAAGTGGTTTTAAGGCTCAGAACATGGTGTTATTGGTCTCTAGTGATCCAACCTTTAATACCGATGTGAAGGCTTACGAGCTTAGAAACAATAATGGTTTTCAACGAGCACGGGGAGTGGGGTTTTCGGCAGCTACTTCTTATTTTACGATTGCTCATATGGAAACAGCTACTTGGGTAAAAACAAGTGCTTCTAATAATACAACCATTGCTGGGCGAGTCGATTCTCTTATCGATCAAGTAATGGGTATCAATGATATGTTAGGCTTAGCAAAGACGGGAGCCGCACCATTAACTGTTCCTGCTACAGCGAACAATAGTACTATGAATTTCCATCCTTATATTACCTTCAATGATGGAACCAATCAAAATTATATTGAACGTTCTTATATGATTGGGCATGGTAGAAATACCTCTTCTACTTTTCTCATTATGCGTAATGATGGTACTTTAGGAGCAACACAATGTTTGCTTTCCTATGCCACTGTAGGAAATAATGGACTAACAGAATACAGTGGAAATAGCTTATATATAACGGACCCTTCTGATGTTAGGACTGCGGTGAACGCAACGGGTGGAGGCCCTGCTAGTGGAACTAGTTTCGCTAACAATCTACCTGCGGTTATTTCGCATGTTCGGGGAAGTGGAGCTAACAATATTATTGGTGTAAATGGCACTGAAGCTGTTGCTAATTATAAAAATAACGCTGTTCTTCGTTCCAATGGTACACTTATTATTGGTCAGGAACAAGATATTATTGGTGATCCTAATAGTTTTACAGCTAATCAACGTCTTGAAGGAGATTTTGCAGAGCTCATCATGTTTAATGAGCGATTGACTACACAGGAAACGAACCAAGTACGTACCTATCTTGGGGTTAAATATGGCTTGCTATTAGCACATGATTATATTGCTTCTGATGGTAGTGTCATTTGGAATCGAACAACTAATACGGATTATAATAGAGCGATTGGAGGGATTGGTAGAGATGATGTTTTTGAATTGGATCAACGTAAATCACGTAGCCAAAAAACAGACGCAATTGTTACCATAGAGCATGCTGCTCCCTTTGCAATTGATACCTCTCATTTGTTGTGGGGATCTGTGTTATACCGCTCAGGAACAACCTTAGCAGACTATAACATCATTAGTACAAATGGTGCCCCTAATGGCTATCAAATCTCTGAACGCCACTGGAAAGTCTCTAATCCTGGCAATAAAGTAGGGCAGGTTGTTGTCTCTATGGATATTCCTCCTTCTAGAGCGGGCAATATGGTAGGTGTTCGCTTGTTAATTAGTAGTAGTCCTAATTTTAATACTGGTTTTATTAGTGCAGGGCAAGGAACAATTAATGGTAGTACGGTTGATTTTAATGTCACACTTAAAGATGGAGAGTACTTTACTTTAGGGTTTGATACAGATCTATTTTATACCAATAATGAAGCAGGAGCTCCTAGTACTTTTGAAGCTTGTGCAGGAGATAGTGTAACCTTTAATTATAGAGGCTTACCTTCACATCCTCAAGATGTTCGTTTTAAAAGCAATGATCCTAATAATCCATTTACTTATCCTGCTGCTGTTAATGTTGTTTCTCCACTCCCTGATACAGGCGGGACATTTAAGGGAGAATTAAGTTTTAGAATTCCGAATGACGCGGTAACAGGGAATGTCTTTTTCTTAGATGCCCCCAATAATGGTGGTGTGATTTATAATAGTAATGCTTTTATTACTATTTATAATCCTACTGTAGATTTTGTTCCTGAAACAAATCCAATTTGTGCCGTTGATACCATTGCATTGTATGGTTTTCCAAAAGGAGGGATTTTTTCTAGTCCTACAGGAGGAGTGATTAACCCTTCTGGAGATTCCTTGTATGGACCAGCAGCAGGTTGGAGTGCAAATCATGACAATTTCTTAGATATAGATGTCATCTACACCTACTATTCTCAGTATACCAATGGCAACCCTTGTCCAGAACCTAAAATAGCCACAGAGACACTCACGGTTAGGGATAATCGACTCAGTGATTTAGAGTACGCTTATTTGGTTAAACGAAATCCACCAGCCACCAATGAGAAACAATTGGCGGTCACTTCAAGAACCATCTCAGCTGTCACTCCTAATATTTTAAATTATCCAGGTGGTTTTCCTCATACTTTCCAATTTACAGGAACGTATGTTACTCCTCTAAATGTTTTTTTGGGGAATATTGCTCAAGCTAGTAACCCTGTTACTTTTAGTTTTGATAATGGTGGCTGTATTGCAGCAATGACCAATGATTTAGATGTCTACAGCCCTCTAAGTATTAGCGGTGCTCCAGATACGCTTTGTGCTGAAGCAGATAGCTTTTTGTTTTTTAGAGATCCATCTCCTTTAAATGCCTACTCCTTGACTACAACAAACGGTGTTACGATAGAAGCTAATAAGGTCGTAGGAACATTTACCATAGATACAAATCAGCAATCGGCCATCGATTTTATAGATAATACAGGCGGTAGTGAAACTTTTGCATTTTATCCCGATAGTTTACCAGCAGGCGATTCTGTTGTGAATTTAAGAATGCAATATGTCACAACAAGAACAAGCAATGGAAATGTCACTTCCTTTACCTTTGATGCTGTTGCACAGATAATCATTGTTCCAAGACCTACGATTGATTTAGGAACAGCAATAGATCCTGTTTATTGTACCACAGAGGAACCAGATACCTTACGTCCAATTCCTGCTTTTCAGAATTCGTTTCAAACCTATTTTACGTTAACAGGACAGGATACATTTGGGCTTTATAGTTTGACTGATAGCTTATATCAAGACACTATTTTTAACCCAGGTGCTCATTATGACTCCTTGGTGCCTGTACCTACCAGAGACTTAGAAATACAGTTAACTTATACCGTAAGTCGATACGGATGTATCGATCACGATACTGCTTACACAGTTATTAGAGCACCATTGCGTCCATTCTTCTTTACCAAACCAGCTTACTGTAGAAATGAAGCTCCTACACAGTTGACAGGAGGGATTCTGCCAGGCGGAGTCGTCCGTTCAAGTGTTGGTCGGTTCGAGCCTGCTTTAGGGTTAAATGATACCCTTGGGGTTTTTGATCCGACGGTAGCAATGATTGGAAAAACGCCGATTACCTATATATTAACAGATCAGTTTAGTTGTCAATATACTTATACAGACACTTTATTGGTAAGAGAACCACCTCAGATTTCAATGACCCTAGATGGGTCCAGAACAAACACTAGTTTCTGTGGAAGTGTCACCGCTGTAGACATGCGCTCTGTTCTAGTTTCAGGAAGTGCCATCGATTCCATTCGTTATTTTGGAGCAGGAGTTATTGATAGTACTCTAAATCCAAACAGTGTATTTGTCGCTCCTGGAGGGCCTTTAGCAGGAACGGGAGGAACGTTCCCTGTGTGGTCCGTGATAACAGATAGTTTCGGCTGTAAAGGCTATGATACCTTAACTGTTACTGTCATACAAGCGCCTGCTATTGATATTGATAGTGTTTTTAATGGCAATACCAGTAATTACGGTGTTGGAAATATCAATATTGCGGAGCATACCTATTGTAAAAGTGCTGCTTCTTTTATCATCAATGGCAATCCGTTGTATAGAAAAAATGGAAGCCCTCGTGGGACAATTTCTGGATCTGGTGTAATACTTATTGATACCACTTACTATTATGATCCTAGTTTAGTTCCTGTAGGGATAGAAGTAGATACGGTAGTTTATACGTATACGGATGATGTAGGTTGTGACAATACTGATATTGCGATTATCAAATTGGACTCTATTCCTGTTGTAACCTTAACAGGTTTTGGTGGAAATACAAACTACTGTCCAAACTACCCCATTGTTCAATTAATAGGCTCTCCTGATACAACAAGCTCTGCGGGGAGTGCTACTTTTGCAGGAGCAGGAGTAAATCCTAATACAGGAACATTCAATCCATCCTTAGCAGGAACAGGAGTCAAATTAATAACTTACGAGTTTATTGATAACAACAATTGTGTAAGTTCGGATACTGTAACGATTACAGTTAATCCATTACCTAACCCTAAATTTGATGGTTATCTCAGCCAATATTGTACTGCTGGGGCAGATGATACTCTGAGAAGTTTAAATGATACAACAACAGGTTTCTACCGATTCTATGGTTCAATTATTATTGATACAATAGGTATTCTGAGGCCGAGTGCTGATACGGCTAATAATACAGGGACAACAACGCGTACCAAAACGATATACTATGCGTATACTGATTCTATGAATTGTACGAATGTCGATAGCGTTAACATCTTTATTCACCCAACCCCTGAAATTACAATTAGTGGTTTGGACTCTGCCTATTGCTTTAGCGATCTAGAAGATAATATTTCTGTCTTTCCATCAGGAACACTGTATGATAATGATTTAGGATTTTCTTCTAGTGCCAATACAATTACCTTTGATCCTGATCAGGATTCTGCAGGAATCAAGGTCTTTACCTACAGGCATCTTGATAATAATGGTTGTGCAGATACCGTTATAGCAAGAACTTATGTTTACAGACCACAGCCACCAACAATTGCGAATTTAGATACCTTTTATTGTGAAACGAATGATACGATATCTGTAGCAGGAACGCCATCAGGAGGTACCTTCTCTGGATCGGGCATTTGGTTAGATTCAACTAATAGTGCTTGGGCTTTTATCCCTACAAAAGCAGGAATTGGTACCCATGTCGTTACTTACAGTATAGATGATACGCTTACAGGGTATATTCTAGCGAATGGACAAGCAGCCAATTTAGTTTGTCCTGCGGATACTCTTTTAAATATTACAGTTCGTCCACTGCCTTTACCTAAAATAATTGGACCAGCCAATAACAGTTCTTTCTGTAGCAATGATACCTTACAACAGTTGATTCCTTCTACTTACGTTAATACAACATGGAGTACATTTAGAGATACTTCTAATGGGGTAAACTTTATTACTGTTGGAGTGCCTGATACAGTTAGTACAAATCCATTGATCGTTATTACCTACTTGGATACGATTTACTATTTTAATCCAGGAAATGTTGTGGATGGAACACATTTGATTACTTATGTAGCAACAGACAGTGCTTCTGGGTGTCAAGATAGTCTTGAATTTACTTTAATTGTAGATGAATATACTGCTCCTTTCTTTTCATTAGATTCGGTGTATTGTGAATCAGAGGATTCTGTCCTATTATTTGGTATTCCTACAGGAGGAGTTTTTGCTAGAAATGGTCATCCAATTGTAGGTAACCCGCCTGGCTCTGCTCCTTATTTTTATCCCAACCAAGGCTACCTGAATGGACAGTTTTTGCTAACTACAGTCTATGATACTATTACCTATAGTTTTGTAGATGGTGCCTGTGAAGGAGTCGATACACAGGTAGTAGAAATTAATCCTGTTCCTCAGGTTAGTTTTACAACTACTTATGCTCACAATACCTACTGTTTGGGAGGAGATACCGTGTGGTTAAGTACAGTAGATACAGGAGGTATTTTTAGTGGTAGTGGAGTGCCCTTCCAATCTAATGTCTTTATACCAGACTTAGCAGGCGGTGGTCACCATGCTATTACCTATTATTACTTAGATTCTTTAACGGGTTGTGATAATGAGTTTATTGATACTTTGTTTGTATACAGTATGCCGAATGTTGATTTTGCAGTAGATGGAGGTTGTCAATTTGATAGTGTCCGTTTCAAGCCCAACAATAATATTTTGGGCTTAACAAGTAACTCGCAGGTCGTGGATTCCATCACTAGTGTGCAATGGGTCATGAGTCCAACTTATTCTGTCATAGATACCACACAAAGTAGACCGATTGATTCTCTTAATTATCTATATACAACGGCTGGTGTTTACTATACCCAGCTTATTGTTGCCAATCGATTACACTGTATTGATACACAGACGGTTCGTTTAGTGATCTCTCCTAAGGTGGATTCTTTTCCTTATGAGCAAGATTTTGAAGCTTCTGGTGGAGATTGGTTCGCAGAAAGCAGAGATAGTAGCCATAGTTTATTGTGGGAATGGGGAATAGATAACAATCCTCTAGGGGTAATAGATGATCCTAATAATCATATTTGGGCAACACAAACCAACCAAGGTTATGGTCCTGAAGAAGATGCGTGGGTCTATAGTCCTTGTTTTGACATTTCTGTCCTCAATCGTCCAATGATTAGTTTGGATTATTGGAGTGATACCCGTCAACAAGCAGATGGTAGTATTCTCGAATATCAAAAAGCAGATGGTTCTTGGGCACCAGTAGGCCAACTTAACCGAGGCATCAACTGGTTTAATACGCCCTTTATTGCAGGCGATCCAGGAGATGATACCCATCGTGTATTTCCATTAGGTTGGTCTGGAGAAAGCGATAGTTGGCAAAATGGACGGTACAAATTAGACGCCTATAGAGGTGTTAATAATGTCGTTCGTTTAAGATTAGCCTTTGCTTCTTTGAAAAATGATCCAATGGGCAATTATGATGGCTTTGCTTTTGATAATGTTATTGTTCGAGACCGTACCCGTAATGTCCTTTTGGAAACAATGGTTCATGGTTCGTATAATAACATGGAAAATGTGAATGATTACGCCTATCAATTGATTTACCATACCAACCTCAATAAGGATGTAGTGATGCTACAATATCATATTGAAAATGCCAGTGGTAATGGAACAGGCGCAACAGATGCGTTTAACCTTCATAACCCTTCCTTGGGGAATACAAGAGCATTTGAATACAATGTATCTCCTGCTGGACGTTCCTTTATTGATGGACTAGATTCTAGCAAAACATATACAACTAGCCGTCTTTCAGATGCTGACTTTGAGCAAGATATGTTAGAGACGCCTAAGTTTTCTATTGAGATTGATACTTTTTCACATATCAATGGCAACTTCAAAATTGTTGCTAGAGTGACTGCAGAAGGTGCTATACCCGCTCCTTCTCTTCCAGATCTTCCTCCTAGTTATCGAATTTATACCGTTATCTCTGAGGATTCTTTGTCTTATCCTAATGGGAGTAGCTACACCAATGAGATACATGCGGTAGCACGGGAGAATGATCAATACCACTTGAATACAAACCAATCCACGGATAATCTCTACACCAATCGGGTTTGGGCAGACCAAGAAACACAACGAGTAGAGTTCAATTGGAACCATACTAGTAGTGGGTTTATTAATTACGAGCCTGGAGATTTCCAAGCTGTTGTCTTTATTCAAAACATTGATACCAAGGAAATTTTCCAAGTCGCAACAACTAGAGATGTTAGCGGTTATTGGGTGGGCGTCGAGCCAATTCAAGCAGAGGAGGAATTGAACGAGATCCAAAATGTTGTCTTATTTCCAAATCCTGCACATGATTACTTCAACTTGAGATTTGATGAAGTTTTAGAGAACGACTACCAATGGAAACTAGTAGATATACGTGGTGTAGAAGTTCGTACAGGAGAAATACAGGCAGGCAATGATCAAATGCGTGTAGAAGGCTTAAATTGCCCTCCTGGTACTTACATCATGCTCCTTTACAATAACAATGTTTTTGTACAACGTAAAGTAGTATTAGGACGCCCCTAATCTTCTTACAAAAACGGAGTGGACACAATTTTAATCCACTATTTCTATAGAATCGGCAGTTGGGCAACCTTCTGCCGATTTTTTAGTAAGGTGATTATAGTTAGAGGTTTCGCTATAAGGGAAATAAAACATAAATATTTAACATTTTTTTCCCAAAGAAAAAATACAATACGTTGTATGAGAACAAGGCAAATGCCTTATCTTTAAAGGACATAAGAATTTTAATGACTTCTTCAGGGGAGTATCTCTTCTGTTTTAAATCCAATTTAATATGAGATCTAGTTTATTTACACTTGTTTTTTTTAGGCTTCATGTCTTTTCCCAAACCTAAAATTTTAATATTCTTGCTGCGAATTTTAAAATTGCTTAAAGGAGATGAACTTCTAAGGACACAACGATTGAAGAGAGCTTTCCATTACTATAAAAATAGCTAAATGCGGCAGAATTTAACGTTCTGTAAACACCTAGCTTCTTTAACTAATTAATAGATGTAGTTAAGGCAAAAAATAGCCATTTTAATATTCTCAAAAAACAAGGCATAGTTGATTCGCAATCATAGAAAAAAGAAAAGAATGGATGCTCCATCCATTTTTTTTAAATTCCTCTATCTACTTAATTTGCAAGGCACCAGTAATCTTTTTTGACATTTACGCCTACTTGTAAGCCAACTCTTATTTGCTATGTAGCTGCTCTTTTAGCACTTCAACTATGATCAATTCCATTTTTTTATCCCCATAAATATCAATAATACTATGGCATGCTCATCTCTAACCAAGAGCGCGTTCTATTCTATTGCGTTTTTCTTTCTTTCCCATTTTTTTCCCAACCTTCTCGTTGCTCAAACTCCAGGAGGAGTGGATGTAAGAAACGGTAGTGACAGTTTATTGCTCTGGCATCGAGCAGAGGATATTCCTGTTCCAGTGAACAATCAAATCACTGCTAACTGGCCTCCTGCGTTTGGAAATGGAGTCGCTTCTTTTCATAGAGCTCCTACTGGTCATTATGAAGTCTATAATAATTTTAATTTTAATCCTGGTGTAAACCTAATAGGTGACGCTTTTGAAAATGATCTAGACTTAAATACTATAGATGACATTAATGTTTTTTCTGTCTATCGCCCCTTAGATAATGTAGATGACCCTATTTGGGGAAATGGTACTAATAATCAGAGGTATGGACGGCAATTGACCTTGTATAAAATGACGAATGGTCGTTCCATTTCCCACAGAACAGATTACAATCATGATCTAGCCAATGGGACACGCCAGCAAACAGGAGCATTATACATCAACCAGATTGCTTTAGAGGATCTAGTATCAGAGAATATTTACATTAACGGCACCAATGTTATTAGTAATAACAATAACCGTTCTACCTTAGAAAGTAATTATCATGATATCGATAATGATCTATGGATTGGTTTAACAGGAGATGACTTTTCTTTTTCTGATGCGAACATCCAATTGGCTGAGTTTGTTGTTTATTCTGGTAATCTAACACAAAACGAACAAGAACGCATCACTTCCTATTTAGGGATCAAGTATGGACTTACCTTACCCCATGACTATTACTTAGCTGATGGGACAACAATATGGAATACAACAGCGGCTGGTGTTAACTATACAAATAATATCATAGGTATTGGTTATGACGCGGATCCTGCTAATGGAAATGGCTCCCTAAGACAAGATTCTTCGACCTCTCAGCAGAGTGGCGATTTTTTAGAATTGTATGCCGATCCTACTACCTTTTTTGTTGGAACCAATCGTCAAGCTTTAATGGCGAGCCACAATGGTACTCCTACTAATGCCTTCGATCCTTATGTCACTAGCATTGGAAACATTACTACTCAACGTAGAATGCGACGAATATGGCGCACAGAAAGCTTTGGAAATTATAATAATTATACCATTGCCTTTGACAGTTCTATGACCTTTCCTGTAAACTTTAATGCCAATAATAATAAAGTGCTAGTTGTAGCCGATAATGATACTTTTACAACCAATGTTCGTTTTTATCCCATTACTCTTCGTAATGGAAAATATAGTGCAACAGGTGTTAGTTTTAATGCTGGTACAGAACAGTTCTTCACGATAGCTGATGCAGAGAATACTTATTTTACCAATAATGATCCTGGTGCACCATTTTTATTTGAAGCTTGTTATAATTCTTCCGTTACCTTTAAGTACAATAATTTGGCGAACCATCCTGATGCGGTAGAATTAGTCAGTAGCAATGGGTTTGGGCAAGTTATCAATCTAAGTGGAACTTCAATTGTGGTTAATCCTTTAGGGGTAGACACAGGAAATATTACCTTTACGATTCCTATAGATGCTGCAACTGGGCCCGTTGTTTTCTTCAATAATGGAGTGCCTTTGGATACGTCTGACCAATTTTTAATCATCCATAACCCTACCATAGATTTCATTCCTCAAACAAACCCTCTTTGTGCTACAGATAGTACGATTGAATTGTATGGTTTTCCTAGTGGAGGAATGGGGACTTTTTCTAGCCCAACGCCAGGTGTATTGGCTACTGCTCTGACAGGTTCGATCTTAGATGCCAACCAAATAGGTTGGACACCAAATACACACGATTCAGCCAAGACTATTGATATTCAATATAGTTATACGGATACTTATACCGATGGGAGCTTTTGCGATACAGCCAAGACTATCACTAAACCAATTACGCTTTATGATAATCGATTAGATCAACTGGATTTTAAACCGTTAATCAAGAAGGATAATGTGCCCAATCTTCGACAGTTGACGTTGGATACGACACAAGCTGATTTTCTCATTAACGCTTTGATACCAAATATTTTTTGTAATCCTTCACAGGCTCCCTGTTATTCTTATGATTTCACAGGAACATTTGTGAATCAAGCCGATACCTTCTTAGCCGATTTGGCAGCGACTAGCAACCCTGTTACACTAAGCTTTAATAACAATGGTTGTATTGGGGAGGTGACAGGAAACTTGGATGTTTATGAACCCTTGAATATTGCTGGTTTGCCAGATACCTTGTGTATAGATGCAGATTCTGTTTTCTTTCAGAGAGACCCGAACCCTCTACTAAGTTTCAAAGACACTATTATTAATGGAGAACGGCATATTGCCAATAAGGTAGATGCAGCCACCTTATTGGATCCAACGCAAGCGAATGCAGTGATCACCCTTAGCCTAACTCCTGGAGTGGAGCGATTTGCTTTTTTAGCCAATGCTCTAACAGGAAATCCAACGGAAGCAGTGGTACGTATGCAATACAGCAATGCTATTCGAGATAGTGCTAGCAATGCTATTATACGTACAGATACCTTTTTAGCAATTGATACTATAATTATAGTTCAACGTCCAATATTGTCTATAAGCGGTTTAGAATCTGCTTATTGTGCTGATGGAAGTACGGATACTATACAGGGAGCACCTCCTTTTGAATATAGCTCTAGAACTAGTTTTAGCTTAATAGGCGCTGATTCTGCAGGGGTATATAACCTCCCTGCTAGTATGACTCAAGATAGTATTATTGACCCTATTAGTATCTACAATACATTGGTTCCCCAAGGGAATCGGAATTTGCCTGTGCAATTAACCTACACGGTAGATCGTTTTGGTTGTACGGATCAAACGACAGCTAACTTTACTATTAGAGCGCCCTTAGAACCTTCTTTTTTGGCAAAAAGTGCTTATTGCTTAAATGAGGCACCTAGTTTACTACAAAGAAATGTTCTAACTAGTGGAGTACAAGAAAGTTGGGTGCCAGCACTAGGCCTAGATACCTCTTCAGGTTCTTTTAATCCTACAGTAGCAGGAATAGGAGAAGTACCTGTTACCTACATTTTAACGGATCAGTTTAATTGCCGTTATGATTTTACAGATACTTTATTAGTAAAAGCTCCCCCAATCATTGAAATGACATTGGACGGTTCTAGAACAAATACTATTTTTTGTGCTAATCCTGTTGATATTGACATTCGTTCACGATTAATTATAGGAACAATCATTGATACTGTTTTTTACTCTGGACCTGGTGTTATAGACAGCACGTTTAATCCCAATAGTGCTTTTGCTGGTGGTGGTGGAACACTTGTTATTCAAGCGGAAGCAACCGATACTTCTGGTTGTATCACTTATGATAACCTTAGTATTCAGATCATCCAAGCGCCTTCTATTAATATCGATGTTGATTTTAATAATATACCTACTTTTGGTGTTACTCCATCAGAACACAAATACTGTAAAAGTGATGAAGAATTTGTTATTGATGGTCGCCCTAATTACATAGATGCAGGAGGAGTAGTACGCGGTACAATTACAGGAGAAGGTGTCAAATTAATTAATAATACCTACTATTATGATCCCAGTCAAGTAGCATTAGGAACGGAAATAGACGTTGTCCGTTATACCTATACCGATTCTATTGGTTGTTTAAATATTGACTCTGCTGTTGTTAGATTGGACTCTGTTCCGATTGTATCATTGAGTGGATTTGTTGATACTAATTTTTGTTCTAACGATACTAATGTACAATTATTAGGCTCACCTAATCAAGCAACTTCTCTAGGTACAGCTGTTTACAAGGGGCCAGGTGTGAATCCCAACAATGGACTATTTACTCCTAATACAGCAGGAACAGGTTCTAAAACAATTATCTACGAATTTGAAGATTCTAGAGGTTGTTTAGATGGAGACACCGTTGATATTGTTGTTTATGCCCCTATCAAAGCTGAGTTTACAGGTTATCGTCGCCAATATTGTACGAACGATACCGTCAGGCTTTGGAGTCAAAACGATACTACTACAGGCTCTTATTACTTTTATGGAGATCTGGTCATAGACAGTATAGGAATTCTTAGTGCCAGTGATACCACGACAGGACCTAGAGATGTATTTTATGCTTATGTCGATTCTAATAATTGTACAGACATAGAGAGTGAGAACATCTTTATTCACCCAACTCCTGCTATTGAAATTTATGGTTTAGATTCTGCGTATTGTTACAATGATCCTATTGATCGAATTACGGTATCTCCCGCTGGTATTCTTAGTAATTTAACAGGAGATACCGCTTTCTTCATCCAAGCAAATACCATTACCTTTACCCCAAATGTGGGCCCTCCTGGCATCAAAACTTTTACTTATAGTTACACGGATAATAATAACTGTGGTAATAACTTAGTTGTTCAGACTTATGTTCATCGACCACCATTGCCAACTATTACAGGTTTAGACACGTTCTTATGTGAAACAAATGCGGTCATTGATATCTATGGCACCCCTTACTGGGGAATCTTCTCTGGTCCAGGCATCGTCTCTGATCCTTCTCAACCCATAGATAGTATTTGGGGAATTATTCCTTCTACGGCAGGAGTTGGAAGTTATGTGATTAAATATACGGTATTAGATACGTTTGAGTTAGATCCTATTTCTGCGGCTATTCTAGGGAATCGGCAAATAAATGATTCTGTTTGTTCGGCAGAACATACGTTAGACATCAACGTTCGACCATTACCAAGACCTCGGTTTTTGGCGCCTGTAAATAACACTCAATTTTGTAGCAATGACAGTGTGGCTATATTATTAACAGATACCTTAAATCCTGTATGGCATAACTTCAGAGATACTTCTGGAGGTGTGACTTTTACCATAGATTCTATTTACCAACCTGTTGGTGGAGGGTTATTTCGCTTTATACCTGATACAACGTACTTATTTAATCCAAATCTAGTGGTACCTGGTACACATTCGATTACGTACATTGTAACAGATACGGCTTCTTATTGTCAAGATAGTGCACAGATTACGTATACCGTAGATCGATACATTCCAGCTTCGTTTACTCTGGATTCTATTTATTGTGCTTCCAATCCTCCTGTTCTTTTAAGAGGAACACCTACAGGGGGCTTATTTACTAGAAATGATTCTATACTTAATCCAATGAGAGGAACGCCTCTTTTCAATTTTGATCCAGCGGCTACCAGCGTTGTGTTGGATACGGTCATTTATGCGGTGGAGTATGGTGCTTGTGAAGATACCATTACTAAGTTCATTCAAACGAACCCATCTCCTCAACTTGGATTTACAACGGTTAATGCTCCTCATAATACTTATTGTTTAGGAGATGACCCAATAGACCTCACTATCACTACTACAGGAGGAGGTTCTTTTGATGGGTCACCTGGAGTATTGGCAGGAGATCCACGTTTTTTTCCTGATTTAGCAGGAGCAGGTTCTCATATTATTACATTGGAATCCACTGATTCTACTACAGGCTGTGCGAATACTCTTTCAGATACCTTATATGTTTACGGGCGTCCTAATTTAGATTTTGAAGTCAATGGTGGTTGTCAGTTTGATAGTATTTTCTTTAATCCTAATAATGTTATTTTAGGGCTGAACAATACCGATCAAACACGTGTCGTAGATTCTATTACCAGTGTAGAATGGGTATTTAGTCCTACCGTATCAGTTATGGGGGGGTATGGTAGTAACCAGGTTGATTCTAATGTAATTGACAGCATTCCCTATGTCTATAACAATGCAGGAATATATTACCCACAGCTTATTGTTGCCAACCAAGTTTATTGCGCGGACACACAAAAAGTACGATTAGTTATTTCTCCTAAAGTAAATTCCTTTCCTTACGAGCAAGATTTTGAAGCGGATGCTGGGGATTGGTTTGCAGAGAGTAGAGATAGCAGTCATAGTTTATTATGGGAATGGGGCGTGGATAATAACTCCTCAGGAATTCCTGCTGATCCTAGTAACCACATCTGGGCAACCCAAACCAATGCAGCTTATGGTGGAGGAGAAGATACTTGGGTATACAGCCCTTGTTTTGATTTAGACAGTTTAACCCGTCCAATGATTAGTTTGGACTATTGGGTGGATACTCGCCCATCGGCTGACGGAGCCGTTATAGAATACCAACGAGCAGACGGTATTTGGGCACCAGTAGGTGGAACTTGGGATCCTGTGATGAATGGAGTTGGAGGAATAAACTGGTTTAATACCTCTTTTATTTCGGGACAACCAGGAGATCAAGATGCTTCTATTTTATTAGGAACAGGCTGGACAGCTCCGCTAGGATGGTCAGGAGAAAGTTTAGCGTGGCAAAATGGTCGATACAAGTTAGACGACTTTAGAGGAAATCAAAATACGCTTCGTTTGAGAATTGCTTTTGCTTCTCCTGCAATACAACCTATTGGTTTTTACGATGGCTTTGCTTTTGACAATGTGGTTGTGCGCGATCGTACTCGTAATGTATTATTGGAAACAATGGTTAACGAGTTTTATAATAGTATGGAAAACATAAACAATGACATTTATCAATTGGTTTACCACACTACACTCAATAAAGATGTAGTTATGCTTCAATATCATATAGGAACGGCCAATGCGACAGATGCTTTTAATAGTCATAACTCCTCTTTAGGAGATACAAGAGCGCTTGAGTACAGTGTATCTCCTCCTGGACGTTCGTTTATCGATGGATTAGATTCTAATAGAACATATGTAACTAGGAATCTTTCTGCTACTGATTTTGAACAAGATATGTTAGAAGATCCTAAGTTCTCTATTGATCTAGATCCTCTTTTACACATTAACAGTTCCTTTAACATTACTGCTACCGTGACCGCCTTAGAAGATATGCCTGTTGCTGATTATAGAATTTATGTAGTCATCTCAGAGGATTCCTTGAATTATCCAAATGGAAGTAATTACACGGACGAAGTGCACGCGGTTGCTAGAGAAAATGATCAATTTCATTTAGAACCTACTGTTAGTACTAATAATTCATCTAGTCAAGCATGGCAGCTAGGGGAAACGAAAGTAATTAATTTCTCTTGGGATCATAGTCGTGCTAATTTCATTAATTATGCACCTGGTACGAAACGGTTTCAAGCAGTTGTTTTTATTCAAAACACCAATACTAAGGAAATTTTCCAAGTAGCGACAACTAGAGATGTTAGTGGTTATCTCGTTGGCGTTGATCCAGTAGAAGCTGAGGCAGAGTTAAAAGAAATTCAGAATGTAAACCTATTCCCGAATCCAGCGCATGATTACTTCAATTTGAAGTTTGATCAAGCCTTAGAGCACGATTATCAATGGAAATTAGTTGATATTCGTGGTGTTGAAGTTGCACAAGGAACAATTTCAGCAGGAGTAGAACAAATTACAGTAGATGGATTAAATTGTCCTTCAGGAACGTATATTATGGTTCTTTATAACGACAGTGTATTTGTCAATAGAAAAGTAGTATTGGGCAGACCGTAATGGCCTTTTATCTATAATTCTAAAATAGAGGAACCTTATAAGAGGTGGGTGTTGTTTTGTACAATATCCACCTCTCTATTATATAGAGACGAACTTCTTATTCACCTTCACCAAATAATAACACCATGGACTACAACACCAGCGATTATGAATCCCGTTTTGTTCCCGAAAAGAAAGAGAAACTTATCACCGCTTTGTTTGCTATTTTTTTAGGAGCATTTGGTGTTCACCATTTTTATTTAGGTAAGAAAGGTTTAGGGTTCGTCTATCTGCTGTTTTGTTGGACGTTTTTACCTGGACTGGTTGCGTTTGTAGAGGGCATTTACTTTTTAATAATGGACAAAGATGAATTTGATTATAAATACAACTTGGGAGTTGACATGGACCAGTCCTCAAAAAGAAGGGCTTATTCACCCAAAAAATATTTCCAAGAAGAAGCGGCTGATCCATATGAGGGAAAAATTAGTATTGCAGATGAAATTGAAAAGCTGCATGATTTAATGGTACGAGGGATTATCTCTGAACGAGAATTTGCGGAGCGGAAAGATCGCTTGTAAGAAGATGGATCCTATTTTTTTGACTAGAAATACTTCTGTAGTTCTTTTAAGAACATAGTAAAGAACCCTATATTGTAGCGGGTATACCAAAGGTAGACTTTATCCCTCGTGGATAGCTACCTTTTTTGTTGTATACAAGGAATAATCTTGCCACCTACTTCAATAGAATTCCATTATGAGAGAAAAATATATCGCGGCCTTACTCGCCTTTTTTCTAGGCAGTTTTGGCATTCATCGTTTTTATTTAGGGCAAAATAAACTAGGACTAGCTTATCTGCTGTTTTGTTGGACATTGATTCCTTTTTTTTTAGGAATCCTAGATGCAGTTTTATTATTTTTGAAGCATCAAGATGATTTTGACTTACAACACAATAGTGAGTACTATTTAGACCGTTCTGAACGCATGTACTTAGAAGACGATTTTAATGGTAAAACTAAGATAGAAAGCAGCCGTCGTAGGATTCCTTATAGTACAGCGGACGAAATTGAAAAACTGCATAAGCTCATGGTGCAAGGGATTATTTCAGAGCAAGAATTTGCCGAACGGAAAGATCGCCTATAAAAGCCATCCCAACTTTAATTACTAATAAGCTAACGACCACTTTATATAAACAATGGCACAAGACTCTTTATTAAAATATCAAGCGGAGCAGGCATATGCTGCTGAATTGGATGCTTTAAAAGCACAAGACCAACATCTCAAACCTACTAATTGGAAACTCTCTCCTTGGAGTGTAGTTACTTATTTAATGGGAGGTACCTTAGATGATGGTACGGTAATTAGTCCTAAATACTACGGGAGCCAGCGATTAATAGAAATAGCAGTAGCTACCTTAGTAACGGATCGAGCGCTATTATTAATGGGCGTTCCTGGTACCGCTAAAACATGGGTATCAGAGCATTTATCAGCGGCCATTTGTGGAAGTTCTACTTTATTAGTACAAGGAACAGCAGGAATTAGCGAAGATACCATGCGCTATGGATGGAATTATGCGAGCTTGTTGGCCAAAGGCCCAAGTGAAGAAGCCTTAGTGCCTTCTCCCGTATTGATGGCCATGCAGCAAGGTAAATTAGCCCGAATAGAGGAGTTAACACGGATTCCATCTGATGTACAAGATACCCTGATTACCATTCTATCCGAAAAAATGTTACCCATTCCTGAACTGAATACTTCCGTACAAGCCCAGCAAGGATTTAATATCATTGCGACAGCCAATGATCGTGACCGTGGTGTGAATGAATTGTCAAGTGCTTTGCGCCGCCGTTTTAATACGGTTGTATTGCCTTTGCCTAACACACTAGAAGAAGAAGTGAATATTGTGTCTACTCGCGTTCAGCAATTGGGCAAAAGCTTAGCAATAAAGGCGCAGAAAACACCGCTCAAAGAAATTCAACGCTTAGTTACCTTGTTTAGAGAATTACGTAGTGGACAGACCGAAGATGGCCGTACTAAAGTAAAGATGCCTTCAGCTACCTTAAGTACAGCAGAAGCAATTTCTGTAATCAATAGTGGACAAGCTTTGGCCTTGCATTTTGGAGATGGAGAACTCAAAGCAAGAGATCTAGCCGCAGGCGTTGTTGGAGCCGTGATTAAAGACCCTGTGCAAGATGGAGCCATCTGGCAGGAATATTTAGAAACCGTTGTTAAAGAACGCAAAGAATGGGCAGATCTTTATAGAGCCTTCAAAGAATTAAGCTAGCCCTATTGTCAATTTATGTTCTATCCACCAGTCTTATCCATCATGTTACCAGCAACCGCTCGATTAAAAGAATATTACGAAGCTTGGGCCAAAGAGCCTTTAGAACAAATAGAAGTATTGCCCGCTTCGGGATCAGAAAGACGCTACATCCGTGTCGCAGGAACGAATAAACGGGCTTTAATTGCCTACAATCCAAATCCACCAGAAAACGCTGCCTTTGTAGCCTATACACATCACTTCATAGAGCAGGGATTACCTGTTCCAGCACTCTACACCCCCCCAACGGACGATCATTTGTATTTGTTAGAGGACTTAGGCGGATGTACATTATTGCAGCAATTAGAGCAACAACGTCAAGGAAATGCCCCAGCTCCAAGTACCATTGCTTATTATAAAAAAAGCTTAGAAGCCTTAGCGCAACTCCAAGTCAAAGGAATTGAAGGCTTGGCAGTAGAAGAACATCAACAGCCCAGTCATTTTAATAGAGATAACATGCTGTGGGATGTGAACTACTTTAAGTACTATTTCCTCAAACCCAAAGAAGTTCCGTTTAACGAAGCAGCCTTAGAACAAGATTTTAATCGTCTAATTGATTATTTAGCCGCTGTCCCAACCAATACCTTTATGATGAGAGATTGTCAGGCGAGGAATATTATGGTTAAAGAAGAAGACATTTTTTTTATAGATTATCAAGGGGGGAAATATGGCCCTTTACAATATGACGTGGCGTCCTTATTGTACCAAGCAAAAGCCAATTTGCCACAAGAATTGCGTCAAGAACTTTTAGAACATTACTTAGACGCTTTATCTAAATTGCAAACTATTGATCAAGAAGCCTTCAAAGCTAGTTTTTATGGTTTTGTTCTATTGCGCAGCTTACAAGTGTTAGGAGCCTATGGTTTTAAGGGGCTTTTTCAAGGAAAAATTCATTTTATAGAAAGCATTCCTTATGCCTTAAAAAATGTACAATGGCTCTTAGATCAACAAGTGATTCCTGTAGCGATTCCACACTTAGAGCAAGCTTTAAGAGCATTGATTGCCCAAAACCAACAGACGCTACCAACAGCCTCAGCCACAACCGAAATTCAGAAACTTACGATTACTGTTCAAAGTTTTTCTTATAAACGAGGTATCCCTGTAGACAACTCTGGCAATGGCGGAGGTTTTGTGTTTGATTGTCGTTTCATTCATAACCCAGGACGCTACCAACCTTATAAACGTCTTACAGGGCGAGATGCTTCTGTTATTGATTTTCTAACTAGCAAGAGTACCATCGAGGATTTCATTGCCCAAGTCAAACAAATCGTTAGTCCTGCTGTAGACAATTATTTAGAACGTAAATTCTCCCACTTAAGTATTAATTTTGGTTGTACGGGTGGCCAACATCGCTCAGTGTACTCTGCTGATCAAATTGCCGCGTTCTTAGAAGCTACTTATCCTGTACAGGTTGTTTTGAAACATCGAGAGCAGGAATTGAAGGATTGGAAGAATTAGATCGCTTTTTGGTTGCATTGTAATTAATAGGAAACTCTCTTTAAGGGTTTCCTATTTTTATATTTAAGGGATTACTTCTTTACTGATAAAACAATCTAAAATGAAACTCCAATTTATTCCAATAAAAATAGAGGACCAAGCAACCGTTTTGCAGCTTTTTAAAGAAGCAGCACTCCGAATTGCAAAAATGGATATAGACCATTGGCAATATTGGAGGAATCCGCCGATAGAAAAAGTAAACTGGGTAGAAGAAGGCCTTCAAAAAGGAGAGTTTTTTTTTATTAAAACAGAAAAAGAACAAACCTTAGGGATGGTAAGAATCTTAGAAGAGGATCTACTTTATTGGGGACCACAGGCAGAGAAAGCCTTGTATATTCACTCTTTAGTTGTTAAAGGAGCCTATGAAGGACAAGGCATTGGAACAATGGTTCTTGAAGCGATAGAGAAACGGGCACTTGTTGAGCAGCGTAACTATTTAAGATTAGATGCAGTTGCCAAGAACCTAAAACTCTGCCGTTATTATGAACAACAAGGTTTTGATAAAGTAGGTGTAAAAACATTATCTGGATCAATCAACAACCTTTATCAAAAAGAACTCTAAAAGGGTTACAAAACAGAATCCAACCAAGTAGCATAAGCTACTGTAGACCGTTCTTCCATGAACTGCATTCGAGCTCGGTCTCTTCGAGTGTCTTTTGAAGGCAATTTAACAGCTTTCTTGGCATAGCCAATAAACTTTTGAAGCCCTTTTAATTTTACAGGAGCAATGTTTTTACTGTTAGAAGTTCGTCTAATGAATCGATAGAGAGCTTCTATTGTTTTTAGAGCTTGTTCAATATCTTTATCTGCATAATAAATCTCAATAGCCGTTTTATAATAAGTGAGTGCAAAAAGGGAATCTATGGTTCTAGGCAATACAAGGGCTTCCATCTGTTCTCTGGCCAACTGAAGGTTGCCCACTAATTTATTGATGTATGCTAAATGAATCTCCTTAAAGAACGCTGTGCATTTTCCGACCAACAAAGAACCATAATCTTCCACAAACGTACGCATCCATTCTATCTCGCCAGTAATGCTCGCTGCCAAAATAGCTCCTTGAAAACGTGATAAGCGCAATTTCCCTTTAGAGAGGAGGCAATCTTCCTCTTGGAGCAACTCTAAGTATTGAATATAATGGTTGGCATAATGGCTGACCCTTGTTGTTTTATTAATAAACTGAATGCACTGGTTCATCAAATAAGCGATAAAGGTTTCTATTAACTCTTTTGGCAGCTTATTGGTATCGTGATAATTTCTAAATTGTAAGGCTGCGTTCTTATAACTCTCTTCCTCATTTTCCGTCAACATCATGTATATATAGTAGTAGGTTTTGATGTTCCCACTCTCAAAAAAGTTGTTTTGATGCAACAAGTCTAAAAAAGTAGCGGTAGAACCTACAGCAAAAATTGGACTGTTAGAAGCCTTAATAATTCTAGTTCTATTGGCATGTTCGCAAAGCAATTGAAGTTTACTTCCTGCATAAAAGGCATCCAAACTTTTATTCATCAACAACAAATGTGGTGTAGCTTCTCTGTTGTCTATTTGTTTGGACAAACAAAAAGCATGGTACTTACTTTTCTGTAGATACAAATCATGCGTTTGAATCGCGCTCTTCTTGATACCGCTCTCCAACTGCTCCAACTCTCTGGCGGCATTGATAGGCAAAGAATTTTCTATAAAAAAATTAGCAAACTCCAAGCTTAGTTTGGGAGGTTCTATAATACCTAAAAGCGGCAGTGCCTGTCGAACCTTCATAAACAACTTACTCATCGTCCGATTAAAGTTCTCTTCTTTTATCAAACAGGCACGGATCAAATCCTTTTTGAGCAATGGTTTCTGGGAAGTAGACCTGATATGATCTAGGATACAATCTAGCAAAATCAAACTCTCTTTTTTATAATTCATAAAAGAAAGTTGTAGTAGTTCCTGAATAGCAATTCTATGTGCAGGCTTTAAGAAACTTAGTAATTCATATAATCGAGTACTCTGAATGTTCTGCATCATTTTATTGTATCGTTACCAATATCCATCCGTTTTGTTGGAAGTGGTAAAATACTAATAATTAGAAGTTTATAAAATACTTACCTGTAATAATTGCATTTTTCTTGGGTAGAAGCAGATTGATTGATAGCAATAAGGCTCCGAAAAACTATAAACACGAGTTGATATCTTGGACAGGTAGTGAATAGTTAGCTATATGAAACACTTCAAAATATAAGATAGTAGACTCTATGGTCTCATCTGAATTCGTTCATTAAATCATCTAGTTGTCACTGTAGAGGCCTCTCATGACTTACAAGCACTTTAAGTAAGTATGAGTTTTTTTAAAATTAAGTTGTTAATCTGCATTGTTCTTTTTGCAATTCCTGTTGTTGCCTGCTGCAATATATTTGTTGATACGGCATCTAATTCTCCCATAGCTTCGTTGATAGGGGGAAGTGGTATCATTGTCATGGATGATATCATTATGGCGGTTACTGTTAATGATTCTCAAGATACTATTCATGAAGTAGTCATCTTAAATGAAGGCGCCACCGTCTTTCAGGCTAGTGGTTGTGGTAGTAACCATTGCACATTCGATCTATCTGAACTAGAAGCGGGAAGTTATAGGGTGGTTGTTTATACTGAACAAGGCGATTCATTCTCAGCTCCTATATTGGTGTAGTGAAGTTGTGAAGTTGCCAGCTTTCTTGAGCTGGCAACATTTTTTGTTTTTACCCCCTTGTTCTCGTTTTCCTGCTGTGTCCAAGATAACTCCAATTATCAGGCCCCTAAACGTTCCAATTACAAAAAAAACTAAAGTACAAAGGCGTCAAGAATGCTTTCTAGTAGTTGAAATTTTTTATTCAAAAATACTTTAAACTTGCAATTGAAATAACATTATTTAGTAATACAAACCTTTGTGGCCGCCAAATAAGTATCAAAATGAATCGCCCTAAAAAATTTTAAAAAGGAAGAGTTTAGCTGGGTACCTTTCATAAGAAAGGGGAGGACCAAATGAAGGAATTTCTTGCCCTGTTTGTTAGACTTTATAGGCTTTGATAAGTTAAGCTTAAGATTAGGTTGTTCTACTTTTAATTCTTTGATTTAATATACTCTTGCATGGCTTTTTTCTCACTTTTCATATCGGTTATATTTTAGGAGTTTTTTTTTAGAAGAAGCTCCTGACCAAGAATAAGTAGGTTCTTTTAGTTTATAATACCAACGATTAAGTAAGTTGTTGCTGCATTTTAGCATCCACACCATATTGCTGTTTTGGTACCTAGTACCCAGATACTCCACATTTTCTTGCGCGTTGTTGCACTTAATTTCCTTTTTAGCCTGTTTCTGCTAAGGTTACACATAGTCCTGATAACTAAATCATTGTAACTTACAGTCAATTTGTTTCAGGATAATACAAAATTGCCTATAACTTATCTTATGAACAATACATAAGATAAAAAAATATGTCACATATTCAAACCCTTTTAACAATTTCCTCGTCCTAGGGCGGGGTTAGGGATTTTGCTGTATTTTAATTACATTTTATCAACTAGCTGCATTATCTTCTTTTTAATAGTCATCTCATTTGATAAACCTATAGCACTTCCATCAAGCAGTAAGCGCAATGTATTGACTTTTTCAGCTAAACCCTCTTCATCAGGAGCAGTAGCTATTGCATCCTTTTCCGTGGGAGTGAATGAGTTTACAAAATGCTTTAGATCCTCTGAATACCTTCTGAGTGCCAGAGGCATCAATTTACAATCATACAAGACTAAAAAGTACCTTGATTCCATTATTATTACGTTTAAATAAGTTGTGTGCTTATTTAAACGACTTGCGGTTTTCCACCGCTCTGTAAAGCCTTCCGGTAAATTGCTATATTGCTCTTTTGTTAATTCGATAGCCCTGCCTACTTCGATCATCTCTAATAAATGTTCCATTTTTATATTTTATGATTATTTAATTATTTTCTTTTGACAAGGTTTCTGCATACAATCGCCCCTTGTTGCTTAAAAGGTATCTCACCATGCCACTACTGGAAACGCATTGGTCAACCTTATTTGATTGTATTAAGCAATTAAGTGCTTTTGTTAAATTATTGCGATTTATTTCATTGATTTCAATAAAAAAAAGCTTTAACATTCCTTTCATCATCACAGGATTCTTTCTTTTGGACAAATACAAACAGGCTTTGATTTTTAATTCATCTATTGTTGGCACTTGTTTTATGTGCTTGTATTCTCTGATTGATGCACTTGCTTTGCTGCTAATCAATTCATGATCCTGCATTTCTTTTAGCAATCCCTCAAACGCTTGAATTGATGGCAAAATATAACCTGATAATTCTATTGCTGAAAACGATTTTCTAGGATTCTTTTTTAAGACTGCTGCAATTGCTTCTTTAAGAACTTCTCTTACATTGTCGTTCGGGTATTTCTGTTGTTTTGCCATTGATTTCTAAAATTAAAGCCAGCCACCTTGTAAAAATGACCTTAGCGCACGGTTAATAAATAGTTTGGCAGCTGGCTTGGTTTGTTATTTTAGTTTTAACAATATTCTGTTGTAAAGTATAATGGTTCGTCTGCTGGTTCTACTAATACGAACGCCTCCCAAAGTCCATTGTCTAGTTGCTTTGCTTCCTTCCAGTCGATTTTCTTTATTTGGCAGTTTTCTAATATTTCTTCTTTAGTAGAACCTGTAAAGTAAACTAAGTTCTTGATGGCTGCTTCTTGATCTTTTCCTGTAATCCAATCAATGGCATCATCGCCATACTTGAATTCAAATATCTTTGTGTTGTCAATTTTATCAAAAGTCGCAGTCAGAAAATCTACTTGCTCTTTAGTACTGACATCTTTCGAGCACTCTAACCCCAATTGTTCTCTCATATAGTAGTAAGCCTCTTTCGTGTCGCTTTCAAAGTCATCAGCACTAACGCCTTCACACATCCCTTCATACATGTTAAGCCTAACCGAAAGGTTGTAACATTTTTCATGCGTTCGCCAAGTGTAAATTGTATCATACTTATAGGTAGATCTCATGTAAGGTGCGCGCCTTTGAATTTCACTACAACAAAAATCACAGGAATACACTTTGCGGGCGGTGGTTAGAGTTGGCTCTTGAATCGTTGTCATTTCTTGCTTGGTTTTGATAAAATCCAGCCGACCAATAGGCCGACTAGTATTGATATTAGTATTGGGTGCATGGTTAGTGGATTTTATTAAGCTATGTAGCCCCCGAAACCTCACCACCAAAAGCCCCCTTAGGCAGCTTCCATTCTTGTGTTTCTGGTAAGAAGACTGGCATAGTGAATTCTTTAATTGCTTGATCGATCATTTCCTGCGGAGAATCAACAAAGCTTTTTCCCATTTTCGCCTTTATTCTCATTGGCATTGCATTATACAGGGTATGCTCTAACTTAAATTCAATTTGTTCTATTCTGTCAATCTTCTCAGGGCTTATCTGCTGGATAGATGCCCAAACATTAGCAGATCCAAAAATGCACGTTTGACAAGAGCAGCGCGACCATCCAAGCTCGTAACAGGGGTGCGGCTGGATCCTCCACCGTTTCATTATATCCCAAACCTCCTGTTCGGTCCAATCTAGTATCGAACGCCACTGTATGCAATGTCTTCCCTTTTTAGGGGAGTCAGCTCGGTAAAACTCCCATTCATCGTATTTGGACCTATTGACCGATTCCTCTCGTCGTTCACCAGTATAAATGATAAAGCGGCCTTCTTGGTAGTCAGGATGATTCGTAGCAACGCGGGAAAGAATATCTATCTTGACCGCTGAAGAACACCAACGAGTGCGCAAATCTGCTTTTACTGCTGGAAACTTCATTCTAGTGCTGCTCCCTTTCCTTGACACCAGCCTATGAAATGGACCATCTGTTTTTTGCTGGTACAGAACATCTTGCAAGCCTTCATTTTGTCGAAACATTTCTCGAACAATACCGCCCTCTCTATAAGAGAAAAGAATCTCTAAATCAAGCGCTTTAGCAAAGGCTCTGCAATATTGGGTTGTAACCTTCCAATCAAATAGCTCTTCGCCGTGCCCGTCAACTTCATGATGATGCAGGACTATTTGATTTTTGTCAACCCCACGCTCTAGTAAATCCAATACAAGTGCAACAGAGTCCTTGCCACCAGAAAAGCAAACCAAGTGCTTAATATCCGATGCCTTGATGTCCAAAAGTGTATCCAATGGAATTTGGCGTGGTGGATCTGGGGACTCATCTTTTAATTTCTTCCAATTCATATTCTATTAGTTTTTACGTTTTTCCAATTCAGCTTCTAAAGCTATCTTTTGCCTGGTGCAATGCTTGCCTTTTGGCGGGTGCTCGATTAGGTCCGCTACTACGCTTGTTAAGTAAATGTGTTGCGCTTCCTGTATTTCCTGTCTCTTACTTAGAGCCTCTATAGTTACTGCATCGCGTTCAGGGCGCAATAGAAAGACAAGCAGTAGCACCCAAGGCAGTAGATCAATTGCTTCTTGCATGAGACGTGAGGGTTTTATTTCGTGCTCTGTAATACTCGATTGACGGCAAAGACTGTGGCCTTAAAACAGATTTTATAGGTAAAAAATGAGTGACCTCAGCTAGATAGGCCTCTGAGGTGCAATAGTCACTACGGCTTACAAAAAAGTAACTGTAGTCTTGATTGTAAGACAATTGACCGTAAAGCATTAAATCGCTTGACTTTCTAGCTCCTACAAAAGAAGCAAACAAATGATTTCCTTCTGGTGGATTAGCTGGATCTATTCTTTGCCATTGAATTGGCCCCTGGTTCTTTCTCTTCTTGAGATGGTAAAACGTCGAAGCAATTACTCCTACTATAAGGCCACTAAGGGGCGTTATAATTATATTAATTAACATTGGTTCTCTATTTTCTGGTTAGATAAAAACTTTTGAGCAATTCTCTTAGCAAAGCAAGCGTATTGCCCTACTAGTAAGTAATCAATCGCCAAGCTGCACTGATGGTAAGCATTCAAAAGAACCCTTACGTTCTCCAAAGAAGGCTCTGGGTGTTCGATTATAAAGTAAACTATGTCCACTAGCTCCCAAAGGAACCTAAGCAAGCGCTGGCCTTCCTCATGGGTCCGTAAAGCGTTTTTACGTATAAACAATTGCTGTTCAAAAAGGCGATTTCTAAACTGCTCTACAAACTCCTTGTTTAGGCCCTCTTCCTTAGAAAAAACTTCAATCGTTTGCTTGGTACAGGTCGTAAGCTTAAGTATCCTGCAAATACTGGACAGGCATTTTAGCCTGAGGTCTGTTAGTATTTCGTTCATAATTAATTTATAAAGACTAACTGTACTTTTCTCCTCTAGCAATAGCAGCCTCAGTTTCTTGTATCCAGCCTCTTACACTACAAGAAGATCCTCCCATATTGACTAACTTAAGCTTTTGGGCTTCTATCTTTCTCCACATTTTTTCGTCCTTCTTGTGATCTACTGGAGCTTTATTGTATTCCTGAATTAGCCTTTCAACCAAATCCTCCTGCCTTTCGACTTTAGGGAGTTGCTTTTTTAAATGCTTGAGATATTTTTTATTCGTAAGTTTCTTGCCCATCTTCTTGTTGTTCTAAAAATTCATTCAATCCAAACTGGTACCATTGCAAAATTTCTAAAATCATTGCACAAAGGTCTAATTGGCTTATTTCTTTACATTTCCACGGCGTTATTAACATAAGTTGGTGGTGGATGTCGCCTAGTTCATTTGCTAGGACTTGTATTTGTTGTTGCTGAACCATTAATTCATTCTTTAAAACTATTGGCGCTGGTCTCCTAACACCTCTCTTTGGTGTCCGCCATTTTCAAGAAAGAATGCTGGGGCGGCAGCAGGAAGGTAGATAAGCAAACCTCTTATCCTTTCTAATCTTTTATTGACATCAATGATCGCATTTTGATCAGATACATACTCTTCCTTTCTTTTATTCTCCTGTAGTTTAATCATTGATCGAAGTACTACCAGAAGAGCAAAGTCCATATAAGAGCGCTGATGAGCAGTAAAGCAACAGTGAGTCTGCACCCTTATTTCCAATTTGCGCACTCTATCCAGTAGCTTTGACAAATAAGCACGCGAAGCAAGAGGGCAGGGGCGGCTTTCATCGTAGTGCATCACTCCATGTCTAACAATAGAAAAGGCCGCCACTTTTTTCCTGTCTTGTTCAGGGCAATTGGTAAAGTAAAGTATACGAACAGCCAATTGCTTTGCTTTCCACCTAGATGCTGTTATGCTGATATTTTTCATGATTTACCTTTTTATTTTCTAACAAGATTAGAGGGGTATCCCCATTTGGCCGCCAACTCTTGAACTTCGATCCGTGTAGCGTCGTCCATTTCATAGCAATCTTCCATTGGCCCTATTAGATCATCGTATGTATAGCGCTCTTCTTTGCCCAATTGCTGAAACTTAGCATCTATGACAGCCATGTGCCTTTCGTTGTCTTTAGATAGGAGCTTTTTAGTACTGGGGGCCTTTGGAGCAGATGTCTTCTTAGGCGGCAATTCTTCTTCGATACCAAATTCTTTATTTATGTATGCTTGAGCAATTTCGTTCGCTTTTTCTTCAATACGTTTTAGCATTTTGCTATTAACACGATAATGCCTCATCAACCAATAGTGGTTACCCGTTTTCTTGTATTGCTCCAAAGCTGTTTTAGCATTATTAACACCTAATTGCAAGCGCTTCGGACTATATCGCTTGTGATCCATCTCTGGGAATTCTTTTACCTCTCCTGTTTGTTTGTCAACTTTCTCCTTTAAGACCAACCCTATAGTTGCACCAACCCATCCTTTAGGGTCTTGTGTTCCAGTAAGGCGAGAAAGCAAACCGCAACGCTCGTTAGTCAACACAAAAGGGCACACGTTAGGCTCTTCAAACAAAAGAGCGATTCTCTTTTCTGAGCGATTTTTTCCAAAAACAGGATGTTTCACTTCTTTGAAGTCCGCTATGGTTAAAACAAGCGGAAGTCTATCTGGTGAAAGTTGTAAAAAATTATGCTTATTCATTCTGTCAGGTTTATGATCTCCGTAATTTTGCCAGTTCATACGATTGATATTCAATTAGTTATCTATATTCAAGATACAAATTTTGCAACACATTTGCAAACATTTATAACCTTCTTTTTTGTCATTTATAACCACTTAGCAAAGCTATCGCTGGCCCTTGATTTTAGGGGCTAATTACTGCCTTGTCTAAGTGGTTGGAGTTGGTGGGTTTTGGTGGAGGAAGGTGATTAACCGCAAGTAACTTTGATAATGATCGCTAATCCAATAAAAGTTACGCAAATCCAAAAATGAGATTTATCTGTTTTCATCTTCTCCATGATATACGCTTTTTGCCCTTTCGAGCGGTTAATTAAAGTTAATCGTCAGGGGAATTTATAAAGGTGATTACAGGACCAATAAAGGCGCAAACAAGTAAGCCGTTTGTAAAAGATGGTCCAGAGATAAGGCTGTAACTTACAGCCAAGCATAAAAGCGCGGCTGAAATAAGTAATGCAATGGCAAGTAATTTTCCTGAGTTTTTCATGAGTTGGGATTATTTAGCGTTGTACGTTGTTCGTTTTTCTGCCATTATTGGAGCAATGATTGCCAATTGCTCGTAGTAATAGCGCTGTCTTTTAAAGGAAGCATCAAGATTGTCAGTATTGGAATTCACAGCTTGCTTTAAGCAGAAAGCTTGTTGAGTCTTTAGTTCTCTTACTATTTTGGTGTGCTGTTGCCATACTCCGTAATAGTCCATTGCTTTGTAATATGCTGCCGTTCCTGGGCGTGCCCCTTTCATCGCTTTTATTTTTGCCATAGTACTATTGTTAAATGATTACCTAATTATCTAAATGGTCCTTATGCCGCCATTTTAGCGACGCTACAAACAGGACACTCAAAGCGTTCGTAATCCCCTTGGTTCAATTCACAATTTAACATCTCTTCCTTTAATTCCGCCCAAAGCTCAGCAGCAATCTGTCCATCTTTTTCACTACGTGCATCCGCTAGACGATCGCCAAATCCTTCGATAAAGTCATCGTATACGCTAAGGCTAACAACAGCAGTAAGCGTAATCTCTGGGTTGATTTCGTTCTCTAGAGATAAAGTAGCAGTAAAGTCATTGATCGCAATTTCGTAAGAAGAGTACATAAGATAGAAGTTGTATTGTGATGTGGGGT
>JBOEFW010000032.1:0-24961 GCA_050633105.1 Aureispira sp. | reverse complement strand
TCGGGATGACTCATGTTTTTTTATTTATAACAAAGACCAGATTACAATTCCAAAACACTCGCTTCTTCTATTATGTACGACGAGAGCGTTCTATTAAAAAATCTAAGCCTTTCTTTTCTTCCAATGCTTGATTAAAGAGTTTGCAAAAAAGCATCTTTTCCCAAAACTCATAGTTTTCCTCATCTAAGAAAGGGTTTCCAAAAGAAGGAAAACGCCGTTCTTGCTTACTAACTTCTAACCATTCTTCAAAATCAGGATGATAAGGATTACCTTCAAATAACCGCACATGAATGTAACGGAATTTAGATTGATGTCCAACTTCTACTAAAACGCGTACTTCAAAAATTACCGCATCTAATAAGACATTCCCTGCCTTAAATAAACTATGTTGACGTTCTGGCCAATCAATGCGTTTCCACAACCAATGCCACAACCAGTCATCAATAGCCACTTCTCCTTGCTGAACTGCTGTTCTAAACGATTGCTCCCAAGCACTTGGTTCTGTTTTCTCCAATTCTTCTCTCCACTCCATAATACGTTCTATTTAATCTGATGTTTGGCAATAAGCCCCAATAAACAGCCTTCTTGTTCAACTAAAAGACTGGTAATTTTATGATCCAGTAACAATTGATCCGCCTCCCAAAGTAAAGTATCAGAGGTGACCGTTTTAGGTTGTGGAGTCATTAAATCTTTGGCTTGCAATTCAAAAAAAGAAACACTTGGATATTTTTGCAAACTTCTGCGCAAATCTCCATCGGTAATTACTCCCAGAATTTTCTGCTGGGCTCCCACCACCACCACTAAGCCAAAACGACTTTTGGACATTTCCCAAATTACAGTTTTCACATCTGTTTCTAATTTGGTAATTGGTAGATCATGTTGCGTCATCTCATCCCCAACAGTCGTTACTAATTTCCGTCCTAAAGATCCTCCTGGGTGCAATTGTGCAAAATGTTGCTCATCAAACTTTTTAGCCGTTAGTAGAACCGTTGCCAACGCATCTCCCATCACCATAGCAGCGGTGGTAGATGCCATAGGAACAGCAGCAATTGGAGAAGCTTCCTGTGGTACTCCTACATGTAAGACAGCTTGTGCATTACGCGCCAAAGTAGAATCTAACTGCCCTACTAAGGTGATGTGGGGTACATTTAGTCTTTTAACATAAGGCAGTACTTGCAAGATTTCGTCCGTTTCTCCTGAGTTAGAAATACTCAAAAAACAGTCTTGTGCACGCAACATACCTAAATCTCCATGAATGGCTTCTGAAGGATGTAGAAAAAAGCTAGGACTTCCTGTACTGGCTAAGGTGGCGGCTATTTTTTTACCGACCAAGCCTGATTTACCAATACCACAAATGACAATATGGCCTTTGCATTGAAGCAGATGATCTATTGCTTTTTCAAAGTCTCCTGTTAATTGTTCTCCCAACTGTTGTAGTGCTTGGGCTTGAACAGTAATAACCTGTTTGGCAATCTCTATACGATTATTCATAGTACAATAATACAACTTGATTGGGGGATTGGCAACCACTGTTGACGCATTTTTAATAGAAGTAGAATAAAGCTACAGCTACTGCTTTACTATCCCTCTGATTTTGTATCTTTCTATTGGTATCCAATACCACTGCTAAATCCTCGCTCTCCCTATTGATTATTCTAACAAAAATACAATACTATGAATGTATTATCTACCCTTCTTTTTTGCTATTTATTCTTATTACTAACCTCTACACAAGCACAAGTCTATGTGCGTGCTGATGCAGGAGTAGGTTTTGCTGTCGGACAAGATGCCTTTGGAGTTCCATCAGTAGAACGAGATAGCAATAATGTTGTTGTTCAACAAAATACCATCTTTGGAACATTTGGGGGTGGTGCTCGCTTTGGTGCTGTTGGCGGTTATTGGTTCACACCTTCTTTTGGAGCAGAGTTAAATGTCCATTACTTTCAAGGGTTTAAACAGCCTTATGGAAGCTCTACCAGTAGGACAGGCAACAGCTACAACCGCCAAGCTTACTCTTACCAACTTCGCGCGACTCCTTCTTTGGTTGTACAAGCGCCCACTGGAAAATGGCGCCCTTTTGCCCGTGTTGGAGTTGTTTTACCACTCTGGGGACGCTTAATTGTAGAAGAGGATTGGACCTATACCACTGCCAGAGGACAACGAAATAAACAGACTGATATTTATGGTAAGTTCTCTGTTGGGTTTGAATCCAGTATTGGGGTAAATTATGCGATCAATGAACGCTTGGGCGTTTATGTGCAAGCAACGTATACAGGATTGCGCATTCGTTCTGAACGAGCGGAGGTCACCAAAGATGAAGAAGTTGCTACCGATGGTACCTTGACAGATAACTTAGAAGGAGCAAACATCATTCTTACCCAAGTTGAATTTCAAGATGTCATGACGAAGGAGTCGAATACCAATGCCTTAATTACCTCTTTCATTGAAGATATTCCAGATGATATTGTCATTCTAATTAGTAATTCTTTGGACATAGATCGCCCCTTAAATCTACCCACTCAAACAAGTAATTACAATGCCTTATATTTTACAGTAGGCATTCAATATACCTTTGCAAAAGAATAATACGCCTATAATATTATGAAAAATCATTGATACCTAGTGTCCTTGAACTGTAGAGCGGCAGAAAAAAATTCTACCGCTCTACAGATTTAGAATTGCTATTAGTTGACTTATTAGCTTTACAATTGTCCCTAATTAAAGGAGCACTCCTGTTTTCTTTTATTGAAAAGAAAGTCGAAATTTATTAGGAGAAAGACTTGTCTTTTGTTTAAACAACTTACTAAAAGAGGTAGGATGTTCAAATCCTAATTCATAAGCAATTTCATTAATAGAAAGTGCTGTGGTGGATAATTTTTCCTTCGCTTTTTCAATAAGTTTATCATGAATATGCTGTTGAGTACTTTGTCCAGTCAGAGTCGTTAGCATATTACTTAGATAGTTGGGCGATAAATGCAATTGTGTCGCAATTTGACGAACAGTAGGTAAACCTTTTGCTATCAAATTATCTGACTCAAAACATTGTTGTAGAAGTTTTTCTAATTGATGTAATAGTTTATCATTTGTAACCTTACGAGTAATAAACTGGCGGGTATAAAAACGTTGTGCATGATTCAGCAATAACTCCACCTGAGCAATAATAATTCCTTGTGTAAATGGATCAACAACCGATTGGTATTCTTCCTGAATTGTTTTTAGAAGTGTTATTATTTTGTCTTCTTCTTTCTTAGAAAGGAACAAAGCCTCATGAATCGCATAATCAAAGAAATCATACTGATGGATCGTTTTTGCCAATCCTGTATTCCATAAAAAATCAGGATGTAATAACAATAACCAGCCTGTAGGTTCTGCTTGCTTATCAGGCATTATATCTAGACGAATGAGTTGTTTGGGAGATACAAAAGACATGATGCCTTCGTCAAAATCATATGGCTGTTGTCCATAACTAAACTTCCCTCCTATATTTCTCTTCACTCCAATGGTATAAAACCCCTGAATCCAGCGGATTACTCCTTCTTGTATAGGATAGTTTATTTTACTATAATCAATTAGACTAACCAATGGATGTTCTGGTGGAGGCAAGTGAGCGTAATGATGAAAAGCACTAATCGATCGAAATTTATTAATCTCCATTCTTTAGTATTTAGAGCATTTTTGAGAAAGTTATTTTAAGTAGTTACTAAAAACAACTTCCATCTTAAAAATTAGTTGAATGGCTTATCTTCTCCTGATTATTCAAAGCTTCTGTTAAGGTAAGGATTTTATCTTGGGCAATTTCATATGCATCGCTCCCCAAAAATAAATGTAGAGGTGGAGTTGGCATATTCGCTACATCAATTAAGACTTGGGCTACTTTTGTAGGATCTCCAACTTGATTTCCATCTAATTGATTAAAGTGCACATCTTCTGAAGCACGAGCAGAACCATAGGCTTCAATAAGTCGACTGGGGCGTTTAATAGATCCTTCTGAAAGGAAATTGGTACGGATATATCCTGGATAAATTAAGGTGGTATGCACCCCAAAAGCACTCATTTCTTCCGATAAAGCTTCTGTAAATCCTGAAACTGCAAACTTTGTAGAGCAATAAATTCCCCATCCAGGGAAATTCCCAACAAATCCCCCTACAGAAGAAATATTAAATAAGTGGCCAGACTGTTGTTTACGCAAAAAAGGGGTAGTATGTCTTATTACATTCAAATAGCCAAAAACATTCACCTCATAATTCTGTCTAACCTCTTTATCAGACAATTCTTCAAGTGTCCCAAATTGGCCATACCCTGCATTATTAACAACCACGTCTAATTGACCAAAATGCGCTACCACTTGTTCAACAGCCTGCTTTACATCTTGATCATTGGTTACATCCATTGCCAAGGGTAGAAAGGTGGTAGAAGCACTCGAAACTTCTTTCTTGAGCAAGTCTAAGGTTCGAGAAGTAGCTGCTACACGGTATTTTTTTTCTAACAATTGTTTAACAAGAACCAATCCTAATCCTTTAGATGCTCCAGTGATTAACCATACTTTTTGTGTGTTCATTTTTCTTTTGTTTTTAATAAGAAATAAATACACTACAAAAATGGTGGTCTTTGAGCACTTTTGCCTGTCCAAATCTACGTTTATGAGAGTTGAATCTACGTTTTTAGAATTGAAAGATGGACTAAATCTCTTACCAAGGGCGCTTCAACAAAATCAACCCATGTTGGTTCCCTTCATAATGATTATAAATGAGCACTTTTTTCGCTCGTCTAGGCACTGCCGTCCAGATAGAACGCCTAGGCATCGTTTGTCCACCTAGCAAATTCGCAGCCATCCACATCGCAAAAGAAGAGGCGGTATAGTACTCTCCTACCAAGTTTTTAAACGTATAAATTCCTGTTTTCTCAAAGAGGCTTCTACGGAAATGTTCATAAAAAGCATCCATTCTAGTATCGCCATTGTACCCCATGAATAAAACATCTATATCATGTGGAGCCATTCCATTTTTGGCTAAGAAAGATTCTGTCCGTTTCGTCAACTCGTCAAAACTTGGAAAAACAAACTGGTCTACATCTACAATCCGCGCTTTGGCATTGGTACTATATTCCCGTTCTAACGTAAATAAAGCAGCGCCTTCTCCTGCTACGGTTCCATGACTGTTGGAGCGCAATAGATTTTCAGAGTGGGTCTGTTCTGCTTGTTTGAACATTCCTCTTTTATCATCTATATTAAAATTAGATTGGGATAGTTCATCCACCCCTCCTAAGATTAAACGATCAATTTCTGTTGTTTCAAACTGTAAAAAAGCATCCAATACAGCACTTTCAAAAGCCAAGCCACCATTGACATGGGTATTATTATACCCTTGTACTTTCCCTAACAAAGCCAAAGTGCCAGCAATCGAATTAGACGTGGATTGAATAAAATCACTTGGTGTCAAAGTTCCCTCTTCATAATCCACCATTTGGTGTAAGAATTTCATGGACTTATCAATAGAACCATTGGCAGAACCTATGATAATGCCTTCTATTGCCTGTTTTTCTTTCTCGGCTTGCTTAATTAGGGTCATTCCAGCACCAATGCCCATGCGAACAGCTTTGTCCATACGGCGCAATAAGTTTAGAGGAATGAGTTTTTTATAAGGAGGTTCTAGCGCTTTATATTGGTTACCCAACAAATGCTCTACTTGTCCCAATGTGAATAGGCGTAAATCGTAGCTTAGTTGAGGAGAGATGCAAGAGGTATTAACAATAAACATAACTTATACTTTTGAGAAGATGAGAGCAGAGCAATTACCACCAAAACCAAAGGAATTGGACAAAGCATGTTGTAGTGTTGGAACTTCTTTGTAGGTTGTAATTGGTAGGTTTTTCTCGTGTCCTTCTATAGGGGTTTTAAAATTTAGACTGGGGTATAATTCTCCATGATTAAGTGCCAATAAGGTAAAAATGGCTTCTACACTTCCTGCGGCAGCCAACGTATGCCCAGTATAAGTTTTTGTAGAATGGTAAGGAGGGATATTTTCAAATACTTGTTGCAAACCATGCAACTCTGCGGCATCATTATTCAATGTTCCTGTTCCATGCCCATTGACATAATCAATCTGTTGAGGGGTCAACTCGGCTGTATTCAATGCTCCTTGAATTGCGCTCACAATACCTGTTGCTTCCTTGGACATAGAAGACGCATGAAAAGCATCGTTGGTATTACCATACCCCCGTACCTCTCCATAAATCTTTTTATGCGCCACTTCTTCTTCCGCCTCTAAGATTAAATAGGCCGCTCCCTCTCCTAATGTTAAGCCTGCTCTATTCGCATCAAAAGATTGAGTAGCTTCTGGTGCTAAAATCCGCAAGGAATTAAATCCATTAATTGTAAAAGCCGCTAAACCATCTACTCCACCAACAACGGCTCGTTTTGCTCGTCCTGATTTAATCAGTTGAGCACCAAAAGCAATGGCATTTGCAGAAGAAGAACAAGCGGTATTAAAGGTAGAAGAGAGGCCACGAATTCCAAAGCGCTTCATCAACTTTAGGGTGTGGGCATTAAAAACATAAGAGGATAAGTATTCTGATGGGTCTCCGCCCTCTTTGCCGTCCCTATATAATTCTTGTGTCATGGACATTCCTCCGACTGTACTAGCAGAGATAAAAGCGGTGTCCCAATCCTGTAGTTCTTTGGTGGTCCACTGGGCTTGTTCTATCGCCTCTTGAGCGGCAGTTATAGCCAATACATCAGTACGAGTAATGCCTGTTTCTTCGGTTATTCCTGCTGCTGCTTTCAATTCAGTCGTACTGTAAGGAACTTCACCAAATGGGAAAATATCTTTGTAGCGAGAAACGAGGTGCTGGGCTTTTTTAATACCTGTTTTGCCTGCTTGTAAACTAGCTCTATTGGCAGCAAGATCTTTACCAATAGCAGAGATGATGCCCATCCCTGTGATAAGGACTTTTGTCATGTGTAAGTTTAGATTGGATCTTGGAGTATAAAAACTCGTTGGGATCGTTTATACAAGGGGAATGATAACAATAAAGGTACAATATTTTTTTTGTTTACTGCTTTTGATGCTCTAAAATATAATTCGCCATAACATCAATGTTTTCCAACACTTTGCGTCCATCTTTGGGATCCGTAATCTTAATTTTATACTCCCGCTCTAGCAAGACTAGCAATTCAACAGAATCGATAGAGTCTAGTCCCAAATCGCCCTCTGGTCCAAAAAGAGGCGCTTGGTCATCTAGATCTACAGGGCTTACATCCAATAGATTTAAATACTCTATAATCTGTTTTTTCAGTTGCTGTTTTAATTCGTTTTTTCTCATCATAAAATATCAGTTATTAGGATTTCCTTATTTAAGTAAGTAGCCAAAAGAAACCGAACAATAAAAATGTTCTAGAAATAATGCCTGTCAAGGCAAAGAAAATGGAAGGTAGTGGGCCATCTGATGTTCTCTTTAACGAAGAGAGGCGATACTTAAATCAATTGATCTTTTTTCAATTTTGCATAAGCAATTCCCAAACAAACAACAATAAACGTCAATAATCCAAGAACTACAGGCTGCAAAGCAGACCACATTCCGCCTTTCAAAAAGAGTACATAAAACCCTTGAAGACACCAATTTAGTGGAGAGATAAAACTAATTGTTTGTAAGAATTCTGGCATGACAAAACTTGGTACCCAAATGCCTCCAATTGCTGCTAAAATAACAATAGATATAGCCCCAAATCCATGCGCTTGTTCCTGTGTCTTCGCAACCGTTCCTACAACCATAGCATAACTAGCGGCAGCAAAACCACTCAACACAGTCACCAATATAAAGCCTGATATATTAGAGGGAAAAGTAAGGGCTGGTAGTCCCAAAGAAGGAAAGGTGAATTTTGCTAAGGAAAATACTAAAAAAACTTGGGCGACAGCTGCTCCTGTATACAACAACATTTTGGCGCTAATAACCAAAGCAAAACTCGTAGGCATCGTTTTGAGACGGACAAAACTACCATTAAGCCGTTCTTTCACAATATTGGTTCCCAAAGAAACAACCATAAAAAACATGGCAAAAATAGTCCATGCTGGTACATTGTGTTGGGTGGAGTTAGGCAATTTATCTTGTGTTGAATTGGTCACTACTTTCCGTTCAATAGGCACCCGATTTTCAATCATGGCTTCTTTGAGTTGAGTAGGCGCTTCTGTTAATTCTAATTCTGCACACAATTGATTGATTAATAATTCTCCTTCTATCGTTTTGAGAAAAGCATCAATCATATTGATGATAGAAAAACAATAATTCTCCTGTAAGACAGGATCGTGATAAAATTCTAGTGCCGAGAGTTTTAACTTTCTTTGTGGGGCAGCCGCTTCTTCTTCTAAACCCAATTCTGTCATCATACTACTGCTGACCAAACTGGCTTTCTTAACCAATTTCTCACTAAAATCTGTACTAATAACCATTCCTGTAAGAAAATCTGCTGTCAACATTGCTTCTTTTAAATCAACAATCGTATCGTTTTGTTGTAAATCAAACAAGCCTGACTCTTGCATTAAATCCACTAGCTTTTGTCCTTCTTTGCCTTGATCTTTATTCACCACTACCATAGAGATTTTATTCTCATTTACTAACCTAAAGGCGGAGTCTTGGACAATGGTAATGACATAAACCAGCAAGAGCGGCATTCCAAACATAACAATCAATCCTGCTTTATCATAAAGCAACAATTGTAATTCTTTTTTTATAGCAACCCAGAGTTTGAACATCTATCTTATCATTTATAAACCTCAACAGCTTCCTAAAGGCTGTTGTTTTTTGACCCTTTAACTTAATCGCGGTAGGCTTCTCCTGTGTAATGCAGGAATAAATCTTTTAAATCTTTGGCATTATGATCTTCTAGGACAGCTTCCATGGGGCCTTGCAAAATGATGTTCCCCTGATCAATCAAGGCAATTCTGTTGCAAAATTCTTGCGCTTCCGACAGATGGTGAGAAGTATAAATAATTGTTGTTCCTTGCTCGTTTAGTTCGTTCAAGAACTTCAAAATCGCTACTTTACTTTGTACATCAACTCCTACTGTTGGTTCATCCAAAAACAAAATACTAGGTTCGTGAATGATTCCTATCGCTAAATTGACACGACGCTTCATTCCCCCTGAGAAGGTTTCTACACGATTATTAGACACATGAGATAAGCCCAAAATACTTAAAATTTTTGGAATACGCTCTTGAATAGTCTCTTTGCTTAAATTATACAAAGCACCAAAATAAGAAAGATTTTGTACGGGGGTTAATTCTTGATATAGGGCATATTCTTGGGGAACAAAACCAATGGTAGGCTGTATCGCCTTATAATTGACTTTTTCTGTTCCTTTTAGATAATGCACGGTTCCGCTGCTCGCATTAATAATACCACAGAGGATAGAGATTAGTGTTGTTTTTCCTGCGCCATTGGGGCCCAAAACTCCATACTTATCGCCTCTATTAATCGTAAGATTAACCGTTTGTAGACTATCTCGATCTGCTTTAGGGTAGCGTTTATTTAAATTTTCTATTTGAATACAGGGGTCTGGCATATAGCTTATAATTTCATTTTATAGAGTTGATCAAACAACCGATACTCCAAATCCGCAACCTCATCCAAGCCATCAGCTACCGCTTCAAAATCCTGCTGTGTTGTTGTTCTACCTTTATAAACAGCCGCCATACGCACAGCTGACTGGCGGAGTAAATCTCCTGATTGAGTCGCCAATTGAGAACTTTCTAACAAGCGGTCATCCTGAAGATATTGTGCGGCTTCTTGCAAGAAAGCGGCATAGATAAAGCGAAAACCTCCGCCTCCCGTTCCTATTTCCTCTTGCATACGCACAAACTGCCCTAAATAAAGTCCTGCTGTTTTCGCCCCATATTGATCCCGCCATTTACGAATTTGCTTAGCGGTATATTTAAACCCACTACTTCCGATGAAGGGAAACATCACTCGTGTCATCAAGTAAGCGTTTTTTTTGATCGCTGTTTTGATGGCCTTTTGAATTTGTGGGGTGGTAATTTCAGGTACTGTTCTTGGAAAATAAACATGTCCTTTGGGTGCCATAGCACCACGAGCAAAACGCACGTCTTCTAACTCTGCGGCACTCAGCTCTGTGACGGTTTCCATTACAGGGTCACTCACTAAATATTGCCCATTTTGCTGGCCATATAAAATCAAATTATGCGCATTAAAATGAAAGCGATAGGCTTTTGGAAAATAAGGCAAGTGAAAAACACCAACTTGACAACCTACTAAGTTTCCTGCCTCCAACTGTTGGTCGACAAACGCTTGTGCCTTTATCTTATTGTTGAATTTTTTGTGCACCACTTTAATTCCTAAGCGCTTACTAGCATTCTTAAAGATGCTTCCTGGCAAAGAACGAAAGGAAACAGTTGGGGCATGGTTGACTTTAAGAAATGGAATATGAATGTACAATAGACCTGACCCTAAGCCAAAAACAAGGGGTTCTGTCATAAAATCCAAGCCATGATGACGTAGTAAGTTCGTTGCTACTCCGTTCTCACAATGGGCCGTCTGTAAGTGATCAAATTCCTTTGTAGTCGTTAACATCAAAGTTTTTTAGTTCATTAGTAGTAATTCGAAAAGCTTTTGCATAACGAGTAAGCAGGGGGTCTTTTAGGCGGCTAAAAGGGCGCATTTTGAGGTGGCGTTTGACACGAAACGACCACAGACCTACATAGGCCGTTAATGTTGGCAAATCCATCAAATTGCGCTCCATAAAATACAAAATAGGGCTGGCCTCCCCTTGTTCAATCGCAATTAATGCAGCTTCGGTTCTACGGTGGGCTTCTTCCCATGCTTGATCCAACGCTTCTGTTTTGACACTCCAACCTGTACTTAAGGCAGTTTCGTAGGTTCCATCCTCTTTCTGTCCATAACAGACTTCTCGTGTATAAGAGGCTAGATCACTTTTATCTTGTGGGATATCTTCCTTTTTCATAATATTAAGCCTTTAGTTGTTACATCAACTAGCAAACCGTCAACCAAGCTGTCACATAAGAGAAACGGGCACTTTCTGGGATTAATAACAAGAGTTGTTCCCCCTTTTTCAGCTGTCCTCCATTTAACAATTCTTCTAACATCAAATAAATAGAGCCTGCTCCTACATTACCTTTTGTTGCAAGATTTGAAAACCATTTTTCCTTAGGCATTGGATAGCCTAAGGCTTCAAAATTGTCCGTGATGGCTTGCTCAAAAAAGTAACTAGACATGTGTGGTAAAAAATAGTTGACATCCTCTATTTTATTTCCATGTGCTTTCATTTGTTCTACGGCAAAACGTATCCCAAGTGGCACTACATATTTACTTAGTAATTTGACATCTTGCTTAAAACTCATTAAAGAATGTTGAGCTTGCTCTGTTGCAGAAAAATCTTTATAAGAACGCAAGGTTCCATCTTCGTTTTTCTCTGCTCCTGAATACATACAGGCTTCTAGTTCTTGTGCGTAAGAAACGCCTTTCATCCAATCTATTCTTAGAGATAAACCTTCTTTATTTTTTTTGGGCTCTACTAATAACGCTCCTGCTCCATCGGACAACATCCAACGCAAAAAATCTTTCTCAAAAGCCAAATAAGGATTCTTTTGCAATTGCTCAATTTGTTGCATTTCTTCCTCAAACTTGTTATTGGTCATCATTGCAGAAGCGCGTTCTGATCCTGTTGCTACGGCTCGCTTTTTTTCTCCTAATTTGACCGCCATATAGGCATATTTTAAGGCGTGCATGCCCGAACAACAGGCACCTGCAGGAGAAACGACTTCTATACTCTTCGCATTGGGCAAATAACCATGAACCATTACTCCTTGTGAAGGCACAACTTGATCTGGTGTGGAGGTTCCACTACAAAGCAAATCCATCGATTGTAATTCTTGGTTGTCTTTAAACAATTCTTTCACTGCTAAAGCAGCCATTTCTGCATTCGTATGGGTCGAGTTACCTTCTTTATCTAGCGCATAGTAACGTTGTTTGATCCCATTTTTACGCAATACAATTGCTCTGGAACGAGATGGACGGCCGTTAACTTGACCTAAATATTGCTCCATCTCCTCATTTTCTACCACTTCATTCGGCAAGAAAGCTGCTGCTTTAGTGATGTATACTTCTTTCATAATTATTGATCCAATAAGCTATTTTTATAGCAACAACAAGCACTGCAGGCCATATTTCATGGCCAAACTGCTCTAAATTAGCGTGTAAAAGTACGCTTTTTTTTACTGTTATTACTCCTTATCTTAAGACAATACCCTATTTAGATTCAAAACTACCACTAGATAATTACAATTGTTCTTCGATCAATTTTAGCCATCTCAAAAAGGGTTCTCCCTCTTCTTCTTCTGTTGCTTTTACTGCGGCAGAATGGTGCATTTTTTGAGCCTCCTCTAAGGAGCAACCACACCATAACAACAACAAATCGTGGCAGATGTTTCGTGTTGTCAGCCGAATAGACGCACTAACGACAATTGCCCCTACTCCAAGCTGTAAACGATGTGCACCAGCCATTTTTTCTAGCTCTTTCCAAAGTATATTACTACCAATACCCAAATAGGTACAAGCGATGCCAATTCCTCGCCACAACGCAGCGACAGGTTTTCCCTGAAAGGGCTTTAATAAATCTTGTAATTTGGAGAGGTCACCTTCACTTTTGTGCCAATAGCTTCTCCCTACCCCCTGCCAATAAAGCGCTTTTGCCGTCACCGTTTGATCACTCAAATAATCAATCTCTGAACGGTTTCTAATTAGATTATTATAATAACCATATCCTGCCCAAATACGTCCCCCCAAAAGTTCATCGGCTTCTGCAACATAAGGGCTTGGATCTAAGCGCAATTGGGCCAAGGCCATTCCTAAACCTAAGTAGGAAGAGATGGGATAAGGATGGTTTTTATCGGTAGCTATTTGCTGCCATTCCGTTAAAGGTTCTTGTGCTCTCAATGCTTTTATAGCCAATTGCATTGCTGCTCCTTCAAAAGCAATGGCGGTATAATCAAAAAAATGCGTTGGCAATTCTTTTACCACATTTTCTACTTGTTCTTGCTGCTCTGTCCATTGCTGCGCTTTCGCAAATACATGCTGCAATTGAGCAATTCCTATCGATAATAACATGCTGTCATTCATCATACTGTTGTTTTTTCTTTTAACCAAAAATTTCCAAAGCACTAATAATAGCGGGGGATTCTACTAATGCTTAGTAACTTTGGGCCTGCTCTTCCAGTACGTTATTAGGAAGCAGCAACCCAAACTGGTAAGGGGTAATATTAGAGGGTATATACAAAGGTTTTATTGACTACGTACTGTTCTTTGATGTAAAGGGAGAAAGGAAATTACCACCTATTTTATCATAGATAAGAGGAGCCGTTTCTAAACGGGCTGCTACTATAATAATGGTTACATTAGGTTTTAGGAGCCTCTTTTGAAAATTGCAAAACGACGGTTAGGCCTGCTAAATCGTCCCCCAATCTTAGGATATCTTAGGGATCATTCATACACATTTATTTAAAAACGGTTTAACCGTGGGGGAGCTGGTCGTTAGGGAGCCGCGACTTCAGAAGACTGCTTGGTGGGCAAGGGCTCGATACCCCAATAAAGATAGGTATTTTTTTGTTCTTGAATACGTTTTTTTCGAAAGGGGCGTATCAATATATTATAAATGCCGATAACAAAGGGAGAAATTCCAAATAGAGCAATTGTTAGATAGTATTTATAAACTCCAACCCAAAAAGCTCTTTTTTTAGACGTGGTTCCTTTTCGTTTGATGAGATTAGCCCACATTAAGAACAATTGTTTGGCGCGACTTTCTATTAGAATGATTGTTGGATGTAAATCTATTTTGACCTTTTGGTTGGAACCTTTTTGGGTGAGAATTTCTGCCTGTAAGCCTTCATAATTGCCCTTTTGTAATGCCTCTACTACTGGCTGCCCAAAAGTATGAGCAGTCGTAATATCTTCTTCAGAGACTCCTGGAATAGGCAAAATTCCCCATTTACGATCTTTACGACCAGTCAACATCCAATGCAAAATAGAAAAAGCACTAAGAATGTTTTGATGGCGATCAATTAAAGGAATATTAGCCACTAAATGTCCTCCTGCTGATTTGATCCGCTCCACAACTGCGATCTGAGAATTAATCCACATATTTCGTGATCCAATCACCGTTACCACAGGAGTATCCTTCAATATCGCCAAAAATACAGGATCTTGTAATAAAGAAGTGGTAGGCAGTGAAGGAGATAAAAACCAAGGTTGGTAGCCTAAAATAACTAAATCATACTGTGTTCTTGCCAAGGAATAAGGGGCCAAAGAAACCGCCTCTTCCAATACACATTCAGGCATTGCATCAAAAAAACGGGTCGTATTCCAAGGAAATTCAAATGGGTTGGAAGCAGTGATGGATACTTGCTCTATCGCTACATTTTTTTCAAAAGGTTTTAGAAACTGCTTTAAGATAGCATTCAACTGTCCAGATTGTGAATAATTGATAACCAACACCTGTTTCATAGCCTATAGAGTTTGCTTCCGATTACTCCTAGAGAAAGCAATCAACGATAAAAGATCTACTTCAATTCACTCGTTTTCAACAAGTTTGAATGACGAGCATAATCCATAATATATGCTCGTGTCTTACTATCCATTTTTTTATACCCTGCTATAATTGCTTTTTTATCGTCTGTTGTATTCTTATTGTATTTAAGAACTTTAGGAGCATTCTCTTGAATAGTGAGGCGGATAAAACGAAACTCTGCATTCTTGGGATAGCGTGTAATGGCTTGTTCTAACAGTTCACGTCCTTCTTTGAACACGCTTAATTTCTTAGCAATTCCCTTAACATAACTTGATTTTTTCATCTTCAAGCCCCCCGTATACGCAACGGTAGTACTACTTTGTTTTTGCTGTTCCAACTGGTACAGTGCCTGATTTATTGTTGTCAAAGAATCACTTCCAAATGCTTTATAGAAGGTACTGCTATTGGTTGTCCAAATAAAGCTGCTACTAATTACGAATAAGAGTAGTAAGGATAATTTTGAAGCCATTGCTAATAGGTACAAATTAGTAGCCTTGTTAGGAGGAGAAAAGATACACTAATGGCATTCCTCTATGATCAAACATCGGCTGATAAAATAGTTTACATGCTTGCCCTTTCCAAAACTGTTCCTAAACTAAAACATTAGTAGATCAATTTGATAATTTTATACCATCTCTACTACCTTTTCTTGACAGAAAAACTTGATTAGAGGGTATAAAGGGCTTTGCTGCAAAGATATACTTTTTTTATCCCTGTCATAATAATTGAGGAAGTATTCTAGTATAATGGAGCCTAAAAAACAGTAAATAAATTCAGGTATTGTATTGACTTAGCGTGTTTTACGAGCTTTCATGTCATCTTCTTCTTTCGTCATCATGGATGTGTCCCATAATTTAGTGACATAGTACTTGATTTGCGCGCGTTTTTCGTCTTTCTCATCTAGGTAGCCATAGTTCTGAGTTGTCTTGACTTGTAGACGGTAGCCATCGTTACCTTTGGTCCAACGGAAAGATACCTTATGAAATAAAGGGCCCAATACTCTACTGTAAGTGGAACGCAATTGATTGATTTTTCCTACACCATAATTAGAAACAGCAATGGCATGCGTAAAGGCATACTTTCCACGCCCTTCTCTTCCACTAGCATGTGCAATTACTTCAAATGCTTGGATTCCTTCTAGGCGATCAACAATAGTTTGCCACTCTCCATCTGCATTAACACTGCCTGAAGCAAATGTTCCGACACGACCATTCACTCCCATCATACCATTTACCTCTAATGTAAACTGTGGAGTGGTGGTACCAATACCAACTTGCCCTGTATCTTTTAAGAATAAAATACTTTGGTGTTGAGCATCATCAACGCTTAACCCTTTTGCATGACGTGTAGGATTAAGGGATAAGCTAAAAGCTGCTTCTGGATCACGTATGCTCTCGAAAAAACTCATCAACTTACGATTCGCACCTTGTGGTGCAAGCATAAATCCATGCTCTGCACTTTGAGAAAAACCGTCATCTACCTTATTAACAGTAGAATCTATAAAATCAGAAAAATTAACTTCCGTTGGAACCGCGCCTCTAGTGAATAAATTCTTTAGCGTGCTTCTTGTTAATAACGTCATAGCTTAATTAATTACAATTCGATAGGTTGTGGTCTCTCCAACATTTGTGTTGGGAAAATGCCCTATTCATTAAGACATTTTAGGTAGTAGGTCCTTCTTTGTGTAAGAAGAACGAGCGCCTTCCTAAATAGAGTTTAGGAGAACGCGCTCGTGTATTTTCCAAAGATAACTATTATTCATGTCTTTTTTTGTGGATACTCTTAGCAATTTCTATTTCAAGAATAAAATTAACTAGAAAAGCCTTCCACTAGACTAATTCTCTTCTTCATCTGGATCAATGTCACGTTTACGACGTTTGTCTGTAAAGTAGTCATCGATGTCACGCTCTTTTTCTTCTGTCATTACAAAATCACCATCAATAATCATAGAGCTGATAGAAGCTTTGTCTGGCACTTGGAAGGTTTCTTCTTCCAAGAAGTAGATTGGATTCGTCTCAAATGGAATTAAGATAGACCAAGGTTTTGTTGCTTTGATAATAGGCGAATTTGTTGCATGTATAGCGGTATCATCTACATCAAAACCGACACCATCTTCTGGGAAAACTTGTACGGCTGAGAATTTAGTGATAAAGTTAACATAAGAACATTTCTCGATAAAGCTCAAGATAACATCTTTCACTAGAGTGCCTCCCAATGCTAATTCACGCTCTTGTCCTAACATCCAAGGACACATGAATTCCACGATATCTTGGTTGAGTTTCTTGAGGTAAGTACCATTGTTTTTGCCTTTGGTAAAACGTACTCCAGCAGAAATCTTGACCCGCTCATAGATAGGATTGCGAACAACAATATTAATAAAAGGAGAAGATATTTGCTCCAAATATTCTTTAATGGCAGTCAAAACAGTAAAGTTAACCATAGGTAGATAATAACTTCTAGAGTTCTTATCAATCTTAGGCACAACGATCATTAGTACGGTTCCTGCCTTCACAAATTCTTCATTACCAACATGGGTAACACATTTTGCTTGGTGAATGTTAGGGAATTTTTCTAACACTAAACGCTCATAATCCCAAGCAGAAACTGCGCGATTTTTGTGGCGTAAACGCTCGCTTGTTCTAGTATAGAATTCATTTTTAGTTTCTCCTGTACGTCCTTCAAAAGAAGGGAAAGGTTGGTGTACTCCACGCACTTCTTGAATAGAGGAGGCTAAACGTGTAATACTATTAACTTTCAAAGGTTCTTTGAGGTGCTTGTCACTCGTTCCATTGTCTTGCCAAGTAACAGATACAGCTTGTGTCGCTACTTTAAGACAACGCGGCAATAAGCTTGGCTCTCCTTTGACCGTTACTCGCAGCCAATGATATTCGGGTTCTAAAATTTGATTCCCTTTACTCATATCTCTAGGCATTTCTAAATCAATAATACCTGATTTATTAAAGCCATCAGTTGTATCTGCTAAAATTTTATTCTGAGAAAAATCTTTCCAAATATCATTGGCCAAATAACTCCAAATAACTTCTGGTTTTTGCTGCTTGGCGGCATCATCAGAAAAGAGGTTGATGTTTTCTTTTAATTCAAAATAGATAGACAGTACATTCGGTGGCGTCAAGTCACTTACTCCTAAATATAGGTAGGCATTGTCATCATAATTAGGCATCAAAGAGCGATTAGAAGAGCGTCCGCTTTCAAATGTTCGAATAATACCAAATGGATGTAAATGGTATAATTCTTCCTTGCTATTCTCTCCTTTTGTTAAGGTTCCAATAGATAAGACATTGATTTCTGTTGTAGCAGAGTAGTCTAAACTAATTGTCTTAATCATTGGTGCCCAAGGCTGTGGAGGTAAGGCTTTTTCTGGTCCTTTCCGTTTTGGGTCACTGTTGTAACGCACTTTTTTAGCGTAAATTTCTGCATACTTTTCATGTGCAAACGCTACTTTAGGAGACGTTAATTCCAGTTTAAAGTAACCGCTACGTACCTCTTGAGAATAGTTTTCTTGAAACTCAAAGTCATCATTAGGCTTGATATTCAATGCTTCTAGATCAATTTCGCCAATAGTTGTATTGCGATTAATATTCAGTGGGTTATCAGTATCTTCTTCAAATACTTTATAAACCAACGGATTGTCATCATCTATCAATGGATAAAAATTCCCTTCTGATAACGCCGACAAAGTCATTTCATATTGCTCATTCTTAATACCAAGACCATAATCTCTATAATACCCGCGTAAACCTTTTGGATCATCAGGCAAGGCATGCCATTCAATATTAAATTGTAGGTCTGTTACTTCTTTCTTAAAGATTTCTTCTTTTCCTACCATTAAGTAAGAGCCAATTTTAGGTGTAGCTCCAAATGGTTGGAAAGGAACATTAGGATACAAGGTTCCAATATCACTAGAAAGGGACAAACCACGAATGCCTTTAACATCAATGTCAATAGCAACTCGTTGTACTTCCAATTCCTTTAAGAAAGAATAAGAGAAGAAAGAGCCTTCATGGCGTTGTGTCAATTTCAAAACAGGAGCTTTTGCTACATAGCCTTCTCCATGAAATTCTTCGTCATAGTTGACAACACTAGGTGAATTAGCTGTTAATGTAGCAACAATAGTAATTTCTGGATTTCCCCATTCACTAGGAGGCAGTACTTCAACAGTATGTGCTGTTGTCCAACCTTCTGATGTTGTAAAGAAAATTTCTAAGCTATTCTTAAAAATCTTAGAAAAGGCATCTTCTCTAGAGATGTTTTGGTTGATGCTAATATCTTTGATTAACAAATTGAGCGTGTACATTGTACTTGCCACAAAACGGAAAGTCATTGTCACAATTCTATGTCCTTCATCCATTTTCAAAATGGGGGCAGCAATAGCCCAACCAATCTGTGCAAAGCTCATTTGCTGTTCATCCTTAGGCAATTCTAGAATTTCATGCCCAAATGTTGGCCAATTTTCTTCATTGTTTAAGAATTCCATACCCTTTCCATCTTTAGAATTGGCTTGTTCCGCTCCATACAAGTTTGTGATAACACGATAAGAGCTACCAATACCAATTTTTGGATTTTTACTAACAAACAGTGTATGAATTTTATCAATTTTAGCTTGATGCAACATCAAATCTTTGTCTGTTGCATAAAAATGCTCTATTCCATCCTCATCACGGCCCGCATTCACTAAAGTACCTTTCTCCAACAAATGGGTATCAACATGACGTGCTACATCAAAATAGACATTGGCTTTATCAGAAGATAATCCTTTTTGCTTTTGCTTGAGAATATTGTAGTAATAGAAATCTAAGTGTTTCTCGGTTGTTTGATTTACCTGTGTTTGTAAATGCTTAAACATTTTGGTAAAAGCAATAAATAAACCTACATCAGGTCGATGGTTGGATTTCTGTGTTAGAGATTCCAATAGGTATTTGGGCGAAACCTGTAAAATATACGCCGTTACACTATAAAAGGTACGAAACTGTATGCGGATTTTCTTCGTATAATCTTTTATTTTGTCTGTAGAATCAGCACGATCTAGATTAATACTTCGGGCACCAATTTGTTCGTGTTTCTTAAACCAGTTATTGTGGAAGTGTTTCTTAATTTGACCAGCATTAAATATCCCAGTTTGGTTGAATCCTAGATCTTCTTGATAAACTAACAGCTTTTGTAAGTTTTCTGCTAATTGCTGTTTGATAGCATTCTCTAATTCATTTTCCAACTCAGAGGACTCCGTCATGTTAAGACGATCCATATTCAATGTGTGTACATACCAATCGTTAATTTGTTTGGCCATGTCTAACACTTGCTGCATTAGGTGCTCTAAGGCTTCCAACTTCTCCTCTGCACGAGGGGCATTCTCTAGGAAGTGAATCCACTTATTGTGCAGTTGCTCTATTTCTTGTAAATTAGTAGATACAATAGTAGCTAAGAAAACTGTTTCATCGCTTTTAAAGAACTTACTCCAATCACCTGCTCGGTTATTGTCTAAGTCATAGTATTGAATCAGTTCTGAAAACTTAGCAGAAAAGGCCAATAAGTCGCTCATCGAACGCTCATCTACCTTGATAGAGTCAGGCAATAAAGAGCGGAGTAAGCGCTCATCTTGTGCGGTTCCGTTCCAATGTAGTACAGAATTATTATTTTGTTCACTCATAAGAGGTTGGTATTAAGCGTAGGATTTCTCTATGGAGAAAGGTGTGTTAGAGAGAAGATAATTGGCAGGGTGTATTAATAGTACTGTTGTTTCATGAGATTCTCAAGTTACAGTTGCGTTCTACCAAGGAAAATAGATTTATTAAATATCTGTACCTTCTGTTAGATAGAAGGGATAAACCATATTTTTACGAGAGTTAGTGCCCTTGATTTTATAAAGAATATTGATATTCAGCTTTCCTTCTAATTGGTCGCTATCATCAATGGTAATCGATTCTACATCAATTCTAGGCTCAAAGTATAGAATTGCAGTAGTTATCATATCTTGAATTAGTGTTTTAGTACTATTCCCCATGTTGGCAAAAACCATACTGTGTAGGTCACAACCATATTTAGGATTCATTACACGTTCTCCAGGAGTCGTAGAGAGCAAAATGAAAATAGACTCTGCAATATCTCGATCATCATGAGAAAGTTCTAAGCCTTCCGTACTTTCCAAAAAACGGGGAGGAAAACTCCATCCTGACCCTAAAAAAGATTTATTTTCTGCCATAGCTTTGTGTTACAATTATATAAGGGTGATTGGGGTTAGATTTAGGCCTCAAAACTTTTAATATTCTTATTTGGAAATACTTTGTAATATTGATTGGCTCTTTTTTCTCCAATCAATTCTCTCATCTGTTGCTCTTCTGATTCTTCAGTAACAGATGTTACTTCTACTTCTTCATAATCTTCCAGATACTTATCTTCTAACATATGAATAGAAGGAAAGATGATTTTTGTACCACCTTTTAATTTCCAATCAATCATATTGTTATACTCCGCTATAGCTGAGCAAATTTTACTATCATAACGTCCATAAATATAATTACAATAGCTTGTCATTTTATCCCCTTCTGTAATATCGAAGTAATGCGTTAAATCTGGAGATTTACCTAAAGGACGCTCTTCTGGTGCCATTTGGGATATTAAACTTAATGTAATTTTAGCTTTTACAGGTTCTCCTTTTAAGGAAAATAAAGAAATATCGACTTTACACTCCTTCAACATAGCTTTATAAACAGCTGGATTATTTTCTCCATTTTTAGTCCCACTATTAGGGAACACTTTACCCCAGACTAACTTCAAATAGCGAGGTCCATGTATTTCCTCATCATAACCATAAACGGTATCTTGTAATTTATTGAGATGTAAACGAATACTAGGAGATTTTCCATTTAGAAATTCAGGTTCCATTCCCTTATCTATAGGCAATAAACCTGTTGCATCTGCATGGAAAACAAACTCCATTCCCATCTTATTATACGCGCTAAACCCTTGAGCCGTTCCAGACTGACCAGGGCCGCCCATTTCTGCAGCTTGGTCTCCTTTTTTTTCCCCTACCCCATTATAACCAAAACGGTAACTTAGGTCCTGAGGATTTACTTGAACCTTAAAAGTAGATTGTGCTCCATCTGTACAATCTCTTAATTGATGAGAAGTAATGGTTAGACGTTCAATACCAGCATCACTACCTGATAAAAAAGAAGGCATTTTAAATCCCATAAGTATAAACAGTTTAAAATGTGGAGAATAACAAAGAATCTGAGTTCAACAATAAAAATAACAAAACCCTTTGGAAATTCCAAAAGGTTTTGCTTTATAATTTTGTTAGATTTGTTTCTACAAAGGAGAAGAAGGTAACTGGTAAGCACTGTATCCTGCTGTTGTTTTCTTTATCTTAGGAGATCCATAATACAATTTAGAACGCCCCGTTTCTGTATCCCATGCTAGAATATACCAAAATGTATCTCCATTTGCATCTTTAACACATGTCATTGTCATCTGATATTTCCCTGTAGCATACATCGTCTGTGGAGCATCTGCTTGAGCAGGAGTAGTAGAAAATAAAATAGCAGCAGTACCAAAAAGTACCACCCCTAGAATTAAGGCAATGCCTTTACATTTTTCAAAAAAGGAAGGATTGGTCATGATTATTGTTTTTAGATCCCTGAACTAGTTCAGGAGTATTTTGAATTATAAATTAGAACCTATTAAAATGATTTCTTTGTAAACTGTGTTTCAAAGCTAATGCCAATATAAAAAAAGGGAAAGGTTTTTAAATGCTTCGAGAGGTTGTTTTTTTCTATTTAATGCACCAATAAGTGTTAATCAAGGCAAAACCCTTTGAATTTATCAAAAAGTTTCATTTTATGATTTTGCTACACATATAGCTATAGTGGAGAAGAAGGTAATTGAAATTTACTAGATGCTACTTGAGTTCCTCTACTTACACTTTCATAATAATACTTTGAACAACCTGTTTCTGTATCCTGTACTAAAACATACCAAAAATTTCTAACACTAGCCAACATAGATTTTATTCATCACCTTTCCCTCCTTTATACCATATACATTGTTTAGATTTTTATATTTAGCTTTCCACTGTTTCAACTCTTCTTTCTTATCTGCTGCGACTTTCTCTTTATTCTTAGGCAGATTTGGATCATTTTTGGAAGTTGCTGCTTCCAACGCATCTAGGAAATACTTTGCTTTTGGCATTACTACCTCCTGAAACTCCCTCATTATGCTCTCATGTCTCTTGTACGCCTTTTTGTTCTTTTTGTAATGAGCTTCTCCCCCTTTACCTTGTCAATCCCTATACCGTTCCAGGACTCCCTAATTGCTCAAACAATTCCTCGCCTGTTACCTTTCCATCCAAGCTCCTTAATACATTTTGCCATTCTCTGTAGAGCGATTGCACTATAGGAAGCGTGCTTTGCCTCTTAGATAATTTGACCTTAAACACTTTTATATCAATTGTGACTTCGGCATCGTTTTTTTACTGTTTTCAGAAAAGTCTCTATATCCCCTCGCCACTGTAATACAGCATTGCTAAAAGTACTACAATCAATCTCTTCTTGGGGAACCTTAGTCAATAGAGGAGGGGTATAAGTTTGGGCATTCGTTCCATCAATAAGAAATAAAATTAAAAGGGACTACTAATAAAGCCAATAGATGTATTTCATAATGTGTGTTGTAATACAATTACGTATAGAGATCTTATGATTCAGGTATTTTAATCTTAATTATACGGTATCAATTCTAATAGCCTTCAATTCTTGTTTACATTAGTTCTTTGTAGTTAACCTTTAAATTCGTATTACTTTATATCTTCAGCTAGTAACGCTTGCGCATAACGCACTGCTCGCCAGAAATCTTGTATCGCTCCTATGAGAATAGGATCCTGAAGGTTATCTGCTTCAGGAATTTGTTGTAATTGAATAACTAGTTTTTTTATAGTTTGATATTGTTGCGTTGCGATCGTCTGGTCCTCCAAAGAACGTTGTTCATAATCTTTCATCCACTGCTGATAGTGATTCAATAAATGCTCTAACTTAGATGGATTGGTTTTACTCATTGTCTATTGAATATTGGTCGAAAAATAAGATCAAATAATTTTGGTTCTAATCCGCCAATATTAAAAGTTGAGTAACCAAATTTTTGAAATCAGTTTGTAATTGTTCTTGGTAATGTGGTTCTTGTTGATAATAATCTCTATTATCTTTTTGCTCATAATGTTTCAATAACAACTTCTGCAAACTATACTTAGCTATAAGTATACACACCATTGTTCTTAGATCTGCGATGGTTTTCATCTGATCTGTCCTTTTATTTAGGGTGTGGACGAATAATTGAGCAATTGGAGTTTGAGTGGCTATATGATCTAGGGTATTTGTGAGCATTTGTCTCCTAATCTTCTTAGAAGCATTCTGTTCCATTTTTACTAAAGCATTAGATTGATGTAGAAACATCATTTGTTGAATAACATGCTTTATAAATTGTTCTTTACGTGCTTCTTCTCCTTCTTCGGGTATACCATTGGGTAATAAATTCATAGCGGCAACATGATACTTTCTAAGTAATTCAATTCCATCTTGAGTAATTGCCTTTTGAGTGTTATCAAAAGTATAATGAAGATTGATGTCTTTTTCTTCTATTAATACCTTGAATGCTTGCCACTTATTATACAAATCTAAAATAGCAGCGGCTTGTTGCTCTGATAATTTCATAGTATTTAGAAATAAAAAAAGTGCTGGAAAATAAAATAACTTTTTCAGTACTAGTTGCTCTACTTCAAAGGGCGCTAAAAAGCAAGTATAATAGAATAAGGCTTTGTGCTTTTATTGATATACTCCTCTTGAAGGGGATTGGAGAAGAATAAAAGAAGTTTTCAGAAGGGAAGTAAAGCAGCAAGTTGGAGAGGTAAGCTAGATATTAGCTTTTTTGCTGCTCTGTTTAAGCATATCAATAGCGTCTGGTTTCTCCCTATCTTTATAGCACTATCCTTTTGCCTATTGTATTCTCATAACTAATAATAAGCGAATCAACTAGTTAGGAACTTTAATATACAATTTCACCTAAGAAAAATAACATTTCTATTAAAAAACAAAGGTATACTAGTACCTTAAAACTATTTAACATCAAAACTACACACAAATAAACTAGTTTGTGTGTAGTTTCAGCTATTCAATAGTAGATTTAATGCTTAAAGACTAACAATTCTTGCAACATAAATTTACTAACCATATAAAAACAGCTATTAATCTTGTTTAGCTATCATCTAGCTTGAATACTCCTATCATAAATAACCTATAGCAACAACTCTAACAAAGAATGTTACTTTCTAAAAATACAAAAAGCTGAAACTGTACTAAAGTACAGTTT
>JBOEFW010000031.1:52161-78753 GCA_050633105.1 Aureispira sp. | reverse complement strand
CACCTGCGGCCACTCCTCCAGCGGTTCCCAATCCTGTTAGAGTTGCGGTATTAATACCAACCAACGTTAACTCATCTCCTGTAATAAACCCATTCGCAGCACCACCATTTGTTCCATCTTGGTACTGGTACATGTTTACAAAAATCGTCTGTGTAGCTGCTCCTGAAAAGCCATTCGCTAAACGATAACGGAAATCAATCGAGTCAATAGAAACAGCATCTGTTAAACCTGTAGGGAAATAATACACTGAGCCATATTCAAAGCTACTGTGTGGAGAGCCTCCAGGGAAAATAGACGTCCGTGCAAATACACGGTTATCATTGTTAGAAAGACGTGCTTTAGAACTATACTGGTTTTCAGCACGACTGTTTACAGCACTAGGTAGATTAGACTCAATCACAAAATTGTATTCCGTTGTATCATTTGTGGTACTACCATCTACATTATCATGCTCTACCCAATAACGAACCGTATAACTAATTCGCTTACCAGGTAATTGCAAACGAATGAAATCCATATCAGCAGCAACCATATCTTTCTCAATGGCCGTTCCATTAGGGTTATTAGAGAAAATAGTATCTGTAGTAATAATGGTATCCATGTAAACATTAGGTGTTACAATACCTGTTGCTAGATCTTCCGCGTCAATGTGGCAAATCAAACGAGGATTAGCCGACGGCAAGATATCTCTGTATCCTTTATTCACTACTTTTGCTCCCCAAGACCAACCTGTAGGGGTATTAAAGTCAATGTTCCAATAAGATTCTACAAACTCTCCTCCCATTCTAAGCACATTACCTATAGAAAAATAAGTAGGAGCATCAGCATCAGCTACACCTATTTCCATATTGTATTCAGGTGCCATAGAGATCGTAATATCATCAATGATAGAGTAGTAATAATTTCCTTCAAAACTATACTTTAAACGACATTGGCTAAGGTTAGCTACTCCTGTAGTAATCCCTGGAATCAACACATTAACGCGACCTTCTACCGCATTATTGGTAGAACCTGCTTGTAAGGCCGTCAAATCACCTACAACAGTCCAAGTAACTCCATCATCAACAGACATAGAAACAGATAATTCTGTAATTCTAAAAAAGCGATAATAAGAATGGAAACTCAAAGTCAAAGCAGAATCTGTAGCCCCAGTCAGATCAATTCGTGGAGAGATTAATTCTCCACGGTGAGGAGCAATAGAGGTTCCTGTACCAAAGGCACCCACTACACCTGCATTGTCCATAAAATCAGAGTCAAAAAGAGCGATACCATTATTAACGGTAGAAGAAGCAGCTACGGTCATATTATTAGCATATGCTCCCTGAGATAATCCCGTTGTATTCCGTACCCAATAAGCAGCCCCTGGAAGAACTGTTCCATCGTTTTCACTGACGGATAGAGCCGTCCATTGTGTCAAAGAATAACCACTTGCTGTCGTACTTTGGACAAACGCATTTTGGAATTCGCCATCAGCAACTCCAGCTGTCGCTCCATGTCCCCAAAGTTTGGTTTGTGCTTGCATCTCTGGCATCAAAAAGAAGCAACTGAGCACACACAAAGCCTGTGTAAAAAGTTTTCTAGTGTTCATAATAATAAATTTGAAAATTAAACAATTTGTACCTACCCTAATTAGGATAAATAGGCTATAAGAGAAATGACTATTTTCAATAAATAAAAGCCTAACACCTAGTTAAGGTTTTACTAAATATAAGGCTTTTATACCAAAATGACAACTTTATCTTAACAGTTCTGCAACAAAAGAAACAAAAATTTGGAAAATAGTTCCTATTTCTTCTATTAATTTTTTTTCATCCTGTGATAGGTTTACTCTATTTTTTTTACCAAACAATCGTTTGGTTAGTACAAAATATGTAGCTTTGTTACAAGCATCAACTAACCGATATTCAGAATTATGACACACCAAAAATATCCACACTTATTTGCTCCTTTGGACCTAGGATTTACCACACTAAAGAATCGCGTCATTATGGGCTCTATGCACACAGGACTAGAAGAAGGTGATCCAGCAATATTGGCAGCTTATTTTGCAGAGCGAGCACGAGGTGATGTAGGTCTAATTGTTACAGGAGGAATTTCCCCCAATCATGCTGGCGTTGTAAAACCATTAGCAGCACGTTTGAGTAATAAAAGGCAAGTTGCCCACCACAAAATAGTAACCGACGCTGTGCATCAAGAAGGAGGTAAGATTTGTATGCAAATTTTACATGCAGGCCGCTATGCTTATGTCCCTTATTGTGTTGCTCCCTCTTCCAGCAAGTCACCAATTTCTATGTTCAAAGCGTGGAAATTGCCCAATTTTATGATCAACTGGACGATTAATGATTATGCTAATACCGCTGCCCTTGCCAAAGACGCAGGCTATGATGGTGTAGAAATCATGGGATCAGAAGGGTATTTGATCAATCAATTCATTGCAAAACGTACCAATCAACGCACCGATAAATGGGGTGGTAGCTACGAAAATCGCATTCGTTTTCCTTTGGAGATTGTCCGCAAAATTCGCGACCGTGTAGGAACTGATTTTATTCTGATCTTCCGTCTCTCCATGTTGGATTTAGTAGAAGGAGGCTCTACTTGGGACGAAATTGTACAATTAGCCAAAGCTTTAGAAGAAGCTGGGGTTACTATTATTAATACAGGAATTGGGTGGCATGAAGCTCGTGTACCAACCATTTCTACTCGTGTACCTAGAGCAGCCTTTGCTTGGGTAACAGAAAAGATGAAAAAAGAAATCTCTTTGCCTTTAGTTGCTACAAACCGCATCAATATGCCTCAAATAGCAGAAAAGGTATTAGCTTCTGGACAAGCAGATATGGTCTCTATGGCCCGTCCTTTCTTGGCCGATCCTGAGATTGTCCTCAAATCAAAAGAAGGCAGAGAAGATGAAATCAATACTTGCATTGCTTGTAATCAAGCCTGCCTAGATCATGTTTTTGATCGAAAGAAGGTTTCTTGTTTGGTTAATCCACGTGCTGGACATGAAACAGAACTCAATTACACCCCTGCCCAAAATGTTAAAAATATTGCAGTGGTTGGAGCGGGCCCTGCTGGTTTGTCAGCGGCTACCGTTGCAGCGTCAAGAGGGCATCAAGTTACTCTATTTGAAGCCAGTGCTGAAATTGGCGGTCAGTTTAATATGGCTAAAAGCATCCCTGGTAAGGAAGAATTCCATGAAACCATTCGCTACTTCAAAAAACAAATTGAACTGACGAATGTTAATCTTCAACTCAATACCCGTGTCAATGCCAACGACTTAAAGGGTAAATTTGATGAAGTGATCCTCGCTACAGGTGTTCTCCCAAGAATCATTAATCTCCCTGGTGAGGACCACCCTAAAGCCTTGACCTATATAGAAGTTCTAAAAGAGAAAAAGCCAGTTGGGCAACGGGTTGCCATTATTGGTGCAGGAGGTATTGGATTTGATGTAGCAGAATACCTTTCTCATAAAGGCGTCTCCTCTAGTGTAGATGTTCCTACTTATATGCGAGAATGGGGAGTAGATATGGCCATAGAGAATAGAGCTGGTCTACTAAATGATTATGAGATACCTACCGCTCCTAGAGAGATTTACCTTTTACAACGAAGCGAAGGCAAAGTTGGTGGGCGATTAGGAAAGACAACAGGTTTTGGGCATCGGGCTAGCCTTAAAAAGCGCAAAGTCAATATGATGAACAAGGTTAAATACATCAAAATTGACGATCAGGGTTTACATATTTTGGTAGATGAACAACCACAAGTATTAGAAGTCGATAATGTAATTATTTGTGCGGGACAAGTTCCCTTCAAAGAATTAGCAGAAACCTTAAAGAGCACAGGAGGTGATCCCTATCTCATTGGGGGAGCTGATGTTGCAGCAGAGTTAGATGCCAAGCGTGCCATCAACCAAGGGGCTCGCTTAGCCGCTAGTTTATAATCTTAGGGATATATAGGGAGCGGAAAATATAACCGTATATTCATTGCTCCCTATACCTACAAAAAAATAGTTGACAACCAAGGTTGCCAACTATTGCTAAGTATACGTCAAGTAAATCAATCGATTTACTTGTCTTTGTTTTTGATCTCCTGTACTTCTAGACGAATGTCTTGAGCCAATGTTTTTAGCTCTTGCATACCTTTACGTACACGAGTACCAGCAGCATTGTTTTTGTCATTGTAGAATTTTCCGAAATCTGCTTCTAAAGAATCAACGATGTTTTTCAAATTCGTAAACTTATCCATTATAGTTTCATTGTTTTTTTTGCAAAACAAATTGTTTCACAAAAGGTGTTATTTAAAATAAGTATTATATCGCATTATATTCAATAATAGCCTAAACTATTGTCAAAATCAGCCTTAACTCCCCCTGTAACGCTTAGAACATCACTCAGGTTGCATTCATTCCTTGGAAAAGAATGTTCCAATTCTTTCTCTGTTGGAGAAACAAATGTACAACAACATTCAAACTATCCAATAAGCCGTTCTATTTTTTTTGCCAGATTTGCCATAAAACCCCTTTTTTTAGTGTTTAAACCTACAAAAAGGCTCTTTTGGGTCTTTTTTTTGGACTTTCTAAACCTCCTTTTTGAAGCCTAGAGGCGGTTTGTGAAGAATTTTAAGCCTCTTTTTGCTCTAATACAGTAGCCTCGATGATCTCTTTGGCTGCCTCAACTTGAGGATCATTGATTTCTAAATGCAAGGTCAACCGTACTTGTTGAGGGCCAAAAGCAGCAACTCGTAAGCCCTGTTCTCCCCATTTTTCAATCACTTCTTCCACCTTATATTCCTTTTTGAAACGGGCAATAATGATATTAGTATAGACCGGTAATACCTTTTCAATGTAAGAGTTTGTTGTTAAACATTGGGCTAGATCCTTGGCTCGTTGATGATCTTCTACTAAACGCTCTACATTATTATTCAGTGCAAAAATCCCTGCGGCAGCTAAAATCCCTGATTGGCGCATACCACCTCCCCAAATTTTACGAATGCGCCTAGCTCGTTTCATATCCTTCGCCGCTCCTAGCAAAAGAGAGCCAACAGGTGCTCCTAATCCTTTGGACAAACAAATAGAGAGGGTATCAAAACACTGCCCTAATTCTTGTGCGGTATAATCGGCTTCCACCAGTGCATTAAAAATACGAGCGCCATCCAGATGAAGTTTTAGTCCCTTCCGTTTGCACAAAGCACTAATCTTTTTAATTTCATCTAGTTCATAAATGGTCCCGCCTGCTTTATTACAAGTGTTTTCTAAACAAACCAACTGCGTTGGCGCAAAATGAATGTCGTCTGAACGAATCGCTTTTTCTATCTGTGCTGCCGTCAATCGTCCTTTGTCCCCTTCCAACACCTGAGTTGCCATACGAGAGTTAAAACCAATTCCACCACCTTCATATTGATAAACATGAGCATAATGGTCACAAATAACTTCTCCAGGGGCACTCGTTAATATATTAATAGCAATTTGATTGGTCATTGTCCCAGAAGGGCAAAATACTGCCGCTTCTTTTCCAAACAAAGTCGCTGCCATCGCTTCCAATTCTAATACCGTTGGATCATCTCCCCAAACATCATCTCCCAAAGGAGCATTCATCATGGCGGCTTTCATAGCCAAGGTTGGCTGTGTTACCGTGTCACTTCGCAAATCAATAATCATGTTGTTGATTCTTTTGGTTTAAATGTAGCCCCATGCCACTTTTAAGTAGTCTTTTTAACAAAGGTAGGAGCTTTTTACACCGAAAAATAAAAAATAAAACAACCATTCCTACCCTTTTACACCTAGTATAAGTTATCTTTTGCCCTAGTTTTAGAAGATCCGTTTATATCTATAGACAACAATTGACCAATTATAATGAGTAAAATAGAAGTTAGCGAACATATAAAGGAGTTGAAATTCTCTCTAAAGGTAATGGGTTCCAACTTATTGGAAGCCGCCCGTGAATTTGGAGCCAATAAAGAAACGCGTCAAATTCTCAAAGAACAAATTGATAACATCAATGAGAATTTCCTTTTTGTTATTGTTGGAGAGGTCAATGCAGGAAAAAGTAGTTTTGTGAATGCTCTTTTGGGAAGTGATGTCTGCGCTACTAGCCATGAAATTTGCACACAAGACGTACAAAAAATCGTCTATGGAGAAACAGAGCAATTGACCAACAATCCTATAGATCGAGTGATCACCCGTACTTATCCCGCAGAAATTCTAAAACAAATCACAGTAGTTGATACGCCTGGAACAAATAGTCGAGAACTCGATCATCAAGTAATTACAGAGCGTTTTCTACCTAAGTGCAATTTAGTGTTATTTGTTTTTCAATTGGATAACATCCATGTGCAATCTGCTTGGGACTTATTCCGTAAAATCCGAGGAGAATGGTCCAAAAAGGTTGTGTTTGTATTAACAAAAGCCGATCGCTATACCCCCGAAGAACAAGTCAACTACACCAACATTCTACGCCAATATGCCGTGAATGAGCAAGTAGACCAGCCACAAATCTATGTTACATCGTCTAAGTCGGAACAAGAGGGAGCGACTGAAAAAAGCGGTTTTGCTCCTATTCGTCAATACATCAATCAAGACATTCTAAAAGATGCCGCTCTCAACAAAATTATAGAAGACATTAAGGTCATCAAAAAATTGCGCGACGATATCAATCAAGAATTTGATTTGCGCAAGCAAAAATACAACAGTGATTTTGAGGTAAGAGAACGAATAAACGGCATTATTAGCAGCAAAGAAAATCTTACTCTCTCCAATATAGAAACACTCCTTAGAAAGTGCTTGGCGGCTTATGATACCAACACAGAACGCACCTTACAGGAATTACATCAAGGCATTGGATTTTTTAGTTTTACTTATAAATCGATTCGTTCTGCTTTTGGAGGCGAAAGCACCAAAGAATGGTTAGAAAAAGTCAACCAACAGCATGTCGAACAGTTAAATAAAGAAGTCAACAATATTTTAAGCGCAGGCATTGACAGTCTGAAAAGTGATATTACGTATATGGTTGTTGGCGTCAAAGAGGAGCTGGATGAGCTTAAAGCAGGGCAGCTTCAGCCAGCAGAAATGTTTAAAAAAATTGACAAAAAGCGCCAAGAAATTGTCAAAGAGCTTCAACAAAACTTGACCGACTTTATTGACAAATCAACTGTTTTTAGAGGGGATCAAGTCGGCAAAGGCGCTGCGGTAGATTATACAGGAGTTAATGTCGCAGGGGGACTAGCAGCCGTTGGTGGGACTTTAGCCCTCATTACACAGGCATCTGTATTAGATATTACAGGTGGTATTGCAACAGGCCTAGGCCTACTTGTAGCTGGTGGGATTGCCGTTACTAAGAAAGGGCAATACATCAATGATGTCAAAGAAGCCTTGGCTCAGAAGCGCCAAGAATTTGACAAAGATCTACAAGAACGTTTAGGTAGCTACTTCCTTCAAATCAAAGATAAAATCAACGATCAATTTGCTGATTTTGACCACCATTTACAGTCGGAGCAAGTACAAATTAAACAGTATAATAAGCTTGCACAAGACTTGAAAAATGAATTACAAAATGTAGAACGTGGGGTCTTTAATCCTCCTGCATAAATGTTATCAATATATTTTAACGCTTTGGGGGTCCTCTAGTTAGAGTATCCCCAATTTATATTTTACAGTAATTCTACGCGCCCTGCTCTACATTCCACCAATCCTAAGGACGTATTAAAAACCATTTGCTGCACTGTAATCGTCATTTTAACGTCCTTATCACTCAGAACATCAAAGCAAGCTTTTGCTCCCGAAGGCGTTCTTTGTTCCAATAAGAACTTAGTTTGCTCATAACGACCACAGGACGTTTCTTTTAAGGCACTCTGGTTCTTACTATCCTGTACCATGCCTTTATAATCATTGGTTACCAGAATAAAAGTTTCTTGAGTTGTTCTTGTTACCTTTTGAGTGGGCGTCCGTTCAATCACACATAACTCTTCCCGCTTCACTCCTGCCAAAAGTAATAGGCAATCACCAATAAGGGTTGTTTCCTCTAAAATGGTCTTGGCTTGCTGAAAAGTGTAAGTTCCCTCTAATACCTCCCGTAGCAAAAAGGCAATAGGTTTCCCCATATTAGGTACTTCGTCGCTAACAATCGCATTAAGCGTTACCGAAAAAGCATTGGGTTTCATCCCCGAAAGAACACCTACAAAACCAATCCAACCAACAGACTGAAAAATAGTTTTTCCTGCTCTAGTGAACTTAAAAATCTTGGTATGTGTTTTCAAGACATCATTCTCTGTCCACCAATCTAAATTACGGGCATGATAAATATGACCGTTAACTTCCACTGCAAAAGCGGTACAAGCAAAAGCAAACTTAACGATATCGTAATAAAGGTTGGCAATTAGAATTTGATCCGCGGTATAAGCACAATATTTTGCTAAGCCTTTTATTTCTTCCCAAAAGTCTTTACTTATAAATACAGTTTTATAGTCTTCTAAATAAACTTCAATAAGTTCTAGGTAGTCTTCTATATCCACCCAATAACAAGCAATAATTTCATTGATTTCTTGGGTATATTGAGCGGCAAAATGCCAACGCTCTTGTGGCGGTAGATCAAGGTTGATCTCTAAAGTTGTCATAATAAGGTTTTTCTATTTTTATGTAGGTTTTAACCTGTTTAAGAATAAAAACGTTCCGCTTGTAACCTTTTTAGCTCTAGGTATTATATACTATGGATTCCATCGAAAAGGATCTTAATATTGGTTCAAACCTCCTCAAAAAATCTAAAATAAAATTGTATCTTTGCTCTTTAAACTTAATTGATTAAGTTTGCGGGCTGTTATTATTCTTTAGTCATAAAAAAACATTCCTAACAAATACTAAACATTCATAAAATCCCACAAAAATGAACTATTCTAAATGCCTATTAATTAGTATTCTTCTATTATTCAGTTCCTATATTATAGCTCAAGACGACAGTCTTAACTTCAAGGATTACCATACCAAAGGAGAACTCTACTATGAGTTAGACCTTAATGAGAAAGCTATAGAGTATTTCACTAAAGCCATTGAATTGGAGCCTAGCTACAGTAAAGCTTATTTCAATAGAGGAAATGCCCATGATGAGTTAAAAAATTATACGGCGGCTATTGAAGATTTCACAAAAACGCTTGAGCTGGAACCTGAACAAAGTAAAGCCTACTTTAATAGAGGAAATGCCTACTATCTTTTACGTCAATATAAAGAAGCTGTAGAGGATTATACTAGAGCGATTGCTGTAGATCCAGAGCAAAGCAACTTTTATTTTAATAGAGGAAATACCTACGATAAGTTAGAAAAGTATAACAAAGCGATTGCTGATTATAATAAATCTATTTCTATGGATCCAACTGATCCTGATGCTTATTTTAATAGAGGAAATTCTTACTATGATCTAGATGAATACGACAAAGCCATAGCCGATTATAGCAAATCTATCTCTATCAATCCTGATGATCCTGATACGTATTTTAATAGAGGGAATTCTTATGATGAATTAGAAGAGTATGCCCAAGCGATCAAGGATTTCACAAAAGCCATTGCAATGGCTCCTGACTATAGTACGGCTTATTTATACAGAGGGAATGCCTATAGCGACTTAGGAGAGTACAAAAAAGCGATTGAAGACTTCACACAAACAATTGCTTTGGAACCAGAGAACACTCTTGCTCATTTTAATAGAGGCGATGCGTACTATCGTTTAGAAGATTTTACTACCGCTATAGAAAATTATACCAAAGTACTTAGTATTGATCCAGAGGACAGCGATGCGTATAATAATAGAGGGATTGCTTATAAAAATCTAGGAGAATATACTACTGCTATTCAAGATTACAATAAAGCAATTGCCATCAATCCTGAAGATCCTGACACGTATTTAAACAAAGCCAATGTCAATTATAAATTAGAAAACTATAATGCGGCTATCAAGGATTACACTAAAGCTATTTCTTTGAGTCCTAATGTTGGTTACACCTACATGTATAGAGGAAAAGCACACTACAATTTAGAAAACTATACCACTGCGATTCAAGATTATAACAAGTCTATTTCGCTTGATCCGACAGAGAGCGATGCTTATTTTCATAGAGCCAATGCTAATGATGAGTTAGAAAACTATACCGCTGCCATTCAAGATTATACCAAAGCCATTGCTATTAGTCCTGATCATGGCCCTGCTTATTTTAATAGAGGAATTGTTAAATACAACAACGATAATGAAAAAGGAGCTTGTCAAGATTTTCAAAAAGCCTTAGAGCATGGAGAAACATCAGCTGCCGCTATCCTTTTAGAGTACTGCAAATAAGAAGAATCAAACATAGCACTACAAGGAGAAGACACCCATTTATGATGGGTATCTTCTTTTTTGGTAAATAGTAAAATATTTTAGATTGGAGATAGATTTCGATCCTACTGTTTCCTGTAATAAGCTTCAAAAAACAAAGCATACTACTTTTTCGAGTATCTTAGCCAGATTAAAACAAGAGATCCCGCTACTAGGAGTGGGCATATAAATGGAAAGGGGAAGCAAATAGCCCTAGCATTTTTTGCTTACTTTTTTTTGGCAATGCAAAAAAGTAAGACCACTAAAGCCAAGTGTATTCGTTACTAAAAAATTCTAGCCCACAATAAAAACAGGGGCATTCCAACTTAAGGGATGATTCCTATTTTTGTTGGATGCTTCTAAAAAAGGAATACACTACTGGCAATGCGAGCTATTCTTTCCTCCTTACAACAAAAAACCTTACTCCCCTTGCAACCAACTTCTTAGGCTTCCTACTTCAATTAAACTAATTTTTTATACCCATAGGAGTTATCGTTTAGTAACGATAACTCTTGTCTATTTTGAACCCCTTATGCGACTATTTATTAGTGTATGTTGTTTATTCACTTCGTTTTCTCTACTTTTTGGACAGGCGTCCCCTCAACAGGTTGATAGCTTAGAACAACTAGTAGAAAAAGAGACCCATGTTGGGACTAAAATCATTTTACTAGGGCAACTCCTTAGTCTTCATGCACGCAGTGATCTAGATAAAGCACTCGGATATGCTCACCAAACTCTCTCTCTCATTGCTCAAGCAAATGATGGGTCTCAGGACCATAACAAATCGCAAGCACAAGTACTTAATACCATTGGAAGTTTGTATGCTTATCAAGGAAAATATAAACAAGCCCTTCTCTGGTTTGATAGCTCTCTGACGTTTAGCTTTGCTATTAACGATTCTGCACAGGTAGGAAACACCTACAGTAATATCGGTAGTATTTACACTGCTCAACAAAAACAGACCAAAGCCTTAGAATACATTTACAAAGCAATGGATATCAATGAAGCCATTCGTGATAGTAGCCAAGTTACCTTTGCGCTCAATGCCTTACTTCATATTTATATTGACAAAGAAGAGTATGATAAAGCCATTCAAATTGGCACCAAAATTAATAATTATCGCCGTTTTTGCGAGCCTTATGATTGGGTCATAAATTCACTTAATATGGGTATGGCTCATCACGGAAAAAATCAACCAGAAGCAGCCTTGTCCTATATCCACACGGCATCTCAGCTAGCCTTATCCTATCAATTTAAAGAACTAGAAGTCATTTCTTATAGAGAACTTGCTCGCATCCATGCCGATGAAAACAGGCAAGATTCAGCGCTTTATTATGCCGATAAAGTATTAAATAACATCCGCAATTTTTCCGAATTTCAATTGGGCATTGCTTATCTCACTATTGCCAATATTTATGCCCAATACGATCAACCCAAAGAGAGCATTAAACTCTATGAAAAATCACTAGAGTATGCGATGACTTATCATTTTACTAGGTCCATAAAGGATAATTACAAGGGTCTTGCTAACGTTTATGCAACATTAGGTGACCATAAAAAAGCCTATGAATACCAGTCCCAGATGATTGTACTAAAAGATAGTTTACTCAATGAAACGAAACAAAAGCAAATAGAAGAACTGGAGATTCAGTACGAAACAACCAAGAAAGAACAAAGCAATCAATTGTTACGTAAAGAAAGAGATATTGAAAAACTTAAGGTAGAGCGTGGGCAATATTGGATACTAGGATTAGGGCTGCTACTTTTAGTTGGTTTAATCGTCTCTTATTCCATCTTGCGAACAAACCAAGCCAAAGAGGAACAAAAGAATACACAATTAAAACACCAACTTTTGCGCAACCAAATGAATCCTCATTTTATTTTCAATGCGTTGATTGCCATCCAAAGTTTTATGTATAAAAATGACTTAAAGGATGCCAGTCGTTACCTTTCTTCCTTTGCCAAGTTGGTGCGAGCCATTTTAGAAAACTCGCGCAATGAATACATTACGTTAGATAAAGAAGTGCAGTGGTTAGAAAATTATATGTCGTTGCAATTACTTCGTTTTGATAACAAATTTGAGTACGAAATTGAATTGGAGGAAGAATTAGATAGTTATGGTTGTTTAATTCCTCCTATGCTGACTCAACCTTTTATCGAGAATGCTCTAGAACATGGATTAAAGTCTATTGATTATAAAGGACAAATCAAAGTTCGCATTTATCAACAAGGCTCTTTCTTAAAAGTAGAGGTAGAAGACAATGGTGTTGGCTTAGAACAAGCTGCTAAAGTCACTCGTAATAAAGAACATAAATCCTTAGCGACCACTATTACACAAGAAAGATTGTCTTTCTTAAATAAAAACAACCAAGGAAAGATTGCCATAGAAGTACAAAACGTAGAACCCTCTGGAACCATCATTGCCTTTACCGTTCCTATCAAACGCTTATAATACCTTTGCAGCAGAAAGCAGGTAGATTTTTTTACAAAAAACGCCTCCAAAACAAAAGTTTTGGAGGCGTTGCTATTTTATTGTTCGTAGTGTACGATTCAATCCTTACAAAATTCTAATCATGATCTGTATAAGGCTTCACCTCTTCCGAATATTCAATGGTAGTATTTTCGGCATCAATAGATGTTACAACAAACTCCACACGACGGTTGAGTTGACGACCATCGGCATATTTATTATCAGCAATAGGTTTCGCTTCCCCATAACCAATGTATTTCATACGCTCTTCTGCAATCCCATTATCCACCAAGTAAGAAAAAACAGACTTTGTACGGTTCTCTGATAGATTTTGGTTGTAATCTTCTCCACCACGACTATCCGTGTGTCCATGAATTTCAATCTTCATAGTAGGATACTCATTCATGAGTGTTAGCAATTCATCCAGTTGCTCATTAGACTCTGGAAGCAAGGCCCATTTAGCCGTTTCAAAGAATACACGGTCTAATTTGATGACAGCTCCAACTTCTGGTGGAGCTGGTGCCGCTGGTTCAGGTTCAGGTTCTGGCTCTGGAGCTGGCTCCACATATTGTGTCACACACAACATAACATCATCAATCAAGTAATAAGCATTGTCATACGCCTGTTCGTCTACGGTTACTTCAGGAGCATCTTTAGCTTCTACCATATTCGTTTCCTCATTTCCAAAGAAATTACCAATACACAAGAACTCTGAACGGTTCGGCGAAACAAAAGTAAAAGAAATACGTTGCCATTGACGCTTCTCTTCGTTGATCAACTCTCCATAATTGTAATCAGGAGTAATGGCAGTAAGCGGTTTCCAACCTTCTTCTTGCAAAGGTGTTGGTGATAATGCAATCCCTAAATTGTTAGAAATATAACGAGAAAGGCGCGCACGGCAGACCCAAAACTCGCAATAATACTCCTCTCCTTTTCTCAAAGGCTTCTTGAGTTTTACTTGAAGGTATTCTCTATAAGTATCCGAGCGCTTAGAGTCAGGGTTATGCGTCAGAATACCAACCATTTTATACCCTGAATGCGCTTTATCGATGTTAATTCCTGCGCGTTTTGCTTTTTTTACTTCAGAAGGCAAAGAAATCTTCACATCTGGTGTTGTCATCGTAGGACTTTTCCAATCCACCATATTGTAACGGAAAATTCCCGAACCGTCTACATCCGACTCAGGGCGACTGCCAATCAATTCTTCAAAATCATGATTGGGCACCAAATTTTCGCCATGCCCTGTTGGTGGCTGTGCTTGGACATAAAAAGTACTCCCTAGGAGTAAAAGAATAAGTGTGCTAAGTTGCTTCATATTAATTGATAGTTAGTTTTAAAATTGTATGCTCTATGTGGTGGCTGATTACCAGACCTTATTAGTCACAATTCTCCACACATTCTCCTGCCTTATTAATATAGTACCATTTATTATCTTTAAAGACACGCGCTCTACCTTCTTCAAAAGGATCTGCATAAATAAAGTCTCCTAAGATAACCAGATCGCCTTTTTTGTTAATAAAACTCCAACGGTCATTTTCCAACTGCACATTCGCCAATCCTTCATGGAAAGCGGTACGCGTAGGATCGCCTTTGTAATGATAAACGCCTTTATATTGAGCAGGAATAACGGTTTCTAAATCTGTATTTAAGAATCCCCATTGCCCTTCTTCCGTCATAAAGGCTGCCAAGCCTTCTCCAAACGGCATTAATTCAACGTATGTTGGTTCTACCAATATCTTGCCGTTTACATCCAACAAACCATACAATCCTAATTTATTATCGAAAAAAGATAACATTCCTTCACTCACATTACCCAAATCACGGTATTGCATTGGAATGGTCATCGTTCCATCTTCCTTCATCAAACCATAATAGCCTTCTCGGCCCACAACAGCATAGCCTTCCTCATAAGAGCCTAGCAAATCAAATAAAGTACTATCTTTGTTTGTATACATTTGACAACGTGTTCTAGGGCAAGTAAATTGTCCTTGCTGGTCATCTATGTTCCTTCGTTCGATTAATAATTGCTTTTCACTCAAAGTCCAATCTTCCCGATGAGTAATAGGTGGAATGCCTTCTTTGCGGGGATCATTCGCATAAATTGTCACTTCCGCTTGATTTCCATCCAAAACTCCTTCAAATCGCAAGCTATAAATTTTTTGACTTTTCATGTAGATGCGACTACCTTGCCCCGTTAACTTATTTTGTTTAATCTGAATTTCTAGCGCTTCTTCTAGGACATCATTATGAATTTGGTAACAATAACCGACAGTTGTATCTAGTGCATGACTACTTCCTATACCATTAGAACTATTATTGTTTGTATCAGAAGTACAAGAGAAAGATAGACTTAGCAAGAGTAAGAGTACTCCATAAAGGGCTAGGTTCATTGAATTATGGCTTTAAAAATGAAAAATAATAGCTAATTTGCGAATTTTTTCCAACACAGATGGGTTTACAGAGCATGTAATTCGTAAAGGCAATAGCTTTTCGTATTTTTGTATGCTACCCCCTTGTCGTGTTGTAGTCCTATGTGCAACATACCTATTTCAAACAATTCTATTACCAAACACAATACAGACATACTAGAACAAGCCTCTAGGAGTCCTCTCTTTTAACTTATAAAACTTTATAAACAACAAATGGTAAAAACAACCAAACTATTAAGCACCCTTGTTCTTTTCATTACTGCTATTTTCTTTAGCGCTTGTAGCGATAGCGCCGTTAAGCCTGGTGCGGCTAATGATGTCTCTAGCTCTATTCCAACTGATGCCTCTGGTGTGATGTTGATGAATGTAAAAAGCATGATGAATAAAGCAGACTACCCTGCTTTTCAACAAACAGAACTCTTTGCAAGCTTTTTAAAAGATGTAGAGAAAGAAAACCCTGCTCTAGTGCCTTTCGTAAAAGATCCTGCCGCTGCTGGTGTTGATATTACAGGCAACATGGGTATGTATTTCAAAGCAAGCGTCGAATTAGACAAAAGTGATTTTGCGATCCTTCTACCAGTAGCAGATGCTGCTAAAGCAAAAGCAGCTATTACGGAATTACTTAAAGATGAAAAAAACGTCACGACTACAGACAAAGAAGGATATACGTTGTACACTATAGAGAAAAATGCCTACTTGGTTCAAAGTGACCGCATTGTTGCTTTCACTACCTTCGGAGAAGATGCTAAAGTAAAAACTTTAGTAACACCTGAGGGCAATGGTATCCGTGACAATAAGAAATTCACTGATCAAATTCCTACAGGAAAAGATATCGTTTACTGGTTAGATACAGATCCTATCGTAGAAAGTATCATGAGTGACCCTAAAACTAAATCAAAAATTGAAGGTAGTTTAGCTCTAGCTAACATTCCAGTTGAAGGCTTAAATAACAATAGTTTATATGGTTTTAGTGATTTCTTAAAAGGGAAATCTGAAGGAGAATTAAACTTTACCTTTAGCGAGGAACTACAAGCTGAATTAGGCGAATTAGTTGCTGATGAAATGGCTGTTAATTATGCTAAATACCTACCTGAAGGCAACTTAGGGGGTGCCTTTTCTATTGGTGTAAATGGCAAGGGCGTTTTAAGCTTCTTAACAAAGCGTGGTTTAGACCAACAGGTAGATCAACAGTTGGCCATGTTAGGCTTAAGCTTAGGTAAAATTGAAGAAGGCATCACAGGTGACTTGGCTGCTGGAGTTTATCCTCCTGCGGAGGGTAGTTCTGAGCCTTCTATGGTTGCTGCTTTAGGTTTGAAAGACAAAGCATTCATGGAACAAGTAATGGCTACTCCTCCTCTCTCTATGTTTATGCCTAAAGAAGGAGAAAACTATGTCTTCTCTCGTGGACAAGATATGATGGGGAATGAAATGCCTAAATTCTATGCTAGAATTGTAGACGAAGCGTTGGTTATTAGTAATAACCCTGCTTTATTTGAGCAAGCATTGGCTGGAAAAACAAACAAAAACATTAAGCCTTTACAAGAAGGTTGGTTAGGAATGTTTATTGATTATACCGTACTTGCTGACAATTTTGATGTCATTGCTAGAGCAATGCCATTGAGCCCAATCGTTCTTTCTCAGATGTCTGAAAACATAAAACATCAAGATGTTACGACCGCTTATGTGATTGGCAAAGGAGCTAAAACTATGTTCTACTCTAATCACAAAGATAAAAGCGTTAACACCTTAAAAAGTAGCTGGATGACTTGGGATAAAATGCACAAAGATGGGGCTTTTGACGCCTTAGATAGTGCTCCTGAAGATGACATGGATTCCTTCGAAGAAGAGTTTGAAGAAACGACTACAAAAGTAGAGCAAATGTAGAAAGAGCAGAACATCTAATTTTTTTTGGCTACATTCGTGGCCTACTTGTTCGGACTTTTAAAACCAAGAGCCGCCTTTTCATCAAGAGGTGGCTCTTGCTATTCTATAGTACTTATGACAACCAAAAAAATCTACCTTACGGTCACCAATGATCTCACCTACGACCAGCGTATGATTCGTATTGCAACAACGCTCGTCAACAGTGGCTATACGGTCTGTTTGGTAGGTCGTCTTCGTTCCAACTCCCAATCTTTAAAAGAGCAACCTTTTGCTCAAAAACGCCTCCGATGTTGGTTTGACAAGGGCAAATTCTTCTATTTAGAATACAATTGGCGGTTATTTTTTTACTTGCTCTGGCGACGACTAGATGCCATTGGAAGTATTGATTTGGATACCTTATTGGCAGGTTACCTTCTTAGCAAACTCAAAAGAAAGCCTTGTATTTATGATGCCCACGAATATTTCACCGAAGTGCCTGAGGTGGTAGAACGCCCTGCGATACAACGCGTTTGGGAACGATTGGCACAAGGAATCATTCCTCGATTAACCTATGCTTATACGGTTTGTGGAAGCCTACAACACGTTTTTCAAGAACGCTATGGCACTTCCTTTTCTGTTATTAGAAATGTGCCCTTTAAGAAAGCGCCTCCTCTTCAACCCTTAGCTTTAGAAGCGCCTTTCATCTTTTTATATCAAGGAGTTTTAAACGATGGGCGTGGGTTAGAAGAACTCCTCTATGCCTTACCAGAATTGCCTCAAGTACAACTTTGGTTAGCGGGAGAAGGCGATCGCTCAGCCTCCTTACGGGAATTGGTGCGAGAATTGAAGATAGAAGAGCAAGTTACTTTTTGGGGCTATATTCAACCCCACGAATTGCAGGACTTGACAAAAAAGGCACATTTTGGTTTAAATTTATTACAAAATAAAGGCCTTAATTATTATTATTCCTTAGCCAATAAGTTTTTTGACTATGTTCAAGCCTATAAACCCTCTATTAATATGGCTTTTCCAGAATATACGGCTTTATTACAAGAACATAAAGTAGGTATTGCGCTCCCTGATTTAGAAAAAAACACTTTAGTGACCGCGTTACAGACCTTGGTTAATGACCCTAAACAATACCAACGCTTTCAACAAGCTTGTGAAGTCGCTAGTCAAGTCTGGACATGGGAACAAGAAGCGACTCAACTACAAGCCTTTTACCAACAAGTTTTTCAAGATGATTAGTTTCCTTACACTTATAAAACAAGTTTTTCTTACGGTCTTTTTATCTAGTTGCCTCTTACAAGGAAGCTTTGCGCAAGATGTCGCCCCAAAAGCGCCTCAACCAACGCGTTACAGCTTGCATTGTATTTACTTTAAGGATAAGGCTTGTCAAGAACACAGTGTCTTCCGTCCACAGGAATTTTTGAGTGCTCGCGCACTAGACCGACGACAATGGCAGAGCATTCTCATCAATGAACAAGACCTCCCTGTCTGCACCAGCTATTGTCAGCAATTGGCTCAACTAGGTGCTGTCCTTAAAGGACGCTCTAAGTGGCTCAATGCAGTAGCCGTTCACACCCAAGATGCTCAATTACTAAAAAAATTAGCGGCCCTCTCTTTTGTCCGTACTATTGAACCTTTAGGTTTCCACCGTAAGGCTGCTCCCGCAAAGTTCTACACCAAGCGCCCACGCATAGACAGTAGTCAGCATAAAGAAGAATTCTATGGCCTAGCAAGCTCACAAATCAAGCAACATCAAGGACATATTTTACATCAATTGGGCTATCGCGGAGCAGGGATTCATGTTGCGGTTATTGATGCTGGCTTTAGTAATGCTTATAGAATGTCCGTTTTTGATAGTGCTTATTATCAGGATCGCCTCTTGGGGCATCGCGATTTTGTAGAGGGAGATGCCTTTGTTTATGAAAGCAGTACCCACGGCAACAGTATCTGGTCTGTCATGGCAGCCAATCGTCCACATTTAATGGTAGGCACTGCACCTGATGCGAGTTACTATTTATTGAAGGCAGAAGATGTCCGTGGCGAGTATCCTGCGGAGGAATTTTACTGGCTCTTAGCGGCGGAATTTGCAGACAGTGCTGGAGTTGATGTCATCAACTCTTCTATGGGATACCACGCTTTTAGAAATCCTGCCTTTTCTTATCCTAAAAAAGCACTTAATGGACAAACGACGTTGATTAGTCGCGCCGCAACCTGGGCAACGGCCAAGGGTTTATTCCTTGTCAATGCTGCTGGAAATGAAGGGCACAAAGCTTGGAAAACACTTGCGGCTCCTGCTGATGTAGAGGCTGTTTTAACAGTCGGCGCGAGCACCCCCAAACTTCAGCGCGCCAATTTTAGTGCGGTAGGCCCTACCGCAGACCAACGCCTCAAACCCGACGTAGCGGCTTTGGGTACCGCAACAGCCTATGCCAGTATGGTGCGCTATGAAGTTGGCTTAGGAGAAGGCACCTCCTATGCCTGTCCTGTTATTACAGGCCTAGTTACTGCCCTTAAACAAGCCTACCCTAAAATAAACAATACTCGTTTACGCCAAGTCATTCGCGAAAGCGGTCACCAAGCTCAACAACCTGATACTTTATTGGGATATGGGCTACCCAATTTCTGGAACGCTTATCAGGTTCTAGCAGATTCTAGTATTTTTATTAATAAAGAAGGGGAAATTGATCAAAAATTCCGTCTAATCAATCAGCAGCTCCATGTTTATGTAGAACATACGAATACAGCGGCCAAGGATACGCCATTGCAGCTTCAAGTCATGGATTTAGAAGGCAATTTGTGTGGTAAAAAACGCGCTTGGTTAAGAGCGGGACAGATTAATAAAATTTCTTTAGGTGCCTTAGATTCCTGTGGTAGAGGTGTCTTTGCCTTACGTTTAGATTACGCAGGCAAGACCCATTGGTTAAGGCTTTTGCGCTAGGCCATTTTATTGGTCAAATATTTAGTACCTTGTTTAAGGTAAACGCTGTAAACTATTCTTTAGACTGTTCTGTTATCTTTTTATTATTCTATAGAGCATTTTAGTCATTTTATAACTCTTATTATGAAACTATTCTTTTTGCTTCCTTTGCTTTGTTGGTGGGTCACTAGTCATGCCCAAAAAGAAGATTACAACCACCATAATCATAGTTTGCATTGGGTAGAATTAACGGACAAGGATAATACTCCTTACAGCGTATTTCGCCCTCAAGAATTTTTATCTCCCCGAGCACTTGAGCGTCGTCAAAAAATGGGCATTGCTATTGATGCCTACGACTTGCCTGTTACACCAGCTTATGTAAAAGCCATTGTTGCTCTTGGCGCTCCTATTCACAACCAATCAAAATGGCTCAATGCCGTTGCTATACATACAACAGATAAAGAAGTGCTCCAAAAGATAGCAGCACTACCTTTTGTAAAAGCGGTTAATCCTCTAGGAAAATTTAGACTTGTCAGTGATCCAAAACTCAAAAAAAACAGTCCAAAGGTGGATCTTAAGAAACATCAAATTGATTATTATGGCGATGCAGCCAATCAAATCAAAATGCTGGGTGGAGATTTGCTCCACCAATATGGTTATTCTGGTAAAGGAGTGCATGTAGCTGTTTTTGATGGTGGCTTTTTATCTGTACATGCCATGCCTGTTTTTGACAGTATGTATGCAGAAAATCGCCTCTTGGGCACCCATGATTTTGTAGAAGGAGACGAAATGGTTTATGAAAGCAGTACTCATGGTACTAATGTATTGGGTACCATGGCTTCTAAAGCACCTTACTTAATGGTTGGAACCGCTCCTGATGCGTCTTATTACCTCTTCAAAACAGAAGACGTTAGAGGAGAATTTAGAACAGAAGAATTTAACTGGGTAGCCGCCTTAGAACGAGCCGATAGTTTGGGGGTAGATGTCGTCAACTCATCTTTGGGCTACACGGGATTTAACGATACAACAATGTCTTATAAATATCATCAACTGGATGGAAAGACAGCCTTGAGTAGTCGTGGTGCTAACATTGGTGCAAGTCGTGGTATTTTAGTTGTGAATAGTGCTGGTAATGAAGGTGATGGACCTTGGCACTACATTGGTACGCCTGCGGATGCACCTGGCGTATTAACAGTGGGTGCCGTTCGTCCCAATGGCAATCGCGCTAGCTTTAGTTCTTGGGGGCCAACTCCTGATGGGCGGATCAAACCAGATGTAGCCGCGCAAGGTCGTTTTACAGTGGTACCCTCTATTAATAAATATGATGTTTCAAGAACAAATGGCACCTCTTTTTCTTCTCCTGTTATGGCTGGAATGGTGGCTTCCTTAAAAGCAGCCTTTCCTGAAGAAACCAGCGAAGCAATCAAACAAGCGATTCGCCAAAGCAGCAGCCAATCCAATGCTCCAGATTCTTCTTTAGGGTATGGGATTCCTAACTTCTTTTTTGCTTACACCATGCTACTAGATGCCAGTATTATCATCACCCGTGACAACCAATTGTATTATACTCCAAAACCTGTTGATAAGCAATTACATGTTTTTGTAGAGCGCAATAGTACGGCACCTGTTAAGATTACGATTTACAATAAATTAATGCAAGAACAAGCTTCTTTAAAGGCAGTCGCAAAAGGACTTAATATTGGTGAAATTCGCATTCCTAATTTAGAGGATTACCCTACAGGGGTTTACTTGATTAGGATTGCTATTGGCAATAACAATCCTTTTTGGTTAGAAATGGTCAAAGAGTAATCGCTTATTTTCCTAAAATCGTTGATTCTCTAATTGGACTTTTCTAGTTGCCTTTTTATTATAACGAAATAACTCTAAGTTGATGTCTAACATCATCCAAGCCCAGTTATTTATAGTACGGACCGATCCTGATGGTTTAAGGGTTTCTAGTGGCGTATTTCCAAGTAATTGGGCATAACCAAAACTCAATTTCAGGTATTTCTTTGGCTTAAAATGTCCGACAAAATCTATTTCATGCCCCAAAAAAGCAGTAGAAAACAAACGGCCAGTGGTCTGCTCTGTAAAAGCATTTGGTGCTTGAAAATAGTGATACATCAAGCCCAATTTTAGCGTTTTACTAACTGTATAAAACACTTCCGCATACCCATCTATTAAACCCACTCCTTGGTGGCTGCTTCCTACATAAAAGTAATCTAAATGACCATAGAAAACATGATTCGTTCCCAACCAAGGATTGAAACTATTGTCCATAAGCCCCCGTTGTTGCTCATCTGTTCCAGAGAGCCAATCTGCTCCTAAACTGAACCGAAATTTACTAGGGCTATAACTGAACTTGGCCGCTAACAAAAAAGCTTGCTTAGGTGCATTGGACAACCAATTACCAAATTGATAATATCCTTCTAAACGTGCTTTAAATTTTCCTGTTTTAAGATCAACTAAACCTCCTGCCGTGAGCTCAAAATCTAACCCATTGCCTTGACGGTCCTGTCCGATATTCAACAATAATAAGCGTACATCTATTATACTAAACGCTTTTCTAAAACGCAAGAATTGTAAGGTGCGATAATTCCCTCCAATATTATAGGTAGAAGCTAAATTAGTGGTACTATTATAAGCCGCACCGAGTTGCAATTCTAATCGGCTGCTGTCATTTTTGTATTGTAATAACAATCCATCGTGTGCTCGTCCTTGTGCCGCCCAATTCAAACCACCTAGAATACGTTGGTTATCATAGCTCCAAACTTGTCGGCCTACTTTTAAGCTCCAATGTTGGGCCCAATCTAATTTGACCCAGCCATTAAATAAAGTAAAAAAGCTATTGTTGTTATTGATCAAAGGAGTACTTCCCCAAACTCGCACATCTTGTGGTTGGAGAAATAGCGTGATAAAATCATTCTTATATCCCAAGGCCAAACGACTCCGTTGCTCCACAAAAGCAGTACTCACCGCAGAATCAGCTTGTAGACTCTTATAACCATTTCTCCACTCCAATCGAGGGCGAACTTGTCCTTCGATCCAAAAAGCAGAAGATTCTTGTGCATGGAGTGTTGTTCCACAAAATAACAGCCCAATTAAGAGTAACAATTGGAATGGCAGTACTTTGGCGATAAAAGGCATGAGTAGTTATTATTTTTTCTTCTTAAAAAGAAAGTTTCAAAAGCAAAAAATTGCTTTTGAAACTTTTATATAAAAGCTCCTTAATTGCTTAAGGCAATGTTAATTAAGAGGGTATTAGTTTTTCTGACGCTCGTACAAGAAAACAATCTCATCAAAACGGAATAAGACTAAATCTGCATTTTCTAATACATTCAATAATTTTTCTTTGACTTGTATGCTTAAGCTTGGAGCAACAATGACTTCTCCTAAATCGGCTTCTAAGAGGCCCCATTGTTTACTAACAGCACTGTATTCTTCATCAATTTGAACGGTGTTCTTAGAACAAGCCATTAATTTTCTATAGGCCGTTCCAAAGTCTGAAATAGCTTCGGTATACAATTGCAAGTTTTCTTCACTGTCGCCAATACCATAAGTCTTCGCTACAGCATACAAAGCAATACGTTGAGTCAACATTCTTTGCTTTCCTGACAAACTAATAATCTGTGCTAATTCTTGATCGCCTGCTTGAATCTCTTGATCGCCATACATTTTATTTTCCAGCGCGTACTCTTCTAATAATTGTACAGCTTCATGACAAGCTTTTAATATCTTATTGTTGAATTGTAAGACAACCGTAGCGTTTTCTGTGGTAAACTCATTGGTATAAATGAATTTATAATTCCGCCATAAAATCTCTACATAACGGAATTGATCTCTGATTTTATCATTAGGGGCATAAACCTTCAATTCATTTAAATTGTTTTCAAAAGCTTTAGCACTGCCCATTAAGTGGGTCTTATGTCTATCTTCATCAAGGCCTGCGGTTATACTAATATAACACTTTGCTACTCGTTGAGTCAACATTCTTTGATAACCTGCTTTATTAATGGCTTCATAAATGGACATATTAGGAGTTGCTTTTAATAAGGTACAACTCATTAAAAGACTCCCGACAAGTAGAATTATCTTATTCATTATTTGTTTTTTTAATTCAGAAACATAGCATGTGACTACTATATATTGATAGTTGATGGGCACAAAGATATTATAAAACAGCTTTCACAAAGAGTCTTTTTTTGCCAAAGATCTTACTTTTTGTCTCTATTAGATGTCAAATCTTGCCTTTTTAGCATTTTTTGTTTTTAGGCGCTCTATAGAAGTAATAGGAAAACAATCAACAAACCTAAATTAACACTTCATAAGTGCTTTTTCACTTCCGTATAAACCTTAGATTACATGTTGTCCTCTTGCTTAAAAAGTTGATTAGTCTTTCTGACGCTCATACAAGAAAACAATTTCGTCAAAGCGAAATAAAACCAAATCTGTTCTTTTAAGTGCATTTAACAATTTATCCTTTAATTCAAGACTCAAACTTGATGCTGCCATAATCTCTCCTAAAGAAACTTCTAACGCATTCCATTCTGTGTTGGCTGTATTGTATTCTTCATCAATCTTAGCCGTGTTTTTAGAACAAGCCATGAGCGTTCCATAAGCTGTTGTAAAATCACTGATAGCTTCTGTGTAATATTGAATATTCTCTTCCTGATCGCCAATTCCATAAGTTTTGGCAACAGTATACAACGCAATACGTTGTGTGAGCATCCGTTGTCTACCTGATAAGTTAATTACATGCGCTAATTCTTGATCTCCTGCACTAACCTCTTGATCTCCATACATTTTATTCTCTACCGCATAGTCTTCTAATAACTGTACGGCTTCATGGCAGGCTTTCAAAATTTTGTTGTTAAATTGTAAGACCGTCAAAGCATTATCAGTAGTAAATTCATTGGTATAAATGAATTTATAATTGCGCCACAAAATTTCTACGTACCGAAATTGATCTTTTATTTTGTCGTTCGGAGCATAATTTTTAAGCTCATTCAAGTTGTTTTCAAACGTCTTGGCGCTCCCCATCAAATGCATTTGATATCGTTCAGCATCAAGCCCTGCAACTATGCTAACATAACATTTGGCGATTCTTTGGGTCAACATTCTTTGATAACCTGCTTTATTAATAGCCTCGTAAATAGATAAATCAGGAGCTGCTTGTACATAAACACCGCTAAAGAGAACTATTAAAAGGGACAGTATTTTATTCATGATTTTACTTTTCTAATTGTAGGAATCAAGTATTCCGTTATTTACATTTCTTTGTCAGTTTGTTAGCACAAAATTATACCAAAGCTCTTTTAAATTGGTGTCATTTTGTGCCAAAAATATCCCTTAGGGGCATTTATAGGTAGTATTCTTGCCTTTTTGGATTTTATTCGTTTGTCAAACCACAAAATCTATTTTAAAATATATTTTTGTTTGAAAAAGATTCAGAAGATAGCCACGAAGCACATTATAAATTAACAAATACAATTTAAAAATAAATCATTATTTATCTTTTTGCTCCTCATATAAGGAAACAACCTTATCAAGAGAAAACATTAGTAGATCAGTCTCTTCAATTATTTGTGGTAGTTTTTTTTCTTGCTCCTTCCTTAAATAGGGCTCTTGTAAAAAAGTTTCCCAGTTGGCCTTCAAGCTATTCCATTGTTTAGCAATAATTTGGTATTCCTCTTTTAGTTCCTCTGTATTTCGTTCGCAAACGATCAATTCTTCATAAGCTGTTGTAAACGCTCCTATTGATCGTTGATAATGAAGCATATTGCTTGTTTGATCGCCAACTTTGTAGAGCCTAGCGAGGCCATATAAAGCAATACGTTGCGTCAACATTCGTTGTCTACCTGATAAATTAAGAATGGTTGCCAATTCTAAATCAATAGGCTGTAACGTTTCTTCTTCATAAAGCTTCTTTCCTACTATATATTCTTCTAATAATTTTACAGCCTCATTACTAGCTTCCAAAATTGTATTATTTGTTTTTAGAACAACCACTGCATTCTTAATTGTAAAGTCATCCCTATAGATAAATTTGTAGTTACTCCATAGAATTTGAATGTAGCGAAACTGGTCCTTCACTTTTTCTGTAGGAGCGTATTTTTTCAGCTCCAAAAAATTTTGCTCAAACATTCTAGCACTCTCCCTCAAATGTATTTTATGTCGTTCCACATCAATACCAACAACGATACTAATATAACTTCTAGCAATACGCTGAGTCAACATACGTTGATATCCTGCCTTATTAATCGCTTGATAAATAGATAGGTCTGGAAGAGGCTTTAGATCTGTACAAGAGATACAACTGATCAATAAGAAAACAACAACTCGATAATACATCATACTATTTTACTCAAGAAGAATTTTTAGATATTACAAACATGCTTTTTCTTTAAAAAGACAAGTCATTATAAGTATATATATTTTAAAATCATAGCAATAAAATAAAAAGTCGCTTGTAATAAAACAAAGCTCCCCACCACTAATGCAATGGCCATTAAGAGCATGTTTAATTTTTTTATCAATGAAAAACAAGCCTTTATGAACCTGACTTCAACTTAGTATCGG
>JBOEFW010000031.1:0-52113 GCA_050633105.1 Aureispira sp. | reverse complement strand
TTTTAAACAAACTCTAAGCTTTTTTTAAGTGTACAATATTTTTCAAAAATAAAAAGGCATAACTTTGCCATTATTTGACAAAATTATACCTTGTTCAAGCATTTAATGTTATTTTTTCAGTGCTCTATTTTCCCTTCCTCTAATTTATTAATTACTAATGCTTGCAAAAACATCTTCTGTCATTCCACCTTCTTCTAAGGTTTGAAAACTTCGCAAATTCTCAATGTTAGTATCTAAAAAGCCCATGCTATGGCTGCGAGCAACTTTAGCACCAGTGGGCAACGTTTCCCAATTTTCCCAAGTAGAATAAACTCCACCAATTGGAATGATTTTCACCCACATTTTCCAAGCTTTAGGCAAACCATTCTCATCAAAAATCCACAAATAAGCGTCACCAGGCGTCACTCCGCCACTCTCATAAGTAACCAATAATCCTTTGCCATTTTCTTCTTCCAAATCGACCGCTTCTAGTTTAATGTTTGGTTGTTCTATCTGTACAAAAGCATTTAACCAAAAGGCATCATTCGTAAAATAAGCATAGGCCGTTTCTACAGAAGAAGAAGCATCTTCTGTTACCTTTACTCCGTTTTCATATACTTCTCCTGTTTTAGTAGAAGGATTTAATAAAACACGCGTGTCTCCATACTTCACTTCGACCAAGTGGCGTTCTCTATCCCACAAATAATCATGTGTTCCCAAGCCAGCAAAGCTCCATTGTAAATAACGCGTTTTATCCCAAGCCTCTTTATTTACTGCTTTGTTTAATTGCTCCAACAAAGCTTGTGCTTCGGCTCCTTCCTTCCCTTTGGGCAAAGGCTCATTATAAATAAGATACAAAATGCCAAAGCCAATTATAGCTAATAAAAAGAAGGTGCCTATTCCCTTGAGTATTTTCAGTCCGATGCGTTTCATTTGTCTTGATTGATTATTGGAGGTTGTTTATACCAAACAGCCATACTTTAGTGATAATAATTGTATGCTAGTTGGAATAACTTTAGATGAAAAAGGTTTTCTAAAAGCCTACAAAATTCTTACACTTCTTCTTGATTCCTGCCTCGTAAGCTATTCGAGAGCATAGAAACCAACAACCAAATCGATATTAAAATGGAAACTCGGCCTAGTAGATTCCCATAACGGACAAAAAACGTTTGTTCCTCTCTCAAATGAATGTTATCACGCAAAGCAATCGGCTCATTATAATTCGTTTCGTTATAAATATCGCCTCTACTATTAATAAAACAAGAAACCCCTGTATTCGCGGAACGAACCACATAACGTCTCGTTTCAATAGCACGCAAGGAGGCTAAGTATTGGTGTTGGCGATGCCCTACGGTATTGCCCCACCAACCATCATTCGTGATAACAAACAAGGCCTCTGCGCCTTCTTTCACATAATCGGTCACATAGCCTCCATAAATTGATTCATAACAAATCAAAGGGCCAACAACACCATTTGGAGATTCAAAAGCCATTCTCTTCTCTTGGCGCCCCAAACTCACGCCAGGCACTCCGCCTAAATCGAGAATCAAGTTTTTGAAAAAAGAGATATTTCCAACAAAAGGCATAATCTCTGCCCCAGGCACCAATTTGGATTTTTTATAATAAGGGATCTTCTCCTCTTTTCCACTCAATTGCACCGCAGCATTGTGCACATCTCTATATTCACAATACGTTTTCTCTTGATTACAATAGGTAAATACATGACTGGGTTTAGGCTCATTTTCTTTATACCTTAAACTAGCACTCAAACCTGTGACCAACTGGGTATTGGGGTATCCTTTTAAAAAATCACGAAGACGTTGTATCACCTGCTCATTGGGTAATTCTTCCGCATTAATTCCATTAAAAGAAGTCTCTGGAAATAACAAATAAGCCGTTTTATCGGTCAATTGCCCCTTAGACAACGCTAGGAAGTTCGCCAATTGTTCTCTTTGAGGAATTCTAAATTTCTGATAATGGGGCTCATAATTAGGTTGTACAGCCACCACTTCTACCTGCTTACCAATAGTACTATCATGCTGATAATATAAAATAATAGACACCAGAAGCGGTACCAAAACACCCAATAAAGGCTTAATCCAAGTGCCTAAACTCTTTCTAGGATAAACCCTTGTGCCAATAGGCAAAAAACGATTTGCTAAAGCAATGTTCAGCCATAGCACCCAAAGACTGCCACCAAAAACGCCTGTATACGCATACCACTGCACCAAACTAGGCAGATGGGCAAAAGAATTGCCTAAGGTCAACCAAGGCCAAGATAAATCCCAAGTCAAATGGCCAATTTCAAAGGTCATCCAATAGGCGATAAACCCTAAATTCGCTCCTCGTTGCCCCATATGCTTCTTGGTAATGTGGTAAAAGATGATAGGGATGCTCATAAACACCGCATTGAGCGCATTGCCTATAATTCCACCTACAAAAGAGCTGTTCTGAATCCACCAAGTACTCAGCAAGTTCCAAATAAAAAAAGCATTAAACGCTAATTTAAAAATGGTCCATTGATCGGTTCCTTCTTGCGCTTCGGCCACTTGACTTTCGGCCCATAACAAAGGCACAAAAGCAATGAATAACAGAAAAAAAGTAGGCATGGGCATAAAACCACCCGCCAATAAAACACCTGTTAAACTACTTGCAACAACCAATTTCCAGCTTTTTTCATGGCGAACATAGCGTTTACACCACAAGAGTAAAAAGCCGCCCCAAGCCAATAACCAAAACCACAAGGGCTGTTGCTGCCATAAAATTTCTTGCTCATACAAAGCATAGAGGCTACTGCCTAAATAAGTCGCTATTAGCAAACAAAGGACTCCTAAGCTTAAACGTATTAGGTTTTGTTTTTTTGTCATTCTGATAATAATCTACAATTTTGTAAAAAGGCCTTGCAAAGAAGTGCCTCCATTCGAGCAACAAGTTTTTTGGTAAGGCGTTTAATTTTGGATTTTTCGCCTCGAAAGCACTAAATACATGACCATTGGCGCTCCCAAAAAGGAAGTCACGACATTAATCGGCAAAACTAAATCTTTTCCTGGTAACTGAGCAATAAGTTGGCAAGCCAACAAAACAACCATCCCCATTAAAACACTCCCAATAATCAAAATTAAATGTTCGTGGGTTTGAAATAACAACCGCGCCAAGTGTGGCACCGCAATGCCAACAAAGGCAATAGGACCGCAAAAAGCCGTAACACTTCCTGCCAGTAAGGCTGTAATTAATAAAATTACTTGTTGCAATCGCCTTACAGGAACGCCCATACTACGGGCATACTGTTCTCCTAACAACAAAGCATCCAGCCATTTGCTACAACCAATAGCCGCGATCAATGCCAAAAAACAGACAGGCGTTAGCCAAAACAATTCTTGAGGCGTCAAGCCTGTCAAACTCCCCATGGACCACAATACGTATTGTTGTAACGCTTGCTGGTTACTAAAATATTGCAACAAAGCAACCAAAGCACTGCTCGCGCTTCCAAACATCAATCCCAAAATCAATAAGGTATTCACATCAGCAATGCGCCAAGATACCAACAATAATAGCAGCAGCACCAAACTCGCACCCAAAATTGCCATGATTAAAATAATAGCAGGACTTTGTACCCAACTCGCGCCCAAAAGTGTCGTTAAAGTTGCTGTCCCCATCAAGGCCAAAGCCACTCCCAAAGAAGCGCCAGAGCTAATCCCCAAGACAAAAGGTCCTGCAATAGGGTTTCTAAAAAACGTCTGCATCAACAAGCCACTCACACTAAGGCTTGCTCCACACAATAAAGCCGCTCCAATTTTAGGCATTCTAAATTGCCAAACAATCGTCGCATCACTTGCTTCCCAAGCTTGCCCAATCAAGGCCGCCCATAGTCGTTCTAAGGAAAAAGACACAGAGCCCAACCAAAGATTAGCAACTACTAGAATGGCACAAAGCAGTAATAAAACTATTATTTTAGTGCGGACTCGCTGCATGTTTTTAATTAGAAGTTAAGGGCAAATAATAATATAAACGGTCTGATACCACAGGGCGCTCATGAAAAACATGAATCAAGTCTTGAAGCACCAAATCGGGACGAACAATAGCCGATTCAAAAACATCTGTTCCGCCATTCGCACTGGCTCGTTTATAATAATTATACAGCTGGTTGGTTTGGACCGCTTTGAAATCCTTGTACTTTGGATCTGCCGCCAATAAATTGGTTTTATCAGCATAGTGAGATTGATTGATCCAAATATCGGCATCTAGCGCCTTGGCATAAACCGCCTCAAAATCTAGGGGCACGCCACTCACCTCCTCATTGTCTTGCCATAAATACTGTCCTGCCGCATCCTTAATAAACGTAGCCATCAAACTACGCCCTCCTGCTATATACCAAGTTCCTTTGTAAACCGCTCCTGTGAAAACTTTTGGACTATAGGAATAATATCCTGCTTGCATTTTGGCTGCTTGATAACGCTGCGCCACTCCATTAAAATAAGTTTGAGCGGCGTTTTCCTTTCCTACAAAATAACTAACAAACAACAACCATTCTGCCCGTCCCAAAGGCGTTGTCTCCATAAAATCAGACAACATAACGGTTGGAATATTTAACGTTTGGTATTTCTTATACACCTTCTGATCGCCAGTACTATACACAAAGGCCAAATCTGGATCGGTTGTAATCGCTTTCTCATAATTAATCCCCTGATCTTGACCAATATTAGTAATTACACCACTTGCTAAACGTGCTCGAATCGTACTGTCATAAAGATATTGCCCATTACTTAGACCGATAATTTGTTTGGTAGCGCCCAAAGCTTGTAAAAAAGCCACATCCACACTCCCACTACATAAAATGCGCTCTACAGGAACGCCAATTTTAGTAGCATTGGGATAAGCTGTAGGCGGAGTGCTGTCTTTTGGGTATAACAAATATTGAAACGTGGGGGTGGCATTTTTCCAAGCCGCTCCAATTGTTAGAAGAGTGTTCTTTCCTTGTTTTTGTATGGTAAAATTAGTCGCGTGTTGTAATTTAACGGTATCCCAAGGTTGTGTTGGGGGATCCGTCACAGGTTTAGACGAGCTTTGGCAAGCTATAATTAGGTAACTGCAACAAAGACAGAGTAGAAAACGCATAAGAACAAGAATTAAGTCAACAAGAGAAGTAATAAGAACTACCCTCCCATACTAGGAGAAAGCCAAAAGTACAAAAAGCTAGTTAACAAATCAGCTTGTACATTATGAAACCTTGTCTTTTTAGAATCGTAGATAGTTCTTCTAATATTCCTTGTATTGTTCTTTCTGTTTTTATCCTTTTTACTTTCAACGTAAGAAGTATTGGTATAGTTTATCCTAGCGATCTTGTTTAGTCTCTCAAAAGTTGATCTTTTTGTTTTAGCTCAATTCTCAATTATTTTTTCTATTGAGCTTCTAAAATAGGCAACACATGAACATCATCTAGGAGCAAGTAGTCAGTGGGTTACCACATAACCATTTACTTTCAATCCAGCCAACTGATTTTTCATACTCCACTTTCACCCACTCTCCACACATATCTTTTAATCTAAGCCCTATTACCTCTTCTTCAATCGTTCTAATTATTTTTCCATGGTTGGGTTGGTCTAATAATTTTAAATGTTGCCCTCCATAATTTCGAGTATCTACAGAGATCACAGAACCATGAATCCAACCTTCTCCATTTGGAAGGTCAACCTCATTTTCCATACCGCTTATAGGGCNNCTTAATTTTGAACCATCCTTTTTCTGCCTCTGTTATTATTAAAAAATAGTCATGATTCCTATCATCTTTTATTAACTGTGTTATGATTTTGCCTTTAGGGCGTTCACGAATATTAGTTCCAGACTCGTCAGGATCATTTAAATAAACGTGTATTTCTGTTTGATTACACGCTTTAGATTCTATTTCCGTTTCTGATAAATCACTCTTGCTTTCCTCTTGAAGTGGGGTCTCTATTTTTTTTATTGTTTCCGAATTATTCTTGTCCAGTGAAGTAGGAACTTGATTGCAAGCAATAAAAAAACATGTAATCGTGTATAAACTTATTAAAATTTTCATTTTTAACATTTATTTCAGTGTATAAATCAAGCCTCAACCTTGCTATGGGGTGTTTAAAAACAACCTCCTATTTAATATTCTATCGCTAGCAACGGTTAACCACAGTACTTTTTATATATTTTTTGGGTATAGTCATTTGATACCCCTTTTTTTAAATCTTCACAGCCTCCAATAGTGTCTTTGAGAATATTATATCTAAGAATTCCCTTTTCTCTATATGCTCCCCAACGCGATCTGCCCCCTTTTTCAATGACAAAATTTAAATCCCTTATAGCGTCATCAACACGCCCCATCTGAACATAGGCCTCACTACGTAAAAGCCGCTCTGAAATTGTACTTAAATTGGCCTCTGTGTCAATTACTTCGCTCAATAATTCTGCAACTAGTTCAAACTTTCCTTGTCTAATCAGAACGTTGGATAAGTTGCTTTTATAAACATTCAGATTGATACTATCCATTTCCGGTGGTCTATTTGTCTTCAAATATAAAGCTGCTTTTTCTATGGAGTCATTTCTTAATAAATCTGAAAACCTCGTGACATCAAACCTCCCTGTGGTATCTCCCCAAAAACTAGAACCTGAAGCATTTGTTGGTTTATACTTTTTTATTTTGTGAATGATGGTAGAATCTCTACTTTCTTTTGCTTGGGTAATGTTTCCTTTTGAAGTTCTTTCAGTTGGATTACTACATCCTCCCCCCAACAGCAATATTATTAAATAGAGACATAAGATGTTTTTTCTTTTCATATTGCTGTTGGATTTGTGTAAGTTTTATGCTAAATACATACGCATGATATTATTTATATTAAAAATATAGGTTAAAATCACGAAAGATCAACTTATATATAGTTGTTCCTTTGTGTATTAAATACCTACGTTTGATTCCTCGCTCGTGGAGCGATCAGATTACAAGATACAGTGTATCCTATAATCAGCGTTAAAGCGAACCGCCTTTTTGTAAAACGGTATCTTTAGCAAAGATAAAAATAAAACCTCTCTTGTTTGAACCGAGCAACACGAGCTCACAAACGAAGTGCCATACATTCAAATGCTTTTGACAGCTATAATTTTGCTCATTCTTCCACAAATTGTTTCTTTTTTCCTGCTCCACGCTTGATTTTAAGCCTTTTTCTTTTTGTAATCGATCAAAAACTAGTACATTTGATTAATAGAAACAAAAAAGTGCATGATTTTGATTTAAAAAATCATCCTTCTACACCACACTCTACTTTTATCAGCGTTTAGCGCAAATTATTAGAACGCTTATGGCTTCTACTATTGGTTTTTCTTCTCCTGAAAACGCCCAACAGGTTTGCTGTAACTTGTTAGGACATTATTTTATGCCTTGGGCCAAACAAGTCTCTAAGCGTATTGCTATGGAAGGCTTAGAAGAAAAGTTTGCCTACATTGATTTAGCAGTAGGTGAATCGACCGCCACTCCCCAAGATAGTCCTAGTTATGCCATTTTAGAATGGGTGAGTCGTCAACGCAATATTCGGCCACTACTCTATACCTTGTTGAATGAAAAAGAGGGAGAGAAAGCTGTTTTTTGGAACAATTGTTTAGAAAACTTGCCTAGAATAGAGCACTTCACTTTTGCGCCCCAATTGCATCAATCTATGGTAGATACACCGCTTCAACAACACATAGCTACGGTACGCTCCTTGCCCACTTTGGTTGTTGCAGATTTGTGTGCCAATGAAGGCCTCACATGGAAATGGTTGAGAGATTTAGTACAAGGGCATCCTGCGGATTGTGTGTTATCTATCAATTATCAACAACTGCTGAATTGGAGCAAACGCAAACGCGATCAAGAGCAATTAGAACGCATTCTAGGAGAGCAAGCGAGCCATGCATTAAAAGTCGCCTTCAAAAAACGCCTTTCTGCTACCGAGAAAGAAAACTATTGGAAAAATTTATTAGAAGAACGGTTACAGGAGGTATTGGGAGCCAATAATCCAGGACTGCTTTGTTATACATTTTATGATGAGCAAGATAAAACAAGCCGTTTTTTATACTTTCTCACTAGAGACCCCAAAGCATATCAAGCCATGCGTCAAGTGATGAATGCGGAAAGCCATATTGTGGAAGATGGCATTGGAAACTTGTGTTATCAACCCAGTCGTGGCCCTCGAAAACACCAAACTAGCCCAACACTTTTTGGGCCTATGTTTAAACTAGAGCAGCATCTATGGGCCACCTATCTTCACCAAACCATCCAATTGGTTGATTTATACGAGGAGCAACATTGGGGACGTTCTTTGACAAAAAAGAACTATATTGACGCCTTGTTAAACTTAGAAGAAAAAGGGCAAATCAAGATTACGCGCAAGCGTGCTCCTAGAGGCCGTACGGTCCCCAAAGATCATCTGCCAGACAAAACCTTTCTCTCTTTTAAGCCGCAAACAATTGAATCTTTCTTATAAACCAATTGCTCTACACGGAGCAGTGATGGAAACACAACTGTGGCCAGATTAGCCTACTTCGGATTTCGCTTACTGATTTTCTTATTTAAATTGCTTCCTTTTTGGGGCTTATACCGACTATCTGATGGATTGTATTGGTTGATTTACCGCGGTATAGGCTATCGTAAAAAAGTCGTTCGTCAAAATTTGGCGCAAGCCTTCCCTAACAAAACGGAAGCAGAACGCTTGGTCATTGAGCAGCGTTTTTATCGCTTTCTATTTGATTTATTATTAGAAAGTATCAAGGGCTTATCGTTCTCTAAGAAAGAATTATTAAAACGCCAAGCCCACCACACCCCTGATTTACCACAAGGCATCATTGACAAAGGGCGCTCTGCCTTAATGGTTGGCGGACATTACGGCAATTGGGAATGGGGAGGCTTACGCGCTTCTTCTTGCACGGTTGCTCCTGTTGTCATTCTCTATTCTCCTATTAAGAACCAATATATTGATACGTATTTAAAGGATTCTAGAGCAAAATTTGATACGCGCTTTGTCAGTTATTTAGAAGCCATGAAAGCCTTTAGAGAATTGTCTGATCAGTTGACAACCTTTGTTTTAATTGCCGATCAATCGCCTAGTAACCCAGGGCGGGCCTATTGGTTGCCTTTCCTAAATCAAGACACGGCCGTCTTAAGAGGCCCTGCTATTTATGCCCAACGTTATAACATGCCTCTATTGTTCTTATCCATCAAACGCCTAAAACGAGGCTATTACAGTATGGGGGTAGAAGTATTAACAGAAAATCCAAGAGATTATACCCCTGAAGAATTAATTGGGTTGTATTGGAAACGCTTAGAGACCTTGATCGAAGAAACGCCTGAGTGGTGGCTGTGGTCTCATCGCCGTTGGAAACATCAACGCTCTGAATAATTGGTTGTCTCCCTCTCCTTTTGTTGCTATTCTGGCAAATCCACCTGCAACAAACGCGCTTGTTTCAGGTACAATTTAAAACCCGTCGCTTCTTTCATTATTTTAAATTCAATGTCTACACCATAGTGATCAGAGTGAGTGGTCTTGCGCTTTAACAATCCATCAATCTGGGCGCTTGCTTGTTGTAATTGACGCACCAAGGGCGTTAAGGAAGGATTCTCTACAAAAATGTTCTGCACAGAAGATTTCGATACCGTAACATACCACTTACTGTCCAATTGACGAAAATAGATAACCTCTGGTTGTGCGGTTCCTTCTGGATTGGTGACGGATCGTTCTCCATACTGTGTATTAATATGGATAGTTGGTGTCCCTACCGCATTGGGCAAGGTCAATGCTACGCCATTCGCATATTCATCAGGAAATGCTTCATTAATTAAAATTCCCATCGCTACCTTCTCTTGATCGATTCCAAAAAATTCCCGCTCTTCAAACGCTCGATCTAACCACAAAGAGGCATAAACTTCTAAGATTTTTTTCTGAATCAAGGCTTGATCACTTCCTTCCCAAAAACCCTTAGATACGTAAAGTCCAGCTCCATTAAAAGCAGGCAGGTCTTCACAATTGGTGGAACTTCGCAAACGCAATTTTTTTCCTTTATAATACGTGGTACAAATCACTTCTAGCTCCTTAAAAATCCGCGCATCTAAGCTAGCAGTTGCAATTTTATTACGAATAGTTGCCAAGGCTTGCTTCCGTTCTTCTAAAGACCAATTGTCTTTATTTTTTAACAAGCGTTCAATCAGCTCCTCTGCGCCACAAGATTTGATGGTTTTAACATAGAAATAAAAAGGAATAGCAAAGCCTGGACGCGTATAACTTGGTAAATGATGATACAACAAGGCATAATTACTGGCTTTGGCACCAATGCAAGCAATGGTCTGCACCGATCTAGCGCCTGTTGCAAAATGAGAGAAGGACTGTACAGATAGATCGGGTTTAGGAATCACTACCTTCAGTTTTTTTTGTATTGCCCAAGAAGCATTGGCCTCTTTTTGAGTGATTTTTGTAATGGTAAAAGTGCTGGTACCTTGTATCTTTTTAGCGGTAATTTGTACCAATTCATTCTCATATTGTTTCAGGAAATCATTGGGCAATGGCCTTGTAAAATAAGCATTAATTGTTCCTCTGTTTTTGGCTAAAAGATTTACATGAGAAAACGGCGTTTGAGGCGTCATTGTCAATATTCCATTGGCTATTGGGACGCGATGTGGGATATTTTGATAAAGTAAGATGTTCTTAAAATCACTTTTTACCTGCGCCTCTTGTCCCTCTTTCACCCACCTTAAGTAACCAATAGCAATGCCCTCATTTAGAATAGTTGTTGATAAATCATTGTTTTTCCCTAACAAAGGCGTTTTTTGCTCCTCAGGGCTGCCTGACTTCGTCGCTGCAATTAATTCCCCCAAGGACAGCACAGCATAACCTTCTTGCTCTACACCACCTCTAATGGTTCTATTGGGCAAAGAAGCGGTAGGACTCGCTAAGACTGCAATTCCTTTTCCAGCATTAGGATCTTCTCTCTGCATGTATTGCTCTACCGCCTTCATCAAACGAACAAAGGTTTTTTCCATCGATAAATGATCATCTTGATAACTGTAATCTTCTAAACGCAGCGCCCAAGTATATTTTTGACCATTTTTATAAATAGGCTTTGTCCGCAAATCGTACAAAAATAGGGGTAAGTATTCCCGTTTTTCGGGATGGCGAACCAACTCTTTAAACTGCTTAAATAAAAGCCCTGTTTTCAATCCATAGCAGACAAAATTGCCATGTCCCTTGTATTTTTTTACATCAAAAAGGTGAATTTTGGGGGTAGACTTGTTCCAATCTGAAGCTAAACCTTTCCAAGTTGGGATTTGATCGTAAGCCAAAAACTGATGTGCTTTATTTAATCCTTGTCCTTCTAAAGAAAGACAGTAAAAGCTAAATAAGGCCATCCACCCTATTCTAGCTATTAAAAAATGATGGTGTACTTTATATATTTTTTTGCAAAATTGAGACTCTGTGCTTTTGTTTTTTTTCGATCGGTTTTTCATGGAATCCTGTACACAGAAAAAATTCATAGCAAATATTTAATAAGGTCTATTAGTGGCTTAACGCTCTATAAGGTAGAATGTTTATACAAAAATGCGCTTATTTCAACTGGAAAACTATAACAAGTTATCCTTTTTTGCTTCGTTCCTATAAACGTAAAAGTATAAGAATTTCTAAATCGTGTTTTTCTATTTTTCTTAAAACATTCGGTTTTTTATACTAAAACATTCTTAAAATAAAGTGCCGTCTAATCCATCTACTATATTTGGCGCCTAAATTGCTCTTGCTCTCAATGATTTAAGTATCCTTTTGAAGGTCAACTAAAAAAATGTCTCTATTACTTTCCTGAGATAGATGCGGGAGAATGAAAAAAATGATTTAAATTTATCTATTGAAGATTATGGTTGCTTCGCTATTCTTATCGTAAGATTTTGTTTTATCTTAGGCAACCAAGATTTTAACTAAAGCCAATTAGTTCACAAAACATTTTATATGAGGTTTTTTACTCCTATTTTTTCTGTTTTTATTTTTCTCTTGTTCTGGCAAGATACAGCACAAGCACAACGTCGTTATGATATTTATTGGGTAAGTTTTAAAGACAAAAAAAACACCCCTTATAGCATCTTTCGACCACAAGAATTTCTATCCCCAAGAGCATTAGAACGCCGTGCCCGTTATAACATTCCTATTGACATAACCGACTTACCTATTACTCCTCAGTACTTGGAGCCAATCAGTGTCAAAGGGTTCAAAATTCACAGTCGTTCTAGATGGCTCAATGGAGTAGCCGTTATTGTAGAAACAGCCAGTGCCAATGCAGAAGACTTAAAGCAATTTGAATTCATCAAAGATGTCTTTCCGATTGGATTTAAACGCCGTGTAGAGCCTGCTGCAACAGAAGTTGGAGAACGCGATTACAGTAAAAAGTACCGCAAAAAGGATCATTTTTATGGTTTAGGTAAGAACCAAATAACCATGCTTAATGCACAATATTTGCATAAAATGGGCTTTAAAGGACAAGAAATGCATGTTGCTATCATGGATGGTGGTTTTGATGGCATACGAGAAACACCTGCTTTTGATAGCTTATTCCAACGCGGACAAATACTAGGTACACATGATTTTGTACAAGGCGATGACTATGTTTTTGAATCGTCTTCTCATGGTCGCAATGTACTTTCCTGTATGGCCGCTAATATGCCTTATCTTTTTGTTGGTACTGCTCCTGCTGCCAAGTATTATTTATTCAAAACAGAAGATGTAAAAGGGGAATATTTGATTGAAGAATACAACTGGGTAGCTGCCGTAGAACGCGCTGATCAATTGGGCGTAGATGTTATTAATTCTTCCTTGGGGTATTACGATTTTGATGACAATGACATGGACTATGGTTATGTCGATATTAATGGTAAGACATCTGCTATGACGCAAGCGGCTAATTTGGCGGCGTCCAAAGGCGTTTTTATTGTCAATAGTGCTGGAAATGAAGGAAGTGGTAAATGGAGATACATCACCGTCCCTGGCGATGCACAAAATATTATGACTGTAGGGGCTGTTGATAGAGATGGGTTTCATGTCAAATTTAGTTCTTTGGGGTTTCAAGATAGAACGTATATCAAGCCAAATGTCGTTGCTAGAGGAGCCATTGCCGTTGTTGCCGCTAAGAAACGTTATGATACCAGTTATAGCAATGGTACTTCCTTTGCTTCCCCCATTATGGCAGGGGCTGTTACCTCTTTTTGGCAAGCCATGCCACGACACAGCAATGTAGAACTCTTGCAGGCTATTGAGAACAGTGCTACCCAACAAGATGCCCCTGACAATGCTTATGGTTATGGCATTCCTAATTTTTATGAGGCCTACAAAACCTTGAGTGGCTCTGTGATTGAACTCAATGCTCAACAAGATTATTACAAAGAGCCTGTGGATTTATCTGAGCGCCTTGATATATTTATGAGCAAAGTAAAAGCTTATAAAGCAACCGTGACCTTACACAATGCAGAGGGACAACTAATCTTTACAGATAGCAGCGACCTCACAGCTATGTATGCTCGCAAGCTATGGTACCAGACCGTTCCCAATTGGAAAGAACTGCCTAAAGGTGTGTACTACATGACCATCAACTTAGATGGTACCATCAAGCGTTTGTTGCTCGCAAAGTAGCCAGCCTTACAATAGTCAATAAATATTACCAATTAACTAGGAGATCTCCAATCATAAGAAGGTCTCCTCTTTTTTGTCCTTAATAGGAAAATGAGCCTTGGGATTGGTCTAAATTATAGAATAAAGTAATCTCCTATTAGATATTTGGTTTGCTCCCAACAAATCATTATTTTCGCGAGCCTAAAAAACAAGTTTTCATCTTGAAAGTAATACTACAATAAGAATATAATGTATAGAACGCACAATTGTGGCGCCTTGCGCCTAGAAAATGTTGGAGAATCCGTTGTTTTGTCGGGTTGGTTGAATAAGAATAGAGATTTTGGAAACATGGCCTTCCTTGATTTGCGTGATCGTTATGGTCTAACTCAATTGGCTTTCAACACACAAAACAATGCTGACCTATACGAGCAAGCGAAAAGCTTGGGTAGAGAATATGTCTTGCGCATTGAAGGTAAAGTAACCGAACGCTCTAGCAAAAACCCTAACTTACCAACAGGTGCTATAGAGATTTTGGTAGAAAAAATGGAGGTCCTCAACGAGTCTGCTGTGCCACCATTTACCATTGAAGACGAAACAGATGGCGGAGAAGAAATCCGTATGAAGTATCGTTACCTCGATTTACGTCGTCGTCCTATACAGAACAAGTTATTCTTCCGTTCTAAATTGGCCTTAGAAGTCCGTAAATTCTTATCCAATCAAGACTTTATTGAAGTAGAGACTCCTGTATTAATCAAAAGTACTCCTGAAGGCGCACGAGATTTTGTAGTGCCTAGTCGTATGAATGATGGACAGTTTTATGCTTTGCCACAATCGCCACAGACCTTCAAGCAATTGTTGATGATTGGCGGCTTTGAACGCTATTTTCAACTGGTAAAATGCTTCAGAGATGAAGATTTACGCGCGGATCGCCAACCTGAGTTTACACAAATAGATTGCGAAATGGCCTTCGTGACGCAAGAAGATGTTTTGAATACCTTTGAGAACTTGACCAAACATTTATTCAAAACTTGCTTGGACGTAGAATTGCCTACCTTCCCACGCATGACTTACGACGAAGCGATGAGTCGTTATGGTTCTGACAAACCTGACACCCGCTTTGGGATGGAGTTTGTAGAATTAAACGAACTTGCTAAAGACAAAGGATTCCCGGTCTTTGACAGTGCGGAATTGGTTGTTGGAATCTGTGCCACAGGTCAAGCTAGTGCTTATTCTAACAAAGACATTAAAAAATTAACCTCTTGGGTACAACGTCCTCAGATTGGCGCCAAAGGCCTAGTCTATGTTAAATACAACGAAGATGGTAGTATCAAATCGTCTGTTGGTAAATTCTACAGCGATGAACAGTTGCAAACTTGGTTAGATAAAGCAGGGGCTCAAAAAGGAGATCTATTGTTGATTTTATCAGGCGAGACAGACAAAGTTCGTAGTCAATTAAGCGACTTGCGCTTAGAAATGGGCGAACGAATGGGCTTACGCAGTGGTGGTTTTAATCCTTTGTGGGTTGTTGACTTTCCTTTGTTAGAATGGGATGAAGATTCTGAGCGCTTCCACGCGATGCACCATCCTTTCACCTCTCCTAAAGCAAGTGATGTTGATCGCATGTTGAATGGTGATCATGAAACGATGAAAGCCCTGCGTGCTGATGCTTATGATTTAGTTATCAATGGCTGGGAGATTGGTGGTGGTTCTATTCGTATCCATGATCGGGCGTTACAATCTAAGAATTTCAAACTATTGGGTTTCACCGAAGAAGAAGCAGAGGAACAATTTGGTTTCTTGTTGGGTGCCTTTGAATATGGTGCCCCTCCACACGGTGGTATTGCCTTTGGTTTTGACCGTTTATGTTCTATTATGCACGGTGCTACCTCTATTCGTGATTTCATTGCTTTCCCTAAAAACAATCAAGGGCGTGATGTTATGATTGATGCCCCCTCAGCTTTAGCGGAAGATCAATTACAGGAGTTAAGCTTAGCTGTTATTAAAAAAAATCAATCTTAATACATGCTGACTTACAACTAGTTACAGTCAAAAAAAGGCTCTCCTAAGTCAAAAGGAGAGCCTTTTTTTATGAACAAATTCAATAAAAATCTCTTTTATTTCTGATGGGATTATTGTATCTTTGAAATAGAAGTCTACTACATACTTGTCCAACTCCTCTTGTAATTCTCCCTAAAAATGTAGCATTTGACCACGCTGTGGTTTTCTTCGGTAGGCTTTTAGACCAGAATTATGGCATTATCAGCAGAAGAAATTAAACATCTATCTAATTTATTGCTTAGCACCAATAACAGCAATACCAAACTCGCTTTTGAGCTTTTGGAAGTCCATCCTTTGCCCCAAACGCTATTAACAGAGGTCTTTGTTGTTTATAAATTAGAAGAAGAGGAAGCGGTACGCAAAAAAGCAGCATTTTTTTTACGACGTTATGCCATTCCGCAGCTTTCTCTTCTCATGAATAGCAATCTACAATTGGGGCATCGCAATGGATTAGCTCCGACAGAGCAAACCATCAAAAAAAATATTGAACGGTATGTAGCGATGAGTGCAGGTTACTTAGACAGTGCTAAAATGGGCCTTGCGATGTACAATAAGTACCAAGTAGGTCTCAAATATTTATTAGATACTCTACCTGCAAAAGCACGAAAAAGACTACTCCGTAGTTTTGTTGTTGGCACCACTTTTAAACTCAATCATTGCGCGCTAACCAAAATACCGACGGATCTTTATGAATGGAAAGAACTGACCGTTATTGATTTGAGTCACAACAAGATCAAAACTATTCCTAAACGTATAGCGACCTTTCAACACTTAAAATCGTTGAATATTTCTCACAATAACATTACAAAGCTATCCGAAGGGCTACAAGCACTTTCTTACCTAAAGAACTTAGATATTTCTAATAACAAGTTTAAGGTTTTTCCTAGCGTTTTATCGAAACTACAACAACTAGAAGAGCTGAATATTTCAAGGCTTAATCATTTATTACTAGGAGAATACATTGCGGTGCCGTCCTCTTTTAGTCAACTCCAAAATATTAAAAAACTACGTTTAAGTGATAGTTATACAGGCTATTCACAAGGATTACCCGTCAATTATAGCGGTTTTCCTAATTTTAAACAAATACAAAGTACCACAGGAGCAGCCCTAGACTTAAATCCTTTAGTATTAGCCGAAACCGCTTATCGTCAGAATGGAGGCAGTGAAGGCTTGCTCTACTTATTTGCGAACAGCACTGATGAATCGTTACAAAAACAACTGTTAGAAGATCAATTTTACAACTTCACACACAAACGGTTAGATTTGAAGTCTACCATGTTATTAAAGTTGCCTCAGATATTGCAACATTATGTGATCATGGATCTTAATTTAAGAGGTTGTTACTTAGGCATTGAACATTATCCTCTTGGCAGTAAAAACACCCATAGCAATTGGGCTTTACTCAATCAAACAGCCGTAGACGCAGTCTTCGAAAGCTTAGCAACCCAGATAGATGTCAGAATTGCTGACTTGTCTCGGAATCGATTACGCCATTTACCTACTGCACTTTTTAACTGGACAACCTTACGCAGTTTGGACTTATCTCACAATGCCTTGGTCGATTTAGCAGAACAAATAGAAGCCTTGCAACAATTGGAGTTGCTGGATTTACAGCACAACAAATTAACCAATTTACCTAAAGATTTAGGAAAATTACAACAACTGCGGTGGTTGGATTTAAGTAAAAATTCCCTTTCGCATATTCCTGCGGTTCTAGGAACCTTGTCCAAATTAGAAGAATTGCATTTTGTCAATGCTCTGCAACAGCCCTTGCTCTCCAGTCATCCCTTGGCAATTCCTGAATCTTGGAGGGGTTTGCAATCTCTTAAGTCGATTCATTTTTATGATGATGGATTGCAACAAGAGGAAACAGCCAATGCCTATAAAAAACGCTTAGAGGAGCTATTACCTGAGGATTGTGTCATTCATTTATCTTACGACTAGCGTCTTTAGTCTTTACCTTTCTTCTTATTCTCTCTTCTATACGCATTTTAGCGAACGCTCCTGCCCTCTTTTAACACTAGAATCTAGTAAATTTTATTTATCTTTGCCCCGTCAATTCTCCACCCAACAATTTGGGATGTAGCAGAATTGTTTCATTATTTTAATGCTACCTCTCCAATAAAGAGGTACTATACTCTAGAACTGGCTTATGCTTGGGATTAACAATGTTTTTGTAAAATACGGTGATCGTGTTATTTTATCTCATATTTCTCTCTCTATTCACGATGGCGACCGCATTGGGTTGGTTGGTTTGAATGGAGCAGGAAAATCTACCTTGCTTAAAATTATTGCAGAAACGACTTCTCCTCATCAGGGGAATATAGTCCGTCCCAAAGGGAGTAGTATTGGTTTCTTGCATCAAGATATGAGCTTGCCGAAAGGAAAAACAGTCTTGCAGGAGACCTTAAGTGTCCTCTCTGAAGTACAAGATCTAGAGGCGAGTATTGAGAACATCAACCAACAAATTGAAACACGAACGGATTACGAAAGTGAGTCGTACTTGAATTTATTCAATGAGTTGGATGAAATGAATGAACGGCACCGAGTTTTGGGTGGACAAAGCATTCAAGTAGATGCAGAGAAAATCCTAATGGGATTGGGTTTTATGCCTGCTGATTTTGATCGTCTGACTGATGAATTTAGTGGTGGATGGCAAATGCGTATTGAGTTAACAAAGATGTTGTTACAACGTCCTGATTATTTGCTACTGGATGAGCCGACCAACCACTTGGATATTGAATCTATTATTTGGTTGGAACAATTCTTAGAAACCTATGAAGGTGCGGTGGTCGTTATTTCTCACGATAAGACCTTCTTAGATAATGTAACCAAACGAACTGTAGAATTAGAATTGGGTAAAATTTACGACTACAAAGCTAATTATTCTAAATACCTTCTATTGCAGCAAGAGCGTCGCGTTTTGCAACAAAGTGCTTTTGAAAACCAGCAAAAGGAAATCGCCCGCAAAGAGCAATTGATTGATCGTTTCCGTGCCAAGGCCAATAAAGCCAAAATGGCCCAGTCTCTCATGAAGGAACTGGATAGAATGGATAAGATTGAGCTGGATACGGTTAATAGTAATAAAATGCGATTGGTTTTCCCTCCTGCTCCACGGGCTGGGGAAGTCGTTGTTAAGGTCGAAAATGTGACTAAAACCTATGGCGAACGCAATATTTTAGACAGCGTTAATCTAGAAGTCATTCGCGGCGAGCGTATTGCTTTTGTAGGAAAAAATGGAGAAGGAAAATCCACTCTTTCCAAGATTATTTTAGGACAGATTGCCGCTCAAGGTAAAGCGGAATTGGGGTATAATGTAGAAGTTGGTTATTATGCACAAAACCAAGCAGAAACGCTTGATCCAAAGCTCACGGTACTAGAAACCATTGATCGTGTCTCGCCTTATGACATGCGAACCAAGTTGCGTGGCATTTTAGGTTCGTTCCTCTTCTCTGGGGAAGATGTGGATAAGAAAGTTTCTGTCCTTTCAGGGGGAGAACGCGCCCGTTTAGCCTTGGCTTGTATGTTGTTGCGTCCTATCAACTTATTGGTACTGGATGAGCCGACGAATCACTTAGACATTCGTTCTAAAGAAGTTCTAAAAGATGCGATTAAGCGTTATGATGGCACCTTAATTGTGGTCTCTCATGATCGTGATTTCCTAGAAGGCTTGACCGATAAAGTAATTGAGTTTAACAACAAACAGCTCAAACTGTACTTAGGAGATGTGAAATACTTCCTTAAAGAACGCGCTCTTGATACCTTTAGAGAGGTTAGTTTAGGGAAAGCGGGTAAAGGGCAAGAAGTTGCGGCAAAGGTCGTAGAGAAAAAACCTAAGTTAGAAGGAAAAGCGTACCACCAACGCCTTAAGCAAGTCACCAAAGATGTGCAAAATGCAGAGCGCAAAATCAATCGCTTAGAGGAAGACAATAAGAAACTAGAAAAAAGTATGGCAGATATGTCGATCATGGGCACACCGGCCTATGATGAATTGGTTCTTAAGTATGAAACCAATAAAACAAAGTTGACCGAAACCATGGAGAAATGGGAAAATGCGGCTTCTGAATTAGAAGAATTGGAGAACCAGTAGACCTCTTCTACTATAAGAATTAGAATCAAGTCACTAAATTGTTGACTTTCAAATAAAAAATTAGCCCTCTCAGATTATTCTGAGAGGGCTTTTTTATGCTAGTGTTCAAGCGATTTTTTAAAGAGCTTTGATCGCTGCTAAAATTAGAAAAAATGGAACGATACCTACCCTAAGACATAGTTTTGCTACCCATTTATTGGAAAGGGGTGTCCATCTAAGGTCTATTCAATCCTTACTTGGACATCATTCCATAAAAACAACTGGTATATATGTGTGTGCTTCTAAATAATATTTAAGAAAAATTTCTAGTTTTTTATATTTTTTTAATATTTTACAATTCATTTACATCAGATAATGTTTCGTATATGTGCCGTGCGACCGTTTAGGGAGCATGAACACATATACATTGTTATGCTCTCGCCTTTTTTTTAAATATTTTCTTCTAATGATTTTTTCAATTCTTCTTTCGTTGTTTCAGACAAATCGAAAGTCAAATTAAGTTCTTTTCCAATGATAAATTTCTTGAAATTGAAGTATGGTTTTTCATCTTTATAGGCAGTTGCCATTAAAATTCCTTCTGTTCCAATTGGAAGAATTAATTGTTCTAAATCATTATGTGAAAATCCGAATGTGTTATCCATTTTCTGATATCCTGGGATATACATATTTCTTTCAGGTAAAATCAATGAGGTAAAAACGTATCCAAACTCCTCTTGATTATTCACATTGGCAATCATTTGAACTTCTTCTGCTTTTGGGTCATTAAAGAATTTATCTATGTTTGACCAACCGAGTTTTCTTACTCTAAAAATATAACTTGTGTTGAAATCCTCGACAAATCCATTTTGACCTTTTTTGGTAATTACTTCTGGTATGAATAAACCATTTCCACTTTCCTTCAAAGCAACTGTATTGCATATTATTGTAATTATTTCAACAGAAATTCCATTAAATATTTTTTTATCACCTACTTTTCTATCTGATTCCCAAAGCCAATCTCTAACATTTATATTTTCTAAGTCACCAACATATTGATATGTAATTGTGATATAGCTTTCTTCAAGTGTCTTAATTTGCTGATTTAAAATAGATTCAGGTTGTTTCCAATCTATTTTAGAACTATCCCTTACACCACTAAATATCATCATATTTTCATCAAGTTCTTCCGTTGGGACTATTACTCCAATTTCACTATCCTCTTTTAACTGGATTTCTTCTCCATTTGATTTTGCGTTAATAAAAATCATTCCGCCACTTTCTAAAAGTTGTCCATTACTCGTTGTTGTTAAATTACCTAATACAAAGTCAATTGGCTGAAATGCTTCTTTTACTTCTATTTGAATTTTAATCGAACCATTTACAAGTTCAAATGAGTTTTTATAAATTCTAATTTTTGTTCCATTCTGACTTACAAGGGTTGTATCTCTTTTAGAATTAATTTCAAAGAATTGGCTTTGAATTTTAGAATTACCATAAATCTCTGAGAAGATAATATCTTGATTTCCTTCAATGATTTTTTCCTTTTCACTTTGACAAGAGAAAAACCCGATTGCTAAAATTATAATTATTAGTATGTTCTTCATTTTATTTTTTCTGGTGGAGCATAACTTGTGTGTATACACAAGTTCGAGTCCATCCTCCCTCCGGTCAGATCGACTCGAACAGAGTCGGGGACAAGCCCCTAGTTCTGCACGAGCTCCCTTCGGGAGCACAGACCAGAACTAGGAATACCCTCCATTATTTTATCTTAGTGCGCCATAGCACACACAACAATATAACAGAGGATATCCCCGACTCTGTTCCATTGCCCTAAAGGAATTTCAGGAGCAAGCATAAAAAGTAACTTTCAAGTTAATGGGATAATTCTCGGTAATAGTGCAACAGAAATTAACGTTTTTTCAGAAAAAGAAATAGATAAAGACAAAAATCAAACTACTGTCTATGAAAAATTTGAGATTACCAAGTATGGAATAGCAATTACCGTTGAAAGTTTACTCACAATAAATTCAGAAATACTCGGAACTTCCCTCAAAGCATATTTAATTAAAGAAGGCTTATTAGTTTAATATTGCATAATTATGCAAATAAGGATAACCAAAAGCACTAAAAAATTCTCTATTTTTTGTCTTGTAGTCATGTAAACATATAGATCAAAACACATCAAATATAGATCTCGCTCCGAGCCTCTCACTATTAAGTTCTAAAAGGCTTTCTTAATGATATAGAAAGCCTAAAAACAACTCAGTGAAAAGTTTCAGTTTCAAATCCTGTTCGAGTCATTTTTTTAGTCATAAACAATTTATTTCCAATAATTAACAAAGATACGAAAAGCCCTCTCAAAATATTATGAGAGGGCTTTTTTGTCTCTCCATTAAATTCTTTGTTATTCTATAGTAAGATTATTGACCAACTCTTCAAATTCCTGGCAAATAGCTTTGCGACTTCTACAAGCTGTTTTGTTATAGGGAGCTCCTTTAGTTGATACAACTATTCTATATTCTATTCCATCAATAACAAATATTCTTAGCATGCTACTAATGTACTGGCTGTAACCATTATCTCTATAAGTAGTTTTGAATATATCTACATACTTATACCCTTCTGAATTTTGTTGCAATGGGGAAATTTTATAAGAGATTAATTTAGCCTTTGATAGACGTGATGGCTCAAAACATTCTTTTAATTCAGCATAAATTAAACTGTCTCTCTTATACGAAGTAGAAGTTATAAGGTTTTTTCTCGCATAAAGTGTTATTTCACTTTTTTCAGTATTCACTTTTATCCTGTTTAAATAGTAAGTGCTGTTATCCTTTTCATTGATTTTGAAGATTGAATCTACTTGTAATTCATAGTTGTCCAAGTTTTCTACGTAAAAAAAACCATTGTTTAACGTTATACTGGCGGACACCTGAGCATCAACGATTCTTGTAAAGCACACTAGCAATAATAAAAAAATCATACCTTTAGTTTGTTGATTCTTATTGATTCAAAATACTTTTTTAAAAAACTATACTTAACTGCTTGTACACCTTCTATAGATTGATCTTTTTGCTCCAAAAAAACCTTTACTTATTTGATTTTCTTCTAGAGAAGTTCTAATTTTATTTATCTGTTCTAGAAAATTTTCTCCTGCTTTTGGATTTAAACCTGTTAAACTATTTTTTGTTTTTTTAAGTTCTTTTTTATTTAATAGTTTATTCCATTTACTTTTTAATTTCTCAATAGGCGTATCTGCTATGTAAATTTCTAATTTAGCCAAAAGTTATTCTTCGTTTCACTAGAAAAGCTACTGTAATTAGATTCTTTTAATTCTCTTGTTAACAAATCTAATTGTTTATTCAATTCACTAATGTTTTTTACCAACTCATGAGTATAGAAATTCTTATCTGCCTTTTCTATTTTTCCATGAGGGTCTAGCAGCTTCACCCCTAACTGATTAACTCCTCCTAGGACATAAGCATGTTGAAACTTCATGTACACATCAGGACTAATCTCCATCAAATGATCATGCGTCAGCCCTTCCACATCATCCATCCCCTCAGGAGAATCTACTCCAATCTTATACCCCGCTTTATAACTCGCTAGCAATAAATCCTTCAAATCCTCTTCTCCTATATCCCCTTGTTGTAAATTCACCCGCACTGGAAATACTCTAGCCGTCTCCTCTTCACTCACATTCCCTGCTTCATCCAAGTAAATATACTGCTCTTCTGACAAACGATTCCCCACCAAGGCTTCTATCGCCAAACTTGTCTGTGAACCTTCTATTTTTGTGTAATCACCTCCATAATCCGAGGGCTCCAAAGGCAATTTTTTATCATAGCCGCCCGCCTTTCCCATTTCCAATTGCTCCTTCAAGGAAGGAATACTTCCTTGATACTTGGCATAAGCCTTTTCTATAATCGCTACCCACAACTCTTTTTTAGTTTTGGCTCCTACATCTGTTTGGTAACCATCTTCATACTCCAAAAATAACGTTTCTTTATCTACTTCTACCGCTACAGGCATATCATTGCTGTATAGCTGTACCACATATTTATCCCCTTCCTCCACAATCATTTCGTGGATCAAATGCTTGGTATCCTCCTCTGCCAAAAGCATCAAAGCCGCCATTAAATAACAATCTCCAACACCTCCTTGGATCACATCCTCTGGGCTAATTCCATTGTCATACAACGGTACTTCGGTAGAATTAAATACCACTTTTGCAGGAATAGGATCACCAAAACGCGCTTGCTCTGCCTTACTGACTTGGTTTTCATTGGTATGGTATTCCAGTTTCCCATCGCCGCCTGTTGCGGCTAAAGGCACTTTTTTCTCTTGTACAAATTCCTTAAATCGTTTTAGGTTTTTTATCATTCCTCTTTCAAACGTTTGATGCGCTTTTACCAAAGCAGTTTTCCACTCCATATAAGCTGCGGCTTGTTGGCTTTCTGGATGGCTTTGCTCATAGTCCTGCAATACTTGGTTAAAAACAGCTTTCTCCTTAACATAAGTAGCCTTTGCTTCTTGTGGCACTTGCTCTAAAGTTTTTATGTTTTTACTCCAATCAGCAAAATTCAAGGGCAATACCTGAATGGCGTGAAGATCGCCTTCCAAGAGCTCAAAACGTCTACTGATCGCTTCTTTTTGGTTTTCTAAGACGGCCGTCGCTTCTTTTAAGGACGCGGGGATGCTCTTTTCTTGTAAAACTACTTGTAGGGATTGTTGCTGCTCTTGTATTCTTAACAATTGCTGCCCTAATAATTGTTTAAAGCCTTGATGAACTTGGACTTGTTGTTCGTAGGCCTTGTCTAATATGATTGCTTTGTCCTCTCCCTCATAATTAATAGCCAATTGCTCGTAAGGAAAAGCCGCAAGGTCAAATTTGTAAGCGATTGTTTGTAGTAATTCTTGTTTCTTAGTGAGTGCCGCTTGTTGGGTTTGAATCGCCTCCTTGGAACTACTCTCTACATCAACGGCCTCTAAAGTAGTCCTATCTTGTATTTGTTCTTGTAGTAGAGGCATTGATACATAAGATTTGCCTGAACCATGTTCCGTTAAAACCAACTCAGGTAAATACTCTTGTAGTGTTCTAGCGTCTGCTGCTTCTAACCAAAGGTGTCGGAGCCGTTTTTCCAGATGAGCTTTGCTGCTTGCTAACTCTTCTGCATTGTCTACCTTTAGCTTGTCATTGGGGCGATAGAACAGTTGAGCATTGAGTTGCTCTAAAAAATTGAGCTTTAAAAAATCACCTGCTTGCAATCCAGGAAGGTGTTGAGCAAAATCCAAGGGCAAGACCAATTTATAAACCCCTGCTCCTTGTTCCTCTAGTAACGGTTTTATCAACTTCGTTATTACGGACATTTCTTCGCGCTGTCCATCATTGGTGCTTTTACTGTAATATTTCAAGCTGATGGTCTCTTCCTCCAATTTTTCTACTCCTGCTCCTTGCAATAGGATTACTAATTGCCCCTTGGGCAAGACCATAAAGCAGGTATTCTTCCCGCTCATGCTGGGGCTAATTATTTGCGCTTGAATCTCCGTCTCCTCTGTCCTTTCTTCTGGAGGGGGAATATTCGTGGAAGTACGGGCAGTAAATAAATTGGAGCTAATTTGTTGATTGATGGCACTGGGTTCTTCTGAATTCTGCTGTTCATTCAGGGCAAAAAACTCCTCTTCTCCATTGCTGAAGGCTTGGTCATTCCTAATCATTGCTACTGTAGATTACATGATAAACAAAGTGGGGAACAATGGTCAAAATGCATGGTTACATACAAAGTTAGTAAAAGATCAATTAAGCTATAATTTTAAATTGTCTTTATTCTACTTCTATTCATTATAATAGTTGTCACCAATTTAGGTAGCACACGATATTTTTACAACTTCCCAAACCGCTCTTCCAAGACCTTCTTCNNATCAAAAATACCCTGCAATTGCTTCTTGACAAATAAAGCATGGGCAATGTTCCCTAAAGGTCCCAAAGGCAAGCGATAGTGGACCATATCTTCCACTTCTACCCCTCCTTCTACTTCACGAAAGAAATGCTGGTGGTGCCACATGTTATAGGGCCCAACCCGCTGCTCATCAATAAAAAAATGCTGTTCTTTTACTTGCGTAATTTCCGTCATCCAATACATGGGAATCCCTAAGACAGGCTTAACCGTATACTCAATAATTTGTCCTGGGTACATTTTACCATCGTACTCGGAGCGAATATGAAAGCCCATATAATCAGGCGTAATTTCTTTTAGGTTTTTAGGGCTAGAGAAAAAATCCCAAGCTTCTTTTAAAGTAATTGGGACAAGTTGTTTCGTATGTATATGATAAGTGGACATGTAATTGCCTTGTGTTTTTGCGAGATAATACTGTTATAACAATGCTTTTGAGTTTCGGTTGAAAAACAGCATTCTACTCCATAAGAAAACAGTTGCTATTGACTACGCAAAAAGACTGCGTCCCCTGTTCTTAGCTTTGAGCTATCACAAAAACTAAGAAGGCTTTCTAAAACAAACTCCTTTAAGCAACAGATTAGTTGTCATCCGAGTAAAACAACCAAAAGATGGATTTCAAAATTAAAAACGGAAAAGATATTTGTACGATTGGGCTCAGCAGCCTTGGAAGTTACTTTAGGTTTAATCGCCCGATTACTATGGTTTGGGATGACTGTTGTGGTTCTATAGGTAAGTTTTTCTGTACCTTACCTTATAATGAAGCGTATAGAATGGCCGTTGAACAAATTCTAACAGATAATCTATTCAACGATTTTTCTGGAAAGACAGAACTACTCTACGATATATTAGAGCCTTTATTGCCTGTTTTTAAAAATGGTGACTATCATTTAGGGTTCCATTCCAATAAAGAAAGAGAGTATTTTAAATACACCTCCTATTACAACAACATTGCTAAAACATGCTATTCTCCATTAGAAGTAGTTTTTGCGCATAAGGTTACAGATATCAATGAATTAGATCGTGCAAAAAAAGAACATCAAGCATTTCTAAAAGAGAATGCCATTACAAAGAAATACTATCCTTCAGAAATTTTAGAATATACTACAGGTCAAATCTATCCAGGGGATGATTCCCTCTATGCCACCCAGCCCTTTAGTCAAATTAATCCTACAAGAGTCACCTATTTTGAGGAAAAAATCAAAAAAGGAGCAAGACCCTTTGCCCTACTTTTTAATGCTAATTTCATGGAAGAGGGAGAAGATTACCGCTCTGCAAATTTCATATTAGACGGGCATCACAAATTACTAGCTTATAAAAACCTAGGGATATCTCCACCATTAGCCGTACTAACTTATTGTCCCAAAAATAGTAACGAAATTGAATTTGATGTAGAAACCTTATCAGAGCTGCTGTATCCTTGTCAAATAGAGCATTTTCTAGAAAACTGGGAACAAAAAGATGCCTATATCGAAGAAGTATTAAAGGACCCCAATAGTCCTCTACACGCTATTATTAAGAATGGTGACTACGAAGAGTACTATGAGAATGGGCAATTAAAACATAAGGCATTTTATATCAATGACAAAGTTGATGGGGCTTCTAAACATTGGTATGAGAACGGACAATTAAAACAAGAAGCATTTTATGTGAAGGGCATAATTGATGGGGCTTCTAAGTATTGGTATGAGAATGGACAACTAAAAAGGGAGGCTTACTTCAACAAAGGATTCGGAGTAGATACTTGTAAAACCTACTATGAATCAGGTACCATCCAATCCATCAAGCATTTAAATGAAAATGGTTACTCCTTTGATCTTTTTATTTCCTTCTATAAGAATGGAAGAAAAAACACGGAATGTGACTACAAAAATGGAAGGATGATAAGTCGTAAAACATGGGACATTTTAGGGCGCATGGTTCACGAAGTCCTTAATGAGAAAACTAATCGGTTGGAAAAGTAGAAATAATTTAAATTAAAACGATAGAATAAACCTCCAAACAATGCTTTATGGACTAATTATTAAGGAATACATCCATAAATATCGCAATCGAGACACTTGTTATTGGTATGATGCTCAAATAGAGCACCTTACTACTACATAAAAAATCCCAAATCCTAGTAAAAACTAAGATTTGGGAGCTATAATGTCCGAAATAATCAGGCTACTTCAAATGGGCATCAAATAAAATATGCCCCATTTTATCCTTCTTCGTTTGCAGATAAAAACGATTGTACTCATTAGGTGTAATTTCCAAAGAAATGGTCTTTGTAATATTAGCCCCTAACTCCTTCAAAGAATCGGCCTTTTGAGGATTGTTAGAAAGCAAGTGAATATTTCCTACTTCGAGGTGAGCTAAAACAGCAGCAGCGGCGGTATAATCGCGTTGATCCGCCTCAAAGCCTAAATGCAAGTTGGCTTCGACCGTATCCAAACCTTCCTGTTGCAATTTATAGGCCTTCATTTTATTAATAAAGCCAATCCCCCTGCCCTCTTGTTCGACATACAAGATAATGCCTTTTTCTTCCTCTTGCACTCGACGCATTGCCGCATGCAATTGGGGGCCACAATCACAACGCATGGAACCTAAAATATCTCCTGTTACACAAGAAGAATGTACCCGCACTAAAACAGGTTCTTGGGCATCCCATGCTCCCTTCACTAAGGCAAACAAATTTTTCCCTGTAGCTTGTTCAAAAGCAACCAATTCAAAGCTTCCATATTCCGTTGGCATTTGTATCCGTACAGCCTCTGTAATCAAAGGCTGTTTGTTGGTGAATGCCTTGGGAGAAAGCGGATCTTTTTTTTCTTTCATTTACTATACTTCTCTCTAAGGATTTTTTTACTTAATTCCCTCTTGTGCAGTAACAGCATTATTGGCTATTTTTTTGCGCATGCGCCCTTGTACAGTTGTCAAAGGTACATTTTCTACAATTTCTAAATTGTATCCAATCAAACCAATACGTCTTTTGGGGCTATTGGTCATCAAGCGTAATTTACTCACTCCTAGATGACGTAAGGCTTGTGCTCCAATACCATAATCCCGTTGATCAGAACGTGCTCTTAGGCGGCTGTGGATATCTTCCAACCCAATTCCTTCTTTGCTCATACGATCGTAGCTTTTGAGTTTGTTCATCAACTCCATGCTGCCACCATCTTGCTCAATCAGTAAAATAACACCTTTTCCTGCTTCTTCTACTTGTTGCATAGCCGCATGCAATTGAGAGCCAGAATCCCCCAACAACGCCCCAAAAATATCGCTGGTTGTAAACGAAGAATGCACGCGCACTAAAATCGGTTCATCTTCTTCCCATTCGCCTTTTACCAAGGCAAAAAGGTTCTTTTCTGTTGTTTTATTTTCAAAAGCCACCACATCAAAATCACCATATTCGGTTGGTGCATTGACGCGTAGAACTTCCTCAATTAATGTTTCTTTCTCTAAACGGTATTTAATCAAATCCTCAATAGAGATGATCTTTAAATCATGCTTTTCAGCAATAACAAATAGATCATTCAAGCGCGCCATACTTCCATCTTCATTAAGAATTTCGACCAAGACACCTGCTGGCTGAAGGCCTGCTAAGCGTGCCAAATCAACAGCTGCTTCTGTATGTCCTGCTCTACGTAAAACGCCTCCATCTTTAGCAATCAAGGGAAAGATATGCCCTGGGCGAGCATAATCGCTTGATAATGCAGAAGGGTCTGTTAATTTTTGGATGCCTGTTGCTCGGTCATAAGCAGAGATTCCTGTGCTACAACCAAAACCCAGTAGATCAATAGAAATCGTAAAAGCCGTCTCATGCACTGCCGTATTTTGCTGCTGCATAGGGCGCAATTCCAATTCATCACAACGCTGGGCTGTCAGTGGTGTACAGATCAAACCGCGGCCATAAGTAGCCATAAAATTGATCATTGGTGGCGTTACCAATTCAGCTGCACAAATAAAATCGCCTTCATTCTCGCGATCTTCATCGTCTACTACTATAATTAACTTACCCGCCTTAATGTCTTCCAACGCGTCTTCTATACGATCCAATGTTCGATTAGACGTTTCGTTTTGTGGGTTGCCAGATGCCATTTTGTACTCCTTTTAGGTATTTAAAAAATCCATTAAATAATGCTAAGTTCATCGCATTGAAATAGGTAATGTAACGCAGGATGACTACGTTTATATTAAGTTTTTTGAGTATTCCATCCAATAGAGGAACACCAAACAATCCTATGTTTGCTAAAAACAACAAGGTTCCATAGAATTGGTTGTGATAAATCAGGGTTAATCCCCACAAACAACCATAAGCTGTAAGAATAAAAAATGGTCCCAACCAACGCAATACTTTATGAGAGAGAAAAGCAAAACCTAGACTACTTGTTGGGGGCCATAATAAGTGTTTGAAAGTAGCTAAGTTGGCAAAATTTCCTGCTGAGATGCGGGTCTTTCGTCTAAATTCCTCTTGCAAATCACTAGAGACTACTTCGTAACAAACCGCTTCCAGTTCATTAATTGCTCGTCCACCTTGTTCAAAGACTTTCATTGCAATATAAAAGTCATCCACCAAAAAATTAGGCGGAACAGGAGAAAACCAGTTCGCTCGAATCGCATAACAGCCCCCCAAAGGCCCCATTGTTCGTCCCCAAGCACGTCCTTCCAAGTTCTTAATGTGCACTTCTCTAGAAATGTAATGGTCTTCTGTAGCCGCAATCCCCTCTACGGCCATTGCTCGTTGACTAGGATGTTGGATATTAGAATCCACCAAACCAATCGCTGTATTCTTAAAATGCTTGGCTAATTGATAGATGGTTGTGGGCTCCAATAGAACATTGGCATCCGAAATAATAAGAATATGGTCTGTTGTGGAAGGATAGCTCGCTCTAGCAGCAGCTATCAAATCATTGATAACACTAGGTTTGCCACGTCGTTCCTCAAAAGCGTAGAAGTGTACTTGTGGGTTGTTTTTTGCCCAAGCGGTTACAAGAGCGTTGGTTGTATCAGAAGAACAATCCGAACCAATATAAAAATGCAGTTTATCACTTGGATAAGTGCTGTCTGATAATGTCTTTAGCTTTTCAGCAATGACACTTTCTTCATTGTATAAAGACATTACAAAAGAGACTGGTGGAAGCTCTTCTGTTAATTCATAAATGTCTTGGTTGCCTTCTTTTTTGGCTGCGGCCCAACGCACTAATAATGGATAGACTACATAAGAATGTACCAAACCATAAACGCAACACCACAATAAGATTTCACCAAAGAGCATCATAGCCTTAATAATTGGTTCAAAAAAAAGGGCTACTAAGAGTAATAGGTGATTAACATACTCTTAGTAGCCAAATGTGCAGGGTCCTACTATACTTTTGCGGTATCTAAAACAGCGCAAATTCTATTAAAAATCTCTTCAATACTTCCAATGCCATCAATGCGTTGGGTTTTGTTTTGTTCCCCATAATAATCAGCGACAGGGGCCGTTTGGCTCTTGTAAACATCAATACGGTGCTGAACAATAGCAGGATCTTGATCGTCTACTCTATTTTGTTCTTTTCCTCTAGTAGTAATTCGTTGGACGATTTCTTCGTCGGCAACTATTAATTCTACTAAACGGGTTACCGCTGTACCTTGCTCTCCTAAGAAGGTATCTAAAGCATTCGCTTGATCTACATTGCGTGGAAATCCATCTAGGATATATCCTATCGCATCAGGCGTTTTGTCCATTTCTGCTTTGAGCAAACGAATGGTAATAGAATCAGGTGCTAATGACCCTTTATCTACATAGCTCATTACTTCTTGCCAAATCGTACTGTTTGCTGCTTTTTCTCTTCTGAATAAATCTCCAGTAGAAATGTGTACCAAATTGTATTTTTCAACCAATTTAGCGGCTTGTGTACCTTTGCCACTACCAGGAGGGCCAAAAAGAATAATATTAAGCATATTGTGTTGTTGTATAAATTAGATGGATGATTGTTGATTGATAGTAAAACGACGCTAAGGTTTTTAAGAGGGAATACCTTTCTCTAAAAAATAGCCAAATAAATCGCTACCACGGGGCAAAGGTACGCATTTAATGCCTCAAAAGCTAATACTAAGGGATCTTAGTGTTTCCCTTTATTTAGAGTGTTTTGTTAAAAGGGGCAACATCCATGTTGCTATTTCTTCTGCCCTATCTAATATCATGTTATGCGTTCCTCCATTTATGCAATGGTCGACATGCGGAAGTGCACTGTTAAAAATATGGTCTTTATTGCCATTGATATGCCAACAAGTTGTAGGAAGTACTTCATTCTCCCAATCAACAATCGCTTGCCTTCCCCATGCAAAATGACTAGCGGGCTTTGCTCGAAACATTTTTCCTAATAAAAGACCATCTTCTTTGCTGGAGATTTTTAGTAGAGGCGCTAAACGTGGAATAAGTTGGTGTGTATACCAAGTAGGCACTAATCGATGTAGTGGCAATACTCTCGCCATTTTAAAGGCGATGGGGGTTTCCTTTTTTTGCTTGAATGTAGAAATAAGAATAAGGGTAACATTAGGGTACAACTTGGCTATTTCTAGGGCAATAGGCCCGCCTAAAGAAAACCCGATCAAAAAGATGGGTTCGTCCTTAGGGCTTGTTATTTTTTCAGCTAAACGCTTGGCATATTCTGCCAAAGGCTCTTGATAATTTAAAGGCTCTATGAAATTCAACACCACTGTTTCATGGGGAGTTAGAAGAGGAATGAGTTTGGAAAAAATGCGCTCATCCGTTCCTAATCCAGGTACACAGTAAAGGGTAGCCATATTTTATTTTTCTTACTAGATCCTTTTAATAAAACGAGGTGGATGTCATCAAACCAGTTTCGTCTAGCATAAGACCTATTCTTATTTACTAATTTATAATTTATTCTTCGGACGTCTGCGCTATCCAAAACCACAATAACAAAGGTAAGCCTCCATGCACCAATCGATAGGCAACTTCATAAAGATGTTGATGCAAAGATACCAAGATCATATCGCTATAGAAATTGCCTAAAAACCGTGCAAACGAAGTCATAAAACCCCAAATAATACAATAGAGTAAAGCAGGTTTGTACAACCATTTGTAGGGCATAAATAAACATAACGCTGCTAACCAATCTAAAATTCCTACAATCAATAAAAAGTAGCGCACACTAGCATCGCCCTCAAAACCAAAAACATTTCTACACCATTCTATCCATGTTCCAGGTTGTGGGTAATACCCCAGAGCATAAAGTCCATGTGAACAGAATGTAATTGCAATAATGATCTTAACTATTGTTCTAAAACCAGTTGTATTCTTCCCTTCATACCATATATAACCCAACAGCAAAGGTGCCGCAATTTGGGCAGCATACTCTAACAATTGTCCAATTTGCCAATAGCTGTTTTTGAAATACAAAAATGCGACAAACAATAGAGTTATAGTACTGCATCGCCAAATCCATTGACCAAATCTAGGGTAGTTCTTCAAAAAAAAAACACCACAGCCAGCCATTGCCCAAAAAACACCTAACCCAACCCCTAACCCATCAATTAATTGATCGGTTGGCAAACTGACATTTGTCACATAATGTTGCCAAGTATCTTGTGTTAAGCTGGTCACCACTCCTTCTAACCAACTCTGGTCCCAAAACAAGGTTCGTAGAGGCAAGTCCCAAAATAATCCTTGCCAAGCACGCCCCCAAAGTAACGCTAGGACTAAAAATTGTAACAATAAAGTTGTTGTTTTATCAAATTCCCCTTTATCAATTGTAGTTTTTTTTGTTGTCATTTAGAAGAGATCATTGGTCACAAATCGGCTAATACACTCCTGCAAAGATACAACATTTTTAGAGGACTTCTTGTTATTTTTCATTTAGAGCCAGAAGTTCAAAGGCACATATTTTTGCCGTGCAAATTGCATTTTCACAAACTATTCCTTACTTTAGACAAGGATTCTTTAATCGAAGGTTGGTGATTTAATATAAATCACATTCATACCACCCCCTTATTCCAAACTTCCTTAGAGTTATTCAACAATCAATAGGCAGTCTAACTAAATAAGTAGACTTAAAAACAAGAAGCATGAAAAATATGTCCCCTAAAAGTATTCAATTAACAGTCAACCAATGTAATCGCCCCTTTGCAAAAACAGTCAATCAACCAATTCAAGTTAATTCTTGGGTAAATACAGCACTTGCCAAAAGACAAGTGGGTACTACCAATCGCAACTCTTCCCAGATGGTCGAGGTCCATTTTGCCTTTTCCAAAAGCATATTAAATAGACGCTAGTTCACCACTTCTCCCCTGTTTGCCCAGTGTATATTATAAAAGGTGAATGCCTTTTCTTGTCACTAGCAACTATTAGCATGCTTTCCTTATTAGTTCCCTGTTATAATTTTGATGTACGCAGTTTGATCCAAGAACTGCATGAGCAGGCTATTGCTTGTTCTATTGCATTTGAAATTATCTGTTTAGAAGATGCCTCGGAGGCTTCTTTTGTTGTCCTCAATAATACATTGAGTGAACTTCCTCATGTCCAGTATGAAGTTCTAGCAAAAAATGTAGGCCGATCTAAGATTCGGAACCTATTAGCAGAGCGTGCTCAATATCCATTTCTATTGTTTATGGATTGCGATGCTTGGCCGCCCAATAAAGATTACATACAACGGTATGTTCAGGCTTTAGATCAGAATGCCATCTTATATGGTGGACGTTGTTATAAAAAAGAAGCTCCTTCCTCCTCTACACTTTACTTTCACTGGTATTACGGTACACAAAGAGAAGAACAAACAAAAGAGCAACGCCAGCAAGCGCCTTACCACTCTTTCATGACCAATAATTTTTTGATTCCTAAGGCACTTTTTTTGCCTATTGGTTTTGAAGAACAACTCACTTCCTATGGCCATGAAGATACCTTATTTGGGCTAGAACTAGCACAACGACAACATCCTATTATACATTTAGATAACCCCCTAGAACATGTAGGATTAGAGCCCGTCACTGTTTTTTTAGGCAAAAGCGAACAGGCCTTACATAACCTTTGGTATTTATATCAAAAGAAATTACTCCCTCCCAATTCTACCAAACTACTAACTTGGTACAACAAACTTAAAGAGTATCACCTATCTCCCTTTTTACGGCTTTTCCATCTACTGTTTCATCGATTACTATTACAGCAGTTACAATCAAAACGCCCTTTTTTACTTTTTTTTGACCTTTATAAATTATGCTATTTAGCTTATTTAGAAAAGTATACTCCATCTAATATCTCTTGATTTTTTTACTGTAATCTTACTAAGAAAAAGGCCTTGTTGTAAGTATTGAATTTACTTTTTGTTCAATATTTGTTAACTTTGCCTTAATATCATTTTTGTATTTCAATTCTTTTAATAAATTTAATTAAATAACATGAAAGGAAATTTTATCTCTTTTTTAGCGTGTTGGCTCTTCAGTGCGACTGTTTTTGGTCAGGTTCTAAATGAATCTTTTGACGCAACAACAGTTCCTGCTGGTTGGACAAACACAGCCGTTTTTGGTGGTCCTTGGGCGTTTAGCACTTCTCCAGGATGGGGAGTTGCAGGCACCCCTGATCACACTGGTAATGGTGGCAATTATGCGTGGGTCGATTTTTCAGGTAATGATACAACTGTAGTTTTAACAGCACCAAGTGTAGAAGTTACTACACTCACGACTCCTTATTTAGAGTTTGCTTACGAAAGCTATGTTTCTTCTACAACATTCGCTGGTCCTTACAATCTCTTAATGATTGAAGCATGGAATGGTACTACTTGGGCTAATGTAACAACTTTACAGGGGAACACTCCTCAAGGTTGGGAAGTCACAGGCTTTAGCCTTGCTGGTTTTACCTACTCTAGTGGAGATAGTGTTCGTGTTCGTTTTGTAGCAGAATCTGGTGGTAATCCCAATGATTTTGAAAATGATCTTTTGATTGACGATGTCATGATCAAGGAAGCACCTACCTGCCTTACTCCTAACCAATTAGCAGCAAATAACATCACTGGTACTACTGCAGATTTGACTTGGGCAATTGCTGGTATGCCAATGTCTTGGGAAGTAACTTATGGAGCATCTGGTGCACCTGCTGGTTCTGGTGTTACTGCTACGACTATGACCAACATGTATAATGCTACTGGTTTAAGTGGTGCTACATCATATGACTACTATGTTAGAGCTATTTGTGGACCTGGTGACACGAGTGCTTGGGCTGGTCCTTTTGCCTTCACGACTCCTTGTGTTGTGTTTACTCCTGCTTATGTAACGGATTTCACAACGTTTCTTCCTAATTGTTGGGAGGAAGCTGATAATGGTAACCCTATGACGGGTCCTACTGGTTTAGGTACTGGATCTTGGGGACAGGCAGGTACGTCTGCTCGTGTTAACTTATTCACTACGACTTTATCAGAGTGGTTGTTATCTCCTGAATTTGATTTATCGGTTCCTGGTCCTTGGGAATTAGTATTGAATACCAATGCTACTGATTTTAGTCCTACTACTGCTTTTGGTGGTATGGGATCTGATGATACCGTTCAAGTTGTTATTTCTACTAATGGTGGAGCTACGTGGAGAGCTATCTACACTTGGGATGTTAACAACCCTTTACAATTCGCTAGTAACGATGTTGTTATTGATTTAACACCTTATACTGGCACTTCTAATCTTTTTGGTATTTGGGCTTCTGATGGAAGTGTCAACGATCCAGAAGATTACTATGTGCTTATCAATCGTTTTGAGATTAGAATGCCTCCTAGTTGTGATGCGCCTTCTTTCTTAACGGCTTCTAATATTACTGCTACTACTGCTGAATTAGGTTGGACGTACACTGGTCCTGCTACTGTCTGGGAAGTAAGCTATGGTGCTCCTGGTACGCCTGCTGGTGCTGGTGTAACAGCTACTACTATGGCTAATCCTTATAATGCTACTGGTTTAAATGCGGCTAGCCCTTATGAGTTCTATGCTAGAACTATTTGTGGACCTGGTGATACGAGTGCTTGGGCTGGTCCTTTTGCCTTCACGACTCCTTGTGCGGTGTTTACACCTGCTTACACAACAGACTTCACAACGTTCCTTCCTACTTGTTGGGAAGAGGCTGATAATGGTAACCCTATGACGGGTCCTACTGGTTTAGGTACTGGATCTTGGGGACAGGCAGGTACGTCTGCTCGTGTTAACTTATTCACTACGACTTTATCGGAGTGGTTGTTATCTCCTGAATTTGATTTATCAGTTCCTGGTCCTTGGGAATTAGTATTGAATACCAATGCTACTGATTTTAGTCCTACTACTGCTTTTGGTGGTATGGGATCCGATGATACCGTTCAAGTTGTTATTTCTACTAATGGTGGAGCTACGTGGAGAGCTATCTACACTTGGGATGTTAATAACCCTTTACAATTCGCTAGTAACGATGTTGTTATTGATTTAACACCTTACTCTGGCACTTCTAATCTTTTTGGTATTTGGGCTTCTGATGGAAGTGTCAACGATCCAGAAGATTACTATGTGCTTATCAATCGTTTTGAGATTAGAATGCCTCCTAGTTGTGATGCACCTTCTTTCTTAACGGCTTCTAATGTTACTGCTACTACTGCTGAATTAGGTTGGACGTACACTGGTCCTGCTACCGTCTGGGAAGTAAGCTATGGTGCTCCTGGTACGCCTGCTGGTGCTGGTGTAACGGCTACTACTATGGCTAATCCTTATAATGCTACTGGTTTAAATGCGGCTAGCCCTTATGAGTTCTATGCTAGAACTATTTGTGGACCTGGTGACACTAGTACTTGGGCTGGACCTTTTGCGTTCACGACTCCTTGTGGGGTTTATACACCTAACTATACTACTGATTTTACAACCTTCCTTCCTACTTGTTGGGAAGAGGCTAGTAATGGAAACCCTACTACAGGACCTACTGGTTTAGGTACTGGATCTTGGGGACAGGCAGGTACGTCTGCTCGTGTTAATTTATACTCTGATTTCCTTTCTGAGTGGTTGTTATCTCCTGAGTTTGATTTATCAGCTCCTGGACCTTGGGAATTAGTATTGAATACCAACGCTACTGACTTTAGTCCTACTACTGCTTTTGGTGGCATGGGATCGGATGATACCGTTCAAGTTGTTATTTCTACTGATGGTGGAGCTACTTGGGCTCCAATTTATACTTGGGATGTTAATAATCCTTTAGCATTTGCTGCTAATAATGTTGTTATTGATTTAAGTGCTTACACCAGTACTTCTAATTTATTTGGTATTTGGGCTTCTGATGGAAGTGTAAATGATCCAGAAGATTACTATGTGCTTATTAACAACTTCGAAATTAGACAAGGCATGCCTGCTCCTCCGCAGTTCAGTGACTTGGTAATCACAGAAATTATGTACAACTCACCAGAAGGTGGTGTTGATAGCTTAGAATTTATTGAAATTCAAAATACAGGTGTTGCTCCTATCGACTTGAACAATGTATCGTTCGGTTCTGGTGTGACTTACACCTTCCCTATGACTATCTTAGCTCCAGGTGCTTTTTACACTGTTGCTTTTAATGGAGCAGCTTTTAATAACATTTATGGCCTTCCTGCTAACGGTATTTATACTGGTGGATTAAGTAATAATGGTGAAACTATTATTTTGGTTGACCCAATGGGTAATATCATCGATTCTGTCCGTTATGATGATGGTGGTGTATGGCCTGGAGGTGGTACTACTCAAGGTTCTCCTGATGGTGGTGGAGCTTCTTTAGTATTGTGTGATGCAACAACAGACAATGCCGATGGTGCAAACTGGTCAGCTAGCACTAATTCTATTGGTGTTACCATTAACACTAAGAACATATTAGCCAGCCCAGGCGCTGCTAATAATTGTACAGCAGCTGTTGATGTTGCAGTCGATACCTTGTTAGTAGATGATACTTATTGTAATGTTAGTGCTATTAGTGGCGCTTTTGTTGTAACCAACAACTCTAGTGTGGATGCTAGTAATGTAACTTATACAGCTACTTTAGATCAAGTGATTATTGGAACAGGTACCATTGCTACGTTAGCAGCGAACAGTTCTGATACTATTTTAGTAGGTCCTGTACCTGTTAGTACTGGTTCTGGTGTTATTGAAGTAATTGTTAGTGTGACTGGTGATATTGATCCAAACAACGATGCTCTAAACAAAACAGTTTATGTATCAAACATTGATGCCTCTATCATGAATACTGCTATGATCAACTGTAATGGTGATTCTACTGGTGCTATGATGGCTTCTACTGTTGACGCTTACGGCATAAGCACCTACTTGTGGAATACTGGTGACGCGACTGCTGCAATTAGCAACTTAGCTGCTGGTACTTACACTGTTGTTGCAACCGATTCTATTAGTTGTACTGATACTGCTATGATGGTATTAACAGAACCTACTGCAATCGTTATTACTGGTGCTGCTAGTAATGTAGCATGTAATGGTGACTCTACTGGTAATGTTATGATTGGTGTTACTGGTGGTACTGCTCCTTACACTTACTTGTGGAGCAATGGTGGAACTTCAGTAGATCTATTGAATCTTCCTGCTGGCACTTACACAGTTACGGTAACTGATGCGAATGGTTGTATGGCGATGGAAACCTACACTGTTACTGAACCTACTGCTCTAACAATGAGCATTATGAACAATAACGATGGTTCTGCTACAGCAATGGCTGCTGGTGGTTCTGCTCCTTACACTTATTTGTGGAGTGATGGACAAGCTACAGACACAGCTACCAACTTGATGAACAATGTTACATACATGGTTACAGTAACAGATTCTCTTGGTTGTACGACTATGGATTCTATTAACATTACGTTTATCAATGTTAATACCATCGATCAAGTAAACAGCTTAACTATGTTCCCTAACCCAACTAGCGGTCAGGTATTTGTAGACTTGGCTTTAGCAACTACTGCTACGGTTCAAATCAACATTACTAATGCTATTGGTCAATTGGTGAGCAGCCAAGCGTTGGGTACGATTCAAACACAACGTGTTGAATTGTCTACTCAAGATTTACCTGATGGTTTGTACTTAGTACAATTCCAAATTGGAGAAGAACAAGTGACACGCAAATTAATTGTCAGAAGACAATAAAGTTTGCTCTAGTCTAATATTACCGCAGTCCCGAACGTTTTCGGGACTGCTTTTTTTTTTGCACTTTTCCCTTCAACATCAAACGCTCTTTATAAAATACTAGCTTACTGTCTAGCTCTACTTACAGTATTTCTGTGTGTTCTGTTTGTTATTCTGCTAGTTCCTGCCTATAGATAGATCTAATTCACCATTTGGAATTATTTTTTTGGGCTCCTTCAACATAAGCGCGTAAAAACGCTCTTTATGGGTCGTATAAAAGTAAAATTATCAAGTGCCTATTGCCAAAAATTACAAATATTCTCTTATCTTTCCGTTAAATAATTACTAATTATTTGGCTTTTCTCCCTAAAAGCATTTAGTGTATAATGTTAATTATATAACTAATTATTACTACTGTCAACCTAAATATATTAATCTAGTATTTATAGACGTCATTTTATCACATTTAATCTACAACTTTAATATGAAACTCCTCTTTACTACAATTGTGTTTCTGTTGTTAGGTACACTTGGGTTACAAGCCCAAACAGTCCTATTAGAAACATTTGACAACAATAGTGTCCCTGCAGGTTGGACGCGTACCCAAACAACTGGTGACGGTTGGAAATTTGGTGGCACCCCAGGCTACGATGTTAGCACCATTCAAGACCATACTGGTAATGGTGGTGAATTTGCTTGGGTTGATTTCTCTAGTACAGATGCTGGAGTTATTCTAGAAGCACCTGTTGTTGATGTTTCTACCCTAACAACACCTTATCTACAGTTTTACTTTGAAAGTCACTACTCTGGCGCCTTAAGTCCATTCAACTTCATGTATTTAGAAGCTTGGAATGGTACCACTTGGGTAATCGTTAATACCTTCCAAGGAAACACTCCTTTTGGTTGGGATGAATATGGTTTCAACATGTCTGCTTACATTTATAATGGTGGAGATATTCGTTTCCGCTTTAGATGTGAATCAGGTGGAGCGGGATCTGATTTTTACAATGATTTACTATTGGATGATGTAGAAGTTTTAGAACTACCTACTTGTCCAAAGCCTTCTAACTTAGTTGTTACAAACCCTACTGTTTCTACCGCAGATTTGGCATGGGTTGAAAATGGCACTGCTACAAATTGGCAAATCCAATATGGCCCACAAAACTTTTCACTTGGTTCTGGTACGATTACAAGTACTACCACTAATCCAAGTACAGTTACTGGTTTAAACCCTAGTTCTACTTATAGTGTTTATGTACGTTCTGTTTGTGGCCCTGGTGACACTAGTCAATGGGTAGGCCCTGTTAGCTTTGCTACAGCTTGTGCAACCATCACTCCTCCTTGGATTGAAAGTTTTAATAGTACAACAACTCCTATCTGTTGGGCAGAATCTGGCTCTGAACCTTGGCGCTATAATACATTTGCTGGTAGTGCTGCTGTTAATGCAGGAGACCACACAGGCAACAATGGTAATTATGCTTGGATTGATGGTTCGTTTCCTTCTGGTGCCAACCAAATTTCTAGCTTAGAAACACCCTTCATTGATGCAACGGTATTAGCCTCTCCTCTTCTATCTTTCTGGGTTTTCTCTAACAATGTTATTGACAATACTTACAACACACTAGAAGTAGAAGTTTATGATGGAGCAAATTGGAACTTGATGCAAACAATCAATAGTGATCAAGGACCAACTTGGAACAATGTTGCTATTGGTTTGGCTGGTCTTACGATAACTGGTCCAATCAAAGCTCGTTTTACAGTTACTGAAAACTCTCCAGGGACTTCTTTCTACAATGATATTCTAATTGACGATATTGAAGTAAAAGAAGCACCTAATGTTGGTATAGCAGCGATTTTAGGTGTTCAACCTGTCTATTGTAACGCGGCTGTTAATGTTGAGATTGTTATTGAAAATAAATCGAGTAATGTTGAAGGAGATATTCCTTGGGCTGTAGAATCTGATGGTGCAGTTATTGCAAGTGGTATTGTTACTACTTTAGCTCCTAATGCAATGGACACCATTCCCCTTTCTTTAGGTGGCGTAGGCCCTGCTGGTCCTAACGCAATGATCACAGTATATACTTCTTATGCTCCTGATCAGACGCTAACAGATGATACGCTAACGGCCACAATGGGCATGTCTTACACTGGTGTTTCCGCTAGTGTTACTAGTCAAGTAGGTTGTGCTGGTGATGCCAATGGAGAAATTGCAGCTATGGGTCAGAATGGTTTACTGCCTTACTCCTACGCTTGGAGTAGCGCACAAACTACGGCTACCGCTACTGGTTTAGCTGCTGGTACTTATACACTTACGGTAACCGATTCCATTGGCTGTAGCTCTACCGCTGTTCTTACACTTAATGATCCTCCAGTATTAAACGTAGCTGCGACTGGAACAAATCTAACTTGTAATGGTGACAACAGTGGAATGATCACTACTTCTATTTCTGGTGGTGTTCCTGGTTATTCTTACCTATGGAGCAATGGAGATATGTCTCCTCAATTAATGAATGCTGCTGCTGGAACATACATGGTATCAGTAACCGATGCAAATGGTTGTATCTTAACAGAAACCGTAACGTTAACAGAGCCGACTGCTCTTGTAGCAATCGCACAAGACAATGGTAATGGTTCTGCTACTGCAATGGCTTCTGGTGGTACGGCTCCTTACACCTATCAATGGGATCCGAATGCCAACAACCAAACCACTCAAACAGCTACAGGCTTAGTAGATGGTGATGTTTACTATGTTGTTGTAACAGATGCAGATGGCTGTAGTGATGTGTTCTCTTTCCAAGCAAGCGTCTTGGTTTCTACTACTAGCATTGCGGCACAAGAGGGTATGGAGTTGTTCCCTAACCCAACGTCTGGTAATGCATTTTTAGATATGAAAACAGCAACTGGTGAAATTGCAATCAGTATTACTAATACAACTGGTCAAGTTGTATTCCAACAAAACAGTACATTAACAACTGGTCAATTAGTTGAATTACCTACTGCTAAATTAGCAGCTGGTGTCTATGCAATTCAAGCAACTAATGGTACTAAACAATGGACTAAGAAATTAGTAGTTGTTAAATAATTACGATAAGAAAATTGCTTCATTGCATGAATAATAAAATCCCATTCAGTCTAGTGCTGGATGGGATTTTTGTTGTTATAAGGGGTTCCTTTTACTAAAGCCATAGGCAGGAGGACATCGGTAAAAAGATCACAAAGCACAACCTCAACCAACTAAGGCGAATGTTAGCTCACTACATTCATGAGTATACTGCTTTTAGTTTAGCAACTACTTAAAAACAGCGTTTTTACTTTTAAATAAAAGAGCAAGCTCTAGCTTAGTAGNNCGTCCCGAATTAATTCGGGACGCATTTTTATAGAAAAAAAAAAGAGCGGAAACACACCAGCTGCTACAACCACCTACCCTTGCTTGCTTTCACACCTGGGGGATTTAATGGGAGCATGCCATGCATCTCCAACTCCGAGTACAAATATAAGACGCTTTTACAGAACCCGCAAGCTTTTTTAAAGAAAAGATTACTTTTTTTGAAAGCTTTTTTCACAAAGAATTGTCTATCAAGGAACAAGCTTTTATATTTTTTTATTACGCCTTCGTACAAAGCAACGATTAAGGCCAATTACACTTTTAAAAGTCAACTCAGACTAAAACACAATACCAAATCGCAAAGTGGGACGAATAAAGGTGCCCCTTTCTGTGAAGGAATAATTATTCCAATCAATTCCAAAATAACGGATAGATTGAATCTGACAGCCTACCGCCAAATAAGTATGTACCGTATTAGCAGAAGCAAACCGAAAACCAATAGCAGGATGTAAATACACGCCACCTTCTCTTTTGAGAATCCGTGCACCTGATGCTTGAAGTTCTACCAATGTCCTATAAGGATCCGTCCCCAAAGGAACACCATAACCAATGTCCATTTGGTAAAAAGGAGAAAAAGAACGCTTAAGAAAAGAACCTCGAATACTCCCATAAACATAAGCAATCGATTGAACATATTCTGTTGTCAATCCTGCCCCACCTCCTAGCATAAAAGCATCGTGGAACCTATGCCCCATTCCTAAATCGATAGAAAAGCCCATAACATATCGTTCATAATGTTCACCAAAAGTATTACCTACCGCTCCCCAACCATATAATCTTTGCTTAAAATCAGGTACGGAAGGACTCTGGAGCGTGTTGTCGATTGGATCAATGGGTACAACAGTAGTCACCTCAATCGTTTCTTTTTTTGTTTTCAGAATTTGATCAGCAGGATACTCTAGGGTTGTGCCATTATCCAATTGCAAGACCAATACCCCCGTAGGTTCATAACGCATGATCTGTCCATAAACAACACTACTATCCTTCAGATAAACCGCATCATATTGTTTGGTCTGTTGTGCTTGGGCAGTAGCAGTCCATAAATACAAAAAAAGGCAGCAGCTATAAAACAAGTATTTTGGGACGGGTTGCATAATATATAAGCTTTCGTTTTTTCTATTTTTTTTATAAAATTCACAACAAGGTAAATCCATTCCTAATGATTAAAAAATCCCTCCACCCCGTAGAGAAACACCAATATTTCTGTGTACATACTTGGTACTAACAGGGGGATTAAAACTCTCCTAATTCATTCCTAAATAGGAAAGAAGAATTTCAACAGGAACTAGGTTACTAGAAAAAAATAAGAGTAATAAAGAGCAGTTCTAGTTGCTACTTTTTATTACTCTATCGTTAGAATAAAACTTAGTTAAATTCCAAATCTTAGAAAATCATCCCTATGCGTATAGAAGGGCGCATATAGGTATAGTTCTCGGTATAGGAGAAATTATTCCAAGTACGTCCTTCATAATAAACACTTTGTATATGCACACCAATATCTACAAAAGTGTGAATGTTATTACGGGAAGCGAAACGCATTCCAATACTTGGACGAAGGTATAGCCCTCCGCGCATTGTGGTTATCTCTTGCACATCCCCTACTCTCCCAAGTGATGCTTCAGAAAGTGGAGCACCATAACCCACATTAACTTCATAATAAGGGCTAAAGCTTTTGTTTAGAATATCTCCTCGGATCGTACCAAATCCATAAATAAAAGATTGTGTAAAATCAAGCATCACTCCAGCTCCTGCGCCTACAGCTAATAAATGGTGGATACGGTAACCAACAGATCCATCTACAGTGAATCCTGGTAAGGGTACAAAGGTATTTATAGTAGGAAATATATTACCAATAGATGCTGTTCCATAAATGCCTTTTTCAGGAATATCCTGTTCCCAAAGCTCTATTTCTTCTTCTTCGGCAGGGGTATCTACCGTTTCTAGTGGTGTAATTGTTGCTGGATTTTTTTCTTCTGGAGCAACAACTGTCTCTTTTTCCATTTTTAAAACATCACTAGAGGCATAGACGAGAATACTACCGCCTTTAATTTGAATCTTAATATTTGCACTAGGGTCATACTCTAGTACTTGCCCACGCAAAATAGAGCCATTTTTGAGATAAACGACATCTTCTAAAGTTGTTTGCGCCCATGCAGCTGCACTTAAGAAACAACTAATTGCAAAAATTATTAGGGTCGAGAACCATTTAGTTGAGAACATGTGTAAGGTGTTTATTAAATACAAACCGTATCACAAAAGATACAAGAGTATTGTTAGTAGAAATGAATTATTGCTAAGTTCTAACACACTAAAAAGAAGAGAGAAGCAAGGTGTTTTAAGAGTAGAATTTCTCCTTGCTTCTCCTTCTGTATAATAGGCCAGCAGTACGCTAGACCTCGATCAATTATTCTTTTACTTCCATGTGGCTCAATAACTGTAAGCTACTTGGATTACTTGTATTGTATTGGTAAAAACCATCTTTTCCTACTACCATCACTACATTAGAGTTAGGCAAGGTAATCGCGTCATAAGCAGGAGTAGAAGGTTCATGGAATTTCTGGCTCAAACGCTGTTTGTCACTAATGTCAAACACTTTCAAACCATCATCACCATCACACAAGTACAAATGATCATTGTCCACGCTCAATCCATGTGGATGTGTTGTCGGAGTAGTACTCACTAATCTTGGGCTTTGGATGTTGCTAATATCAATTACATCCAATTGGTTGTTAAAAGAACCACAAGGCGTTCCTCCTCTCAAGGTAACATAAGCAAAATTGCCTTCTACAAAAACAGGATCACAAGCCGTAGCATGTTGGAACTCACTAATGTAAGTAGGGTTCTGAGGATCACTGTTATCATAAATAAACATCCCTTGTGTACTTCCAATAAATAGACGATCACGGTAAGGGAAAATAGTTTCAATGCCTCTGCCAATATTGATTTGGCTCACATAGTTAGGCATAGCAGGGTTCACAATGTCATAAACGTGCATGTTCATTTCATCAACGATGTAAAGAACCTGACCATTGATGGCAAAACGTGCCATAGAACCGCCAACACCTACTGCTTGGCGACCTGCGCCTGGAGCAGCACCTGTAGCGCCCCCCCCTGTAGGAGTACCAGCAGTTTGCATATTGCCGTTTCCTGTCATACGAGGATCCATTGACATGCTATTCATGTCATTACAATTGATCGTCTCTGTTACTTCTACCTCATCATAATCTACTAGTAGACCTTGCTGAGGATCATTGCCATAAAAAGGAAACGCATCTTCCACCCGCTTAGTAACGCGGATGTTTTGTATGTCAGAGATATCAATCGCTAACAAATCAATGTAGTTATCAGCATATAGAGTGTTACCACGCATAGCAATATCAACATTCCCTGGAATCTTAATAAAAGCGGTACGAATAGGAGCAGATGGATTGCTATTGTCAACAACATGAACACCTTCAGAGCGCTCATTAATCAACAAAGTTGTTCCATAGAGATAAATCTTACCAGGATCTTTTAAATCTCGGGGACCTTCTACGGTTGGAGCCACTCTAATTTCAGCCAAAGTCTTGTAAACTGGTTCGTATTTAATGTGTGTAATGGTGCGCTTACAGTTATCTTTTACACAACTGGTGCTAAAGAGCAAAAGCCCTGTTACAGCCAAAAACAAACTTGGTAAATGCTTCATAAAATTTGGTTTAAGTAGTTAAATAATCACAAAATGGTAAAACGATAGAAAGAGCTAGTTACGCTGTGTTATTTTACACTAACATTACCTAACTATTATGGGCTTCTGCATTAACTTTTAAAAGCATAAATTATATACATGTATTTAAGTGACTAGCTCTTAACTCTATTCATTTTCGATACTCTCTAAAGAGTTCTAAAATAGCAGTAAAATCGCCACCCACTTACAAGAAAACGAGAGCTGCAAAAAATGTGCTAAGTTGTTTAGAGTTTTTAACTAAAAAAATAGTTTTATTGAGCTTTTATTAACAGTTCAAACAAGTTTTTATCGCCAAAAAGCACAAAAAAAAGCTTCACAATCTTTGATTGTGAAGCTTTTATATAACTATATATCCCAAGCAGGAATGACAACGCAACAATTTAAAAAAAAGTATGCTTTGTTGATTTTATTTTTGACAACCCTCCAAAAAGAGAATTTTCTACTTGCTTAGGCTTCGATTGTTAATTGGCTAATTTGTTGCAATTTTGCAGGATCCATAGCATCATATTGGAAGATACCATTCTTACCAACAACAATCAATGTATTGTTATTAGCATTAGGAATAACATCATATGCTTTGCGGATATTTCGGTCTGCAAAAGTCATATTATCCAAGATGCGTTGCTTGTCGCTTACATCAAATACTTTCAAGCCTTGGTTACCATCACACAAGTATAAAGTATTCCCTTGAACACTCAAACCATGAGGATTGTGCATGCTAAAGTTACTCACCAATGTTGGTTGAGTGATGTTACTAATATCGACAACATCCAATTGGTTAATAGCACGATCACAAGGACCACCACTACGCAAGGTAACATAAGCATAATTGCCTTCTACAACAACAGGATCACAAGCAACAGCGTGTTCAAATTTACTTAAGAAGCGAGGAGCATTAGGATTAGAATTATCATAAATGTACATCCCTTCTGTACCACCAATGAACAACTGTCCTTCATGTGGGAATACCGTCTCTACTGTGAAATCCATAGCGATAGTATTCATTTTCTTAGGATTTTCCATGTCTGTAATATCATATACAATCATAGAGTTACCATCCAATACATACAAGCTATTATCGACAATAGTAAAACGAGCCATCGATCCACCAGCACCAACAGGATTTCCACCGCCGCTAGAAGCACCATGAGAAACCGCTTGGAACTGGGTATTGCGCATACCTTCCAAATCCATACCGCCTTCCATCGCTAATAATTGTTCTTTACGCTCTCTTTCAAAGTTTTTAAAGACGCCTTTTACACGATTGATACTTCCTGTTTTAGTATTCAACGTCACCAAATCCATGTAGTTATCAGCATAGATAATGTCTCCTTTCATCGCAACATCAATGTTACCAGGAATCTTCACAAAAGCTACTTTTTTTGGATCTGCTGGATTTTCATTGTAAACAACGTGAATACCTTTGCCCATTTCGTTGATCAAAAGCATATCATCTTTCACATAAATCTTACCTGGCTGATGCAATTTTTGAGGAGCTTGTAACTCAATAGCACTTGCGCGTAATTCACTATTAGATTTGTATCCAGCAGGTGTGTCTTCGCCAGTACAGCCAATCAACAAAGAAGTAGCTAAAATAGCTGCTCCATAAAAAAACGTCTTTTTCATATCATATTTGTTTTTGATAAACATAGATCTTAATGAGGCGCAAGACAATAAATAGGGTCTACTTTCTATGCGCAATTATCTATTAATGTTCTTCTGATTTTAGGAATAATAGCCTAAATATAACGCTTTTAGCTGACTTTATTAAGGCCATCTCTACCTTATTCCCATTACAAGTTGTTATACGATTCTTAAACGACAAGGACCAAACAACTATAATACTCCAACGGGAATAGCTTAGTTATAGTTTCATAAAGTACTACTTTCTACCGTAGATCGAATAGTTTTTTGTGCTGTAGAAAATTCTTCTTCCTTTGGAGAACGCTTTCGATCAAACAATTCCCAGCACAAAGCAGCTATTAACAACACATACTCTATGACAATCACCCAAGTCTGCTCCTCAAAAACGCCTCCTTGATAACTGATATACGTCCCTCCTAGCAAAGCTGACCAAAGTAAAGGAAAACGATAATTGGTTAAAACAGCAAACAAAACCAAACTACTAATGTACCAAGGGTGTACCGTTGTGCCAAAGAAAAAATACAAGGCAAAAATCCATAAACAACCATTCGCAACACTAGCGGTAGAATAATGACGAAATGCAATTCCCAGAATACCTATAACGGTTGCAATTGGTAAGAATCGACGCAACAAGACAAACCAATCCAACCGAAGTGCTTCTTCCAAATAATAGACATCCATAAAATACTCATGATAATCCCAGAGCAGCCAATACTCATCCAATACTTGATAACGAAAGAAATAATACACACTAGCATTAAACTCAAAATGCTGAAAGTACAAGCCCATGCTCTCTCTAATCTTCAAAATCATTTCTAAATCGTAGAAGGCAGCAAACAATACAACATTCACTACACCTACAATAGTAGCATAAATAACGCCTTTCTTAAACCACAAACGCCAACATAATAAAGGCAATAACATCAAAGGAATTAATTTAGCCGCTACTGCCAAAGAGCAAGCAAAAGCAGAGCGATAATACTGCTTCTTAGACCAGAAATATAAAAGTAAGATTAAGAAGAAAAGCATCAAGCTTTCTGTATGCAAGTTGCCTGACAGCTCTACAATAATCATCGGATTAAAGGCATACACAAACGCTAAATATGGGGCTTTGTTATTCTGCTTCAAATAGCGCAACAACAAAACGATCGTCCCCATTTCCAATACAACAATCAACAAACGCAACAACAGTACACTCCCTGCAACATTCGCTGGAAAACAATACGTTGCGGTCGCAAACAACAATTGTGTTAATGGAGGGTAAACAGAATAATAATCGGGAGAATTGAGATAAGGATATAGTTGTGCTAAATGCGCCTGTTCATAAATAGGTTGCTCCAACAAAGCCGAAGGCACATACTGGTAAGGATTTATGCCATGGCTCAACAAACGGCCATCCCATAGATAACGCCAAAAATCATCGGACAACTCTGGCAAAGCAGCTCCAAAAACGAGACGCAATAATAACGCACCTCCTAGATAATACCGCCAATGCTCCGCCTTAAAAGTTTTTGGAGCTCGATAGATCCAAATACCATAAACAGTAAACAAGGCCGCGTAACAACTAATAAAAGTTGTAAAATCTGTTCTTGGAATCTCATACGCCAAAGCTGCCAAAAGAGCTAGCGCAGTTGTTAAAAGTAGTACTGATTGTTTCATATAAAATGGTTAACACAAGGGTTTGAGCGGACCATTCTACAAAATATTTTATTTAGAAATAAATTGACTCTCCTCTGAAGGTCGTACAGAAAGACTATCTATTGGATCTGCTTGGGGGCTGGTATGCAAATTAAAATAGCGGTTAAAAAACGCAGGGATACAAAGCGTAGACAAATCGTTCTTTGAAGAATTCGTTAACAATACAATCCCCACATCTTCGCTGGGGCAAAAACCCATTTCTGGACGAAAACCACGAACATAACCTCCGTGATAAACCACTCTTGTATCATTGTAATCAAAAACACGCCAACCTAAACCATACCAACCTTGGGTAATCCCTGGTGCCCAAGTTTCATAGTACTTAGAATCGTTATTGATCATAACATGAGGGGTAAATACTTCCTTCAAGACCTGCTTAGAAATAATGTCTGGACGATGGCCAAGCATCGCCTGCATCCAAATTGCCATATCAGAAATACTTGCATTAACGCCAGCAGCAGGGGCAACATTATACCATTTATTGCGGATACTTCCACTACTGCTCCATCCATAACGACGACTATGGGTATGTGGCATTGCTTTATTTTGACGCGCCACCATATTTCTATAGCCAGTACTTGCATCCGCCATTCCTAAAGGTTCTAATAAAAGCGAATCGACTAGTTTAGAATAGCTTTTTTGAGTCACCGCTTTGGCAATAACATCAATTGCACTAAAAATAGCGTTCTGATAAGTAAAGCTATCAGAAGGTGCAGCTGCAATCGAAGAATAACGCAAACCACGCAACAAACTCGCACAAGATAAATCTTTATAAATCAAACTAACACCAGCGTACTCCGTCAAGCCTGTAGTGTGGCTCAGCGTATGGCGCAAAGTTACCGTGCTGGTATGTAAATTATCTTTGAGGCGAAAGCTTGGAATATGTTTCTTAACAGGATCATCCCAATACAAATAACCTTGTTCCACTAACAAGCCTGCTAAAACGGCTGCAAATCCTTTAGAAATAGAAGCCAAACGAAAGGTGGTATGCTCATCTACTAAAGCGGAGCGCCCTTTTTGACGTACTCCATAGGTTTTAATCGCTACTATTTTTCCGTCTTTAACAACGGCATAAGCCAAGCCTGGCAAGCGCAAGCTATCCATTTTTGAACGAATGAACGCATCATAATCTGCCAACACTTTATCCATGTCTACAGGAGGTTTCTGCTCCACTACTTCTAGAGGTTCCGCACGAGCAGTCCCTGTTTCATTAAGTGATCCTTCTCCATCAGGAGCTGCCATTTGACAAGCCCAAAATAGACAACACATTCCTATGTAGTACAACCCTCCTTTTCTCACGTTTCTCTTTTTATTTTACTTGGTTTGTTTTTCTTTGATTGGAATGTTCCTCCTACAGGCATATAAGCGGTGTTAGAACAAACAGTTTAGGCGGGGTCGTGGTTGTCAGAATCCTCTAGTTTTTTTCCACAATAAGGACAATAGACAAAGGCTTTTCCAAAATGCTCTTGGCACTTGTTGTGGTCTTCTGAAATCACAGGAGTAGCCATAACGGGAACATGGGTGGGCATTTCCCCATCCTTTTTGCCACCAATGACGGTCTGAAACTGTGCTTGTGGCATAATTCCCTTGCCCTTATAATCATCAACTTCCTCTTCTTTAATTGTTCCATTCTCTAATTTTTCAATAAAAGCAGAACTCAAAATACCTGCTGGTAAAGCTACCAAACCAATGCCTAGCAAAGCAATAAAACCTGATAAAAACTTCCCTAAAGGCGTTATCGGAAAGACGTCTCCATAACCGACTGTTGTTAGAGTGGCAATTGCCCACCAAAAAGAAGCGATAATATTAGGGAAAAGCTCTGGTTGCTCCTCTCCTTCTACATACCACATAAGGGTAGAAGAAACCAATAACAGCACAAAAGTTACAAATAGAGTAATCCC
>JBOEFW010000030.1:0-19197 GCA_050633105.1 Aureispira sp. | reverse complement strand
CGCGCAATAGGTACGTCTGCACTTTCTTATGAAACGCCTGCTACGAATAGCGTGACTTTAGGAAATTTTATGGATAACACTTGCTATGAATTTTCAATTAGAACACAATGTGATTCTACTAACTTTAGTCCTTGGTTGCGCCCTGCTCAAAGTTTCTGCTTATCAGGTTGTGCTGCGCCTAGTACGATTACAACTACAACGGCTGCGAATTCTGCACAACTCAACTGGATGGCGATGAATAATGCAGTAGGGTATGAGATCCGCTACCGCGAAATAGGAACCTCTGCGCTTTCTTATGCGACTACAACTACGAATAGTGTTACTTTAGGAAATTTGATGGATAATACTTGCTATGAATTTTCAATTAGAACACAATGTGATTCTAACAACTTTAGCCCTTGGTTGCGCCCTGCTCAAAGTTTCTGTATTGATACGATAGCTAGTGCAGTTTGTATGCTTCCTGCTAACATTAATGATAGTGTAAGTACTACATCGAATTTAATCTATTGGTCCAATGTAAGTGGTGCACAAGGGTATGAAATCCGCTACCGTGAAGTAGGGACCTCTATGCTTACTTATCTCACAACAAATGATAACAATCAGTTCTTGACGGGGTTGAATTCTGGCACTTGTTATGAGTATTCAATTAGAACGATCTGTGATTCTGTCAACAATGCCTACAGTCCTTGGTTAATTCCAGCGCGTACTTTTTGTACACTTAGTAGACCTGCTAGACCGAATGTAGCCGCTACGGATGCTTTACATGCTGTTGCTAAAGAGTTGCCCATACGCTATAATGTATTCCCTAATCCTACTACAGGAGCAGTGAACATTCAGTTTGAGCGTACGCTAGCGACGACCTATACTGTTCGTGTATTCAATGTACTAGGGGCAGAAGTTACTCCTAGAGCGCTTAAACGTGGTCAAGAAATCTGTACCTTTAATTTATCACACCTAACTAATGGGTTGTATATGATTGAAATCAGTACCCCCAAGCAACGTTGGACTAAACAAGTGCAGATTTATAAATAAATTTTCAGAACTGTTTTAACTTTTAGTTCTAGAGAGCTGGCTAAGTATACTTAGCCAGCTCTCTTTTTTTATTATCAGGATCGTTTCCTACTACGCTGTAACAGAAGTTTATTTAGAATGCAGTCACCAAAAGCTTTAACACCTGCCACGGTATTGGAAGGGTAAAAAGGAGCCAACTCAGAAAGTTGACCTTTCTTCTTGGTAAGAACCACTACTATACAAAACGCTACAAAATTTTCTATTCTCTCTGTTTATTGGAACTATTTAGCCGCAACTCTTTTTTAGGAAGATAGTATTCCTCCCACACAAAAAGGGAAGAGAATTTCTTATATTAGCAGAGTAACTTTTACAATTATATCTGGAAAAGTCCTTTATATCAATATTAATGGACGCTTCCGTAAATAATATGGACTACATAAACCAATCAATCAATGAGTTATTTTCACGGAGAAACCCCTGATAATTACGAACAAAAATGCTTGTGTACCTTAGTGCTGGATACGTCTGGCTCTATGAGTGGTGCCGCTATTCGCGAACTCAATCGCGGTTTGCAGCAGTTTTATGCGGCGATCGAAGAAGATTTAATCGCTGCCAATCGCTTAGAGGTAGGCATTGTTACCTTTGGAAGTGCCATCAAAACCATCCAAGATCCTTCTTTGATTGATAATTTTGATATGCCTACTTTGCAAGTGTCAGGAACCACGCGTTTAGTAGACGCGGTACGCGAAGCGATGCGCAAAACGGAACAGCGCAAACAATGGTACAAAGAAACGGGCCAGCCTTATTATCGTCCTATTATTGTTTTAATAACAGATGGAGAGCCTGACCGTGATCAAGATGTGAATGGCCTTTCAGGGGAAATCCAGCAAGCAATAGATGATAAGAAATTTACATTTTGGGGCTTAGGAGTCAAAGGATTCAATCAAGAAGTATTGAATCATATTTGCCCTAGTTCTGCCCCTGCCATTCCTTTATCAGGGTATAAATTTGCTGAATTCTTCAAGTGGTTGAGCAATAGTATTGGCATTATTACAAAATCCAAAGAAGGAGACAGCATAGAATTACCCCCAGTGAACGATTGGGCTCAAATGAAATTTTAAGACGCGTTCCAATAGAACCGCTGTTCGTACTTATTAGCACCAATAACACATGTCAGATTCCAATCAATCAACTACAGCCGACACTTCTTGGGTGGTCGCCTATGCTTCTATTATAGGGAATGGGCACATCGCCAATGATTTACCTTGCCAAGACAGTTGCGCTCATAAACGTTTTAATGAAACGTGGGGCATTGCTGTTGTTGCCGATGGGGCAGGATCAGCTAGCCATTCTGAAGAAGGCTCTAATTTTGTAGCCCGCAATACCGCCCATTGTTTTGAAGAAATATTAGCTCGAAAAACATGGAATAGTGTAGACGAATTACCCTCTGAGGAAGAATGGCGAAAAGAGGCCTTGAATGCACTGCAAATTGTTCGCCAGCGCTTGAAACAGTATGCGGATAATAAGGAGTTGGACTATGCTTCTTTAGCCTGTACAGTTTTGGTGGCTTTGTATTCTCCTTTTGGAATTTTGACGACACACATAGGCGATGGTCGAGCGGCATATTCGACGGCGCCTGATGATTGGAAAGCGTTGATTGAGCCTTTTAGAGGAAATGAAGTGAATGAAACGGTCTTTATTACCTCAGGAATTTGGACCGCAGAAGGGGTAACAAAATATGTAGCTTCCAATGTTATTAAGGAGCCTATTCGTGCTTTTGCCTTGTTAAGTGATGGCTGTGAGAATGGTTCTTTTGAGGTGAATGTGTTAGATGAAGAGCAGAAAAAATACCATGATCCTAATCGCCCTTATGTACGTTTTTTTGAACCCAATGTAAATGGACTGCTCCAATTACACAAAGAGCAAAAATCACAAGAAGAAATCAATACGATTTGGGGAGGTTTTTTGACCAATGGTAATAAATCGTTTAAACATGAAACGGATGACAAAACGATGATTCTTGGCATTGTTGTTCCACCCCATGTATAAGCCAGTTCCTCCTTGCCTACAACGTATTACATAAAAAACTCCCAACAGGCGGTATTGTTAGAAAACAAGCCTTTTGCTTCGGGAGGAGAGGGAGAGTTATACCAAGTAATATCATCAAAGACTTGGGGGCATTGCGTCGCTAAAATTATTTATTCTCACAAAAGAACAGCAGAAAAAGAGGCCAAACTATACAACTTATTAGACCACCCTCCTTTACAAGAACATTCAGGGAAAGATGCTTCTATTATTTGGGTACAAGAACTACTGCATGACCAAGAAGGTAATTTTGTAGGGTTTTTGATGCCAAGGGCTACAGGTGAAAAACTAGAAATTCTAACCGCTCCTAAACTACCAAAATATCTAGGACCAGAATGGAACCGTCTTCGTTTGGGCAGTCCTCCCGCCTTGCGCTTGCGTCTCAAAGTTTGTTACAATATTGCTTTAGCGGTCTATTGGCTGCATGCTAGTAATCGTTACGTTTTAGTGGACTTAAAACCAGATAACATCTTGGTTCGAAGCAATGGAACCGTCTCTATTGTGGATATAGATTCTGTAGAAATTGTAGAAGGAAAACAGACCTTATTTGCCGCGACGGTTGCTACCCCCGAATACACGCCTAGTGAGTATTATCAAGGGACTCGCCCAGGAAAAGCTACCATTGATAGTTCTTGGGATCATTTTAGTTTGGCAGTGATTGTATATCGGTTGCTTTTTGGAATTCATCCCTTCGCTGCTACTTCTAGTGCGCCTTATGACCAACTCACTTCTCTCGGAGATAAGATCAAAACGGGGTTATTTGTACACAATACGAAGCATCAAGCAACTTTTAGAGTAATTCCTCCTCCACATCAAATTTTTAAGCAACAAGAAGAAGCCTTGCAAGTGCTTTTTAAACAGGCCTTTGTAGCAGGACATGAGCAGCCTGAAAAACGACCTAATGCCTTGACTTGGACCAAAGTTATTGCGAATCATCCGTTGTTGCTGACCAATCGAGCATTGCCAAGCACACGGCTTTCCCTCCAATCTTTGGAGCATAAAAATTGGTACAAAGCAGCGGTAGAACAAACGCGTCAAAGCCAATTACCTGTCATTACTAATAAAACTCAACGGCACTATTTAACAACGATTAGGAAACCTTTTAAGCAGAAGCTAGAAGAGAATTTAGTACAGTTATGGGATTTTTGTAGAAAAGCAGCGATTGCAATCGGCGTGAGTTATGTCCTTGTTTTTATACTCTTAGTGGTGGCTGCTTTTACTGGAGGAATAGAAGATGATTGGCAATTAATTACACAGTTTTTGGGGTCAAGTTGGCAATTGTTATATTGGTTTCTCAAAAGCCCCTTCTTCCTTTTATTTATTTTTTCTCCCCTTATTCGAGCGGTGTTTACACAGGCTAAAGAGACGTTTCTTTTTAATGGTAATCGAGACGAAGAACGTGCTGCCCGCCAAACGCAAAAGGTAATTGAGGAAAAAACTAAAGACCCCCAAGAACGACAATATAAACTGTATACGGAACGAAGCCGTCTCAACAATAAGCTTCGCGAGTTGAAGAATGAGTTCTATGTTTATCAGAAAGTGAAACAGCAAAAAGAAACAGATTTTGGAGAGGCTTATCAGGCTTCTATTGCTCGTACAAATAAGAAAATTGAGGAAGAGCTTAGCGCTAAAAAAGCGACCTTATTTAAAAAAGATAAAGAAGCCAATCGGTTGATTCAGGAAGAAGCGGAAGCCATCCGTGTATTGATGAAAACACAACAACACGTATTAGCCGTAGATCCTGTCTTTGGTACAATACGTGGAAAAAACAGTGCCCAGAAATTACTATTCTTAAAAAATGATCCCTCTTCTTGGGAAGATACCAAGCTATCAAAAGCAACCGTTTATAAGGCGCTTCAGCAAAAGCATCAAGAGCAAAAACAAGCCCAGGAGCAGCTAAAAAAACAATATGACGCCGCCCATCAGTTCTTATTAGAGGCGGTTGAGGAAGAAAAAGTGACTATTGATGCTTTGGTGGGAAGTGCTGTTCAGGCGATGCGAGCGCGCCTCCGCATGGATGATTTATTGTTTGATCAAGCTTTTCTCAAAACATTAATTAGCATGGAGGCCCTTCAAGCAGAAATTAAGCAGCGAGAAAAAAACTTAGAAAAGGTAAACCTTCATTTAAAGAAAGTGAAAGCGGAATTGAAGGGAGGCTCCTAAATGAATTAGCTTTGATTACACCCCCTTTTCACAAAAAAGTTCTATCTTGAAAGGACAGCCGTTTTGGTTTATCCATCCGTTCGTCTTCCTCAAGAAAAACCATGTATCGAGTTCTACACTACTTCCTCCTCTGCTGCTTGCTCTTTCTTTGGAGCCTTCCCACAGCACAAGCTACCCATATGGTTGGGGGCGAAATTAATTACCGTTGTCTAGGCAATGACCGTTATGAAATAATGGTTACTGTTTTTAGGGATTGTGATACAGGGGTACCCTGGTTTGATAATCCTGCCTCGGTTGGCGTTTTTGATACCAATGATTCTTTGTTGTATGATTTGCGCTTGACGCTAAGAAACAACGATACTCTAGATCTCAATTTGACTGATCCTTGTTTGGTCGCACCTCCCAATGTTTGTATTCATACCACTACTTATATTGATACCGTCACATTGCCTTTTCAAGCAGGAGGGTACCAGATTGTTTACCAGCGTTGCTGTCGCAATCAGGATATTGTTAATATTGTAGCACCAACAGCAACAGGAGCGACCTATTCTTCTTTTATATCAGAAAATGCTTTGTTGAGTTGCAACAGTAGTGCTCGTTTTAATGAATGGCCCCCTGTTTATATTTGTGCTGGAGTGCCAATTGCTTATGACCATTCTGCGACGGATATTGATGGGGATTCTGTGGTTTATGAATTGTGTACGCCCTTTACAGGAGCGAGCCCACAACAGTCACAACCGCAGCCGCCTAATAATCCTCCTTATAATAATGTGACTTGGTTGCCGCCTTACAGTGTGGATAATATGTTGGGCGGGCCAGATTCCTTAGTCATTGATCCGCAAACGGGGTTATTGACAGGAACGCCTGATATTATCGGAGTTTTTGTAGTGGGGGTTTGTGCCAAAGAATATAGGAATGGACAGTTGATTTCGACGACTCGTCGAGACTTCCAATATGTAGTAGGGGTTTGTGGACGTTTGGTTTCTTCTGCCTTTTTTGCGCCGAGTATTCAATGTGATAATTCCTTGGCCGTTAGTTTTCAAAACAACAGTGCTAGTTTGGGAACAGGATTTAGTTGGTTCTTTGGCGACAGCCTCAACAATACAACGTCTAATTTTCCTAACCCCTCTTATATTTATCCAGATACAGGGCTGTATGTGGTTACTTTAATTGCCGATCCAGGAACCTTGTGTGCGGATACTTCTCAACAGCTTATTAATTTGCAATACCAGTCTATTGATATTGATTTTGACGTGCAAACGGCTAATTGTACCGATTCTTTCTTCTTAGACATCACCGATTTAACGATTGATAGCATCAGTTCAATTGTTCAATGGAATTGGGATTTTGGAAATGGTCTAAGGGATACGGTGCCTTTTTCAAGCACGGTTTATGATACCTCAGGTACTTATATTATTCAACTTGACGTACTAGCCGCGAATGGTTGTACCGCTACTTATCAAGATACTTTGATTTTAGATTTGCCTGTTATCTTTAGTGCAGATTCGGTAGGCATTTGTCCTGGAGATACGGCCGTGTTATTAAATCCTGGTGGGAATCCAAATCATAGTTATCACTGGTCGCCTGCGATTGGATTGAGTAACCCCAATAGTCCAAGTCCTATTGCTTTTAGGACAGGCAATGCCCCACAAACCTATATGGTTACGGTGGTGGCACCTAATGGAATTGATACTTGTCGTTTGGAGCGTAGTATTACAGTCTTACCTAATCCTCTAAATACATTAAACACTTCAGGAGACACTATTACTTGTGTAGATTCTATTGTTTTGAGAGCGTACAGCCCCTTGGCACAAACGATTGAATGGAGTACAGATCCTACTTTTAGCATTATCCAATTTACAGGAGATCGTATTTATGTACCTGTCACGGGGATTACCCGCTTTTTTGTACGGGTGACCGATCCTTATGGTTGTGTCTTGATGGATACGGTTGATGTGGTTAAACAAACCCTGCCTGTCTCTCCCAATTTTACCTATCAAGGAGCAGGTTGTGCGCCTAACTTTGGGGTGCAATTTTTGGACAATTCTATCACTACTAGTGATTCAGTTGTGACTTGGTTGTGGACGTTTGGGGATGGGGACAGTAGTAGCCAACAAAACCCGATACACGCGTATGTGCAAACAGGAAGCTACCAAGTGAGCTTGTTTTTACGCACTTCTGCAGGCTGTGAGGGCGAATTTAAAGATAGTATTACTTGGGAGGTGCCGCGTTTGTTGGCAAGGGATACCTTAGGGGTTTGTCCTGGTAATAATAGCTTGGTTTTAAATGCAGGGGGGGCTTCTCTTTTGCAATACCAATGGGCACCTAGTGCAAGTTTAAATAATGCGACAATTGCTAGTCCAATAGCAACACCGCCTAGTTTACCTTTTGTTTATACGGTGACCATTACTGCGGTGAATGGCAGCGATACCTGTGCCGCGATAGAACAAGTGCAAGTTATTCAATCGCCTCCAATCACGGTTACGGTTCCTCCTGTGACCGAATATTGTGGAGATACTGCGACCTTATTGGCAACAAGCCCAACAGCCGTTTTCTTTGAATGGTCAGGTGATCCTAGTTTTTCTACGATTATTGCAACAGGCAATCCGATTCGAGTGCGTCCACTGACGCGACCTACGGCGGGGTATTATGTGCGGGCTACGAATGCGTATGGTTGTACCGCTACTGCATTTGTCTTGGTACAAGAAGCAGGTACCGCGAATGTGAATTTTAGTTATCAATCCTTGGCTTGTTCTGATAGTATTCATTTGCAATTTACCGACTTAACAACTCCTACAGGAAGCCCTATTGTGGGCTGGGGGTGGTCAACATCCGATGGGCAGTTTTCTAATCTACAGAATCCGATTTTTAGTTTTTCTCAGAGTCAAACTGTTTTTGTGACTTTGACGCTTACCTTTGCGAATGGCTGTACTGCCTTTAAGGACGAGCCTATTAGCTTTAATTTGGCAACTTATGATCAAGATACAACCGTAGCACTTTGTGGAGGCAGTACTTCTACTCAACTCAATGTGGGCGGCAATAATAATTTGACTTATCAATGGTCTCCTGCTGGTAGTTTGTCTTCGACAACGGCTGTTTCGCCCTTTGCGACACCGCCTACTTTGCCTTTTACTTATACCGTTACGGTAACAGCATTTAATAGTTTGGATACGTGTATTGCAATACACGAGGTGACTTTGGTTACCGCACCACCTATTACCATACAAGTCCCTAAAGATACGATCACTTGTGCTGCTGTTTTTAATGTGCAAGGCACGATTACAAATGCAGTGCAGGTAGATTGGTCATTTAGTCCTACCTTTTTTCCAATTGCTATTTCTAATGTGACTAGCTTTTTTGTAGGAATTGGTGCCCCCCCTTCTTCGTTGTTGATGTATGTGCGGGCAACCGATCAATATGGTTGTATAGCAACGGATACCGTTCGAGTATTCCGCCAAGCAGTGAATATTCCTACTTCTTTTACAACCCAAATCAATAATTGTGTGGATACACTAGATGCTGTATTTACCAATACGTCTAGTTTGCCTACTGGGTTTCAGTTGCAGAGTTATGCTTGGGATTTAGGCAATGGACAAACGGCGACTAGTCAGCATGCTTCTGCTAGTTATACCCAATCTAATCCTATTGTACAATTGACAGTAACCGCAACGAATGGTTGTACAGGAACGTTTATTGATACTCTAAATTATACCTTACCTGTTTTGCACGGCAGTGACAGTGTAGGGTTGTGTGGGGCAGATTCTGTGCAACTCAATGTAGGAGGCAGTCAAAGTTTATTATACCAATGGGCACCTAGCACGGGTTTAAATGATCCCACTAGTGCAAGCCCAATGGCAAGCCCTACTAACAATACTATTTATACCGTAACGATTACCGCTCCCAATAATGGGGATACATGTCAAGGGGTGTATCAGGTCTTTGTGAATGTAGATGACATTACAATAGCAGCGATGAACGATACGGTTGTTTGTGCGAATCGAATTAGCCTACAGGCACATGCTCCTTTGGGGACACCAATAGAATGGTCTTTAGAGCCTAGCTTTGCTACTGTTTTAGGTATTGGAAATCCTTTAGTAACTTATGTCAATGATCCACGTTGGTTTTATTTGCGCGCCAATAGTATTTTTGGATGCACCGTGCTGGATTCGGTATTGGTCGATTACAGGCGAGATGGTATTCCTGTTACAATAGATCGGCTTCCGCTTGTTTGTGGAGATTCTGCACAAATTCAATGGTTGGGGACAAGTTTAGATAGTGTTTACCAGTGGCAATGGGATTTGGGGAATGGACAATTGGATAGTATCCAGAATCCGATTGGTGGTTATACGCAAGACAGTACCTATACCATCACTTTACAAGTGCAGGGTGTAGGTACTTGTACAGGGGGAGAAAGTCGTCAATTAAGGATTTTGTTGCCTGTTTTAGATATCCCAACAGCGACGGTAAGTACTTGTGGTAATGATTCTATACAATTGCTTATTAATGCCCTGCCTGATCGACAGTACTTTTGGTCACCTAGTTTGGGATTAAGTGATCCCAATAGCCCAAATCCAATGGCTTTGCCTCCTGTTACTACAACCTATCGTGTGCGTAGTTATGGTTTGTTGGCGGTCAATGGAGTTGCAGATACTTGTTGGGTTGAAGATACATTGCAGGTGATTGTAGAACCTGCGCCTAGTTTGAGTATAGCTGGAGATACAGCCACTTGTGACAGTACTATTTTGTTGGCTTTACAGGCCAATACGAGTGCCAATACATTACAAACAGCTTGGTCCTTGAATCGCAATTTCCAGACAATCTTATCCACGGACTCTACATTGACGGCAATGGCTAATTCCACGCCAAGATGGATTTATGCCCGAGTAGGCAATAGCATTGGATGTACCGCTAGAGATTCTATACAAATACAAAATCAAAATTTTGAGGTACAATTGAGTAACCCTGCTATTTTATGTGGAGGGCAGCCTCCAAGATTGGGAGTACAAACCAACCCTAATCTACTAGGGCTAACGTATATCTGGTCACCTGCAGGGCTGATTGCTTCAGGGCAAGGAACTGATAGTGTTGTTTTGTCAATGGCGGTAGATACGGTTATTCAAGTAATTGCTGAAAGTCCTTTTGGTTGCTTGGATACGGCGATTGCTCTCACTCAAATTGCTCCTCCACTAAATTTAGCAGTAGCAGCTGATAGTTTGTATTGTGATAGTGTGCCTGTTGTGTTAAGCAGCACTTCTAGCACTGCTCAACAGTATAATTGGTCTACGACTCCTAACTTTTCTACCATAATTAGTCAGAATGCTCAATTTACAGCCAACGTTGTGCTTGGTCGAAGCGTTTACTATATACAAGTGGAAGATGCCTTTGGTTGTCAAGCAATCGACTCGATGATTATTACCCATCAACCTGCTTCTATTCTTTTAGAGGCGTCTAATAGTCCTTGTATTGATACGAATACACTACTTAGAAGTATAAATTTAAGTATTAATGACAATTTGACGTATCAATGGAGTGCAAATGGTGTGAATTTGGTGGGGAGAGATAGTGCTCAACTATTGGTATGGCCTAATGACAGTACTAGGTATGGTTTGCAGGTCGAAAATCAATATGGTTGTGTGGATAGTGCCATATTTTGGGTGGCAGGGCGATCAGATAGTTTGTCCTTGTTTGTAACGGCTGATAAGGATACGATTGAAGCAGGGGACTTGGTGCAGTTATTGGCAACACAACGAGCCGATTATCAGTACCTTTGGCAGAGTGCGACCAATTTGAGTAGTACGATTGATTACAACCCAACTACTAATCCAACACAGACCAGTACTTTTTATATAACAGTGACTGATGCGGCTGGTTGTAGTCGAGTAGATTCTATTACTGTTTATGTTCATAGTAATATTTGTGATGATCCATTTATTTTTGTTCCTTCTGCTTTTTCTCCTGATGGGGATGGACACAACGACGCAATTTATGTAGAGGGAAATAACATTACCCGTATAAATTTTGTAATTTACGATCGGTGGGGAACACAAGTATTTAGTGCTAATAACCAGCAAAAAGGCTGGGATGGAACCCATAAAGGGCGTGCTTGTCCACCCGATGTTTATGGTTATTATATGACTTGTCAGTGCTTAGATGGAACAGAACTGAGCAAAAAAGGAAACATTACGCTATTGCGATAAAATATAACTTCTTATATAACAATGAAATTTAGTTTAATTTTACTACTTACTACCTTGCTTTTAGGCGGGAGTCAATTGACGAATGCGCAATGCACGATAGATGATATAGAAGTCAAAGATACTTTGATCTTGGTCGATCCTATTGAAAATACACCCGCCTTTCACGTTCAGGCTAAGAACATCAAGGAAGTAAAACTGTTGGTGTATAGCAGAATGGGAAAAAAAATATTTGAGTCCAGTTCTTCTATTATTAGTGCTAGTGCTGATGCCTTCAAAGCTTTTGATACTGGTTGGGATGGTACTTTAGAAGGAAAACGTCTGTCAGAGGGTTTATATGTGTATATGTTGGAAGCGCAATGTGCCGACCGCAGCACCGTTCGAAAGAGCGGCACTATTATTTTAACTAATCAGCTGGTACCTTAGCGCTATTTCCCCACTTGCGAATAGGTTAATTTGTTGATAAATCACCGCACGATGAAGCAATTATTTTTACTCGGTTTTGCAATGCTGTGTTACAGCGTTTCTCAAGCTCAAGATGTACACTGGTCGCAATTTGAATATGCGCCTTTGCAGCTTAATGCCGCTCATACAGGATTATTCAATGGACATTATAGAGTAGGGGGGAATTATAGAAGCCAATGGTTTGATGTGCCTGTTGCTTATCGCACGGCTGCTTTGAGTTTTGATGCCCACTTACTCCCTTATCGTTTAGAAAACGATGTTTGGGGCGCTGGCTTGAGCTTTTATCATGACCAAGCAGGAGATGGGCAGTTGAGTACATTGAGTATTATGGCGTCTACCGCTTATACCAAACGCATTACCAAGCACTTTTTTATTGGTGCAGGAGTACAAGTTGGATTTAAAAATCGACGATTTAATCTCCAAAAATTGACCTTTAACGATCAGTTTAATGGAGATGTCTATGATCCTAACTTGACTTCCTTTGATCATATTAAGTTCGCAGGAAAAACCAACTTGAATTACATGGACATCAATACAGGGCTTAATTTTAGATATCAAAGAGATCAACGCACTTGGATGAATTTGGGTGGAGGAATTTTTCACCTCAATCAAGCGCCTGTTTCTTTTATGGGAGATGACGGCGTGCGCTTGCCTATTCGTTGGAACATTGCTCTAAATGGCTCTATAAAAGTAGGAGAGCGGGTAGATATTATGCCAAGTGCTTTATTCCAACGCCAATTGACTTATCAAGAGATTATTTATGGAGCTAGTTTGCGTTATCATTTTAATACCAACCCTGGTCGCCAAACTTCAGGAGAAATTGGAATCATGCACCGTTGGGATGATGCTGTTGTCGCTCGCTTAGGATTTGCTTATCAAAATTGGCACATTGGTCTAAGCTACGATATTAATGTATCTGGATTTACAGCAGCAACTAGAGGTAATGGAGGATATGAATTGTCTGTTATCCATATTTGGAGTCCTGTTCCTCCACTAGAAACGGTCAAAACCTGTCCGATCTTCTAATAACTTTTCTGGTATTTTTTCGTAGGGTCTACCTATAAACACATCATTATAAACGCCTAGTTTTCTATGAAAGAAGCTTCCCGATTTATTGTCTTGTTGACCATTTTATTAATAGGTCTAGTCAACCAACAAGCGATTGCTCAGAATTTAAAAGCGTACGAACGTGCTGCTGATGAAGCCTTTGAAAAAGAATCGTATTACAATGCGATGTACTATTATGACATTGTATTAAAATCAAAAAAAACGCCTCAGTTACATTATAACTACGCGCAAGCTTGTCGCTTGTCGTATGCGTATTTAGAGGCAGAGGAGGCGTATAAAAAAGTAATTGAGAGTCGAGAAAAAAGCCGTTTCCCTATGGTGGAATATTACTATGGGGTGACGCTCAAACACAACGCAAAATACAAAGAAGCAAAGAGCGCTTTCAAATACTTCTTAGCCAATTATCGAAAAGATAATTTTTATAAAGAAAAGGCCGTTCAAGAAATGAAGTCGTGTGATTTTGCGCGACAACTTGTCAAACAACCCAAGCCAGCTTCTGAACTGGATTTTCTACATTTAGGAGAGCAAGTGAATACACAGTATTCTGATTTTGCAGCGCATGAAATAGAAGGTGTTTTGTATTATTCTTCCTTGCGCTTTGAGCGCAAAGAGCAAAAAGGGGAAAAGTTTGACAAAGAGGCAGAGGAACCTCTAGTGGCCAAGATTTTATCAACGCCTGATTATGAAAAAGAAGCAGGAAAAAAGGTGAAGACCATTAATTTGCCCTATTCGAACGCTGGAAATTCTGCTTTGAGTCATGACCAAAAATATCTATACTTCACGCGTTGTTCAGGGAAAAAAACAGACAGCTTGCGCTGTGAGATTTTTCGTTCAGAGCGTTTAGAGAATGGCAAATGGGCCGCACCAGAACGCCTGCCTAACCCTATTAACTCTAATGTGTCTACGACAACACATCCTAATTTAGCGTGGGATGCTACGACCGAACAAGAGTGGTTGTATTTTGTTTCTAATCGTGCTGGTGGTCAAGGCGATTTAGATATTTGGCGAGTAGCATTGGGAGATGATTTAAGTGCTGTGCAGCCAGAGAATCTAGGAACTACCATTAATAGTAAAGATGCGGAAGTAACGCCTTTTTATGATGCTCGTACCAAACGCCTTTATTTTGCCTCTCGTTGGCACCTTGGTTTAGGAGGCTATGATATCTTTTATAGCAAACAACAAGGAAATAATGCTTGGGAAGCGCCTGTTAATATGGGCTTGCCTTTCAACTCAGCAGCGAATGATTTGTATTTTGTGGTGAATGAAGATGATACAACAGGTTACTTAGCAAGTAATAGAGATGGCTCTCGTACATTGACAAAAGAAGCTTGTTGTAATGATATCTATCGATATGCTTATCTAACACCTGATACTTTTGTAGATACTCCTATTGTGGTGATTGACGTACCCGTTGATACGCCTTCCATAGCCATTGTACCGCCACCACCATCTGTTGATACGCCTTCGATTGCTGTTGTACCACCACCTGTTGATACACAAAATCCACCAGTAACAACAAGTAGTATTATCATTGAAGAATTAGAAGAACTATTACCATTGAGTTTGTATTTCCACAATGATGAGCCTGATTCTAATGTTCGTGTACAAACAACTAAAACACCTTATGAAGAAAGTTATGCTTACTATATTGGCTTGTTACCAGAATATAGAGAAAAACATACACAACAGTACTCCCCTGAACGCGCTGCGGTAGAACAAACGATGGTGCAGCAATTTTTTGATAATGATGTTAGAGGAGAGTATAACCGTGCCCCTATTTTCTTGGATAAACTTTCAAAAGCTTTAGAGCAAGGAGTGAAATTGAAATTATACATCAGAGGGTATACTAGTCCAAGAGCAGATGAGAATTATAATATTGCTTTGGCGCATCGTCGTGTTGCTAGTTTGCGCAGTTATATTTTGCGCTATAAAAGAGGGATGCTTAAAACTTATTTAGATAGCGGACAATTGGTTCTTAAAGAAGCGATGTTAGGAGAATCGGTCGCACCAACTGGCATTAGCGATGATATTAATGATCCTGCCAACTCTATTTATGGGACAGCAGCCTCCAGAGAGCGGAAGGCGGAGATCTCTGTTATCGTCGAACAGTAGCCTTTCTTAGTCATTAAGAATTAAAATATTTGTAGCCCTTTACAACTTCTTGTAAAGGGCTATTGTCGTTTGGATAGTTAGCAGTTGTTAATAAACTATTAAGAGAAAAGAACCGACTGTAGTCAAATGGGCAATGAAAAATTTTATAAACCCTTCTTGATTCCAATAATTGTATGGAGAAAATCTCTTCTTAAATAATTCTCTTTTTTACTCTACTACAGTATATTACTTCTTTGTAAAGTGGGTTTAAATTTGGTCAACGATTAAAAAACGGGTACTTTTACAAAGAAGTCCAGATAACGCATTACAGTTATATATTAACTAGACTAATATTCAAGACTCCCTTTAATTTTTATTCAAAACTCCTTTTTGAACTCTAAAGATTAGAGTTCAAACAAACAAAAAAACATTATGAAGCATTTATTTACCCTTTTATTAGTGGTGGGTTATGTGTGGTCAAGTGTAGGTCAGTGTACCTATTTTATTGACCTGAATGACTCTTTTGGTGATGGTTGGAATGGTGCAAGCTTAGACGTTGCGATTAATGGTACCATTACGAATAATTATACTCTAGCGACAGGATCTACTACTACGGTCAATTTTCCCGCCAATAATGGTGATGTCGTTACTTTTACGTACAATTCAGGAATCTTTGACAATGAAGTAACCTACACTGTTCGTAGAGGAGGAAGTATATTATTTGCTGATGGCCCTAGTCCTTTAATTGGTTTAGCATATACTCATACTTGTGGTGGTTGTGACCCTGTAGGAGCGCTTACAGCTACTAATGTAACTTCTACTGGTGCTGATATTGGCTGGACAGCTAGTGCCAGTGGTGGTGTTTCTTGGATAATTGAATATGGTTTAACTACTTTTCCTGTTGGTACAGGGACCGTTGTTGCTGCGGGAACAAACCCATTCTCGCTTACAGGTTTGACGGCAGGCATGACTTATGATGTCTACGTGTATAATATCTGTGCTTCTGGTGATACCAGTTTAGCTGGTGGTCCAATAAGCTTCTCTACTGCTTGTAATGCAGTGTCTGTTTTTCCTTATGCAGAAGGTTTTAACTCTACTTCTCCTACTCAAAATTGTTGGACAGTATTGGATCAAAATGGAGATGGAGATACTTGGAATATGGATTACGCATTCAATCCTTTTGAAGGAGACGAAGTTGCAGTTATCAATACAGATTTCAACAATGGTAACAACAGTGACTTTTTAATTTCTCCTCAGTTGATGTTAACAGGGGGAGAACGCTTGCGTTTTAAGCATCGTTGTAACTCTACTTTTGAGCCCAATGATTATCGAGTAGTGTTATCTACTACAGGACGTGATGCCGTTGATTTTACGACTGTTTTATTAAGCGATACTTCTGATGCAACTGTTTATGAAGAAGTTTTGGTTAACCTAACAGGTATTACAGGACCAGCTTATGTTGCTTTTGAAATCCCTGCTGGTGGTTTAGATGGATGGATTCTTTACATTGATGATGTCATCTTTGAGCGTCCAACACAAAATGATGCAGGTGTTTCTGCTTTAATTAGCCCAACACCTCCTACCGGAACAGGGTTTACACCTGTAGAAGTAGAAGTAACCAACTATGGATTGCAACCATTAAACTCCTTCATGATAGAATGGGAAATTGATGGTATGGCTCAAACAACGGTTCCTTATAGTGGTAACCCATTGGCAAATGGCGAAACAGTTGTTGTTAACTTAGGTAACCTTAATATTCCTGCTTCTAGCTTGAGCATGTCTTTCTGGACATCAATGCCCAATGGAGTAATGGATGAAGAAACAAATAACGATACTTTAAACGTAACGCTTTGTTCTGGCTTAGCTGGTATTTATACAGTAGGCCATCCAACAGCTGATTTTCCAACAGTAGCAGAAGCATTTGATGCGTTAGAAAACTGTGGAGTAGCAGGAGCCGTTACCCTAGAGTTTCAGCCTAATACTTATACTGGTCCTTGGAAAATAGGTCGTATTCCTGGTGCTACTGCTGTGAACACAGTAACCTTTGATGGGTTAGATCGCACAATGACTACTTTAACACACAATAGTTTGGCAGAAGGTGCTGCAACCGTTGTTTTAGACGGAGCACGCTATATTACTATGCGTAACTTTACTATTGAGAATACAGGAACTACTACCGCTTATGGGGTACTCTTAACGAATGAAGCGAACTACAATACTATTGATAACAATGCTATCAGAATGGTAGTAGGTACTGCTAATAATGTAGTAGGTGTTTTGTCTTCAGCTAGTCTAACGCAGAGTACAGGTTTCCAAACAGAAGGTAATAATGCTAACTGGACAACAGTTAGTAATAATGATATTACTGGAGGGCGTACAAGTATCCTTTTTGAAGGAGGAGAAAGAGACTCTCTAAATATGGGAAATAAATTCCTTAAGAATGAATTGCACGATGCAGATGACTATGGTATCTATGTAGATGAGCAAGATAGCTTGGTTATTGAAGGGAACTTAATTTATGATTTGAATGCTTTTGGGAGCGATGCCATCAATCTATTTGATGCGCCTAATGCTCGCATTACTAAAAATGAAATTCGCGCTTCTGGAGATTTCGGAATTGCTATTTTTGGTTCGTTCAACGATCCTACAACAGGCGTTTTCATTGCTAACAATTTAGTAGAAGCAGGGGATGAGGCTTTATATTTAAGCCAAGTGGCTTCTTCTCAGGTATATCACAATACTTTCTCTGGTGGTAGCCGTACTTGTTTCTTGACAGGTCAACAGAACATTAACTTCAGAAATAACATCTTAGCAACTGTGTCAGGAACTTGTTTCTTTACGACTAGTAGTGTTTCTATGTCAGGTATGGATTACAACTTGTATTACGTTGCTGGTTCAGGAGATGCGGTTCGTTTTGGAACAACAACCTATGCTACTTTAGCCAACTGGCAAGCGACAGGTGTTGCTAGTTATGATGCGAATTCTGTATCAGGTAATCCTAACTTTGTGAATGGTGTTCGTAGTAGCAGTGCTTTACCTGTAGATGCTGGAGATCCAACAATCATGTTGATGGAAGATGCTGACGGAGATGTACGCCCTATGGGAGCAGGACCTGATATTGGAGCCGATGAGTACATGGTTATTGCAGATGATGCAATGGTTGTGAGCTTAGTTTCTCCTGAAGGTTGTGGGAATGCGAGTGCAGATGTTATTGTAGACATTGCGAACTTAGGTTCTAACACCTTAGTCAATGCTCCTGTAACAGTAAACGTTTCAGGGAATGCTAGCAGTACTTTTACGGCTACTCTTCCTACTGCTGCACCAGGTACAACTACCCAACTTAATGTAGGAACTTTAAATACTACAGCTGGTGGTACTTATAACTTTGAAATTATTATCTCTTCTGCTGTTGATGGAAATCGCAGCAATGATACCTTAAGAACAAGTGTTGTTATCAATCCTGATAATCAAAATGCTTTGACTTTTGCAGGGAATAATGTTGTTTGTGCAGGAAACACAGCGCTTGTAGATGCAACGGCTAGTTATAGCCCAGCTACTATTGTTTGGTATGATGCTCCTACTGGAGGAAATATTATCAACATTGGTAATCGCTTTACAACAATGCCTTTGATGGCGGATGTAACTTACTATGCTGTTGTTCAGGGATGTAATTCTCCAAGAGCAGCTAGAACAATTACAGTGGACAATATTGGTATTGATGTAGACTTAGGAGCTGACCTTACTGCTTGTGGTGGTTCTGTTGCTACAATTACACCAACCATTACTAATTCTACGGCAACACGTATTCAGTGGCAAGATGGTGCTTTAACAGCTACTTATGATGCTGGTACAACAGGAGATTACTATGCAACAGTAACGAATGCAAACGGCTGTACGGATACAGATACCGTGAATGTAGCCGTATCTCCAATGCCTGGGATAGCAGATGTAACAAACAATGTATCTTGTGGTAGTGCTAGTGATGGAGCAATTGACTTGACGGTAACAGGTGGGACTGGTCCATTCTCTTATGCTTGGAGCAATAGTGCAACCACAGCAGACATTACAGGGTTAGCTGGTGGATTTTATGTGGTAACAATTGTAGACAATGGTACTGCTT